>JBMHDS010000133.1:0-110631 GCA_049889275.1 Bradymonadia bacterium | reverse complement strand
AGAAGGTCTTGGGCATTAACGCCGCCGGTCAGGTTGTATGCGGGCAGGATATCGACACGCAGAATGTGTATTCGGGCAATGACTTTGCGGTGAGTAACCAGAGCTGTGGTGTGAATGAGAAGGTCTTGGGCATTAACGCAGCGGGTCAGGTTGTATGCGGGCAGGATATCGACACGCAGAACGTGTATTCGGGCAATGACTTTGCGGTGAGTAACCAGAGCTGTGGTGTGAATGAGAAGGTCTTGGGTATTAGCGCAGCGGGTCAGGTTGTATGCGGGCAGGATATCGACACCGCATACACCGGCGATGATTTCGCGGTGAGCGGCCAATCCTGTCCCGAAGGTCATGTGATGACCGGTGTTGATGAACGGGGTAGCATCACATGCAAAGTCGATTTTGTACTCAATGAGCAGACATGTGGCCCGGGACAACTCTTGCAGGGTGTAGACGATCAAGGACAATTTGTTTGTGCCAATGATCAGAACACGACCTACACAGGCGGTGATTTTGCGTTGAGTGACCAAGCCTGTCCGCAGGGGCAACGTGTGACTGGTGTTGACCAAACTGGCACGGTGACATGCGCGATCGATATAGACACCAACACCCAGCGTGCGGCGGGCTCAGGTCTTACGCTCAATGGCAACACATTGAGCCTCGATGCGACGGGCTGTGTGGCCGGTGAGGTGCTAAAGCGAAACGGCGCGAACGATGGCTGGGAATGTGTGGCGGACGTGGACACAGATACGAATACGCAGCTGACAGAGAATCAAGTTGTGACGTTCGTGTCGAATAACGGTTTTGTCCGCGATGTGGACTTAGCGAATATCGCGACGACAGCGAGCTTTAATGACTTGGTCAACGTGCCTGCGGGGCTGGCCGACGGTGACGACAACACGCAGCGTGCGGCGGGCTCAGGTCTTGCGCTCAATGGCAACACATTGAGCCTCGATGCGACGGGCTGTGTGGCTGGTGAGGTTCTTAAACGAAATGCGACCAATGATGGTTGGGAGTGCGTTGCCGATGTGGGCTCTGATTCAGAATTAACAGAAAACGATGTTCTCAATATTGTCTCCCAAAATGGATATGTCCGCGATGTGGACTTAGCGAACATCGCGACGACAGCGAGCTTTAATGACTTGGTCAACGTGCCTGCGGGGCTTGCTGACGGCGACGACAACACGCAGCGCGCGGCGGGCTCAGGTCTCGCACTCAACGGCAACACATTGAGCCTTGATACGACAGGCTGTGTGGCCGGTGAGGTGTTAAAGCGCAACGGCGCGAACGATGGCTGGGAGTGCGTGGCGGATGTGGACACGGATACGAACACCCAGCTCACGGAAAATCAGGTGGTCACTTTTGTGTCGAACAACGGTTTTGTCCGCGATGTGGAGTTAGCGAATATCGCGACGACTGCGAGCTTTAATGACTTGGTCAATGTGCCAGCGGGCCTTGCTGACGGAGACGACAACACGAAGCGTGCGGCGTTCTCATGTCTCGCACTCAACGGCAACACATTGAGCCTTGATACGACCGGCTGTGTGGCCGGTGAGGTGTTAAAGCGCAACGGCGCCAATAACGGTTGGGAATGTGTGGCCGACGTGGACACGGATACGAACACGCAGCTGACAGAGAATCAGGTTGTGACCTTTGTGTCGAATAACGGTTTTGTCCGCGATGTGGAGTTAGCGAATATCGCGACGACTGCGAGCTTTAATGACTTGGTCAACGTGCCAGCGGGGCTTGCCGACGGTGACGACAATACGCAGCGTGCGGCGGGCTCAGGTCTCGCACTCAACGGCAACACATTGAGCCTTGATACGACCGGCTGTGTGGCCGGTGAGGTGTTAAAGCGAAACGGCGCAAACGATAGTTGGGAATGTGTGGCCGACGTCGATACCAATACACAGCTCACCGACAATGAGGTGATCAATATCGTCTCGAATGCAAACTACGTGCGTACTCTTGACCTCTCCTTGGCAGCGTTCACAGCGAGTTTTACTGACCTCGTTAACGTGCCTGCGGGTTTAGCGGACGGCGACGACGATACGCAGCGCGCCGCGGGTGATGGCTTGGCGCTCAACGGCAACACTTTGAGTGTTGATTCGGCAGGTTGTATCGGCGGCCAGGTCCTCGCCCGAAGTCCTGGAAATAACGGTTGGCAATGTGTCTCGATGGCAATCGCTGCGCAAAGCTGTATGCCTGGTTTCGTCGTGACCGGATTTAACGCCAGTGGCCAGGTGGTGTGCACTGAACTGAGCAATGGTGACGGTGGTCGCGGTGCTGAAGGACACCCCTGTAGCCACGTGTTTCCATGCCGTGACCTTCTCTTGTGCATGAACGGCTTTTGTGCCGTTCCATGACCATGCCGCCTTGGTCGAGACCGCAGATGGCACTCGCTGTACTGTTAATCCTTTTTGGCTACGCCGGTTGCCATCAACATGACGGAGTCGCTGAGATGGGGAAAAAGCTCAGCGCCCTCGAGGCCAGAGTGGCACATCAAGAAAAGCAGCTTCAGCGTACGAACGAACAACTCGAAGAGTTGACTCAACAGCAGCGACGAACAGACACCAAGGCCCAAGTCTTGAGTTCAAAAGATTTGAAGGCAAGTCAGGCCGCATTTTCGTTGGGTGAGCTGCGCCGCTTTCAGAAAAGCGTCAAGTTGCCTGAGCCATCTTTCGTTAAGCTCGTGACCATTTATGATGCAGAGCGCAGCAAGCTTCAAGCTTTGGTCTCTACACTGACGTTGCCAAGAGACCGGTTGATTTTTCGTGAAGGCTCGAAAGAGATTCGGCGGTCCACAGTCGAGCAGATTAAGGCTGAACTCGGCCAGCAGGTTGCCGAACAGTGGCGGTTACATCAGGCCAATCGACGTAAGAATGCAACGCGATAGATGTGTATTTCCGGTTCGTCCACTGTGGTCATGACGACTCGCGACAACGCTTGAGCATCGATTCTCGACGTCCGCTTATCCCGAATTAGGTCAGCGCAGCCAGGGGGCCGTTGCAAAATCTGGAGTCGCCGAAAGTCGATCCCGGTACGCCCATCGCGTTCATACATGAGACGTATAGATCATTGTGAGATACGCCACCTAGTTGGCTCAGATAACGGCCGGTTTGATAAGCGCCTCCAGCGTTGCCTACGAGCATAAAAGGCATGTTTGCAGTGCCGTGTGTCCGTCCATGGCTCACTTCAGAGCATACCAGAATCATGGTGGAGTCAAACAAGGTGCCATCGCCCTCAGGCACAGCCTTCAGCGCATCGACGAGGTACGCGAGTTGCTCTGAGAAGAAGGTGTCCACCTCGGTCACCTGAGCTCGGCTCGCAGCGTCGGTCTGGTGAGTGAGAATATGGTGGTCTCGGGTGTGCCCGAACATGTCAAAGATCATCTCCTTTGCTGGGCAGACCCATTGCAAGGTCGCGACCCGCGTGAGGTCGCATCGTAACGCTGCCACCAGCATGTCCATCTGCATCCGCCCGATCGCGGGTATCGAGGATGCGAGATTGAGCGGCACAGGCTCACCCAGTGGCGGCGCCTCGCACGCTGCGCTTTGCTGGATTGCGGCATGAATCTCGCTGAGATGCTGGAGGTGACCCTCGAGTCTCATTCGATCATTCTGGCCAATTTTTTGACTGAGATGCGTGTAGTCGTTTCGCAGGAATTCGAACATGCGCTGCTTTACGCTCGGTGTGGTTCCATTCATCTGCCCTGCAGAGCCAAAGAGCCGGTCGAACATAACGCTTGGATTGGCCTCGGGACTGATTGGCTGGCCTGCCGCCGCGTAGTTGATCCGTGTCTCAACCTTTTCAACGGTTCGAATCACCCCAAACTCGAGAGATCGAAATGCGGTCTCTTGGCCGATTACATTGGCGATGTGTTGGTCGATAGATGCACCTGATGCATAGCCCATCGCCTCAGAACCGACGGGTGCTAATGCAGGTCTACCTACCAAGAGGTTCGCCATACCACGTGGATGAGCAGCACCTGGGCTCACCGAGCAGGTTTGCATGTCAATGCCGTCGAAGATAACGAGGTCTTGCTGGTGACGCTCCATAGGCTGCAGGCTCGACTTGAGTTGGAAATTGTAGGTTCCACCACTCGCACCCCAGGTGTCCATGTTCTTTCCATTGGGGGTGTAGAACACGATGAACCGTTTTGGTGTGCCTGCCGTTTGCGCGAGGGCTGATCGAATCCCGGTGGTGAGAAACGGTGTTGCTGCCGCCGATAGCCCTAAGCGCTTCAAGAAACGTCGCCGCGTAATATCCTTCTTTTTAATTGTCATGATGTCTGTCCTCGCATTTGTTTTTCAAAATGTTTGAAACGCGAGGTGTGAAATCTGTGCAAATCTTTATTGGCTGCGCCGTCGATAGAGAAAGTCATCGCTCGCCACGAGTCTCAGGATGAGCTCTTTTAGCGTTGGTTGTTGAGATGACCCATCGCGGTCAGCGATCAACGCACTACGACATTGATCTTGCGGGTCTGGGCTGCGGCCGAGGGTGTAGCGGTGCCACGTTTCGACGAAACATCGCTCGACTTGTTCATCCGTCGCCATTCTTAGACTCAGCTCGTGGATATTGTCGTAGTCACCATCCAGATTCTCAGTCCCGTACATGTTGATCTCTGAATCGATGGGCAGTCCATTCTCTTGTGTTCTGTAGCGGCCGAGCCCATCGAAGTTTTCGAAACCGAAACCCACCGGATCGATCAATGTATGGCAGCCCGCGCAGGCTGGGTCTTGGGTGTGGGCGGCAAATCGTTCTCGCGTTGTCGCGCTCGGGTCGAGCGCTGGTGGCGCATCATCAACGTCTTGAGGCGGCGGGGCCAACGGTTGGCAGAGAATCTTCTCGCGGACCTCAACGCCACGTAGAACAGGCGATGATTGGTCAGACTTTGCGTGCACCGAGAGAAAGGCGGCGCGGGTGAGTATCCCCGCGCGCGGCTCATGGGAGATATCGGTGAGCTCGAAATCCTCACGTGCACGGGCCTCAAGGCCGTATATTGGTGCCAGTGAATCGTCAACAAATGCTTGTGTTGTTGTGAACAGGTCAGACATGGACCCATCGGTTTCAAAGGTCAGATGCTGTACGAGTTCGACAATGTCATGATTCATGCTCTCGGCTAGACGCGATGACCATTGAGGGTAGATGCCCTGATTCTTTGCAACATGGTGGGTATCCTTGAGACCGAGCCACTGAAGATAGAATTGTGAAATCAATCGGTGGCTTCGGGGGTCGTCTAGCATTGATTCAGCCACGGCGAGTATCTGCGCGCGCTCGGACAATTCCCCCCGGGCGGCCTTGTCCAAGAGGTCACGGTCTGGGGCGGATGTCCACAGGAAGTAGGCCAGCCGGCTCGCCATTTCGTATCCTGTAATTGGAATCGTGTCGACAGCGGTGTCTGGCGTATCTATTTCCGGTCGATATAGGAAATAGGGTGATTGTAGGAGTACCTCCAAGACGGTTATCGCGGCCAAACGGCGGTCGTTAGTTGTGTTTTTAACGGTTTGCCAAAGCCCCATGACCCGTTCTAGCTCATCCGGCCAGAGCGCACGACGATAGATCAGCGGTGTGACTGTCTCAAAAAATAGCTGAGCGCACTGCACAGTCTGAATGTTACAGCTCATGCCCAAGTGTCCTAAGACATGCCGGTGCTCGTCGATGACAACCCGTGCGACGTTCTTGGCAGCGCTCTCATACTGTTCGGCCAGTAAGCGGGTTACATGAGAGAAGTCGGCATTGTTGTTAAACCCATAGGCCTCAGTCTCGGCAGGGAAGTTCTCCGTCGGGTCTATGCTCAGGGCAAAGATATCCTGGATCGAGTACTTGTATTCCATATGCGTGAGGCGTCTCATTGGTGCGCGTGACGGTGCAATCTCGAGGCAGTCATCAATGTCTATGGGGTCGTCTGTCTCAATGTCTTGAACGGCGATCCAGTCAGCGATTTCGTTTAGAGACAAGAGCGTAGATTCGCTCGTCGCGAGAGCGCCATAGGCTTGTCCAGCGGGCGGCATCTGTGAGAAGCGGCCATCGCCGTTGCCTGCCAATAATTGGTAGAATGGGCTTTGCGTTGGTTGACTGGGATTAAGCCACTTTGCCTTTGTCGCAATCATGTCCGTGAAGTGATTCAGACTCGCAAAATAGGGCGCAGTGGCTCCGGCACCGTGGCAGGACGCGCACACTGCGCTGAGGCTCTCGTACACCCGAGTCGTTGTCACATTCGGTACCGGTATGTGTGGATTGTCCCCTTTACTGTCTGAACCGCCGCCGTTGGATTCAGGCACGGGTGGGTCGAGTTCTTGGAGAGAATTGTGCTCCAAAGGCTCACATGCTGTGGCGGAGAGAACAATCAATAAGGCCAACGCGAGGGCTGATCTTGGGCTTACGTTTAAGGTTGGCGTTGGTGTGAACATGTCTGTGCCTCATTGCTGAAAGATGAATACACATGGTGTGACACTCGTGGCGCTGAAAGTGTGCAGTGCGTTGTTCTTGTTGTCCGGTTTATCCCGTATCCGGGGTCGGTGCGGGCAATTCTTGTTTTGCGTAAATGCAAAACAATGCTCGTTTTTGTGTGATTTATTTTGAAATGGTGCGTTGATAGCGTTGCGGTGGTTAGTGGTGTCTCTGCGAAATCTTTAACCGGTTTGATGAATCTAATTCGCCGGGACTTCACTCTCTCGGTCACATGTAATTTAAGGAGTATTCGTATGCGTTGGCTTTTAGCCTGTTTGTTTATCGTGAGCATTGGTTGTGCAAAAGACCCTTCCAAGGACGTTGTTGCAGCCAAAGTGAATGATGAAACCCCCAAAAAAACTGAGGTCGCGAACACAAAAAAACAGGCAGCACCTGCTGCGAAGCCAGCGCAGGCAGCAAACAGCCAAGCGGCGCTCGAAGGCCAGATTGTTTTTGTCGGCAGTAAGGTCACAGGTTCTCACACCAATCGGTTCAACGACTGGTCGGGCAATGTGAGCGGCTTGGATAAGGGCGCGGCGGCAGCTCAACTGCAGGTCACCGTGAAGACTGCTTCGGCCGAGGCTGACTACCTCGATCCAAAACCGTGGTCTGGCAAGCTGCAGAAGCATCTCGTAAGCGCAGACTTTTTTGACTCGGCGAAATTTCCAACAGCGACCTTTGTGAGTCGTTCTATCGTGGCAAAGGCTGGCGCTGATTATCAGGTAACCGGTGATTTAACGATCCGCGGCACGAAGAAGAGCATCAGTTTCCCCGCCAAGATCGCGCTGGACGGTGGCTTCAGCCTGAACGCCGAATTCTCCATCAACCGCAAAGACTTTGGCATCGTTTATGATGGCAAGGCGGACGACCTCATCCGCGATGGAGTGGTGCTCAAACTGGCGCTGAAGTCGAAGTCATAGTCGCGCAGCGACAGCCTCCAGGGAACGCCTTTGCGCGCGCCACCACAGCGGGCTTGTCGTTCAAGCCCAGTTGACAAGATCAAGCACCTCTGTTAGCCGTCCGTACCATGCCAGACGTTACACAAATTGCTGTTACGGGCGCCAATGGCTTTATTGGCAGCGCCCTCGTTCGTGCCGCCTTGCAGCGCGGCATCGCTGTCCGGGCGCTCTGCCGTAACCCCAGTCCAGATGCAGATGCGCTCGCTCGCGCCGGCGCTTCCGTTGTCTTCGGTGATCTAGAAGACCTGGACGCTCTCGATACGCTCTGTAATGGGGCTGATGCTGTCGTACATGCAGCTGCATTTATGGGTAAGAAAGATGCGGCGCTCAGTGAGCGGGTCAATGTCGTTGGTACTGAGAACATCCTACAGGCCGCGACCCGTGGTTCGGTTAAACGCTTTGTTTATATCAGTTCGATATCGGTCTATCGGGGCACCGACGCACCTGACCGCATCTTTAGCGAGGCGGTTGAGCCGCATCTCGCAGATAATCTGAACAATTACAGTCGAACGAAGCTCGTCGGTGAGCACAGGGTTGCAGCCTATTGTAACGACCATCCACTGGAGTACACCATCGTCCGTCCGACCAACGTGTACGGACCGGGGTGTAGGCCATGGGGCACTCAGGTCGAAAAGCTTGTTGAGACATATCACGTTTGTTTTGGTCGTATCGCATTTAACTTCGTGCACATCGACGATCTCGTTGACGGGCTCTTGCTCACAACGAGCCATGAGAGCGCTGCCAACGAGTCCTTCAACTTGGGGGCTGAGACCCTCGAATTGCGGCGATTTCATCGCTATATTGCGCAGCAACAGCGGGTCAAGACCTTTGATGTACCGCAACCCATCGACCACTTGATACGGCATGGTATTGATCTTTATGGCCGTTTTAGTGGTGAGATTCGGTCAACCGGCTATACACAATTATTCCGCTATCCTCACGGGAAAGCAGAAAGACTCTTGGGCTATCAGCCTAGGCATCTGATCGCATCGCCATGAAAGCGTCCAGCCGACCGGCCGAACTTCAATGCCCACGTGCAACGGATGATGTTGCACGTGTTGTGCGCAGTCTGAAGCACAACAGCTGTGCGGTCGGGTCTCGGACCTCCAAGAGCCCCTGCTTTGAGACGAATGGCACCGAACTGCGTCTCGACCATTTCGACCAACTGGCCATTGCTGGGGAGAACCTCGTTAGAGTCGGGGCGGGGGTGACCTTAAACCGTCTTCTCGATTATCTCAGCCGCCAAGGCCTTGCGTTACCAACGATTGGAGAATGGGATGGCCAGACTGTCGGTGGGGCGATCTCAACCGGCACCCATGGTGGCTCCTACCGATATGGTTCCCTTATCGATTCCGTCATTGAAGCCGAACTGATTACCGGTAAGGGGGACGTCAAGACGTACCGGCGCGGGACCAAAGGATTTCAGCACGTTCTGCCGAGCTTCGGAACCGTGGGTGTCTTCTCAGAGTTTGTCCTGCAATGTGAACCCAGTTTTCAGCTCTTGCTCGAACGACGAACTCAACCCATCGATCGTTTCATCGACGCGCTGCTCAACCCGAGGGCCGACATTGAATTTCGTAGCGCGATTTGGTTGCCTGCCGCGAGCTTCGTATTGGACTACGCGGCGTCACGGGTTGATGACGCCATCGCAGGTGTGAGTGACCAACGAGAAGTGCGCTTTAATGACACCGCGATGGTGCTCGACTGGCTGACCAAGCAGAGCGCGAAGACAGGCCTACAACGGCGTCTCCAAAAGGGTCGAGCTGGGGCCAAGATTGCATCCACGCTTTTTCCGGCGAAGGATTACTGCGGTTCATACGATCAGATGCTGGCACCGCTTAAGGGTACAGCGGAGGCGATTCTCAAAAAGAGGGCGCGTAACCGAACGCCTCCAGAAGGCGAGTTTGCGGTCGAGACTGGACAGGCACGGGCGTTTCTGAGTCGCCTGGAGCAGGACATGGAAGAGCTGAACGCTTTCCCTGACCGACCGATCGGTCTACGGCCGGGTACGGCGGAGGTCGGTACATTGTCGCCTACTCAGGGGCAGCCCTGCATTTGGGTGTCGATGTTCTTGTATCGTGAGAACCCACTCATGCAGCGATTACCCGATCGACTTGTGGAGTTCGGAGCGCGTCCGCATTGGGGAAAATGTGTTTTCCACCGGCCCGAAGATATCAGCGGATTGTTTGAGGGATGGGGTCGTTTTAAACGTTTTCGTAGCCGCTTGGACCCGGAGCGTAAGTTTGTCAATGGGTTTGCTCAGAGCCTAGGACTTTGAACAAAGACTCAGTAATCGGATTGGGGCAAATCGACTTGTCTCGAGTTGGAGTATAAATGCGAATCGCCTATGTCTACGATGGCTATTATCCTTCGACTGGCGCCGATGCACTCCAGGTGCTGAATACGGTCACCGCGATGAGTCGTCAGGGGGCCCATGTCACCCTGGTTTATCCCCATGAGCCGGGCGGGCCTATCATCTCCCGCGATGAGTTGCTCGATCACTACGATGTTGAGGGCGACATTGAAACCGTACAGCTGCAGTCATCGAATCTGGGTGGACGTCATCTAAAGAAGCTTACTCACAGCGTGGCCGCGATGAAACTATCAGTCGTCGCGCAAGCCGATGTGGTTTATTCCCGCAACCTGCCCGTTATCTTGGCCGCGCTGAGAGCGGGGCATCGAGTCGTGTACGATACCTATCGCCCATGGCCACAGCAGATTAGGTATTCTGGCAGATTCTTCCGAAGGCTGTTTGGACACAAAAGACTGCTCGGCGGCTTCTTTCACTCACACCATGCACGGAATGCCTATCTTGATGTCGGTATCGAAGCGCGTAAGCTCTGTGTTGCTCATAATGGCTTCCACCCCGCGGCCTTTGAGAGCGACCAGACTGCGAATCAGGCGAGGCTGGCGATCGGTCTTCAGAGAGACGCTTTTACAATCGGATACACCGGTCGGCTCGACAAAGAAAAGGGGATCATGACGCTTCTCGAGCTCGCTCAGGCCATGCCGGACATCAATGTGCTTCTCGTGGGCGGCGGCCAAGACATAGACGTCATCGAAGATGCTAGAAATCTCGATAATGTGTTTCACTACGACTGGCAGAAACCGGCCCTCGTACCTACTTTCCTTCGCGCATGCGATGTGTTGATGATTCCACCATCGGCTGTTGCATTGACCGCAGGCAATACGGTCTTACCGATGAAGCTATTCGACTATCTCGCGAGCGGGCGCGCGATCGTGGCGCCATACTCTCCCGATACCGCAGAACTTCTCGTTCATGAGGAAAACGCTTGGCTCGTTGAGAAGGATACATTGGCCGACCTCGTGGGAGAGATTGAGGGCCTGAGAGCGGATCGTGATTTGCTCAAACGCATTACCGATGGTGCGCTCGAAACATCAAAGACCCTCACCTGGGATGCGCGCGGGCGCAAATTGCTCGCGCACATGGACGAATGGCTACAGCATGACGAGGCCAACCGCTAAACTCAGGCTTGGAGGTATTTGAAGCCTCCCGTGGTGCTTTCTCACCTGCCAGTCGAGGGCGACGACACGCGAGTTGTAATTTGATGCGCGCCTTCGTAGTGTCAGCATGATCTTTTGGCGCCCGACACAGCTGAGCGAGTTATGCAAACCGACTTCAACGAACTCAAAGTTCTCCTTCAATCTCGCATCCCCATCCTATCGGTTGAAACCCACGATGAGCCTGGCGTCGTCGCGCTATTCGAGGCGATGAGTAAAGATCGTCAGCAGCCACTCTTCAAGTGGACTGTGCTCGATGGTTTCAGAAGGCTAGACCGGGACCTTGGCAATCAAGCCTTTGCAAAGCAGCCCGACCAAGCACTCGCTCAGATTCGAAGCACAAAAACGCCTGGCATTTATTTGTTCTGTGACTTTCACCCGTATTTGACCGACCCGGTGATCGTCCGAATGCTCAAAGAGATCGCGCAAAATCACCACCAAGTGCCACATTTTCTCGTCTTGGTCAGTCATGAGTTAAGTCTACCAAAGGATTTGAAGCCGTTGTCGGCGACCTACGAGTTGTCTCTACCGAACCGCGCTGAGCTTGAACAAATCGTGCGCCAGGTCGCTCAGGAGTGGCGCCAGGCAAATGAGGGTCAGCGCGTGCAAACGGACCGTGCGAGTTTAGAGAAACTCATCCAGAATCTGAGTGGTTTGACGGCGCATGATGCGCGCAGTCTCGCTTACCAAGCCATTTTTGCGGATGGGGCGATTACCCATACAGACGTGGCGCTTGTGATGCAGGCAAAGTATCGACTACTCGATCAAGGAACCGCTCTCTCTTACAATTTTGATACAACTTCCTTGAGTGAAATCGGTGGTCAAGACAACCTCAAAGACTGGCTATACTTACGTCAAGAGGCCTTCTTGTCGAAGATGGCTGGGCTCGAGAGACCCAAGGGCATCCTTCTGGTTGGTGTTCAGGGCTGTGGTAAGAGCCTCGCTGCTAAGTCCGTGGCAGGCACTTGGGGGATTCCATTGCTACACCTGGATGTCGGGCGTTTGTACACAAAGTATTTTGGTGAGACAGAGAAGAACATTCGTGATGCATTGAAGACGGCGGCAGCGATGGCACCGTGCGTCCTTTGGATTGATGAGATCGAGAAAGCCATGGCTTCCGGGGATAACGATGGCGGTACGTCGAAGCGAGTCTTGGGTACCTTGTTGACCTGGATGGCAGAAAATCAAGCTGCAGTCTTTATTGTCGCGACAGCGAATGACATCTCAGGTCTACCGCCAGAGTTGATTCGTAAAGGTCGGCTCGATGAGATCTTTTTTGTGGATTTACCGAAGGCGGAGAGCCGAAGACGTATCCTCGAAGTCCACCTTGAGCGACGTGGGGTCGACTATGGTGGACTCGATCTGGATACACTGGTGGAAGCGACGGCTGGCTTCTCTGGGGCTGAGATTGAGCAGGCGGTGATCTCGGGACTTTATGCGACTCGCGCACAGGGTGCATGTTTATCTTGCGCAACCCTCCTGGCTGAAGTGAAGAAGACAAGACCGCTCTCTGTGGTGATGGACACACAAATCGCATCGCTGAGAGAGTGGGCCCGGGAACGGACCGTCTTTGCGGAGTAGGTGATTCCAGATGGAGCTCGGGCGCTGACCGCAGAATCGGTCCGTCGCTGCGTTCTCAGTCGTACCTATGCGCAAAATGGAATGAGACTTGATTTTGTGACGTGTTCACTGCTCGGGACCGTCACTTGATGGGACACCTGAGGGTGCGACGCCCTCCGCTTGTGGTGGCCAGACCAGCGGTGCTTTTCCACCTGCTTTCTTGAGCTTAGTGTAAGCAGCCTTAGGAATCTCTGGGACATCGTCAGGCCGGAGTCGGTGGTCACCAAAACGGCGGTTCACATGAATGCGTTGGCCGGTCACATATTTATAGTCGTATTCGTAGATGTCTGGATAGAAAGTGACGCGACCATGCTCAGGGTCCACATCGGCGGTCATATATTCGAAATAGACGGGTAGGTGGGTGTCCAGTTTGACTTCGTAGGGTTTACGCCGCGCATAGCGGCGAGAAAACTCTTCTGCGGACATACCTGAGATGCGTTCGAGCAGGTGTTTGGCGAAATCGCGTGCCTTATGCAACCGGATACATCCGTGACTATATGCGCGCTTTGTGGACCTGAACAAGCCGCGTTTATTTGTGTCATGGATGTAGACCATATTCGTTCGGTAAAGCCAGAACTTGACCCGACCCAGTGGGTTCTTAGGGCCAGGGCCGACGACGACATCCTTTTCACCATTAAATTCTTCTTCAAGGATACGCGGTGGTGGCTTCCACTTGGGGTTGAGGATGATCGACTCCATGCGTGTCGCGATGATTGGACTGTGGTTGAGATAACCTTGTATCCATTCGTCTCGGTCAAAATCGAGTTTGGTATTACCGATGATGACTTTGTGCGTCCGCGTGTGCTTACGATTCTCATGCAAATACAACTTATATGCTGGGAGGTTGACGCGGACATATGTGGGTGGGTTTTCCCGTGCTCGAACAGATTCGCGCAGTCTCTGCAGGCCCGCCATCAGTTTGCGTACTCTCGATTTGTTACGCAAATTCAATGCCGAGACTGTCCACCAACCAAACTTTGTGCGGGTCTTTAGGTTATGGCTCTGTTGAAATGCTGTCAAAGCCGAGGTGGTCGCTTCGTCGAACTCACCGGTCAACTCACCCTCATAGAAGCCCGCATAGATAAGCCTCGCTTGAACCGCGCGAATGAGTTTTGAGTTCGGGGCTCGCTTACCCTTCCTCGTCGCAGCCCGCCAGCGCCACCAAGAAATTCGCGGTGGTTCCTTGTTCTTCGCGAGAGCTTGGTAGCGCGCGAGCGCGGCCACCATCATTGGGTACTCATCTATTTTTGGTCGCAATTGCTTGAGCCCGGTCCCCATATTGCCCATGAGTGCCTTCAAGTCGCCGATAATGGCCTCTCCATGTTTCCTCGCGAGGTAGCCGGGCCATGCGACGATGAGCGAGTCAGTGGTTCGGTGGTATCTAAAACGCTTGACGTATTCAACGAGCACGTCGGTCATGAGGAGGTCCCGTTTGACAGCTTCGTCTGCATTTTTCGCGTCGTGTAAGGCTACCTGTGGTGCTGGTTTTCTTTGGCGCCACCATTTGAAATGCCGAGAGAGCGCTTTGCGCGAGAGTGCCCAATACAGCTTCTTCGGGTCGATGCCTTCTGCGCCCAGTGTACCGAGACTTGCCACGAGGTCTTTTGCATTTTGATTGGGTACTAACCCATCATGAAACGCGAGGCTATAGCCGCGCTCGGCGTAGAATCGAGCGACGAGCTTCCTGTATCGACAACGCGAGACGTACCTCTCTATGAGTTTGCTATAGGTCTTCGTGACGGGTGCCTGGGAGGCAAGCTGTTCGCCGGCTCTGTCCTGGTCAGCGGGTGATGCGATCGGTGACGGGGAATCAGGTGTCCGACTCGACGTGATCTCCGGCTGATGAGATGGAGGCAGACCATCTGCTAATGCAACACAAACGGGCAGCAGACACACCAAGGTTGTGCCTAATCTGTATGCTATGCGAGACCTAGGTGTCATTGCGTCAGTCGGGGCGTTGATATACCAACGCAAATGTTAGGGTATAGAATGATATGCTCGCAAACTTTTGCTTAAATTAGGATTTGATAAGTGGAGCTAAGTCGACGAGCGTTTTTATAGCACCTCGCGTTGTCTGCAACTAAAACCAATCAATCTGCATATCCAAGCAGGTGGTCTCCACAGGGGCGAGGAGCCCACACCACTGCTCAATTTTCGGCAGCTCCCAATTGAAAAAATATTGGCATGCTTGCAGCTTGCCGCGGAGAAAATGATCAGAGGGGTTCTCTGCGAGCCCGCTGTTCGCCACCATCGCTTGTTCTAACCACAACCAGGCGACGACCACGTGTCCGAGTGCATGTAGATAGGGGGTTGCGTTGGCGACAAATTTCTCAAGTTCACCTGACATGGCCTCTCCCATGAGGCTCATGGTCACTTTCGCAACATTGTGACCCGCCTTATCAAGTGCGTCAGCATAAGCGACAAAATTATCGATTTTGCGGGCCTTTTCGACCGTCGCGTTGAGTCGCTCGCTCAGTAACCTCAAGGCCGCGCCTTGACCCATGGTCACCTTACGGCCGAGCAGATCGAGGGCTTGGATACCGGTTGTCCCTTCAACGATAGCGTTGAGGCGATTGTCTCGGTATAGACGTTCCACTGGATAATCTTTGGTATATCCGCAGCCGCCCAAGACTTGAATGGCCAGCCGATTTGCGTCGATGCAGTATTCTGAGACCCAAGCCTTCGCGATGGGGGTCAGCAACGCGAGTAGGAAGTCGAGTTCACCCGCCTCCTTCGATTCGGCGTCGGTCGCGATGGCGTGTTGATCCATGAGACGCGCGCAGTAAAGAACGAGATGAAGGCTGCCCTCCACATACGCCTTTTGTTGCAAAAGCATACGGCGTACGTCGACGTGTTCGATGATCATCACCTCGGGTTGTGATTGGTCCCGTTCCCCGGGTTTAAAGCCTTGCGGGCGCTCTTTAGCGTAGGCGAGGCTGTGACGATAACCACCGTATGCGCACGCCACAGATGCCATGCCGGTACCCACTCTTGCTTCATTCATCATATGGAACATGTGGCTTAAACCGGCATGTGGAATGCCTACTAAGCGACCTCTGCAAACGCCTGTCTCACCAAACGAGACGACGCCATTGACGCTGCCACGGTAGCCCATTTTATGGTTAAGACCGACCACTTTGACGTCGTTTCGTTCTCCAAGTGAGCCGTCTGCGGATACTTCAAACTTGGGTACAATGAACAGTGATATCCCCTTTGTCCCAACGGCTGCATCGGGTAGTCGAGCGAGCACAAAGTGATAGATATTATCGGTCAGTTCATGGTCTGCACCGGTGATCCACATCTTGTTGCCGCTGATCTGATAGGTGCCATCACCGAGCGGCGTGGCTGTGGTCTTGAGATTGGAGAGCGATGAGCCGGCATGTGGCTCCGATAGACACATCGTTCCAAAAGCTTCTCCCGCCACAAGGGCCGGGAGATACTTCTCTTTGAGCGCCTGGTCTCCGTGGTGCAGCAGCATGTTGGCTGCAGCGATGGTCAGCCCCACGTAAGTCGAAGTCGCGAGGTTTGCCGTGTTGAAGTAAAAGTTATACGCGTTGAGCACCAGATTGGGCAGTCCGAGTCCGCCCCACTCTTCGGGAAAAGGGCCGGCAGAGAAGCCGTTGGCGCTGAACGCATCGGTCGCAGCTTTGACAACATCCGGAACAACAACCTCCCCATCGACGAGTCTGGGTGGATTGAGATCGATACTGCTCGCGTGGTTCTCAAATGTATCGACTGCGACCTTACGCGCTGTATCGAGAATCGCATCGAACACGGCCCGGTCATGCTGGGCGAACCTTGGCGCGACACAGAGCTGTTCAAGCGCCAACACGTCGTACAGTATAAAGTCCAGGTCACGTTGTCTGAAGAGCTGACTCATCGTGCATCTTCCTCGCTGCAAAAAAGGTTGAATTCATACGGGTTTTAAACAGTGGCTTATAAAGCATCTCGAAGGCAAGCAAATGTGGTCAAAGGGGAGAGCCACCTATGGTTGATAGCAAATCCGGGCTCGTTGTCCCCATTCTTGCGCGCTCGCGCACCTCGTTGATGAACACGACTCCCATCTGAAAGCACAACTCATCCATAAGCCGCTACGTAACACAGGAAACTCAACGGTCGCGCTCACCCCAGTGCGCTGTGTATAGGATCGCCAATCCATTGGCGAGCTGCGTCGACCTATTTTTTCTGTTTTATCTTTTTCAGGGCCTCGCGGAATTGCACGCATGGGTCAACATCGTCAAGCATCGGTGTAAAAAAAACATAGTCAAAGCGCTCCGGGCCATAACGAGCGACATCTAGGGTGCGACCCGCTTCGATGATTCCAATGCTCACTGTCCGAAGGTCGGCTGGCGCATGCACGGGGATGCCATAATCTTTGCGGACGTGCCCATTACCGGCGATGAGGACGCTGCCCTTATCACCGCTCTTCTCTATAAGATTCCGGAGCATGAACTGATCTTTAAAGACCTGGGCTCGGGTCATCGCTTGTGTCATCTGTGGGTTTGCGTGCCCACAATGACTCGCCTTTATATCAGCCTTAAGTGCTTTCAATCCGTCTCGCGGAAGAGCCGACATATGACCCTTGGCCAGCTCACCTGCCGACAAGCCCATGAGTACGGCTTTGACTTGCTTCCGGGTTGGGTGAATCGCTGCGAGTTCATGTTGCCCGCGGTAGGCTGCATCAAAAATGGGTTTGTATATCGAAAATGCAGGCCAACCTGACTTTTCCCATTGAGACAGCGCTTCAACATCGCTTGCATTTTTGGCTGCCTGCAGAGCGTCTTGTAATGGTCTCGCAAGCATCTCAAAGCCCACTGTTCGTTGGTCGGTGATGTTGTCGATCAACCAGGCTTGAATGCGGTGATGGTCGGGGTGGTCGTGTCGCTCACCGATAAGAATCAGTTGCGCCTTGGCCACTTGTTTGACCAACTGGCGACTGGATATCGTCTTATTCAGCCTTGAGTCCCAAATGAGGCCGACTAAGGGATTATCTTGATTCAGTTTGGTTTGCCAGGCGGCGCTCGGGAGAGCGTCTCTATCCTTGTCCTGATGTCTTTGAGCGCCGCTACAACCGAGAATCAGGAAGGCTGCAGCTAGACCTACCCAGAAGCGATAAAGAGCCTTGCGGGCGTCATCAGGGGGACCCATGCATGAGGGCGGGTCGCATACAGACATCAGCGTGCGAAACATCGTCCATCCCGGCACACCTGATTTGCTCCGCAGGCGACAAAATCACGCCATTCAAGGCATTGTGTCATGGCATTGGGTTGGCATTGCTCGAGCATTTGCTCGTCACGGCAGCGGGTTTGGCCAAAAAAATCACACGTGTCTTCACAGTCGAAGACACAGCCCATTCGGTCGCGACAAACGCGCGCGCCCGGGCAGGGCGTTGCTTCCCCCCAAACTCGACATAGGCCCACATCAAATTCACAACGGCGACGGAGGTCACCGACACACTCCTCCTGCCCAACTGCGACGCACTCATGATCGCAGGGGGGCCGTGAGCAAAAACCGTTGTTGCAAACGAAGCCGTCAGGGCAGGGCGTCGGCTCTAGCCAGATACGACATCCGCGTGCATCGCTGCCGCATCGCCTCTGCTGGTCACCGTCGCACTCATTGAGTCCCAACACGGGGCACTGGTGCTCACACGGTGGACCATCGCAGCGGTCGCCCACGCACATCTCACCATTCGGACATGCTTGTGGTTGGGTCCAAACGCGGCACAGATTCGCGTCTAATGCGCAGCGTCGCTCCTGCCCATTCGCGCATTCGCTCGCCCCGACGACAGCACATTGATGATTACAATTGGCCTGGCCACAATCCCCAGATACGCAGCTCTGACCATCGGGGCACGCTTGCGAAGGACTCCACCGCGCACAGTCTGCATTTTGGATGCATTCTCTGTATCCATTCGCTGTGCACTCGCGTGCTCCAGGCATGCATTCATCATCGCACCGGCACGTGTCCTGGCGGCACTGTAAACCACCGGGGCAGGCAACGGGTGATGTCCACTCCAGGCAGTCTTCGGCATTCCTCACGCAGTCTTGAATAAGGTCTCCGGCACATTGAGTCGCACCCAATGTGCAGTCGTCTTCGCAAGGACCTTGTTCTGGCATTTGACAGCGTCCGTCCCGGCATGGTTGGTCCAGGGGGCAGAGCATGGCCGACCGCCACTCTGATACGCCATCTCCGTCGGCATCTTCACAGCGCTCAATGTCTGAGTTCGCACCGCACCGACGCGCACCGAGCTCGCATTCATCCGTGCCTTGTGCTGCGGCATCGGCATCGCCTCCGTCATTGCGCGTCTGCCCAATGGTGGGTAGGGCATCACCGGATTGTCCGATTTGGCGCCCTGCATCCACGTCGAGAGCCCGCGTTTGGCCGTCACGGGTGAGCGGTCCACTGCCTTGAACATCATCCTGACAACCCTGCTGCGCGACAAAAAAAATGCCCATCAGCACGAAATATCCAAAAGATAAATGCCTGTTCAAGTCAGTCTCCCTCGTCTTTCTACGGGCTGCCAGAGTAGCCAATCGTCGGTCCAGACACCACTCAAACTCATTGTGGTTCCTGGAAAGTCCGAGGGCTAGGCATCGATCTCGTGGTGGCCTTTACCTCGAGAGATTGGGCCTGCGAGAAGTCATCAGTCATGTCACGACCTTGAATTGGACGATTGTGCTCAGGACAAGCGAGACTGGAGGCTCATCTCTTCCACCAGCGCCAAGTCATGGAATGACTTAGGGGCTTGGCCGGCGATACGGTATCATACTCGAATTGGTTGAAAGCGTCGGGGGGACCGGATTGAGGTTCAACGCAAAAACCTTCGCTCGGTTCATCGTAAATGACCCAATATCCACAAGTGCTTGAGACTTCGAGGGACCAACCGTCACTCCAATCGATGCGCGGCGCAGGCTCCTGGCCGGAGAAACAGTCATCGAATGGGCCGTGACCAGGCGTCACCATGGCACCCGTCGGCAAATGACTCGCGTCTCTTTCAAACATGGTTCGGGGCTGAAAATGTAGCGTCGCCGTGGTTTGTTTCGCGACGCGTCGAGCGAACCATGGATGCCATCCCATCGTGACCGGCATGCTGTCCCGATGAGCGAACACAGTGAGTGTCCAGGTCATCTGCCCGGGTGTGAGCTTGACTGTGCTCTCCACATGTCCCGGCCATGGCCAATCGGGTCCGAGATTCGCTCGGTAATGGTGTGCATCGCACTGCGTCCAGGTGCTGTCAAAGACGGTACCGTGTAATGCATGAGGAGGTAGGTTGAGAGGCAAATCTACACGCCGGTCTCGCCACTGAAATCGACCGTAACCGACCCGTCCGGCCCATGGCACCATTGGGAAACACCCCCACATGGTTGCTCCATCACGCGCCCCGATCAGTCGCTCTTTACCACCGAGAATAAAGGAACTCAGCCGCCCGCCATGTTGCAAATCAAAGCGAGCGCTCACCGATTCGGTCTTGAGAATTGCGTCCGGCACTCGATTGTCCACTACCTTTGGCCAATGTGAAGGGTCATCGTTCTCACTCAGAACTGCGGGAGCATACGAGCGCCGGCCGCAGCCTGTGTCTCGTAGAATTCGGGGATGAGTCCAAACATGGCTGGGTACTGTTCGCCGACCACTTGACGGATATCGGTGACCAGCGCTGTGGGTGCGAGGACCACAACACAACCGCCAAAACCGCCGCCGGTCATTCGGACACCGCCCCTGCCATCGAGTCGACTTGCAATGATATCGACCAGGCCGTCTACAGCCGGCACCGTGACCTCGAAATCGAATCGAAGCGAGCGATGCGAGTCAGCCATCAGACGCCCGAGCGCTTCGATATCACCCTGGCGTAGGCATGCGATGCTCTCGAGCACGCGCTGATTCTCGAGGATCACGTGGCGCGCGCGACGAAAGACCTTGTCGGTGGTGCGTGTTGCGAGCAGCGTTAGATCGGCAGCCGTTGCATCTCGCAGATGGCTCACACCTAAGGCTTCCGCCGCTGACTCACATTCGTTGCGTCGCTCATTGTATGCGCTATCAACTAAGCCACGTTTGACATTGGAGTTGACGATGAGCAGTGAATAGCCGGCTGGCATCGTCACCGACTCCGTGGCGAGGGTTCGACAGTCGATTAGGGTCGCGTGGTCTCGCTGACCTGCTGCCGAGGCGAGCTGGTCCATAATGCCGCATTTGCAACCGACAAAGTCATTTTCGGCTGCTTGGCTGACCCGGGCGACCTGCAGGGGAGATAGACCCAGACCGTTGATATGGGATACCAGTGTTGTCAGCGCCACCTGAAGCGAGGCAGAGCTGCTCAAGCCTGCACCTTGTGGGACATCACCCGCGATGACAAGGTCCATTCCGAGCAGTTCATGACCCTGTCGCTTTAGAATGAAGAAGACGCCACGTATGTAATTGGCCCATTCGTGTTGGCCATCCCTCTCGATCTCTTCATCGAGCGAGAAGAATGTCTCGCTTTGGTCCAAGTCGAGCGCGATTGATGTCACGCGTCTGTCGTCGCGGGGAGACCCGGCGATCAATGTGCCCGCGTTGATGGCGCACGGGAGTACAAAACCATCATTATAGTCCGTATGCTCACCGATCAGGTTCACACGGCCAGGCGCATACGCGAAGTCGCGTTGCCGCGCGTCTCCAGTGCTTTCAAGGAATGCGTTGATGCGTGCAGTCAGTTGTCTCATGGCCCTCTGTTTGCGAGGTAGTGTGTCTCGCCCAAGCTGCGTAGACGGGACGCCGCCTGTTCCGCTGTGAGGTCTCTTTGACTCTCTGCGAGCATTTCGAATCCGACCATAAACTTCCGTACCTCGGCGTTGCGTAAGAGTGGTGGATAGAAGTGCGCATGGAGTTGCCAATGCGGTGCATCGCTGCAGCCGGGCGCGCCATGCCATCCCATGGAGTAGGGGAAAGAGGTCTCGAAGAGGTTATCGTAGCGTACTGTTAACGCACGGAGGGCGAACTTAAGGTCACTCGCTTCCGCATCCGTCATGGCGTCGAGGTGAGGTATGGTCCGATTCATGGGCATCAAGAGTGTCTCAAATGGCCATGACGCCCAATAGGGAACCACCACGATCCAGTGTGCTGTCTGGCACACAACCCGGTCCCCACGCTGACGCTCAGCTTTGGCGTATGCCAGCAGCAGCGTTTGACCGTTCTCCGTGTAGTAATCGTGCTGTCTTTGGTCTTCTTTGGCCGCTTCGTTGGGCAGATAATCGGTCGCCCAGATCTGGCCATGGGGATGGGGGTTTGAACAGCCCATCATCGCGCCTTTGTTCTCAAAGACCTGGACCCACTGGTATTGAGTCCGAAGCATCGCCGTCTCTGTACGCCAGGTTGTGATCACATCGTCCAACTGGCCATCACTCAGAAGCGCGAGCGTTCTCGCGTGATCGGGTGCGTAGCAAACAACTTTGCAGATGCCGGAGGCCGCTTTGGTCTGAAACAGCCTGTCGGCATCCTCAGGCGCTTCGGGCGTCTCGTCCAAGAGCGCGCGAAAGTCATTCGTGAAGACGTACGTGCCTGGGTAGTCTGGGTTGATCGCACCGTTCGCGCGCTCGTTCCTTGGGCACAGGTAACAGTGGGGGTCATATGCCGGCCTTTTGGCCGCTGCGGTTGTCTCCACGGCGCCTTGCCACGGCCGCTTTGCTCGATGCGGCGAGACCAATACCCACTCACCGGTCAGCGGATTCAGGCGCCGATGCGGATGGTCTGAGGGGTCAAATCTCATGGGGCTCATCCGGATAACCGTTTGGATTCTGTCTTTGCCAACGCCAACCGTCTTCAACCATCTTCGCGAGCGAGCGCTCTGCTCGCCAACCGAGCATCTGGTTCGCTCGCGTTGGATCCGCCCAGCATGCAGCGATATCGCCGGGGCGTCGGCCAACGATCTCGTGTGGTATATCGCGTTCACACGCTGCCTCAAACGCGGCTTTCATCTCCAACACGCTCACGCCACGCCCGGTGCCCAGGTTGTAGATGTGACAGCCTGTTTCACGTTCGCAAATGCCGAGGGCTGCGAGATGACCGAGCGCAAGATCAACCACGTGAATATAGTCTCTTACACCTGTGCCGTCCGGTGTTGGATAGTCGTTCCCGAACACTCGGAGTTTGGGGAGTCGCCCGATGGCGACCTGCGAAATGTAGGGTGCTAGATTATTGGGAATGCCGTTTGGATCTTCACCGATGGTGCCTGATTCATGCGCGCCGATGGGGTTGAAATAACGCAGCAGCGCGACCCGCCAACGCGTATCCGCATGAGCGAGGTCTCGCAGTATCTGCTCCACCATCAACTTAGACCAGCCATATGGGTTGGTTGCAGTCAACGGGCTATCCTCTGTGATCGGCACCTTTGCGGGGTCACCATAGACGGTCGCCGAGCTGCTAAAGACAATGGAGCGAACGTCTGCTCTGTCCATGGCTTTGACCAACGAAAGCGTCCCTGCGACGTTATTCTCGTAGTACCGAACCGGGTCATCTGTCGACTCACCGACGGCCTTTAGCCCGGCAAAATGAATGACAGATTCGACGCCTTGGTTCAGATACGTGGTGAGTAGCGTTGTGTCGCGTATATCGCCGACAACAAATTCCAGTGGTCGACCGCCCAGATTTTCAATCCGCTTGATCACGCTGGATTTGCTATTCGATAGGTTATCGACGACCACGAGGTCATGCCCAGCCTGCAATAACTCAACGCAGGTATGACTACCGATATAGCCTGCCCCGCCCGTGACCAAAATCTTCATTCGCTTGCCTCCGCTCTCTAGCACGTGCTCATACGCTTAACCCCCGCCGAGGGGCAAGGATCAGAAACTGGCGTTGATGCCCATCATGCCACCGTAGAGATACTGTGTCGCCCTGCGGTCGATGTCGTTGATAAACGCGCTGGCCGCTTGACCCGGCGCAAACATCAGTGCGGTCAAAGACACGGCAGCGCTTCGAGTCAACTTAAGCGTCTGCGATAGAGAGACCTCAGTCCCGACATATCGTGAACCGAGAGATCGGTGTTGATTCAATGTGGTCCCTGTGCCGGCGACCAAGGTGATATGATAGTCGCTGCCCACGCGATAAGCGAGGGAGAGGTCGGCCACGCTCAGTCCGGCCGGATTGACGACAAAAGCGCCCCAGAAAGTGCCCATTCGCTCGTCCAGATTATCGTAGCGGTCGCGCATTTCGTCTTCTGTGAGCAAGCGCGTACGGCTCCTGTTCTTCGCCGAACCATAGAAGGCCCTTTGCTGCTCATTACCCGCATAATCGTCATCTGCGCTCACGGCGAAGACGTTCAGACCCCAGGTCCACTGAGCCACCGTTTGCGTCGCACCCGCTTGCAATGCGTAGGAGAGAATCGTCGCGTCGGTTTCATTGAGCGCGCTGTTGTCCCAAGAACCGGTTTGTCCCAGTACGTGGAACCATGCGGTATATCCACCATGTGCCACGTCCAATCCCAGCATCGCTGTTGTCAAATTAAGAGGGCGGCGTACCCGTTGGCGGTCGAGTACTTGGTAGAGCGCTGTGTCCAGAGCAACCTGGGGCGTGAGCGCCCTTCGGTAGGCTGCGCCAAAGAGAAAGGTGTCGGTCCTGAAATTGTCTTCAGCGACATTGAGCCCCTCATAGGTTGAGTCTGGAAGCTGCGCCGCCAAAAATGAGATTCTTGAAGTTTTGCTGCCGAAACCGATTTGAAGAGCGCCTGCATGATGATCGACAAAGAGACGACTTGGATCTTCAATGCGCTGAAAACCGACCCGTAGGTCAATGCCGTCTTCAGACCAGCCGAGCCAAATCTCCTTGTGACGTGCAGCAAGGCTGTCATTGGCGCCACCTAAAAACTGGTTTGGCATACCGGGATCATTTCGGCTCCAGCCATTCCATCCGAGCTCGAGTCGATATGTAAGCTCCAAGCGGTCGTTGGTTCGTAGGCGAAGCGTCGGTGTGAAGAAGGTCGCAACTTGACCTTGGGTTTGACCATC
The DNA here is from genome assembly GCA_049889275.1 of Bradymonadia bacterium. Classification (GTDB taxonomy): domain Bacteria; phylum Myxococcota_A; class Bradymonadia; order UBA7976; family UBA1532; genus UBA1532. The sequence goes on along the minus strand of JBMHDS010000133.1, from coordinate 86,108 downwards.
GACATCAAAATATCGCGGTGTCGGGTCAAAGTCGGTGTCATTCCAGGCATGAAGGAGTGTGCTGAAATCTGCCGTCAATGAGACGCACGGGTCGGCTTTAGTGCCACACTTAGGCGCAGCGACGACGTCGAATAGCGGCGCTGACGCAAGGACGAGAGATAGGACGAGAGTCATTCGATGAAACATTATTCAACCTCCATCGCGAAGGCGTGTGGTGCGCTGCCGAATAAGACCTGTTCGCCCTCGAAATAATAGGTCCATCCGATGGCTTCCCGCACCTGACTCTTTGGCTGAAGATGTAAACGATGCTCCGTGTGTGGCGCATCATCCGAAGGGTACCAGTACAGCATCTGTCGCTGATCGTCGTAATAGGCGACACCATCACTCAACCAAACATAAAAACCGTCTGGGTACTGCAGCCTCGGTACAAAAATTTCTGTCGCTGCGTCTGATTCGCGGCGTTGCATATGAAGGTCAAAGTCGCCTGACGGCCGGGGCTCACCCTGTACAGGATCCCAAAAGTGGTACTGGCTGACAAAACGCTGCCTGATGAGCTTGCCACTCGTAGACCGCGCGTATGTACGGACGTAGGCCGGCCAGCCTCGTGGTTCTTGGTCCGGGCCAATAATGGAGAAATCCTCATGGTTCCAATCCTCCCCATACAACGCGTCATTCGTTGCAGAAAAGCACCAAACCATGTTGCCGACGCCAAGCTCTTCGAAGGCCTCATAGTAGCTGTTTAGGATATGCGCGCTGATATCGGTTGCCTCGGCAGGTCTGAGGTCCGGTTGACGCAACCGTAGATTAAAATAAGTGCCGAACTCACCGAACACGACGGGAATGTTGCCGAGCCATGTAGGTGACTCTTCCATGTGGTGACGCAGTGACTCCGTGAAGTCTCGATAAAGCCACTCATCGGAGTTGAACTGTCGAGGTCGTGAGTTGATACCGAGTTGCGGATAAATGTCCGGGTACCAATGTGGCGCGTAGACCAATTGCTTAATGCCTTTGGGGCGTGTGAGAGGTTGATCCCAAAACTGCATCGGACCTGTGATCATCCGAATGGAGGTGGCTGGCTCGAACCAGATGATAGCGTTTGGGTCTTCTTCTTGAATCGCTTGGCCAATATTCTCAAAGAATGGCTGTAAATGATTTTGCTCAAAGCCAAAGTTCATACCCAATGCGGTGCCCACATCAACCTCATCGAGGCCCCACTGATACATGGTGTAAGGATGGGCATCTGTTGGCAGTAATTGCAGACCTCGAATCAGGCCAAAGAGTTCACCACCGAGCTCGACACCGAGCATGGATACGATGGCGTCCTCGAAACGGTCGCCGTAGAGCACCAGTGGATTCTCGGTGGCAGGCCTGTCGCTGAGGCTTCGGCACCAACGTACGTCACCAACGTCTCCGTCGACACCGTCTCGACCGCGATCGTCAATACACTCAAATTGCGTGCCTGCTTCACCAGCAAGCCGGGCGTATGCGTCATCGGCATTTTCTCCATCCTCGACGAGCTCGGCAGGCAGGCAGTTTGGCCAATCATCGCCATCTGGCTGACAACCGTCGGGCAATAAGCAGTCCACCGGCGCGACGCATTCGCTTGGTGGTCCCACAAGCTGTTTGAAGAGTCCACCGAGGCTCATCATCAGAAAGACCCCAACGGGCTCGTTGATCACGTCATAGCCGATGACGTTGTCGTATTTCTTGGCGCGCTTGGCGAGTTCCCTGAAGGCGCCGGCGTAGTGTGCTTGCAGATAGGTTTGAAGTCCGGGCGCGTCGGCGTTCGCGGCCTCATCGCGACGTTTTGTGAATCCGTCATCGTCGACGACGAGGTTTGGGAAGGCCTTGTCACCCGCAAAAAGGGCAGCAAAGGAACGGTCGACGTCGAGTGAGAGTAAGCCAGGGACAATCCATGGCGTCAGCGGCAAAATATCGCTGGTCTCATTGACCTCGAAGCGACGTTCCGGGGCGCTGTTGAGTACGTCGGGTAACCAGGCGGGGATCTCACCGCCGGGATTGAAGCGGTTGAGTAACGACTGTAGGGTGCCGAGGAGGCCTAGATTGAGACCGCCGTCACGGGTGGTCAGCCCACCGATACCACGAAACATCCCCCAGTAAGGTGAGTCCATTCGTTTTTCAGGCAAGGCGGTTTGCACAACCCAGCGGGGTGCACCGTGACCGCGCACCCAATCGGTAAAGGGTGGAAACAGCGAGAGAATTGTATGGTCCAGGGAGCCCGCGGGCGGCTGGACGGTCTCACCGCCATCAAGAAAACTCGGTGACTCGTTGTAATAGGTCATGATGTGGCGTGAGAAGATGTCTTGGTGCATGTCCACTAAGACATAGATGCCGTGCGCCTTGGCTTTGGCGATGAGCGCCTCATAGTAGGCCAAGTAGTCAAGGTCGTAACATTCGTCGGTATATCGGTCGCTGCCGAGGCAGATGTCGCTGTTTGGTTTGTACGGCTGAATCGACTCCCAATTGGTGATCAGTCTCACGGAATTAAATCCGAGGGCTGCAAGCTCTCCGAACCATCGGTCGGCGTCGGACAGCGGAAAAGGGCTTGCAATGTAGTCGACACTGCATGTGTCGGTCTCCGTGCAAGGCACCCCATCTTCACCTTGTTCGAGGCAGTCTGCAGGGATGGGCATCTGAGTGAGACAGGCCTCTCTGTCACGGTCGACGATGGGATAGCGAGATGGCCGCGACCGCTGCCCCACGGGCTCGCCAGTCTGGGCAACATTGAGTGGAATATGAACCTCTGTCGGTGGCGCCTTGTGAGAGCCGCTCACATTGATACCTTTGATTTGAACGTATCGGCCATGGGCGTCCATGAGGTGTGGTCTTTGGTGGGATACACGCCCATTAGAGTCGACCCGGGCCGTTTCAACTCGAGGTGTCACCACTCGGCTTGTGAGGCGGCTCGCGGCCTCTTCAAAGTCCGGTGCATCGCTGTCGCAGCCCATCAGACAGGCCAGCGCGCAGAATGCGATCATCTTTTGTATGTTCATGTGAGGTATGCTCCCTTTTTCACCCTATTCACATAGCAAAGCAAACGGTGTTGCTCACCTGTTTTCCGCTGCCGGTGCGATCCCGGAGACGCTTCTTGGTTCAAGAACACCGTCTGAGGTCATGACAGCGTTGTCAGTCCAGTTCACCGAGATGGTTCGTCCGTCGGGCAGACGCCAACGGCTCGGCACAGCATGGCGACTTGCCATTGAGAGTTGGTCTGCGAGTGCGCTCGTTAGCGAGTATGGTACGTCCGCAGGTACCGGATCCGGAATAGCAGGCTGTCCGCTCAGTGCCAATTCAAGCGCCCCTGATTCGAGCCAATCCACGCGAGCCGGTTCGAGTTGTCTTAGGTCATCCGATAAGAAGAGTGCGCCGCCGGCGAAGGCTGCAGCCCAAATACTGGTTTCAACCTCATTGCGTTCAAGCTTTCTGAGAACGGGCGGGTCCCCATCACACAATGTATTCAGGCAGTACGGCCAACGGGCTGCGATGGTTCGCCCCACGTTAGGCACAAAGAACCAGCTGGCGTCGAAGGCACCCACGGCCACATCGGGTCCGACTCGCCAGCTGTCGATGAGGTCGAAGCCTGCGATGGGTGGAGAACCCACGCTCAAGAGCACGGTGTCTGGCCCTGCGGCCTCACGAATCAACTCGAGAGCCCGACGATAGGCTTGCATCGCGGTCACCTCGGCATAGCGCTGCCCTTCGAAGGTGCCCACAAACAGAAAGTCAATCTTGAGCAGGTCAAAACCGGATCCAACGATCCGCGCGATCGTCTCTTTCAGGTGCCTGGCCGCATCGGGATGAGTGACATCGAGCACTTTCATGGCGCCGTGTTCGAGGTGTACGTAAGTGGTTTCGGGCACAAACCAATCGGGATGTTCAGCAACGAGCGACTCATCCTCGTCTACGAGCAGGGGCGCGAGCCATATACCGGTTTCAAATCCCATCTCTTTCAGATCGGTTGCGAGGGTCTCGAGACCACTCGGAAACTTATCGTTGGCTGTCCAATTACCCCAGCCGTTCTGCCAACCGTCGTCGATAACCAGTCGCAGCCGTCGCTGGTTGGCGGGCAATCGCTCCGTGAGGTACTGCCTCGCGAGTGCCGCATTGTCTCGGATGGCGGCTTCATCAACGGTGTCCCAAAGCTCGTACCAGGAGTTCCAGCCAAGCTCCGGTTGTGCGCTTGTCTCTGCTCGACTCGGCAGCGCTCGTCCATAGCGCTCAAGTCCATCGTTGATCTCATCGACAAGCTCAAAATAGAGACTCTCAAGATCGATGATCTCACCTGCAGTCAATTGGATTGATTCATCGATGCCTTGGCTATGGGCGATAATTTGAACCGAGTTCTCATCGCCGGTCACTGTGAACCAAGTCTTCAAAACGTCCGCGGACAGCGCGCCGTAGACAACGGAGGTCTCCGCGGCGACAAAGGTATGCCACCAAGCGTTGCCTGTACCATCGCGAATCACTTCGATTTCACTACGAGCGCGGGTTGCTTGATAGATTGTGCTTTCAGCGACCTCCGGTTGCACCTGAACGACGCCACTCTGGGACCACGATTGGAATCCGTTCGACAGCCAAGCGTGTGAACCCCGGACCTGACAGTCTGCGACCATACGTATGCCATCTAATGATAACGCTGTGGACGCAGTAAACATCGGCCTGAAAATATTGCCATCAATGTTGAAGGTGAGTGAGCCCATTTCGCCATAGCGGCACGTGAAACTCGGTGGTTGGTATGCGCATTCATCTGCGGAATACCAAACCCCGCTTGCCGAGATCTGAGGACGCAGCGTCGCCTTTGCATCGCCGCATTGAATCAAGATCTCCTCTTCGTTGGCCGAGATCCGCTGTGAGAGGCAAGGCTTTGCTTGCCCGGTCGAGCTCGAGTCGGCTGCAGTGTTTGCGTCGGCAACGCCTGTATCCACGTCTTGAACGCCGAGATCCATGATTTGATCCTGACGACCAACTTCATCGGCGCTGCACGCAAATAGACCGATTGAGAGTACCCCGATACACCAATATCGATACATAATTATGCCCCTAAACTATCGATTGGTAGATTAATATGGGCCAAGCACCAAAATTTTTCAAGTCAATGTGTCGATTTACTTACATTCCAGTGAGTTTATCTGCATTCGAGTTCTCCGAAAGCGCGGATCCATGTATGCTTTCTCCGAGAGAACGTTGCGTCAGTACGTCAGGCTTTTAACAGTTGCCCTCGAGGCGCTGGTTTGTGTGACCGAGGGGCGATGTAAGCAGTTCTCACTCGAATAAGAAGGACGCAATATGAAACGCAGTTTGGTCATGATCATGGCAGGTGGTAAGGGGTCTCGATTGGGCCCGTTGACGTGCCACCGGGCTAAGCCCGCAACGCCCTTTGGTGGGCGCTACCGAATTATCGACTTCGTGCTCTCGAACATGGTCAACAGCGGCTACAGACAGATCCATATCCTGACCCAATATATGGCAGGTAGCTTGATCCGACACCTCAACCGAACGTGGCACTTATCTGGGTATGAAGAGTTCATCGAGCTGGCACCAGCGCAGATGCGGCAAGGTGAGTTTTGGTACCGAGGTACGGCAGACAGCATTTACCAAAACCTCAACCTGATCCACGACAGCCGTACCGACAATACCGCGGTTTTTGGCGGCGACCATATCTACAAGTGTGCGGTCGACCAGATGGAAATGTTTCACCGCGATGTCAACGCTGACCTGACCATCGCGACATTTCCCGTGCCGAGGGAAGAAGCCCATCAGTTCGGTATTATCGAGGTCGATGCCAAAGGTCGTGTTGTCGGTTTTGAAGAAAAACCAGCAGACCCCAAGCCCATTCCGGGCCAGCCAGACACGTGCCTCGTGAGCATGGGCAACTATTTCTTTAAGACGAATGTGCTCGAAGCAGCGCTCCATGATATGGCCGCAAAAGAGGACACCAGCTTTGACTTTGGCAAAGACATTATCCCAGCATTGCTCGCAGGTGGTGCGCCGATTTACGCGTACGATTTTCGCTACAATCGGGTCCCTGGAGACCCGGAGGATGCCGCGACATACTGGCGTGATGTTGGCACGACAGATAGTTACTTCAAAGCGTGTATGGAACTGCGTAATCCCGTCCCAAATCTAAATATGTACAACCGAGAATGGCGTATTCGCACGGCTCACCGTAATCACCCGCCGGCCCGGTTCATGGGTGGTGACGGTGACCTTGCAGCTGATCTCGACGATTGTATGGTTTGCGAGGGCTCGGTGGTCCGGGGCGCCCATCTCAGAGAGTCACTCATCGGCTACGATTGTGAGATCAGCTCTGGTGCGGCGCTCGATCGATCTTTACTCATGAGCGGTAATCTCATCGGACCCGGCGTGAAAATGCGCAAAGTCCTCGCCGATAAGAACTGTGCGATCGCACCTGGGACAACCATAGGCTACGATCTTGAGTCCGACCTGGCTCGTTTTCCATTCCGGACAGCCGAGGGCGTGATCGTGTTACCGAAAGGCACGTACGTACCGGCGACGGGACCGATTGAGTTTGCGGCCGATATCGGACCGATGCTGTACCGGGATCCGTCCACGCAGGGTGATCTAGACGCCGTGGCGATCAAACCCGTCATCGCAGGCCACAGTCGTCATTCCTATCGGTCCGCCGGGCCGGGTTCGCAACAGTGATTTGGCGATGACTTTACGGATATTGAGCCTCTGCGCTGAGATGGAGCCTTGGTGTCGAACCGGCGGACTTGGTGACGTGGCTGCAGCCTTGCCGCGTGCCATCGCCGATGGCGACCGAGCTCACGAGATTCTCTTTGCTACCGCGCTGCCGCTCTATGGGGCGATCGGGGCCAAACTCGAGCGGTCGCGGCTGCGTCGTGTTGACGGTCCCTCGGTGGATGCGACGGTGGGAGGAGAGACCTTCTCGGGCACCTGGTACGCCCTTGATGACGGCGTGGCGTGGCCCGTTTATTTCCTCGAGTGCAAGGACCTGTTTGACGGTCCATCTCTCTACGAAATGCCGGAAAGTTCACCCCACACGCTCGCCCAGCGCTTCGGTTTTTTCTGCCTCGCAGCTCAGCTCTCCGCTGACCGTCTGTGTCAAGGCGAGACCGACATTCTCCACCTCCACGATTGGCACGTGGCGCCGGTGGCTCGTTTGAACCACGTTGCGCGGATGGAGGCGCAAAGACCGAAGACGGTATTGACCATCCATAACCTTGCTTTCCAGGGCTGGTTCCCCGTATCGGAGGCGCCTGAGCTCACTGACTTGGGACAAGACGAGCACTTCAGTTTTCTAAAGCAGGGGGTTGTGTACGCCGACCAGATGACCACCGTCAGCCCCCGATATGCAGTGGAGATTCAAACTCAAACTTTTGGCTGTGGTCTCGAGCAATTGCTCTGTCAGAGGGGCGTTGTTGGGATTCTCAATGGTATCGATGATGTGAGCTGGGACCCGTCTACCGATGCAGCGCTCGACGCACCATTTTCAGTTGAATCGCTCGCAGGGCGACAGCTTTGCCGGCAACGCTTATTGGCGGATGCGAACTGGAGCGATGATCCGAAAGCACCCCTACTCGGGGTTGTCTCGCGGCTCGCGCATCAGAAGGGGTTGGACTGGGTCGCGGAGTTAGTCCCGAAGTTAGATGAGCTCAATGTTCGACTCGTTGTGCTTGGAACCGGTGAAGCGGCACTCGAACAAGAATTACTTCATCTATCCCAAGCTTTTCCACAAAGACTGCACGCGATCATTCGTTTTGACGATGCCGTTGCCCGTCGCATCTATGCGGGTACCGATGTGTTCCTGATTCCCAGTCGATTTGAGCCGTGTGGACTCACTCAGCTCTACGCGATGCGCTACGGCAGTGTCCCTATTGTAAACCCCGTCGGCGGACTCCGAGATACAGTCTTTGACGGCGATGACCCGCGCGCTCAGACCGGTTATCATATGCAGGAAGAAAGCACCGAGGGACTCTACGACGCGCTGCAACGCGCCTGCAGCACCTACCGCGAAAGCCCGCAGACGTGGGCAGAGATTCAGCTCAATGGCCTTCGGTTCAATAGCCGTTGGCAAAACAGCGGCCTTGCCTATTTGGCGCTTTACCGAGACCTACTGAATCGGTGACCTGAAGAGTCTCCGCCCCCATTTTTATTTGAAAACTTCCGCACGGTAGTTTATTGAGCGTCGCCGGTGCACGCCGCAAACTTCACGATGGGGTAATGAGATGCGATATCTAGGGCTTCTATTTCTTACGCTTTTCGTCGCTTGCGATGAGACAGCTGACCGCCAGGGGCAAGACACGGATTGTCGGCAGGCTCGGTATGAATGCGCAAATGGCTTTATTTGCACCGATATGGGTGATGATGTATTCGCCTGCATCGCGGCGCAAAACGGGGGGGACAGTGCTCTAGAGTCGGACGCTGTTGCGATGACTGACGTAGGCCCGGCGAGTGACGCAGGGTCGCCAACCGATGCGGCCGTGAGTTCAGACGGGGAGGCTGTGTTGGCCGACTCGGGGATCGCCGCACCGGACGCGGCGACCGACATGGGGCAGACCGGTGTTGGAGAAGGCCAGATATCGGCTGCGGGGTATCATAGTTGTCGGCGTTCCGTCGACGGCCAAGTGACCTGCTGGGGCCGAAACAACCACGGGCAGACCGATGTCCCAGGTGGGCTGTATCTTGCTGTTTCCGTCAGCTATTGGAACACTTGCTTGCTCATCGCCGACGGTTCAGTGCGGTGTATCGGTGATGCTCAATTTGGGCATCTTGGCGTACCGGAGCAGAACAACGCGGTTGCCGTCACCGCAGCCTACATGCACGCTTGTCTACTGGATGGAGCAGGGGAGGTGGTGTGTTGGGGTCTCGACGACAGCGGTCGTCTGAATGCGCCGGATGGTCCTTTTGTTCAAGTGGACGCGGGCTGGTTTCACACCTGCGGCCAGGATGAGCTTGGCGGGGTGGATTGCTGGGGCATGAACGCCGACGGACAAACCGATGTCCCTGATGACCTCGGCCCAGTCAGAGCTGTCGCGGCGGGTGGCGCACATAGCTGTGCGCTGACCGAGGCAGGTGCCTTGAGATGCTGGGGCTCCAACGAATTCGGGCAACTCGCTGCACCCGTTGGTAACTTCAAGCAAGTGTCTGCTGGCGCTGAGCACAATTGTGCCGTCAATGAGACCGGTGGCGTCGTTTGCTGGGGTCAAAACGCTCGAACCCAGTGCGACGTACCTGGTGGCTTCACCTTTGTACAAGTCAGTGCAGGCCTCGACCACACCTGTGCAATCACGGTTGGTGGTGAGACCATTTGCTGGGGTCAGAATAATCACGGTCAGTCTATGCCACCTGTGGACGGCTCGACGAACTAAGCATTGAGTTGGGCGATATACCGCCCGCATGGGCTCTCACGCGATAGCGCACCGGTGAAAGATTAGACTTCTCGCGAGCATCAAACTAGTCTATCTGAGCAAGCGCTCCGTAAACGCCTCGGCCAAGACGGACCTTGAAAACCGCACTGAGAGCACGAGTGGTGAGATCCGATTCCAAGCAACAGCCGTCGCTGACAGCTTTCTTCCATATTGAAGACCGACTGCTAGAGGCGTTGAGGCAATTGGCTGAATGTCTCGCGCAGGGCGCGCCCGAATCTCGTTGGGCCATGTTCTTCGCCGGATGCCGCGATGAGTTCAGCGTAGCCAAGACGATTCGATCAAAGCGAGAAGCGATTCAAAACTTAAGGGGCGCCTTCACAGACCTCGGTTATGGTGACGAACTGGATATTGTCTCCGATGAATCGGCTGAGATGAGACGTCGCCGGTTGAGCCAGCTCGTCTATCACCTGGCTGGCCAGTACGTCACCCAGCTGCCCATTGCTGCAGCTCAGGTCAAGCAACAAGACCACTAGACGCGCGGTACGTTTATCCTTCAAGCCTGACCAGGGCATACGGTTCGTGGGCATCCTATCGTATGGGTGGCGTCCGCTGCGCCGTCGAGCGGCGACAAGTCGGTTCAGCTCTCGGCTTTGTTTATTTGCCCCTGCACGATTGCAGCGGACTTCTTGCCATTTTCATAGTCAGACATGTTGTCTCAGCACATCTGTGAAACGCGTCGGATCTGGGCCTAGCCCGGGCGGTCATGTAGCTCGCACTGCCCCGCAAAGCCGTCTTTGGGCACTGAGTCGACTCTGTCTTCGATCCTGCCTGAGAACGAATGGGCCTGCTGCTGTTGGTCAATGGTGCTTGGCATACCTCGAACCTTGGCGGCGAAGACTTGTCGGCGAGCAAAGGTGAATTGACACCCCTCGTCGACCGCCCATTTATCTCCCTTTTTTCTTGCCATTCCCTCAAAAATCTATATTCTACCGATCGGTTGATATTGTATTTTCTGAGGGGTTCGAAGAACATGTTTGTATCACACGGGGTCCGCGGCGTGATCGTCGTCGGTCTGATTGCTGTAGTGTTTGGTTGTGGTGAGGGTCAGCGCGAGCAAGTCGAGCCCAAGGCTGAGCTCCTCGCTACAGACTTTTATCCATCGGGGCGGTTGAAGCCGCATGCGTACCACAAATCGAACGCCGGTTATCCGGACTTTACGCAGACCGACACACGTTGGATGGGAGACTTCCCAGAAGCGTGTAATGGGCTTCGGGGAGAATCAGCTTACGCATGCGCAGAGCAGATCTTTTGGCATGCCTTTCAAATCGACGTTGACTGGCGCGGGGACGCTCACCAACTGCTCGGAGAGATGATCGCCGAATTCGAGCGCACCGAAGCGCTGAGCGAGGAACTGCTTGCGGTCCTGTACTGGCGAAAGGCTCAGCTCGGGACAGCGTTGATCACGGAGCAGGAGCTTGTGACCGGTGGTGATTATACCAATGAAACTTTGGTGGCATACGGCCCGGGTTTGACCGCCGACATGAAGCGCGGCCTCACGCTCGACCCAAACAACAAACGCATTGAGACTTGGTTGATTACCAACGAGCTGTTCGGTGCTGTTCTCTTCGACATCGATGTCAACGAGAAGGCCGAAGGTCTGCTCGAACTCTACGAGGAAGACCCGGGTTTCGTCGTCGCCAGCGCTGGCCCTCCACTGATCGCCATGCCGCTGGCCTCCGGCTGGCCGCAGCGGATAGCAGACATGTACCTAGACTTTGATAAATCAATGGTTGAGGCGAGCTGTGACGGTGCGTGTTTTGCAACACCACCCATGTTTGCCAAATACACCCGTGAGGGCAACGACTATACCATCGCAGAGATTATGGCCCGCGTGGGCGACCAGGACTTAGCGCGATTCTATTTAGAGAGGTCGCTGAGCCACGAAACCGCCAAGGCATGGCCACAGCGAATCTATGCAGAGGCAGCGCTTGGCGATTTGGACGGTTTTGTGGGTAAGTTCGCGGCGCGAGGCGAAGATGAACCTGTGTTTGATCTCATGGATATCAATGGCAAAAACGCGTGTATGGTCTGCCACGACCCTCGCTGACCTATGAATCAAACGGGCGTCGGCCGATTGTGACCAGGCTGCCGATCGTCTGCCGCCAATCATCGTCCTGACCGTCCGTGCTCGGTGCCGTCAGTTGACACTGTTCGACGATCTCGAATCCAACCTCCTGCATGGCTTCACGCCACTCATCCTTTGATAGGCGATTTAAGTCGACACCGACTTTCTCGGGCCAGTCCAAGCTGGCCTCATTCTCTTCGTAGAAATCCACAACACAGGCGAATTTTCCGCCCGGTTTTAAAAGACGTATGACGCTTAGCAATGCCCATCTCAGGTCCGTCAGATAGTAGAACACTTCCATGCTGAAGATGGCATCGAAGGTCTTCGCTTTGAGAATCGGCAATGGAAATGGTGCGTGGATAAAACGTGTGTTGGCGAGGTGAGTCGAGCGGTCGCGCGCGAGTTTGATCATCGATTCCGACACATCGATCCCTATGGCGTCGACATCCTCGATTGCCGCAGCCCACCGCACCGTATAGCCATTGCCGCAACCGATATCGAGATAGCGCTGGCCGGCGGTCAACTCCAACTTCTCAAATGCCGGGCGAGCCATAGGGAGGTGCCCCGCCTCCATACCGTCGGCACGCCCATTACTCGCCCATCGATCAAAGACCTCGCTGACCTTACTGATGTGCGCCTTCTCACTCGTCATGTCGTCACCCGTTCCCAATCCTTGTCGCGGGCTAACGTAGCTTACTCTGTAGCCCACCGCTAGAGGTTGAGCGACTACCCTTAGGGGCAGTCGGCGCGCTGGTCAAAGCAGTCCTCATTTATACAAGTCGCCTGCTATGCTTCTGTAGGTGAGCGATCATCTCCCTCTTTAGGAGGTTTTATGAGCTATGGCGGACAAGAGAAAACCAGGCGGAATCAACTGCTCAGAGCCCTGTTGCGTGTCCACGGCAGTGACCTCGAAGAGCTGGGGCTGTCTGAACCGGTGCGACAAGCGCTCGACAGATTACTCTCAAGCCAGGCGGGTGGTGCTCGACGCCGACTCGAACGGTCATTTGTGCGCCATACGCCGGACAGCGATTGGCAGTTGATCGATGAATTCGTTGATCGTGTCCGCCGTGAAAAGAAGACCTCGACGGCTGCTGAACAAGCCATTCTTAACCAACGGGAGAATCTGATAGCCGGTTGTGCTCACACGCGCGCTCGCGTGTCAGCGTTCTTGTCCGAGTCCGATGTGAAACGTCTTGACCGCGGTATAATCGAGGCTCAAACCTATGCTGGAACCCCACTCGGTAAAGGCGCCCAAACACGTATTTTGAAGTTGATCCGGAAAGCGGCGACAAAAGGCGGTCAGTGAGGCTTTAGCGTTTAGTGTGGGTGAGCTTGAAGGGTGATATCTCGGCCATTATCTCCGGTGTGGAGGCGGAGCGGAATTCGCCACCTTGCATCCTCCGTGTACACGGTCATCGGACGACACTGAGGCCCGCCGGCCCGGCCAATCGCGCGCACGCAGACCATTAAACTGAAGGTACGGGGGAGCTCGCATGGGGCTGCAGAACGCATGTTCAAGGTTCTATCCGCCACTTGTCTATAAGAGAGGTTGCGGCTCCAAACTGCCTTTGCGGACCCAAGGGGGTGCCAATCGCCATGGACGAGCTGAACCAGGCTCTTGGAGAAGTCAATGCCAAGCCGATAGGCTTGCCTCGACGCGGACTCCGCCTGATGTTCGAACTGCACTTTCATGCTACAGACCGTCTCTGCCGCCCCGATATTGACCAAGACACTCGTCCAGAGAATGATTGGCAGTAGAACCCTAACGGCTGCTCTAGAATCGCCATAGTGTGCTGCAGTCAATGATTCACCTAGGGCATGAGTGGGGTGAGATCAACCCAGTAAGCAGAGCCGTTGTCGCGGCCTGTGCCACCGCCTCGTACGGCGCCGAGAATGATGGCATTTCGTTCCGGGTGCAAGCCAATCGAATCTCGCTGACCCAAGAGGCTGCCCGGTCGATCTACCTCGCCCACGATCAACGCCCTCGGCTCAAGGTCGAGTGCACCCTGTGGGTTCACACCAAACAGTCTCACGCTCGATACAGAGGCGACATCTTCAATGATATCGTTGGTCGTGACGACACCAAGATGGCCTGCCTTTATGAAGACACCTCGCCCCGTCTCAGAGCCTTCACCTCGCCCTGGCACGAATCGATTTTGCTCGCCAGGCTCCACCCATTCGAAGGGTGCTCTTGCAGGCGCATGTTTGTCGAGCCCTTGCAGATACTGTCCGTCAAAAAGAAAGACGCCACCCATGGTTTGATTGTCAAATCGGGCATAGGGAGACCCAACGGCCAGCTCAGGCACCCCATCGCCGTTGAGGTCCCCACTCGCTAGAGCAGTGCCGAATTGACCCCAGGGCACAGGGGGGGCGAGCTTTGTGATCATTGGTCCCGCCGCGGCGCAACCAGGCCCGCCAAATCCATACATCAGATGCACAGAACCCCGGTATGGTAGATCGTCCGACGGATCCCCACGACCGCCGATCGCGAGTTCATCGCAACCGTCCCCGTTTAAGTCGTCCACAAAGCTGAGCGCGAAGCCCAAGTGATTTGCCGTCATCGTACCGAAATACTCGTATTGCGGTTCGCAGATCACCGTGATTTGGTCGGGTGCCGGGTCCGCCTGTCCTGCCACGATCGTTGTAGACCCAGGATCATTAAGGCCATTGATGTCTCTGCGCCATGCGCCCAGCGCCAGGTCCGTTCTTCCGTCGCCGTTGAAGTCTCCAGCGCCGACAAACGTGTCTGGCACTTTGCCGATACTTTGGCCCCAGTAGACAAAGTCAGGCGTGAGGTCAAACTGGTCCGGGCCACCTCGGAAGATGTAAATGCCACCTTGGTCGTTTAACCGTTCTACACAATTCTCCGGGGCAAAGTACGCATCGCCGAGTTCTTGTGGGCGTTCATCATTATTGATCTGCACGGCGAAGTCCCCATGACCGTCCCCGTCGAAATCACCGATGGCCCGCACTGAGGTCATGAAATCCCAGTGGGAATGGCCGAGGAAGGGCGCGACTCTGCTTTGTTCGAGAACCTCCCCCGTCGACGTCATGTCGTACATCCAAAGCTCACCGCTTCTAATGCCGATGTCAGGATGGCTCGCAGACGATGCAGCCACCAAAACTTCCTCGTTGCCATCGCCGTCCACATCGCCCAACAAAGCCACGCCGCTGCCAAAGAATGAGCCAGCGGCATGCCAGTTTAAATTGAGCCCGTCGAAGCGATATTCAAAGCGCTCGGGTCCATCATCCGCGACGTCCTCATCACCCTCGTCGGCGATCACGGCGGGTTGACTGGTGAGGATGAACGGTCGTCCAATTTGAACATGTTCCGTGCCTCCGTAATGACTCATTGCGGCGAAATCAGGCTGCTCATCGCCATTGATATCACCCAATGGTGCCGCTGAAACACCCAAGCGGAAGGCGGTCTCGAGCCCGTGTATGGTCACATTCGGCTCCTCCGGCGGCATGGCACCTACCTGACTGTAGAAGGCGCGAATTGAGCCCGAATCCCAACGCCCGTCGAAATCCGAATAGAGCGATGTCAGCAGTATATCTGCAGGCGGCGCCCCATCGACGTCTGCGATTTTGACCTCCATGCCCGCATGATCGTGAGGCCCTCCGAGAAAGGTCCAATCGGCCTCCGAGGACGTCATCACGATCGGGTCTTGCCCTGCATCGAATATCCGTCCCATGAATAAGTGGGCTGCGCCTGAGTTGCGTGCGCCGTTATGGTCAGCCCCATTGTGACCGATGAGAAGATCGGCCTGCTCGTCCCCATTTACGTCGCCCATTGCGATGCGCCGGCCAAATTCGGGTCGCTCATGAATGGTCATGTCGCTCGTCAACCACATGCTTGGTCGCGCGTGTACGCCGCCGGGGTCTAGGCCTTGAGCGCGTCGCCCTCGATACAAAAACACGTGGCCCTGGTTTTGGTTCGTCCAAGACAAACTTGATGCTGCGAGGTCGCATAGACCGTCGTTATCAAAGTCACCAGCGGCCACGGCTTGACCAAAATGCATGGCGCGAACGTCTGCCCAAACGCCGTCCTCATCGGGCATTTGGCCTGTCACAACCTGGTCATGGGTGGGTAAGAAACCATCTTGGTGGCCAAGATGAATCAGCACGCCGCCATGGTCCCATTGCACGCCTGGCATATTTCGATCCTCGAATGCTCTCGCGCCAACGGCGATATCAATGTAGCCGTCGCCGTTAAAGTCACATGTGGTTACGCTGAAGCCGAATTCGAGATCTCGATTAGGCCCGTTCAAGATCATCGATGGGGCTTCACCAAAACCACCCTCTGGCTGGCCGAGATGGATCATAAGGCTACCGCTATTACGTCCATTGGTGTCGGCGTAGCGAACGCCATAGAGCAAGTCTGTGAGGCCATCACCATTCACATCGGTTGCGGTCAGTCCACGACCGAGCTCATCGTCTCGGTTGAATCCGTAAATTGTCTGATCAGGTTCCGCATCGAAGCCATCGGCGTCCGAGAGGAAGATGGCCAGCTCGCCACCGTTATGCGCCTGGCCATCGGATTCTGCCCTGGCGACAGCGATATCGACGCGGCCATCGTTGTTTACATCGCCAAGGCCGAGCACACGCTCTGACAAAGTGTGGTCATTAATCGGCGTGGTGTCTGCATCGAAAGATGGCATCACCACCACGGTGGTGTCGGTGTTTCGGGGGCCAAACCGGTCGGTGATTGAGACCACATAGGTACCCGGTGCTTCTGCCTGAAATCGGTCGCCATTAAACTCAAGTCCCGGCGTGACTTGATAGTCAAAAACACCGCTTCCACCGCTTACGGAGATGACGCCACCGGCACCTTGAGGGACATAGATAACCCTTGGCGAGACCGTCAGGGTCACGTCGCGCCGAACCGAGACTGTGAGAGTTTGTTGCGTACCTGTTGCACGGTCCCTGATCACCAAGAGATCGGTGCCGGTCATGTCTCCCACTCGGTAACGGAGTCCGCCCAAGAGTTCGCCACCGCTTCGATTGGAGGACATCAGCAGTTCGAAGTCTCCTGAACCATTGCTGGCGTTAAATTCAACGATATCGCCTGGTTCAAGCTCTGGTTCTGCGGGATGGACCTCCATCGGTTCCACGATTTGGATTTCCAGCCGCGCACTGCCCTCACAGTGATTATCGGTCAGAATGATGGTATCGACGACACCCACTCGATCGCCGGCGAGATAGGTGCCGGTGGTGGGATTTAGAACAGCGCCGGACTGATTTTCTTCAAGCGCAAACTGCCATTGGCCTGTGCCCCCAGCCGCCTCAAATCTCACAAGAGTGTAGGGAGATGCGGCGGTTTGTGATGCGCTGATCGTGAGCGGCGGCGTGCACGGCATTGGACCGACGGTCGCATCCGATGGCATCGCTGAGTCGACCGTTGAGTCGATCGCTGAGTCGATGGGCGCGAGGCCTTCGTCAGCTGCTGGTGGGGTCGCGTCGACCAATGGCAGCGAAGCATCTGGCTCCACCACCATCGAGTCCTCACCCGGACAGTTGACTTGCCAATTCTCAGGGCCGATGCGTTCTGCAGTGCAGCCGAGTCCTACATCTGGGAAGCTCCGTTCAATGCTGTTCTCCGCTGGCTCCTGAGCGCACGCCAAGAGCACACCTGCGGCGAGCAATAGTACGGCTTGAGCGAGTGCTTGCACGCGTAGTCGTTTCATCTCGATGTCCCCTATTTCACCCATCGATAGTTTAGTCGATTTGCATCCATGATTGCCAGTCTTGTGCGTGCATGGTCCACTCGAAACATGGTTAAATGGCGCTGGCAGTGTGTACGTTTGGCCGCTTTTGACAATCCGACCCGGAGTAAAAACGATGGCAAGCCCCTTAATTGAAACACTCGCGGAGGCACAACTTGACGCTTATAATCGGCGTGACCTGAACGCTTTCGTGGCATGCTACCATGGTGACGTCGCCGTCTATGATGGCGACGAACTGGCGCTAAGCGGACTCGAGCAATTCCGACAACGGTACGAAGGCTTATTCAGTGGCCCTCCTTTCGGCGCCGAGGTCGAGCAGAGGCTCGTCGTTGGCAGCCATTGCGTCGATCTAGAACATTGGTGGCGCGCTTCTCCAGATGATGGTGGCATGAATCGTGGCACCGTTTTAGTGCGCTACCGACTCAAGGACCATCTTATCGGCCTCGTACAGTTCCTAAAGCCTTAGCTGGAAACACCGCCCATTCAGCCTTGGTCGAAACCATCACTGTTTGGATTGAATCCGAGTGCTGCGTAGTCTAAAACAGCGAGCCTGAGTGCGGTTCATGGAGGGTGAGGATGGTTCTCGAAGCGAGAGACTTAGTCAAAGATTACGGCGCCTTTCGCGCTTTGCAGGGCTTGAACTTGACGATCGAAGCAGGCGAAGTCTTTTGCCTACTCGGCGCTAATGGAGCCGGTAAAACGACCACCATTCAACTCTTTCTTGGATTCATCGAGCCGACCAGTGGCTCGGCCAGTATCGTGGGCTACGATGTACAAAAAGAGCCGCTCAAGACCAAGCAGGCGCTCGCTTACATTCCCGAGAATGTCATGCTCTATCCCACGCTCTCAGGTCTTGAAAATCTTCGCTACTTCACACAACTCGCGGGCGTGCAAAACTTATCAGAGACCGCTTACCGTAAGGCGCTGATCGATGCAGGCCTACCCGAGGGAGCAGCTGACCGTCCGGTCGGTACCTATTCAAAGGGCATGCGACAGAAGGTGGGGATCGCCATGGCGGTCGCGCGAAAAGCTCGTCTCCTGTTGCTCGATGAACCGACATCAGGGCTTGACCCAAAAGCCTCCAACGAGTTCTCCCGCATGGTCACCCGCTTGAGTGATGACGGTGTAGCGGTGTTGATGGCAACCCATGACCTTTTTCGCTCGAGGGAGATTGCGACGCGTATTGGGATCATGAAAAAAGGGCAACTCGTGGACGAGTTTCCTGCGGCAGATGTGAGTCATCAGGATCTGGAACGCATTTATCTCGAACATATGCGGGATTCATAATGTCGCGACCAGGTCTGATCAGCATCATCACACGCAAAGAGGTGACCGAAATGGTCCGAGATGGCCGGCTTCGGCTGCTGTCGGTCTTCGTTGGTTGCCTCGCCATTACTGCCCTCGTCTTCGGGCTGCAGCAGGCCCTTGAAGAGCAGCATGAGCGCGAGGAAGCCCAGGCGCGTGCCGCCGCACAATGGGAAGGTCAGGGAGAGAAAAATCCCCATGTCGCCGCCCACTACGGAACCCATGTCTTTGCGCCGGCGGCGATGACGACAGCCATCGACCCGGGTGTGTCCAACTTTCTTGGTCGCAGCATCAAGATCGAGGCCCATAAACGCAACCTGGCCGCCCATTCACGTGCGCAGGATGCAGGTGCAAACAATCAGCTGGGGGCTTTCTCCGTTGCCACCATTTTGTTGAGCTTGATGCCGCTGCTCATTATCGCTTTGGGTTACGGCGCTTGGGGACGTGAGCGGGAGCGGGGGACATTGAGGCAGTTGCTGAGCACGAGTGTCCGTAGGCGGGATCTATTTTGGGGCAAGTTGATAGGTCTTGGCATTGTCATCGCTGGACTGCTGATTCCGGCGGCGACCATCTTGGTCGGTGCGCTCTGGTGGGTCAGCGGTGGTGACTTCGATGTGATTATGCGGCTCATGGTTCTGTTCGTGAGCTACTTTATCTACTTTTCGATCTTTGGTGCGCTCACTCTTTTTGTGTCCGCTATCCTGAGAACCTCTCAAGGCGCCTTGGTCGCCATGATTGGGCTCTGGGGCCTCTTCTGCCTCATCGTACCCCGAGTGGCGACCGAGGTATCTGCGACATCGCAGCCGTTGATCAGTCAGGCCGAGTTCGCAAGGCGGGTCGCTACGAGCTTGAAGAGCGGCATCGACGGCAAAACCGATCGCGACACCACCATCGAGGCGACGATGAAGGATCTGCTGGCGGAGGAAGGTTTTGCTGATGCTGGACTCATGCTCGATCCAGCCGTGTCGCGGGGGGCTGAGTTGCGGGCTGAAGCCCGCTGGGAAGACCAAATCTTTGACCATCACGTCAACGCGCTCAACGACTCAATTCAGCGCCAGGAAAATCTGACTGCCGCCTTTGGATTGCTGTCGCCATTCATGGCCATGCGTGCGCTATCGACGGCTTTATGTGGCACTGATTTCGATCATCATCGTCACTTCAGCGATTACGCGGAGAGTTGGCGCAAATCTTTTGTCGAGGTCCTCAATCGAGAGTTTGCGGAGAAATCAGGGCAGTCAGGGTGGCGCTACAAAGCTGGGCCGGCGCTGTGGAAGAAGGCGCCTCCATTTCAGTACGAGAGGCCCGATATATGGCATGTGTTGAGCACCCATCGCTGGACCTTAGCCACGCTGTTCTTCTGGCTCTTGGCCGCACTCGGGCTCGCTTCGTGGTCAGCGCCACGTGTCAGGGTTGTCGGCTAATGTGGCGTACCGTGTTTAAATTAGAATGGACCTTGATGGCGCGTGACCGAGCCATGCTCATCGTCCTCGGTGTCTTTACGCTCGCGGTTGTCGCGGCATCGCTGGTCGGTGGGCATAATACCCGCGTTTTCACCGATGGTTTAGAGCGCTCTGTTCGCGAGAATGCAAACAGGCAAGCCGCCGTGATCAGTGAGTTACGAGAGCTCATCGCCAACGATACGCCTCCGCGGGCACGGGACCCCCGAGACCCCCTTTGGATGGGGCAGTCGGGACTCGCGCCGATGATCATGTTGCCATCTCGACCCCTCGTATCTGTGGCGGTGGGTCAACGAACGCTTTTGCCGCAAGCCATGGTCGTTGATACATCGGCCCACCTAAGTGAAGCACGCGAAACCGAGACTCCAATGAATGCCCCCACGCAGCTACTCACGGGTGCTTTTGATTTGGCCTTTCTGTTCGTTGTGCTTTTTCCGCTCGTG
Organism: Bradymonadia bacterium; assembly: GCA_049889275.1. GTDB lineage: Bacteria > Myxococcota_A > Bradymonadia > UBA7976 > UBA1532 > UBA1532. The sequence continues at coordinate 65,678 of JBMHDS010000133.1, read as the reverse complement.
GTGATTGGGCTGTCATACGAGTTGCTGAGCGGAGAGAGAGCGCGGGGCACCTTGGCAATGCTCATGTCTCAGCCCATCTCTCAGCTGTCTCTGGTCTTGGGTAAAGCGCTCGCACGAGCATTGGCGCTCTGTGGTTTGACCCTCTTATTTATGGCGGTTGCTCTTCTGTTGACGGGCGTTGACTTGTTGACTGACGGCAGCATGCTCGACCTCTCTCTCTTGGCCGCGACCTTGTTGGGCTGGACGCTCTTGTGGTTCGCACTGTCGGTTTTCGTCAACTCATTCGGGTTGGATTCAGCCGCCAATGCGTTACTACTCGTAGGTGTTTGGTTGATGTTTGTGGTCATTCTCCCCGGCTTGAGTCACGTGGCGGTTGAGGCTGTCTACGAGGCGCCATCTGGTGTGCATCTCATGCACGAATCTCGGGAAGCGACTCAGGCGATCAAGTCGAAGCTCGATGGTATGGTTGGCACCCATGAGAAAAAGTCGAAGTCCGATGATTTCGCGATTCAACTTGTTGATGTTGAAGAGCGCCTCAGCGAGAAGACAAAACCCCTGCGCGAGGCCACCCAACGCGAGCAGGAAGCCCGGCGTGCGCTCCGCGGCTATCTCAGCTTCAGCTCACCCGCGATGCTCATGCAAAACGCATTGGAAGAGATCGCGGGGTCGGGGGTCAGTCGGCACGCGCATTTCGAAGCGCAGGTCGAGGCGTTTCATACCCGATATAAGGCCCACTTTGCCGGCCTCGTCCGTCAGCGCAAACGCATGTCCGTTGATGCCCTTGGGACCGTGCCTAAGTTCTTATACGAGTCTGAACCGAAGGCCGCGGTCAGCGGTCGGGTGCTTAAGATTTTTGGCGTGTTTGTTTTGCTCACCATAGGTTTGGTGGCGTTCGCGGTCCCGAGGCTCAGGAAGGTAGGACGTTTGACGAGGTAGGTCTATCCCTACTTAATCTCGAGCAACTCAACATCAAACACGAGCATACCCTGCGGTGCACCGGCGCGCCCCTTATAAGCGAGTTCCTCTGGAATCCAGAAGCGACGTTCTTCGCCGATGGTCATCAGCTGTACGCCCTCGCCCCAACCCTTGATCACGCGGTTGAGCGGAAAAGTGGCCGGGCGACCTCTTGAGACGCTACTGTCGAATGCTTTGCCATCGGTCGTCCAGCCCGTGTAATGGACGGTCACGACGTCCGTCGCTTTCGGCTTCTTGCCGCCATCACCTTTTTTGAGCACTTTACTTGCCAGACCACTTGCTGTTTTTTCTGCGTCTGCGGGTGGGCTTGACACGTCCGCCGGCGCTTTGGGCATGGGCTTGCGCTTGGGTACGTTAATGGACTTTGTGGCACCGATTTCCTGCATGACCTGCTGATAGGATGCGACGCCCCCACCGACACGGTGGCAGTGATTGCGATGGCATGTGGTGAACCCAGGCGGAGGATTCTGTGGATCGAACACCACCTCTTTCTTTGCCGTGGCTGCCTTCGGCTTCGCCGCTGGCTCGGCCTTCTTCTTGGGCGTGTCTTTCGTGCCCTTTGCTGTGGTGTCTTCTGATTTCGCTGTCTTTGCAGGCTCGACAGCCTGACAAGCTATGCTGAGGCCACAGGCCATTATCATGGCAATCTTGAGTGTATGAGTCATGGTCAACTCCTTCGCTTTAGTGATCCGAGGTAACTGGACCGGCACATAACACGACATCCTCAGTTCGCGCTAGAGCGCTTGATGGCCAATAGATACCGCACGGCATTTTTGTGTTTGAAACACGCTCGGGTTTGAACGCACACTTGACATCTGAGCCGCGGGCGAATGGCCGGTTCCAAAAGGGGACGAAGGCATGAGGGGTGGGTGAGTATGCCGTCAGGAGAAGCAGTCAGTGAGGCACGACAACGGGTGGTCGTCATCGGCGCGGGCCCAGCCGGGGCTGCCGCTGCTGAAGCCTTGAGTCGTGATGGCTATGAGGTCACGGTGTTCGAGCGGTCGGACCAGTTCGGCGGCAGGACGCGTACTTATCGAGCAGATGGTCGGCATGTGGACACAGGCGCGGCGTTTATCACGAACTTCTACAAGCGCACCTGGCAGCTCGCGAAGCGCATCGGTTTTGACAACGAGATCGTTGAGCTCAATCGATTGAGCGGTCTGGCCGCGGCCCGTCGACTCGCTGTGCTCGACATAGGCTCGGCGCTGAGCTTTCTTAAATTCCCCTTCGTAACACTCTTCGATAAGCTGCGGATGCTGTGGTTCACCCTCACCCTCACGCTCAGAAGACAGAAACTCGATATCGCAAAGCCCGAGACCTTGCTCGAATACGATGCGGAATCAGTCTCTCAATGGGTGAACCGTAAAACGAATCAGCGTGTACTCGACTATTTGGTGAGACCGGGCATTGAGCCCTTTTGGTATTTTTCCTGCGATCAGGTCTCCGCTGGCCTCTGTGCTGGGTTGACAGCTCATGCAGCCGGTGCGCGGTTCTTTTACCTTAAGGACGGGATCGATCGGGTTTGCGGCCATCTACTCAAAGAGGTTGAGGTCAGGACGGAGATGGCGGTGCGCGAGGTGGCGCCTGGGCCTGACGGATCTGGTGTGGTTGTGTCGGTAGAGAATGACGAAGAACGATATGCTTTTGATGCGGCGGTCATCGCCACAACGGCGGATGTCGCCGCCCGTCTCGTCCAGCAACACGCCGGTGAACTTGGGATCGATCAGGGACTTCTGGCCTTTCTCGGTAGCCAAGAGTATGTGGCCAACATTCATCTGACGCTGGATGTTCAATTGGCTGAAAAACCACCCGGCGTCAGCTCCATCTTTCCGTGTGGAGAGGGTCAACATCCGATGGCAGCGCTCTCCTTTCATGGCATCAAAGACAATGAGGGCAGTAACGGTGACAGCGAATTGATCAGCATTTATCTCAGTGACCCAGAAAGTCGCCGTTTGATGGACGTACCCGATGAGCAAGTGGTCGAGCAGGCCACCCAACACGCACGCGCTCTCTGGCCGGCGATGCCGACGGATGGTCGGCTATTTTCTCTGACCCGTAGACGTCAGGCCATACCGCTTCATGGCGTGGGTCGTTATCGGAAATCGGTCGAAATGCACACCTGCCAACAGGCCGGTGGCGCCGTTGTCATGTTTGCGGGTGATTATCTGACAACCGCAACCGTTGACGGTGCTATCGAGAGCGGGTTGAGGGCGGCGAACGCATTGAAGACAGAGTTATTGAGACGGTCGCCGGGCACTGATAACAGAGGTGTCGCGCCGAGCGCCGTGAAAGTCCCGGGAGAGGCTCACTGATGGTCAAAAATCTCGCGATTGTTCTTCTCGCCGTTGTCTGCCTACTCCTCTCGGTTCGCACACTGCGCATGCGTCTTCAGCGACGTCGAACACTGAATAAAGCAGCTTGGGGGCGTCGAGCAGAAACTGAGATTGGGGCACACCTAGAGAAACAAGGCTATGAGTCAGTCATTCAACACCCATCGGTGCGTTATGTATGGCGGTTGGACGGCGCCGACATGTCCGTGAATGCGACGCCGGATTGGCTGGTGGAAAAGGATGGCCAGCGGTTCTTAGTCGAAGTCAAAACAGGGGCACAAGCAAACCCAAATCTCGCCGCGATTCGTCGTCAGCTGCTGGAGTATGCAACGTATGGAGATGTTGATGGTGTGCTCTTTGTGAACGGTGACACCGGTTCGGTCCAGCGTGTTGAGTTCCCTGTGGCTTATCGTACTGTGATGCCCACTTGGGCATGGCGATTAATCGGTGGTCTTGCCGCAGCGCTCGTTGCGGCCATCGCGTTTGCGACCTGGCCCACTGGGTGAGTGGTCAAGAACCATCGAGCGGGCTGCTCAACAAACCGCACTCTCTTAGAATCGTGTGAAAATCACCAATGTGAGCGACTGTCATGTCGGGGGTCACACCACTCTTCGCGAGCCGTTCTTTCGATGTCTCCCCGGTGAGCACCAAACAGCTCAAGACATCGTGGTCGTGGCCCATGGTCATGTCTGTGTCGAGTTGGTCGCCTACGATCGCGAGTTCGTGTGGTGTCGTACCCAGTCGACGCAGGGCGGCGCCAAGCATCGCATACGCAGGTTTCCCGAGCACGGTTGGTCGCTTCGAGGTGGTGGTCTCAATGGCCGCGATCAGCGCGCCTGCATCCGGCAGAAGACCACGTGGATCGATGCAGGTCTTATCGGCGTGAGTGGCATAATAGGGCAGACCTTTAGCCACCAGCAAACAGGCATTCGTGAGCGTCTCATACGTCACCGAGGTGTCGTAGCCGAGCAGCACGCAGTCTGGATTGTCAGCTGCCTCTGTCGGCTTCAACCCTGCATCTCTACATGCTGTCTTCAGCGCATCGGTGCCGAGAACATATGGCCGCCTGTACGTGGTCTCAGCGCTGAGATAGCTTGCGCTGGCATCGCCAGAGGTGAGAATTTGGTCGATCGCGGTGGGCATCCCGAGCGCCGCCAGTCTTTGTTGATAGACCTCTTTTGCCCGCGACGAATTATTCGTGAAAACCAGATAAGGTATCTGCTTTGCCTTGAGCGCTGCGATGAATGCTGGTGCGCCGGTCATCGCTCGATCGCCCACGTAGAGTGTGCCATCCATGTCGAGCAACAGCGCCTTTAGGCCGCTGATGCGGTTCGCGATCGCGTCAGTGATCATGATTAAGCCCCCTGGTCGTGCGTCCAAAATTAAACGCGTCGAGTGAGCATTGGAGCGCGCTGGCGTGTTCCCTCACCTCTCTCGTCGACGACTGTCTACACGATGTTGTCGCCGGAGTCATGCGCAATCATAGCGTTCTCAATCGGCGCGCTCTTTGGTGGTCGAAGGTAGGCGCTCCGCGAGGGTCGAGATCATGAGACCGAGTAAGCAAAACGCTGCAAAAAAATAAAAGCCCACCTGCAACTGGGTTCCATTGGTGACCAGCACATCCACCTGCGGCGTTCGCGTGCCGATTTGACCGAGTTGCGTCTCGATGAGTCTGCTAAAGCCGATGTAAGCCATAAAGATTGACACAACCATGACATCGGCCATCGACCACTTGCTTGACTTTAGCGCGAAGAAACGGACGGCAGCGGGGCTTCGAGAGCGTTTCGACAAAGGAATGTGAATGACGGTCGCTAAAAGCTTCAAGACGGGAAAGATCACGCTAAATAGACCGATTAACCCACCCACGATTATCACATCGATTTGGCCAGACCGAACCATGATCATCACAAAGTCGAGTACGCTCTTGCTCTGGTAGAAGACCAGCTGATTGGCAAAACTAAAGGGTTCGCCGGCGAGTGTGATGTGCAGCTCCCCGAGTTTCGCCTCTACGGCCAGCATTGGCATCGTGATGCCGCCATACCAAAGAATGGTGGCCACGATACACAGGTAGATGATCTGCACACCCCGTAGAACGCCGAGTCCAAAAGTAATCAGTAAGGTCAATGCAGATATGAACAAGATGATGGCTGCAACGCGGTACTGCATCCGCACCCGTAGCTCATCGATTTGTTGCGCGACCATGCCGCGGCAGGTGACTCGGTCCGTGCAGTCATGCGCTTTGAGCACAGTGCCGAGAATGCTTCGGTCGATACGGGTCTCAGTCTCTGCTCTCAGGCGATCGAGTTCGGCTGCGATCAAAGCGCGTAGTTGACCTCGCGTCTCTGGCTGAGCGAGCTGCTCTTCAATTTTCTTGAGCACATCGCGAGCGAGAGACGGTACCTTTCGAGCGTCGAGGTGTGGCTTCAACGCGATGGTTGCGACCTGTTGTTTCATCGTGCTGAGCCGACCAACGGCGTCTTCGATCGCATTGAGTAATTTGTACAGAGCCGACTCGATCACCGGCAGTAGGTTACGGCGCCTATCCTCGGTGATCTCAAACTCATCAACCTTCTTGAGGGCGACCTGTGATCCAATTTCGGCCCAGCGACCAGCATCGAACAGTCCGTATTTAACGTGTTCGAGCTCGGCCAGGTCGCGCGCAAGGTGGGTCCGTTGCGCACTTTGGTCTTCAACATCGACCGTGAGTTTGAGCGTGTACACGCAACCACACCAAATGATAACGGTCGCGAACCAATACCATGTCTTCGCCATGACCGTCCCGAGCGCCTCCAGTCATCTCAACTCGCGGAGAGTAAACAGAGTCTCAAGCCTGCCTTGGTCGACCGCGAGCGTCAAGCACCCTGGTCCTGAGTCCTGTCTGCATGCCGATGATCCCCCTCATCGACCGTGATTGGAGTTTCCGTAGGCGGGCTCTTTCCGTTCGAGTGCCGTTGTCTCTTAAATTTACGCGTTGGTCGCGTTGTCTTTTGGTTTGGGTTACCCTGACGCAGTCTAGGTTATCCTAACTTCGACGTAACTTCGTTCGAGAGGCGTGCATGTCGACATTCGCTCAGTGGTGCCTTGTGTTTGTGTGGCTGACGGCGACCGCTTGCAGCCACAAGATACAGCCGGTGGATGACGCCGGAACAGGGCAGTCACACCCAGACAGTGTGCCGCTGAAAAGCGACTCAGCCATGAGCGAGAAGACGGTAGAGAAGGCTTGGCAGTTTGGTCCACCAGAGGAGATCTCGACCAATGTACGTCTGTCTGAAAAGTTCGCTCGTCAGGTAACCCAGAAGCTCAAGGGTTTGTGTCGACCCGCCGGTATAGACAGTCGATTTACGCCGCCCCACTTTCGCGGACGTTGGGGCCGAATTAGCTCAAATGTGCGCCTGCGTGGTGTGTATTCGGAGTACGCGTTGCTGCCGGGTGATGTGGATTTGTCATTGACTGAATTCAACCGGTCGCTCACGGCAATGACCAGCACGTTTCAAAACATGACGCGGTGCAAAGCAAAGATTTCCGATTTTCGATTGGCTAAAGAGAAGGATGCTGCCTTCTTTCAGGCAGACTTGAGCATTGAAGGGCGTTCGAAGCAAAGGCAGCGGCGCGTCTTCAACGTATCCATCTCGGGCGTCGTCGAGCCAGCAAACAGTCTTTTTCGGGGGATTCGCCTCCAATCAGGTACGCTGCGCACCACTGAGGCGTCGGGATTCGTTGATGTCAGCGCACCGACCGGGATCAACATGTACCGCAGTGCACAAGCCAGTCAGATTCTCGCGGCCCAACGCGACGCGGGTCTCGTTCAGACGGTTGGCGGTATTGGTGTGATCGATTGGAACCAAGATGGTTTCGACGATCTCTTCGCATGGGACGTTCGCCGGACGCTCACTTTATTTGTCAACGATGGTCGAGGCGGATTTCTGTCGCGGGCCGACTTAGTCGACCCGGAAGCCGTTGGGCTACATATGCTGAGTGTCGACCTAAACGATGATGGGCGGGCGGAGCTCATCTCCTCTCAGCTCGTGGGGTGCGAAGATGGACAGGCCTGGTTCGGTTTTTTTGAAAGGCGGAAAGACCGCTTCGTTCCCCTTGGCCGTAAATTGGTCGTACAGACCTCGTGTCAGTCGTTTAGGCGCCATCAATATCAGCATATTGCGGTGGATGATGTGGACGGCGATGGCGATCTAGATGTGTTCTTTGCCGGTTTCGAATCGGCAGCCTTTAAACGGAGCCGAGGCAATGTTTATCAAGGTGAGCATGGCCTTGGTAATCTGCTGTTCATCAATGATGGCGGTCTCCGCTTCCGCGAGGTGGCTCATCGTGGTGGTTTCGCCGGTAACGACTACACTTACGTGGCAAAGTTTTTCGACCTCAACGACGATGACCGTCGCGACCTCATCACAATCAATGATTACGGCGTTAATCGAGTCTATCTAAACCGCGGTCAGGGTCGTTTCGAGGCGGTGGAGTTTGCCGACTTAACCGACAACGGTCAGTCTATGGGCTTGTCCATAGCCGACTTCGACAGTGACGGACAATTCGAACTCTATGTATCAAACATGTACTCATACGCTGGAAACCGGATCGTGCCGCTCGCCCGTCAGGTTTTAGACGCTGATACCTATGACACCCTCCTTAGACTCGCCGGGGGTAACACGCTCTACAAGCGTGAGAACGGGCGCTACCGTGACGTCGCTGCATCGATGGGGCTCGCCAAAGCCAAGTGGGCTTGGGGGCAAGCTGTCTTCGATGCAGACAATGATGGTGACCTCGATGTTTATGTTGCCAACGGCAACGCAACCCACAGCGATGCCCGCGCACCCGATTACTGAACTCATTATTGGCGGCAGGTGGTCGCCGACGCTCAGAGGGCCGAGCAAGGAGAACATCAAGGTTCGTTCCTGACCGACCTCGACAAGATGGACGCCGACCGGTTTCGGGGCAGCTTCAGTGGTGATGAGAAGGATGTGTTCTTCATCAACGACGGAGGTGGGTTCTTTGATGCGCACGCGCTGCTCGGTTTCGATGACGTGCTCGATGGACGTGCGGTGGTGCCCATCGATGTGAACGGCGATGGGCGTCTCGACCTTGCCCATCGGAGTCTTGATGGTATTCGCCTTTATCTCAATCGAATACAGAATACGAATCGCCACATCGAGCTTGAACTGAAGGCAAAATCACTCAGCCTGGCTGAGGGCGCTGAGGTCGTCATCAAGGCGAAAGGCCGCCGATTATTGCGTCGGGTCAGTATCGATGGAAGCTTCCACGCTCAGCTGCCATTACGCGCGCACTTTGGTGTTGATGCTGATATCGATGCCGTCGACGTGGAAGTACGTTGGTCCAATGGCAAACGTGCTGAATTCAAGGCGCTCGCGACTCAGCGCAGACATATCATACGCTATGGACGCAAGGGCACAGTGGTCAAACCCATCGCCCGTTGGCCGCTCGAGACCCTTCCTGTTACGGCGGCGACGGCAACGGGTGCCGACATGGTCCTCGACCCGAATGGTCAGCGGGTTCCCTTAGCGCGCAATGGGCGGGTGACGCTCGTGCAACTCTGGGCGCCGTGGTGTGAGCCCTGTCGCGCTGAGTTTCCCCATCTCAATCGGCTCGCTCGGGATCAAGCCGACCGAGTGGCTGTGATCGGTCTCGGCGTAGAACCTGATGCAACGGCCGATTATCGGGCCTTTTGGGAGACGAACGCCATGGCGTATCCGCTTCGGATGGCCACACCTGAGTTGCTCAAGAAATTGTTCCCTGAAGGGCGACTAAAACTGCCGACAACGCTCATATTCGATGCCACCGGCCAACTCGTCCGGCGCTTCTCAGGCATGCTGACTCAGGCTGAGTTAAAGGCACTGCTCAAACCCTTCGACGGTGTGGGCACAAAGGCCGAAGATTTTGTCTGGCAGGCCGAACTGGCGCAGCAGAATGAGGATACCCTCGCCGTTTACCAAGCGCTTCGCGAAGCGGTCAAAGTTGCCGGCGAATCCCCGGCTTTGGTGATTCGCGCAGCCTATGCAGCAGACCAAGCGGGTCAGACCAAACAAGCGCTGGATTGGGCACACCGTGCTGTCGCCATCGGCCCCAAAAACGCCGAAACCTGGCGTGCGCTCGTTCGCTTGACGACAAAATACAGGGGGGTGAAGGCCGTTGTTGAGACCCTGAGTAAAGCACCGGATACCGTCGCTATCATGATTCTTAAGTCGGAGGTCTATGAAGCCGTGGGGGAGCCTGCACAAGCACTTACCTTTGCTCAGCGGGCTTTGGCAGCGCAGCCTCAATCGAAAGAGGCTCAGAAGAGATTCCGTTGGTTGACCGATCCGGACGCACGGAAGCTTGACCTTCGCGACATTCCACCGCTTCCCTTGAACAAAAAGTGAGCTTGCTTTCTCTGCAATGGATGGTAAGCAACCTCTCAAGAAGCAAGATCCCATGGGAGGGCTCATGAATCGAAAGATGCTGGTTTTGAATGTGGCGGCTTTGTCACCCTGGGAGATCGGCCCTGATTGCCCCACGTTTGAGTCCTTGTCTAATGGCGGGGCTCTGCGTGCGATGACGGCACCTGAACCCGCGCTGACCTGCCCATCTCATGCGACCATGCTCACTGGCCTCGAGCCGAGGGACCATGGCATCGTCGCTAACGGTTGGTATGATGTGGATGCGGCTCAAGTTTCTAATTGGGGTCGCAGTGACCGTCTGGTTACAGGGGAGAAAATTTGGGAGGCGGCAAAACGGCGCGCACCGGATTTTAAAACCGTTAACTTATTTTGGCGGTTCTGCACTCATTCGAGTGCCGAGATTACCTTGACGGAGCGGCCAACGTATTTCGCTAACGGTCGCAAGGGCGCAGATGTCTACGGGCAACCTCAGACTTTTCGTGACTCGGTGTCTGCAGAGCTCGGCTCATTTCCGTTCTTTCACTTTTGGGGTCCCAAGGCGGGTCTTCCATCGTCTAAATGGATCGTTGACGTCGCGCGCAAGGCGTTGCGTGATGAAGCCCCTGACTTGTTACTCTGCTATGCCCCGGGTCTTGACTACGAAGTTCAAAGGTTTGGCCCAAAATCGGATGCTGCAAGGGGTGCGCTGCGTCAGGGCGACGACATTTATCGCCCACTGATCGAAGACGCACTCAACGCTGATATGGACGTGTGCGTGGTGTCAGATTATGGATTTACCACCGTTGACCGTGCCGTTTTTCCCAACCGCATTTTGAGGGATGCAGGCTATATCACCATCGATCCAGCTGTGAACGGGGCATTGCTAGAGCCCGGTGCGAGCCGAGCCTTTGCGGTTTGTGACAACCAGGCGGCGCATATCTATGTCAGGGATCCTGAAGACCTGGCAGACGTCCGGGCATTGCTGTTGTCCGCAGACGGCATTCGCGATGTTCTTGGGCCCGACTCGAGCGACTCGGTCTGCCTTGGCCATCGACGCTCCGGTCAGTTGCTCGCCATCGCGGAGCCCGATACCTGGTTTGCTTATCCGTATTGGACCGACGCAAGAGAAGAACCCGACTTCGCGCACTGCGTGGATATTTTTAGAAAACCGGGGTTTGACCCATGCGAACTTTTTTTGCGCCAGGGTGCATCGGGAAAGGCCCACATGGTTAAACGCTTCTTGCAGCTGAAGACAGGAATTAGAGCACCATTCGACGTCATCTCGACAGATACCAGTCTGATTCGCGGCTCCCGCAATATCCGACCCGAGTCCGATGCAGACGGCGCTGTCATGTTGACGAGCTGGCGGCAAGATGACACTGGCGTGCTGCCGATGAGCGCGCTCAAGCAGCTCTTGCTCCAGCGGATGTTCGAAGGCGCCTAGTCATCTATCAGTGAATCGATACCAGTCAATGGTGTAAGCCGACTCACCCTATAGATGATTGCTCTTGGGTGCCAGGCTCGTAGCTGCAATGAAAACCAACGCACGGTACGGCTTCTGGCGTTGGGCTCTCGTCGACCTCGACCAAATAGTGCTGCACACTGTTGAGCATTGCTTGGGTCAGGGGGATGGAGACGACCTGTCGGCCAGAGTTGGAGCCCGTAATGGTCGTCAGCACTGCAACGGTCTCATCCTGCGAGAGTGCATTGATGACGTGCTGCCCCACCTGTTCGATGACTGGAATTAACGGGGTTTGCATGACCGCGGGGCGAGCCCCCGACGTCTTCTCGTCTTTTGTCTCTGTCATATCTTCATTGCTCACAAAGTTGTTGGCACTGTGCTGATCTTCGCCCGCGCGGCATTCTGATGCAAGCATGACGAAGCAAGTGAGCATCCCCCACAGATTATGCTAAGCTCAGTACCACCAAACACAGACATTGGAAGACGTATGGGCTTACTCAATCGCTATCGCGCTATTAAGCGCGGCCAACGCGCTCAGAAAGAAAAGGAACCAGAGTCGGTCGACCTATCCGAACTCGATGAGTTCGAACTCGATGCGGGTGATGCGCTCGAGGCCGAAATCGCGGCCGAATTAGCAGAACAAAAAAAGCAACTCAGGCGCCCAAAAGGTTGAGCGTCTTCGTAGACGTTAACCATGATTCACTGGAATCGGGGACGCCTTTGAATACAAATTTGGGGCGTTTTCGAAACATCTGCTAAACTCTCAGCATGAGCACCGTCGATTCTATTCATTCCCTAGCGCAAACCGTTGCCCCGGGAACGGTTCTATTCGAAGAAGGGACCGCGGGTGGTGGCATTATCGTGTTGCTTGCCGGTCGCCTCAACGTCCTCAAGGGTGGACACGTGGTGGGCTCGATTTCCGAACCTGGTTCATATGTCGGTGAATCCACATTCGTCACTGGTCGTTTGCGCAGTGCGACGGTCATCGCCGATAACTCGGCGACTATTATTCGGCTGAGTGCACAGCAATCCGCAGAGTTTTTACAATCGCCGGGCGCTGAGACAAAGATGATCAAGGCTGTGACCGAACGGCTTGATAACGCCAATGATTCGATTAGGGCGCACGCTGAGCGTGCCGCCATACTTGAAGAGGCGCTGCGCGCCGTTTTGACCCGAATGAAGGTACTCCAAGATGACCTTCAACTGAGCCAAGATAACCCTACGGTTGTCGTCGACGTGGCTCGCCAGATACGTGTGCTCGTCAACAAGTATGGCACGGCTGAAAATGTCAAAGACCCGATCGTGATCTAGCGATGCTGCAGCCACTATATAGACGTACTCGGACAACAAAGACGATGAGCCCGAGTGCGCGACTGAGTTTCCTACCGATTCTGTTTCGGCGAGCCTACGTGCGCACCGTCTCGTACGCGGCTTTGGTCAGTGTTTGTACTTTGACGTGCACTGCTTGCGTTGCAACATTTTCTCCGCCATCGGAATTGATGAGCAGCGCAGGACAACAATCGATCCACGGCCGCATGGGCCGCGGACAGGCTGACACACTTCGGCAAGGCGACTTTAGCTTGCGCAGTATCCGCACGGGGCTTGTGGCTGTTAGCGGAAAAGAGACCGCCCAAGTGTGTGAGGTAGGATTCGAGTTTTCATACGTCCATGGCCTTCAAAATACATGGATCGGGACCTGTCGGACGAGCGCACGGCTTGAGCGCGGCGCTGTGGTGGCACAGGCGCTTGACTGTCAACTTAAGCCGTTGGCGGGCAAACCATTTACAATCCGTCTTTCAGGTACGCAGACCGCGCTCAAGGGAGAGCTTGGAACCAGTGTCTCTCAATATGTAATCGCGGCGGCGGAGGCGGCGCCTGCGCATGTGGTTCTAAAATCACAAGGATTGGCTGTCTTGGCCGCCGATTTAAGCCGACCTGGTCGTGTTTGGACGTCCAGCGAACTCAGCCGAGAAGAGGCACCCGTTTTGAGTGCTGTTCCCTTGATCCTAGCGCTCTACTACGATCGAGTAAGCCCACGAAGGATTTGCATTGGTGACGGGTGAAAATGACTCTGCCGCAAGGGTTTAGCTCGACTGCAGGTTTGCTGTAGAGTGGTTCGTTTCGCTATCATGAGAGCATGCCAACTGCGGAGCGTTGTGGATGCGCCTCAAGAACAGCCATCGATGGAAGCACTCACTCGGTCTACAAATCCTCATCTGTTGGGTCTTGTTGAGCAGTTCTGCTTGGTCGGTTCAAGCGCGGCGCGGTACACAGATACGTTTCGACACGCGGGCGCAGCAGGTTTGCTTGGAACAACGGGCAGGTGAGCGTCCGCCTTGGTTGGCGAGCCGCTTCGCGATCCGAGCGCAGCAGATACGTGCCGAGCGCCTACGCGAGACTGTGCTTCTCTACGAGAATGGTGTCTCGACGCCTGTGTCTCGATTTTTCGCCTTGCGCCGAGGCTATACGCTCGTCGATCTCTCAGATGACTGGGTACCCCGTCTCCTTCGGTCGAACGACGTCAGGGGTACCATCATGCAGAGCGCGTACGCCGCACAGTATGTCGCGTTAAGCAATGACAAGGAGGATATCGAGGGGATGCCGCTCGCGACGGGCGCACAAAATGACCTCGAGGTCTATGGTATCTCACCGTCTTTGTCCGCACTGCAGGTGCGTTTCTCTTCGTCGGCACAGTCGAGGTGTGCCCAAAAGGTCGCACCACAAGGGCTGACCGATGGCAGTGTACGATTGTTTTTCTATGGGCAGCAAACCGCACTGGCGGTGAGATTGTCCCGCCAAAAGGCCTATGTGGATGCTTTTCTCAAGAAATACCCCGAGTCAAACGCGAAGACCCTCGCGACCAAAAATCGGCGTTTCAAAGCTTTGTGGACGCGCTATCAAACCCTTAAAAAGAAACATGATGTCGTCGCTTTCATCGAAGATAAGCTCGTCTGCGAGAAGCTCATGGCGCCGAGGCGAGATGGACAGCGGACACGATTGAATCAAGCGCTGGCTGATGCGATCCGACGATTTCAGCGCCGTCACAAAATTACCGACTCGAAGCTCATGTCGCCGGACACCGTTGCGGCGTTGCAAAGGTCGACCTTAGGGCTGCATTACAGGGCGTTTGTCCGAGCCATAACAGTGCGCGTTAACGATGCGGCTGGGATCATCGAAGACGGCAGCGTAGGTGCTGTCCAATATCGTGGGCAGAGCGGTGAGCTACAGCCTGTGCCCAACCTCGCAGCTCGTTTCTCACAAAGACTACTCCAGGCCACTGGCGTGACCGATGAGGCGGAGCTGCGAGATTTTTATGGTGCCCTAAAAAAACGACAACTCAACCGGTTTTTGGTTGCCGTTCGTCTACCAGAAAAACCCGAGTATTACGCCAAGGACATGCCGCTTCGCATCGAAATCGACCGGGGGACCGTTTGGTATGAGTTTCCTTGGCGTGCGAGCGGCGTACGCATACGACAAAAAAGACCCAACATGCCCATGCTGACCCTTTATACACGGTATCGCGGCCAAGACATTCCGTTGGTGCGCTGGCCAACAACCATCGGGGGCTGGCATGCTGAAAAGAGCGGTTCGGGTGGCCAGGAATATCTCAGCTACAAGAACTCAGACGTCGGTGACCGTGTCATCCGAGATGTGGTGGCCGCGCCCGTCTGGCTACCGCCCCAGACCACGCCGGGCCGGACCCTGGTACATCGAAAGCGTGATGCGAATGGTCAGCTTAAATTGTCACTGAAAAAGCACCTGCTCGGTCCTGGCTATCAGTCGGCTTTTGGACTGGTTGCAGGCTATCTCGTTATACCGGGTCAGACCCGGTCAAAGGATATCGATCGGGGCATTCGGATTCACGGTTCGAGCAATTACACCTCAATTACAAACCAGAGCGCCTTCTCCCATGGTTGCCACCGGATGCGTAACGACCAGGTCACGAGACTCTTTGGCTTCGTCGTTGACCATCGGCCTCATACCGTAGATGGACCGATTCCCTCCTATTTTAAGGTCAATGTTCTTGCTCACGGCCGCAAGTTCACCTTTGATCCTAAAACACGAGGGTTCCGCTACCGGCTTGAGCCACCGCTCCCGGTCACAGTGAACGAGGGCGATGTGCGAGGTCGTCTAAGCCGACCCACTCGAATGCGTTTTCCTAAGCCGCGTCGAAAAAGCGGGGTTGCTGCCAACTAGTCTGAAGAAAGTTTCCATTCAAGCGTTGATGGTGTGGTACACCCAGCCTTATCGCTGGTGCCCTCAAGCACTGTGAGGGGGCGAACGGCACAACTGGATGCGGGACGAACACGGCGCGTGAGAATCTTAGGCCCATTTATTTTGATACTCTCCATGGTCTCAAACACAAACCCATTGGATTTTAGCGTGCAAGTGGCCGACGCGAAACCGAGTGTGAAGCGTCGTCAGTCAAACAAGGTTGCCGCCCGTAAAAAACGTCAGCGGCGCCGGGCTAAGAAGAGAAAGCGGCAGAAACTTCACAAGTATATCGTCGCGCGAGGGGAGACGCTCAATCAGATCGCAGACGCCACAGGTGTGTCGGTTAAGGAACTCAAGCGCATTAATCGCATCAAGGGTAGTCGAGTCCGGACGGGCAAAGTACTTAAGTACCCGGGTAAAGTGATTCGAAGTGAGTCCATTGGACAGACCAATAATGGAAAGCTGCGGGGTGCGTTGAGCATCGATGCCGATGGAGATTTTAGAGGGGTCGGGTTTGCGTTGCACAAGCGCAGACGCCACATTTGGGGGGTCCCAGAGTTGGTTCGCTCCATCAAGAAATGCGGAAAATATTACAGAAAAATGGTTGGACCTAGGCGCGGTCATGCAATCGCTATAGGCGATTTATCTAAGCGGCATGGTGGGCCTTTCCCTCCGCATGTATCCCATCAGAGTGGCCGTGACGTGGATGTAGGCATCATTCGCAAGAAACCGCCTAAACCAGGTGTTTTTATCCACACCAAGCCCAAAGACATGAATCTTTATGCCCAGTGGGTCGTGGTCAAGTGCTTCCTCGATGATCCACAGACCAGCATGATCTTTATCGAGCATTCGCTCGTCAAGGCGCTCAAGGGAGAGGTAGAGCGCCTGTACAAAAAACGGCGCTCAAAGCTACGTAAGTACTTGTCGTTCTTTCCCGGCGGTAAGCGCAGGGTCATTCATGGTGATAATGACCATCGCAGCCACATGCATGTGCGGATCAAATGCCCGAAGCGCCATCGGCGGTGTCGAGGTCGCTGAGTCAGGCAGGGGCCGCGTCCAGAAGGCCGCGCCGAACACAGCACGCTTCAGACAGCGCCCGTACGTTGAGCGTGGCCGAGACTCGGGTCATCATGCCCTTAAGTCCAGCGAGCACCCGAAAGTACATGAGCAGCTCGGCGGGCGGTACCATCTTCATCAAGGCCGTGTTCTCAAGCAGAAACTCCCGCGCGGGTGCGTGCAATTCAAATGTGCCAAAGTTGATCGCTTCTCTCGATATCATCGGATGCAAAATGATATCGTGATACTGCCTCAACACGTCATGAGATGGATAAATGAGGTCGTCATGACCAAACTTCAAACGCTTAAAATGTGCCTCGAGGGTTGGCATGTCATCGTGCCAAACGCAGATGAGCATACGCAGGAGGTCGTCGGTTAACTCCGGCCTCAATGCGCGCACGCAGCCAAAATCGAGGAAAGCGATCCGACCTGCATCATCGAGCAGAAAATTACCGGGATGTGGGTCGGCGTGGATGATGTGAAAATCGTGAACCATGTGCACGAAGGCATCGATGAAGCGGCGGCAAAGTTCGTTTTTTTCTGCTTCGTCTTCAATGGCCGAGACCGCGGTGTCGAACGGTGTTCCATCAATGAACTCCATGGTTAACACCGTAGACGAGCTGAACTCCAACACTGGCTCTGGAATGCGAATGTCGGACCATCCGGCGAAGAGTCTTCGAAAATCTTGTAGATTTCTGGCCTCCAAGCAGTAATCGGCCTCGGCCGTGATGGACTGGCGCGCTTCCTCGACGAAGGCGTCAGCGCGCTCGCGCGACATAAACACTCGTCCGAGTCGAAGCATCCGACGTAGATGATTCATATCGCTATCGATGGATTGTGCAATCCCGGGATATTGGATTTTGACGGCGACGTCCCGGCCATCGTGCAGGCGTGCGCGGTGAACCTGTCCGATACTCGCCGAGCCAAGCGGTTCCGGATCAAAATACGAGAATGCCTCGTTCATGGTGGTATCAAGGGCGTTTTCGAATTGGTTGACGAGCGTCACATAATCCATGGGCGGTGCTGTACGCTGTAGGGTTGCGAGGCGCTCCGCAAAGCCTGAGTCGATAATGTCAGGGTCGGTGGACAGAAGCTGGCCCACCTTCATTGCGGCGCCCTTCATCTCGCCCATGACTTCAACCATTTGCTTCACGTTATCGCGCGCAGCTTCAGCCAAAGATTCGAGCTCATTGCCATCGCGACCGAACTTCTGAACTTGTTTTTTGAGGAACGAACCAGACAGACGAGTCGCAAGCCCACCCAATTTCATCGCACGTCTGATGGGCGTCGCTTTTACGGGCTTACCCTTATCTCCGCCCAATTTTGCCCAATCTTTGGCCATGGCTGTTCTCTCTGTGGAGGTTTTACTCAACGATTCAGGATACCGGCGCTTCGTTACCGCGCGCAACTTGTGATTTCCATGACAAGAGATTATCTGGCCGGGTTGGTCTCTCTGATGTGATGTCGTTTCAAAGTCGAGCGAAGCCAGGGCTCTCTTTTCGCGAGCGACAGCGCTCATTTGTGTCCTATCTAGAGATGGGCGGCATATCAGCGGAACGAGCTGTCGGGTCGTCGTCTCAGAGAAACTTCTTCTCGAAGGCATAGCGTTTCAAATAAAAGTTGTAGAAGAACAGAAGGCTCGTCACGATCGCCTTCAGCATGTACTGCCGTTCTGACAAATAGGCGACCTGATCGAGGTAGTAGATCAGGCCCGTACTGGCCACAAGCCCGCCGGTTGAGATCGCCATCGCCAGCGCGAAGGTCCTGCGAATGTTCCTCTCCAGGTCGAAGACGAAATAGCGTTGGAGCACGAAGTTCAAGATCATGATTGCTGTATACGAGACCAGGTTTGCAACAACGGGGGTAAGCACGAACTTGACCAACAAGAGATAGACAACGTAATCCAGCGCCGTGACAAGACCGCTGGTCATCAGAAAACGGGACTTTTTTGCGATGAGTTCATGCCATCGGGATGGGTATTTCTGTTCCGATACCACTATGAGGCGCCCCCTATCTCACGTTCTGAGTGTGCGATCGACGACGGCCAGGGTTGTCGATGTACAAGGTCGGAAATCTTGGACACACCGCGATGCTGCAGTCCAACTGCAGCATCATACACGCGCCAGCTAAAGCTGTGCCTGAGAAGTGGTTGGCCCTCTACGAAGATACATCGCAGCTCGCCCGGTTCGAATTGACAGCGGGCCTGAACGATGTCCACCAGCTGCTCATTGTGTAGGTGCCCATCCCCAAAGTTCCATCCCAGTAACCAGCCGGCGATGACTTCGCCATCATGGTGTTCGAGGTGCTGCTCTGCCACTCCACGATATGCCAGCGGCAGCGCATCATGTAAGACACGTCCTTGCAGATGCACCGACCTGAAGGCGCTGACGAGCTGCATTGAACTCTCGACGACCTCTCGGTCATACAAGCGCGCGAGCTGGTCTTTTGGGTGTCCGCCCGCAGTGATGAAGGCTTGCGAGATCCGTTCGAGAACGCCGTCTTTGCAGAGCCAAACAGAATATGGCCAGTTGCCCGCGTAGTACCGCATCGCTAACAAAAATGAGATGCGGTGCGGTGCGAGATGACCGACGAGCGGCACCACGAAGACGCATAGGGTGAGGACCACCATGACCGTGGGGGCGTGTGCGAGTACGTCCACGTCTGGCATGCCGTCGCGGAACAAGAAAATGCCCCCGAAGACCATGACGAAATTCCACTCCAACGGCACTGCAACTGGGCAATGGGAGGTGATGTAGGCATGGAACAAGACCATCAGACTGAGACCGACTAAGGTCAGCTGCGCGCCGTCGCCGATGAGTAACAAGAGAGGGAACGCAAACTCTAGGACCGTACCGAAATGCGCCATGGTGTGCGTGAGTCTGGAAGGTCTTAAGTCTTGCGGGAAGTCTCTATACAGGCGCTTTCTGAATGGCCCGCCTGGCACAACTGGACTGTTCGATAGCATCGCGGCGACCACCGACGGAAAGTTTGGCGTCAGCTTCGATACTGCAGCCCAGAGCCAAAGCGCCATTTGAACGCATATGGGACCGAGTAGCCCCGTCTGTGGAAACAGTAAACAAAACAGCATGACCGCGTAATGTTCTCCACGCGCGGCGAGAAAAATCGTCTTGTCGGAAAGGCTCAGGCAGACGAGGAGACCGAGGGTGCAGCTTAGGTTGACGTGATCGACCGATGGACCGAACAAGTTGCCCAGTGAGATACCGATGAGGCACCAATAGAGCAACGCCTCGGCAAAGCCACGGGTTGTCCGTCTAAATCCTGGGACACGTTTTAAAAAGGGTAATTTGGCGGTACCAGGGCGACCGAAGTGAAGACAGGCTGCGAATGGGGGCAGGTATCGGGCCGTCAATGGGCCCGATCCGCAGCCGAGGCCTAACAATTCGAAGGTCATGGAATAGAGGAGAATCCGCTTGAAGCTCTCTAGGGTTAGTAGGTTTTCATCAAGCGGTCGCGTTGTGACCCAGCCATCGGCGAGCGAGCAGAAGAACAGTCCACACACCAGGAAGAGGATGACTTTCAGCCCGTAAAAAGCATAGACGGTCTTCGGAGCGCCATATCCCTGGATGGCCCATGCTCGGCTGGCTGCTTCAACCTTTTGACCCCAACTCGCCTCGCTTAAACTTAAGGCATCATAGGGCAGGGGACGTGGTCTCGGCAGCTTGAGCTTAGGCATTGTTAAACATGATGCGAGTTCTCGTTCGGCAGAGACTCGCTTGCGTGATTGGACTCGGGACGGCGGCGCCACGCTAAGGCGGCTTCGAGGGCGATCCAAAGTGTCACCACCGCGATTGCTAGACCCACCAAACCGACGAGATAGTGACCAGCTGCAAGGTCTCGCGTGATCTGAAACACCATCGCGCTGATGGTCAGCGTCATAATGAAAACCGCCGGCACCGCGTACAGCCGACTGTTTACGCCTCGCTTTCTTAAGTACAGCGCACAAATGAGGAGTGTGAAGGCAGCAAGCACCTGATTTGTCGCGCCGAAGACGGGCCATAGGCTCTTTGCACCATGCGCTTTATCGACGTAGATCAACACCAGCACAGATAAGGTGGCTAACGCGCCGCCCACCCAACGGTTTTTGAGCGCATCGATGCGGTAGATGTCGCCGATTTCTGAGAGAACCAGCCGCTGAATGCGCAGTGCTGTATCCAGGCTTGTTGCTGCGAAAGAGATGACGAGCACAGCCACCATGGTGACCCCAACAGTCTGCGGTAGGCCAAGACTGCCCAAAAAGCCTGCCGCGCCGTTGATGAAGGCCCCCAATGCGACGGGCACGGTGGGCAAGCTGCTCCCATCTTGAGTTTTCTCCATGACAAAGTCGAATGCATGCGAATGTTCGGCACCCACCCAGTGGCCTGCTGCGACGGCCATCGTCGCGAGAATGGCGAGGCTTGCTTCACAGAGCATGGCGCCGTACCCGATCGGTCTGGCGTCTGTGGCTCGGCATAACTGCTTGCTGGTCGTCCCTGAGCTCACGAGACCGTGGAAACCGGAAATCGCGCCACAGGCGATCGTCACAAACAAGAGTGGAATGACACTCGGTAGCTGTTCCAGTGGCCCGACGGCGGGTGCTTGAAAGGTTGGCGATGCAATCGCAAAGCCGAGGTACATCGCAATCAGGCCGACGATGAGCTGGTGGCTATTGATGAGATCTCGAGGCTGCAAGAGCAACCAGACAGGCAGGCTACTTGCCACAAAGGCATAAATCATTAAGCCGATGAGCCAAAAGTCTAGGTCTAGGAACAGTGAATCTTCCGCCGGTGAGGGCAGCTGCCCCGTCGCTGTTCCAAAAATCACCAGGTATAGGCCGATGAGGATAATCACCGACGGCAACATGAGGTGTCCGCCCTTTTTGAAGGTGAAGTAACCGAGCCCAATCGCCACCGCGATCTCGAGGTTTACGGGGAGAATGCTGGCCGGAAACTTCACGAATAAGCTGGCGATTGCGAAGGCAAAGACCGCACCCACCATCCAGATTAAGAAGAAGATAATGATGAGGAAGAGCGTGCGTGAACGCGGGCTTATATAGACCTCGGCCAGTCGACCGACGCTCTTACCCTCGTGGCGCATCGACAGCACCAAGGCACCAAAATCATGCGCCGCGCCCATGAAAATGACGCCCAAAACAATCCACAGTAAGGCAGGTGCCCAGCCCCAGACGATCGCGATGGCGGGTCCCAGAATGGGCGCGGCGCCGGCGATAGATGAGAAATGGTGACCCCACAGTGTGCTTCGTTTGGTCGGCACATAATCTACGCCGTCCGACAACTGCTGGGATGGAACATCTTCTGTATCGGATAGCTGAAAAAGGCGTTCGGAGAGGTATCGGCTATAAAATCGATAGCCCAACCACAAGGCCACGAGAGACCCGAAGGCGACAGGCAACGCTTGCATTCTTCTTCCCCCCGAGAGTGACTACGCCACCATAAACCTTGAACACCCGGTAGGACAATAGGCTCGCGCAGAGCGATCTATCGGAAAACGACGTTATGTGTAGGACCGAAGTGTGAGGTACCTTGATTGCGCCCAGTCTAGTGGGTCAGGCCTTTCGATGAGCCTTTTAGCTTTTGCATGGCTCTCGCCTTGATAACCCCGTTGAACGGGTGTGCCCAAAGAGCGTTCGGGGCGTGCCTGAGCGCGAGCAATGGTGAGGTGAGAGCGACATCGGGCTGTAGCCATTTGCTTGGACCATCTAGGGCGATTTTGACGTCGACCTGCTCGCCAAGAAAACGCTTCATGACAGCGTGGCCCGTTAAAACTTGAAATAAGCGGTGCTGCATCCAAAAGCGGGGGTTCAATTCGATGACCCGATAGGTATCGTCAACGGGATCTCGAACGAACTCGAGCTCGAAGGGACCGTGGAAATCCAGTGCGGTGAGTACCCGACGGGCGATGTTTATTAAACGAGATAAATCGAAAACGCGCTCAACGATCCAACCAACCCCAGAAGCCACGGCGATGCGCCGGGTCACGATACTCCGATGCATGGTCGCGCAGTGCCAGCCCACCACGGAGACGTTATCGCGCGGCTTTGCACTCAGCTGAATTTGATAGCCCCAGTCTGATGGCTGCAGCCCATGTTCTAAACTTTCTCTTTGCCAATCTTCGAGCGCTGCTCGGTCACAAATGAGACGACCACGGGGATGTCGCTTCGGACCCGACCAGCTGCGCCATACACGACTTCGGAAGGCGCCATCAAAGACCGCGAATGGATCGGCCGTCGACTCGATGCTCTGCGGTGTTGGTGCGAGGTCTTGAGCCTCGAGAAAACGGTAAAACCGGAGTTTGTCACAAACGGTCTCTAAGTGACCGCCTGCGCCAGCAAAATAGGTAAAGCGGTCGTCGGTCAAAAACTGTTGGATGTGCCGTTCATCGGTAAACAATATGCCAGTCTTCGCCGGTTTGAAGCGCGTCGCGAGATAGTCGGGTAGATGAGCGCTCGCTTCCATCGAGATGGACTCGACACTGCATAACCTCGGGAATCGCGCTGCGATACTGTTCTGCGGTGCTTTGTGGGCGAGGCAAATAATAGGCCCTTTGAATTGTATCGCGCGGAGCGACAGTGCCAGACCCACCGCGTTCACATGGGTCGATGGAATGATGACTTGGTCCATTACAATTCCAAAACGCACGCAATCCGCTCAACACGATGCCAGGGCTCGAGCGCATAGAGCCGAGGGATGGCTCGGTGCCGTATCGGCCACACAACGTTGGGGATCACGCGTTTGACACGTTTAGCGCGATAAAGAAGATCGTAACGGCCACCGAACTTCATCAGCTCTACGTTACGAACCGGCAGATCGATGCGCTCTATGAGCTCAAGCACGTCTTGGCGTGAGAAGAAGCGAATATCATAAAGAGATTCGCCGGCATCGGCGCGGCGTTTGAACTGTGATCTCAGAGTTGGGTTCTCGGCGTTGTGGACCAAAATGACCGCGTACTTCTTCGCAACGCGGACTTGCTCTCGCAGCATCGATTCGATGGTGCTGTCGTCATCGAAGAGCACCCACAACCCGTTGTGATAGACCACATCGAAGCGGTTCTCTTCAAAGCTTAAGTTGGCGGCATCCTCCGGCGAAAACTTGAGGTTCGGTTGCTCAAACCGCTCGTTTAGTTCGTGCAGCGTTTGGCCGTCGAGATCAGAGCCGACGACGTCGTGTCCTCTTGACGCGAGATAGAGCGCATCCCGTCCACTGCCGCATCCAAGTTCTAAGAATGAGCGGTTTTGGCGACCAAAATGAGCGTCAACCCAATAGCCGGTTCGTGGCGGCTTACTCAAGTATTGATCGAGGTACTGGCTCCACAGCTCTGGCCAAATGTCATTGTTGATCATTAGAATTGGTCCTTCATTATACTTGTGATTTCGCGAATGTACCTGACTGGAGGTGCTGTTCCCGAAGAATCTCACCAGGCAGGACGACGTCGATGTCTGGCTCATCGGCCAAGCGTCGTAGAATGGCCTCGTATACTCGTGCCCAACGCGCAAACTTTGGCGCACGAGGAAAGCTAGAGCGCACATGCCAATCGATTGCGGCCGTGGCATGATATCGCTTGACCATCTCCAAGACCCTTTCCACCTCGGCTTCGATGGACTCTAAACCTCGCTCTTGGTCGTAGAGGAGGGCGCCGTCCATCAGCAGGGATGGAATTTGCAGGACTGGGATCATAGCGTCCTTGTCGGGATGCCAAGGGTAGAATGGTTGTCCGATCCCAAGGCGATAGCCTGCGGCGTCGTTAAAAGCGACGGACATATCGTAGGCGAGTCCAATCTGGCCGTGTAGTTCGAGTGTGTTCCATAGGGGCATACCCATATGCCAGTAGTGGTGTCGACATCCCAAAATCGGTGTCTTCGCGAGGTGGCCAAGCCTGGCTCTCTCGGCTCGAAAATTCGTTAGATTCTGATAAGCATTATAGCTTGGGTGGAGTCCAATAGACTCACCACGCCTGAGCATTGTGTCGAAGAGTGACCGAAATCTTGGAGACCCAATGTCGTAGTCGACGTCCCGTGACGTAGCCGCTGGAAACCACCGTGGCCGCGACGCAAAAAAGTAGGTACTTCGAAAGCCATAGCCAGCTTCGAGGGATGCAATGTCATCAAAGTTCCAATGTTCATTCCCCTTTTTTTTGAGCTGCATCCTGGCTTCATGGGGAAGCTGTTTGAGGAGACTGAGCGTGCCGCGCATGTTCCGTTTGCTCAGACACGACCGAAGACGCCAACTATGATGCCCGAGGTCGCCACGCGCGATGGGGTGATCGACATCGTGAGTGAGTAGGATTCGGGCCTTTTGTGGCTTGGGTTTAGCGCCTATCTGTGCCTCGAGCCAAGCCCCGAAGAGCAGCATGTAAGCATTGACGATGGGCACGCCATCATGTTGCCAATACGCTTGTGCAGAACGGTCGTAGACGAGGCGTGAATGCTTGTCGAGGCTGCTCGGCAGATGATGGATGTCCGCTTCGTCACACATCCAAAAGCGGACGGCCTTGAACAAGTCGAAGGGAAAGTCCGCGCCAGGGACCTCCACCTGCTTGACTAAGCTGGCGTCAGGCACAGGCGGGATCGTATCGATCGTGTATGGAGGGCACATCGGTATGGTCAAAAAGCGTTCCGCCGAGTCACCATAGGCGACCGGGCCATTCGTATCGGCGGAAAAACGAAGATTCAGGAACGTGCCACAGAGGTCCAGACAGTACTTAGCGAAAGCATCGGCCTGATGGATGCCTATGAATGACCCGACCATGGCGCCCCCAGTCTTCAGCAACTCTTCCGTTAGGCGCTTTTGGGGCAAATTTCAAATGAAAATTGATAGGTACGGGTGATGCGGCGGCGTCGACTTCCCATTATGATTTGACCCGCATCACAACACCAAAGTCTCGACATCGACCGAGTGTTTCGCTCGGTGCGCCATTCTCAGCTGCGACGCGTCCATTGATCATGACCAATGGCACGGTACCGACTGATCGCCTAACAAGACGTTTGAGGCCGTCGAATCCAGGCATATCCACCTCATCGATGGCGTCGAGACGTTCGTCGAGACACTCTGGTTCCACGATGACGATGTCGGCCCTCGCGCCAATCTTTAAATGTCCGATATCGAGATTGAACCAGTCGGCGATCTCGCCCGTGAGTCGATGCACAGCCCGTTCGATACTCATAAATGGTTGACCACGTTTTTCCGCGTCGTAGACGAGCTTAAGCAGGCGCAGTGGGAAGCTGTAGTGAGCCATGTTGCGTAAGTGTGCACCGGCATCGCTAAACCCAACCAAAATATCTGGATGCGCAACGATACGCTCAAGCGGTTTTAATCGATCGTTCGCAACCATAGAATACCAACGTAGCTTGGCACCGTGTCGAGCGACGAGATCGAGAAAGACGTCGATGGCATCTGAGTTTTGCTCTTGGGCCAGTTCGGCGAATGAGCGCCCGACCACTGACTCATCGGGACAGCCAAGGATTTTCGTGTGGTTAAAGTTACGATGATAGACCCTTGGGGAGAATAAGGCTTTCCAGTTGCGGCGAAACCGTTGTCTGTACTTGGGACAGCGTAACAACTCGGCTCGCTGACCAAGATCAGCGACATGAATAGCCTCTGTGCCCGCCGCGAATTCTTCAAAGATCACCAAATCCATACCGTCGGCCCAGACGTCAAATGGATTGGGCAGCGCTTGAAACCGAAAGTCTGCTCCGAGACAGCGATTGAAGAAGCGAGAAAACCAGGGCACGATGCGGTAGATCCAACGATTCGCGATGATATCCATCAACGAGATCACGGTGGTCTTAAGCGGTCGGCGAAAGAGACCCACGCTTTCCCAGAGGAAGAGCAACACATTGATCTTGGTCGTGATATTGGGCACCCCTTGGAACACGCGGTCTCGCGCTCTCAACAGTTTTGTCAGTTGCCGATATTCTGACCAACGAGCAAAATACGAAGGCAGTGGTCGACTTCTAAAGCGCTCGCCATCGAGTTTGTCCCAGGGCAATGTCTGAATCGAAAGACCCAAATAGCCAGCATTTAACGCATCTGTCAGGTGGGCTTGCATCGAGGCCATCTCTCGAGGTGTTGGCCGCGCTTTTGGATCGAGTGAACGCTCGAAACCCATGACGTGCATGCGCAGGTTTGAATGACCGACGAAGGCCGCCACATTCGGACCAAGATTTAACTGGGATAGGTGGTCTAAATACTCGGGAAACGTCTGCCACGTCTTCTGCGTCTCCAGCAACGGCAACATGGTGGAGCGCGGTACGCCTTCCACGCGGCAGAAGATGTCGGCGATATCTTCGGGTTCGCCGACCGCAGTCGAGAGCGAACAGCTGCCCATCACCACCGTTGTCACGCCATGCCGCACAGACTCGCTTAAACCCGCGTCGATTTCGACCTCGGCATCATAGTGAGTATGGAAGTCGATAAAGCCGGGCATGACCCACTGTCCGCGTGCATCGTAGACATTGGCGGCTGGCGCGTCGATTTGCGGTGCGATATCAACCACTCTCCCGTCGTGGATGGCGATGTCGCGAATCACGCGGTCTGCACCGCTTCCATCGAAAACAACACCGCCCTTTATCAAGTAATCCACGGTCATGGTGTGATCATTCTAGAGGAGATCGAGTCGCTGCTGTTTATGGCATAGGACGGGGCCCGTTTCGGATAGCGGTGATTATTCACAACGGCCAATGATTTCATGGGCATAACCATCTCGAAGGGCACGGCATGCGCTGCCAAAAAACTCGATCGCATCACCATCGACATCCCAGCCGTTCTGCCGGCTCGGATCGCGCATAATTGGCATGTCATCGATGGAGACGATGAGCCTGTCAACGAAGGCCGCCCCGCCACCGAGCGCGTATCGACAGGGTACGACGCGTCCTGCAGACGCGAGGATTTGTTGACCGATGGCATCGAGTGAGTTGACCTCAAAATGTCGTCCATCAACGGCTGAACCACCAGCAACGGCCATCGCGTCGAGCACACGTCTCGCTTCAGGCAGGAAGTCATCATCCGTGATGCCGAGCACCATTGTTTCGATCTGTTGACGGGCACGCAGGGTCGCGACCTCGTTGATGGTGCGCGCATCATCGAGGCAATTTTGCGGCATCTCCCAAACCACACACGAGCCCCCCGTGAGACAGGTGCATGCATTGTAGTCCAAGGTAAAATTACAGCCGGGACCGCCGTCGGTCGCCAACAAAATATAATCGGCACCTCCCGCACCTTGTGTCAAAGCTTCACCTGCTGCCAGCAATGCAGAATGGGTGGGGGTTCCCTGCCCAAATCGAGGTTCTGACGCCTCCAAAATGGCCATGATTTGTGCGGCTGTACCGAAGTTAGGCTCCACATCAACTCGGCCAGGTGCACACGCTTCAGCGACATCTGCAGGTATATCCGGACCGGGCCGTGGGTTCGGGAACACCACGAGCCCAAACTGGACGGTCTGATCGAGCCCCTCGACCACTTGTCTGATGGCTGCGAGCATCGGGCTCCAGCGGTCGTCGTCTTCGATCATACTGTATGATCGGTCGACGACAAGCATGACCCGCGCTGTTGAAGACGCGCTTGGTTTGAGTAAGATTCTCAAGTCACCACATTCAGATGCGCCTTGCGCATCGCCAAGTGCTTGGTCTGCTCTAGATGAATGACTATCTGTGGCTACTGTGCTGTCTCTGTTCTGGGTCGTGGCTGTGCCGTCTTCGGCTATGCTGAGCATGTCCAGGGTTGCCATCGCATCGGCACCACGGCAAACAGGCATACCATCATTGCCAGCGCTGCAGCGAGTGCCGATAGGGCATATGGTGGGATCGTCTGAGCAATCGATAGAGGTGGCGCTCGAGTCATCGCAACCACAGAGCGCGAGCGACCAGAGTAATAGAGTGAATTGTCTCAAACCGAACGCCCCCAGTCGTTAATACTCGTACTGACTATAGCGGTGTCCCAAGGCGAGCACCAGTCAGCACTCGCCAACCTCAGAAAAGCCTTTTAGTGGACATATGCCTGGGCTCTGAGCGCCCGTCTTCGACGAATCGTGTCCGGCAGTGCTAGACTCACACGCAGAGTGAAATCTACAGCGTGTTCTATCTGCTTCGGTGCGCCAAAGTGGTCGAATGAAGGTTTGTTCATCGTGGTCTCTACATCTCTGCGCAGCCGCTTTTCTGTGCTCGATCACCTCACAGTGGCGTTCTTCGCCTATTTGTATCTTCGTCTGCTCTTTAGCCCAACACCAGCTGATGAACTGCGTCTTCAACTGGGCGCGCTCCTACTCTCCTTTACTGTCTGTGTTTACGGCCTGCGCAGAGCTGGTTTCATGGCAAAACCAAGATGGTCGTTGTGCTACCGTTTATTGCTCTTCGGTGTGCACGTTTATTGTTTCGTGTTCTTGTTTCGTGATCTCTTAATGGCATTTGAGCTGCGTCTCTTGGACATTGAACTGCAGCAATTGGACCGCTGGTTATTCAACGGAAGCCCTGCCCTGTGGCTGGAACGGTTTAACTCGAGCTGGTTGACTGAATATCTTTCATTTTTCTATTTGCTCCACTTTGGCGTGTTCTTGGCCGCCGTAGGCCCAGTGCTGGTCATGGGCCGAGCCGGCCGACTGGGATTATCACTCTTGATCGGTAGTCTCGTGCTGCTTGTCATCGGCTGGGTCACATATACGCTCGTCCCTGCCATGGGCCCCTATCAGGCACTTATTTTCGAACGACCTCTAGACGGTGGTGTCCTCCATGGATCGGTCCAGGCGATGATCGCTGAAGCGGGCCCGTTGGTAGATGTCTTTCCGTCACTTCATGCAGGCTATACCTATTTTGTCGGCCTCCAGGTCTCACGTTACGCCACGTCACTTAGACTCAGGCGCCTCGCCCGAGCCATTCAGTTCGTCGCATGGCACATGATTATGGCGACCATCTACCTGCGTTATCATTATGTGGTCGACGTGATCTCAGGTCTGTGCCTCGCTCATCTGGTTGATCTTGCGACCAAGGGCTACATGAACACCCAAAGCGAGGCGCGGCTTGAACGTCTAAATCGTCAGCTGTTTGGCACATCCCTGAAGCGGTAGACGACGCGGTGGCGACCTCATTCGCTGTACTCGGCTGTGTGCCAGTCCGAGCACCCTGTTGGCACCTCAGACGTATTTTTGGGTTCAGAGTTCTTCCACTCGACAGCTTTATACGATACACCTAATCGCAATAAGGGGGGATACGGTGGTTTACCGTATCAATGATTGACCGCCATATTCTGGTAGTCATCGATTAGTTACAATTAAAGGAGTTCTCGTATGAGCTTAAGATACGCTTGGGCTACAGCTGTACTGTTTGTACTCGCAGGCCCTGGAGTTGCCTTCGCAAACAAGGGCGACGGTTTTGACGCGGCGGCCCTTTGGGATCAGTTCTTAGCCTCTAGTTTTTTTGAGGGGTCAAAGAAGTTTGGCGCGGCGGCATTGGTGTTATTCGTTGGTTGGTTTATTTCCAAGTTTATCTTGGCGAAAATCACCTATGTAGCGCTTAAGAAAACGAAGATGGGCACAAAGATTGGTCAGGTGCTGGGCCTCCATCTCCTCCTCGGAGATAAAGGCGAGTCTGGAGCGACCGAGAGCGACGCCATCGAACGCTTCTTTGCAGCCGTCGTTTTCTGGGCCGGTTTGTTGTCATCCGTGGTGGCAGCACTTTCCTTCGCTGGCCTCGGTCAAGCCGCTGAGCCCGTTCAAAACTTCTTGAATAAGATCACCGGTGCATTGCCGAGTATTGGTAAGGCTGCCTTAATCCTCGCAGCCGGTGTCTTGGCGGGTACAGTGCTGCGCAAGCTCTGCATGGTGACCTTGGGTAAGCTCGACGATAAGCTCCCTCGACCTGTGGGTCTTGACGCCGACGAGGATTCTCGACCTGTGAGTCAGACTATCGGCACGGTCGCATTCTGGTTTGCGATGCTCGTCGGTCTAGCGGGCGCCTTCGAAGCGCTTCAATTCAAGGCCATCTATGAACCACTTCAGAACATTCTCAACAAGTGTCTGACGGTGTTGCCGCTCTTGGTTGTGGCCGTCATTATCATGTTCATCGGCTATGTACTGAGCCACATGGCCAAAACGGGCACGGCAAGTTTGCTCGCTGCGGTCGGCCTAGACCGCATCGTGAGCCGGGTGGGCTTGGGCAACTTCTTCGCGAAGAAGAAGGCCAGCGAATTTATTGGCTTAGTCGTTCAGGTCTTCATCCTCTTGCAGGCTGCAATCCTCGCTTTAGGCAAGCTCAGCTTGACCGAGTTAAGCAACCCGCTCAAGAACATGATGGAGCAGTTCTGGACGCTGCTGCCGTCACTGTTCGTCGCGGTTATCATCGTCACAGTCGGTGTCTTGTTCGGTCGCTTACTGCGTTCGACAGTCGTCGGTCTGCTCGATGGACTCGGGATCAATGAAACGCTCGCCAAGTTTGGCGTTGCTCTGGGCGGCCAAGCCGCAGAGGGCAGCACTGAGGCGGCTGCGAGTGTGAAGACGCCGACTCAATTCATTGGCTTCTCCGTTCAGATTGCGGTGGTTATGGTGGCGAGCGTCCAAGCACTGCAGAAGCTGGGCCTCACCATCTGGGCGGACCTGGTCAATCATGTGTTGGCTTTCGCTGTGACCAAGGGTGTTGTCGCGCTGCTTATCGTCACCGCAGGTCTGGCGGGCGCCAACTTTGTTCGCGACCAGCTACAAGCTCGCTTTCAGAATGACAAGAGCCGCGCTTGGCTCGGCGAAGCCGCTCGGGTTGGTATTCTCGTTTTTACCGTGACTATGGCCCTTCAGCAGCTCCAGGTCGCGCACGCCTTTGTCTTGTTGACATTTGGGCTTCTGCTGGGCGGTTTGGTACTCGCCGCAGCCATCGCATTTGGTCTCGGGTCTAGGGATGTCGCCGGTGAGATCATCAAGGGTCAATATGACCGCGCGAATAAGTCCAGCGGGGCTGACGACGCCTAGTCATTCTGGATCACCACGGCTTTGCATCCCTTGGTGCAAAGCCGCCAATCTTTCCCTCCTGAGCAGTCCCACTGAGCACATCGTGCTCCGATACGTGCTCGACAATGGATGTGCAGTTTCCTACGAGATTGTGTCCGACGCTCTACACGATGCGTCAATTGTTTGAGGGCCATCACCGTCTTTAGACATATTTTTGGCCATCTGAGCGAGCAAACACGCGCTGCAAGTGCGGTCCTATGGCGTGCCTGGTTGGCGGCGCTGTCGCTGCTTTCGGCGCTGCGCTTCGTTCATCCCGTCGATAGCGTCAAGCACACCACCAAACGCGTTGATCAGGTTTCGCACGTCTGCGTCGTCGCCTGCAACGACACCGCCGATATCGCGAACGATGTCGCTCGGCTTGATGCCGCTTGGATCGATGACGATCCGGCCCGCCGTATTGAGTAAACGCTGTAGCTCGTCTGTGCGTGCACCGAGGACCTCTCCTAACAAACCAAGCAGCGCATTGTAGTCGACGTTTGCTTTCAGCTGGCCATCATTGTCCAGCGCACCCCTCAGCACTTTCATGAGTTCATCGAATCCTTTGTGCTCGATGATTGAGTCAAGTTTTGGATCGATGGCCTTGAGCATCTCTCGACCGCCAAATTGGCCCAAGAGTGTCGTAAATTTGACCGACGCGATGTCTTGGTCAGCATGGCGCCCACGGAGCCATCTTTCATGTAGGTCTTGCATGGCCATGGGGTCAGCTGAAGCTTTGACGAGGCGTGCCTCCAAGTCCTCAGGGCGAGCAATCTTAAAGGTGTTATCGCGGTAGTATTCCTGTAGCACGGTCAGGAAGTTGGTCTGTCCCATGCGTTTGACCACCGCGTCATAGAAAAGCCCGCCTTTGGCATAGACGACGGCGGCATATTCGACCATGTTGTCGAAGGCTTTGGTTGGCAGATCAATGGGTCGGTCTTTGGCACCGGTCATGCGCGACATCTGCCAAGGGAGCCTCAGCTGCAGGTCTTTCTGTCGGTCGGCTGCAGCGGGTCCATGAACCCGCTCGAAATAATGAACGGCCGAGTAGTTCGCAAGTGCTTCGTCGAGATATGGGTGTTGCTTGCTGTCGCTGCCCACGATCGCATTCCACCATTGATGCGCAACCTCGTGTGCGACGACAAACTCGCGGGTGTCGTCTAAGAACGACGAAGTTGGAGAGAGGTGTTGCTGTCCCAAGCCAGACGTTGTCCCCGGAACCGCGTAGAACATGTGTGCCACGGTGACTAGGCCTGGAAACTCCACACCACCCGCGCCACCGGTCAATGGACTTTGTGCAACATCGAGCTCACGGTAAGGGTAGGCGCCAAAATCAGCTTCGAAGGTACGCAGCGCATCCGCAGCTTGTTTGAGCACGAGCTGGCCGGTATCGCGATGTTTTCGCAAAAACCAGCTGTTGACGCGGACGTCGCCCACATTTGTGCTCAAGACGTCGTATCGTGGAGACATTTGCATTGCGAATTCACGGACAGCCGAGGCCACAAAATAGCGCTTTGTGCCCTCGGCTCTGTCAACTTGTTCGACACCTGTCGTAGCGACGCGAATATCATCCGGCACGTCGAGCGCGACAGAGAAGTTAGCGACTTCAAAATAACTGCGGTCACCAATGTTCGTGCCTGTGTCGATGTCCCAGCCATCATCGGTATGGGCCGCCAGAATCGGGTGCCAAAGCGCCATGCTCACAATGCCTTCGCCCACACTGAAGACACCATACCCACCGGCGTGGTCATGATGACCTGTGAGCAGGGACAATAGCTGCTCTAAAGCGAGCTTCTTGAGGTCGCTTTGGTTGGCTTGCTGTCGATACAGCATACCCTTGAAATCAAACTCGACGACCACTGAGTCTCCACTTCCGATAGGCTTGTTCAGTTCAATCTTCAGCATTGACGAACGCATGCCCTCGCTCTTTACGGCTTGGCCATCGACGCGTATGTCACGCACCACCAAGTTGCGCCCGCCGTCTTTTTGGGCAATGCCTGGTGTGTTGGGGTAGATAAAAAAGTACAGCGACTTCATCTGTCGTTTGGAGTCGTTTCTTAAGGTCAACTTTTGGTGGCCATCGTAGGTAAAGAAGTCGAAGTCCACTTTGAGGTCGATGTCGTAATCGGTCGCTACGGTATGGGCATGATGTTGTGCGTGTTGGCGGAGTGAACGCCGCGCACGAGCTTGTGGCCCACCTGTCGAGTCAGGCTCAAGTTTTCTCGACAGCTGAGGCTGTTCTGTCTGCGATTGAGATGCTGTCGATTTCTGAGGCGCTGGTGGACGACTCAAGTCTTCGGGCTCGGGGACGTCATTGCAACCGTTCGCGAAGAATAAAACAAGACAACATAGGCAAGACCGATACATCATCATCTCCGGTGACTCCTCTGGTCGTTCGAGGTCTCAGCTCGTGGTATTTGCGTCGGCTCAGACAGAGACAACGCATTCAGTTGTCTTCGACATTGTCGGGTTTGACTCGTCTCGGGCCTCATCTGATACCCCCCGTGTCCGAATCTAACCCATCGTGTTTGTTTTTTCACTGTATTGCGGCCGTCAAAGACAGGGGTGACCACCTAGACGGGTTTTGCTAGTATGCGCCCGCGACAAAGATTGGAGGCTCAGGGACAGCCATGAATTTAAGAGAACTCAAAGAAGACAGAATTGGTATTTGCGTGTCTGGCGGACTCGACAGCAAGACGGTTACGACCCGTCTACGTGCAGCAGGCCTAGACGTACTCTGCTTTTCGGCAGACCTTGGACAGCCGGATGAAGACGACATCAACGATATCGTACGCAAAATGGCCCCGTGTGGTGCCGAGACGACCATCGTCGACCTCAAAGATGAGATGGCTGAAGCCTGTTTTCTCGTTCTCAAAGCCCAGGCCACGTACGATGGCGGTTATTGGAACACCACGGGGATCGCGCGGGCTGTCACCGTGACGGGCCTGCTCGCCGCAATGAAAGCCCGCGGTTGTACCGTGCTCTCGCACGGCGCGACAGGTCGTGGCAATGACCAGGTACGCTTTGAACGCTATACCAACGTACTGGCACCTGAAATGAAGGTGTATGCGCCGTGGCGCGACCAGGAACTTCTTGAGCAATTTCCGGGTCGAAAAGAGATGGCGGAATATCTACGCAATCAGGGCATCGAGGCCGATACCGGCCCCAAGAAGCGCTACAGCACCGATGCCAATCTAGCGGGTCTTTCACACGAAGCGGAGGATTTGGAAGAGCTCGATACCCCGTGCTTGATCGTAGAGCCTATTATGGGTGTTTGGCCGCAGAACGCGCCAGATGAGATTGAGCACGTGGTCATTGGAATCGAGTCTGGCCGGTGTGTCTCCATCAACGGTGAGGCGGTCTCGCCACTGCAAGCGATGGAGCGTGCGAATGATATTGCAGGGCGCAACGGCATCTGGATGAAGAATGCCCTTGAGAATCGCATCATCGGAACCAAGAGTCGGGGTGTATATGAAGCCCCGGGCATGGAGCTGCTTGGGTATGCGCTCAAGGCTGTCTATCAGGCAACGATGGACCGACGGGCAGCGGGCTTGTTCGAAGATATGTCACGCCTTGTCGCACAGCAGATCTATGATGGACGACTGTATGACCCAGCGACCCAAGCTGCCCTTGCCGCCATCGATTCGCTCACGCAGTACGCTCACGGACAAGTGAAAGTCGGTCTCTACAAAGGCAATCTCTACTTCGAGGCGCTGGAAGCCTGTCCACATTCACTCTACAACCCCGCCGACTCATCTATGGAGGCGAGCGATGGTTTGAATCCACATAGCTCACAGGGCTATCTCGAGGTCCAAGCTGTTGAAGCATTGGTTATGGCCAACGCAGGTCAAATCAAGGTCTAATCCTAAGACGATGGTGTCTGATGGGTCTGTGCGTACCATGTGTTGGTTGCAAGCCGGGCTTGTTCGTAGTTATCCCTAAGCGCACTCTCAGCAAACTTCTCCAAGAGTCGACCGACGCCAAATATGCGTGCCTCGATGTTGAACACGACGCTGCGGACACAACGGTTTTGCCCGGTGTCTTCAAAGCGCATCACGGAACGGATTGAGAGCTTATTCTCCAGACCCGGAATCTGCACATCGGTTTCCCAGCTTCGAGCGACCGGGTCGAAGCGACCGTTCTCGATGTACGTAATTCCGCGGCCGAGCAGCCTTTGTAAGGCCTTTGGGATCGGTACGTTAGGTTGCGCACGGAGTACACGGCTGCGGCGGCCGTCGGGCTGTTCATCCGCATCGAGAATCTCATAACCCCGAAATTTCAGTCCTGTCAGATGTAGATAGTCGTTGAAGTCCGCATCAAAGAAAACGTCTTCCCAAAACTCGTCGACCGACATGTGGTATTGGCCACCGATTTCAAAGCGCATAGTCCCACCGGAGTTGGAAAATCTTCAGTAGTGTAATCCACCCGTGATCGGAGGTCTACACGAACGCGGTCGGCCATATCCTAGGCATACATTGCCGTCCCCAGACGGCTGCTGCCGTTTTGTAGGCGATGAATATCTGAGAGCAGGGACTGCAACTGTTGAATTCTCAAGCCGACGCGCGCCTCATCCGCATAGCTCACTCGCGCTTGATGCAAGGCCGACCTATGTCGTGCGGGTTGCGATGTGTTGCGGCTGAGTTTTTTCGTGGTCGGGCTATCAGCACTCGAGGTCTCTTTGCCCGTGCTGAGGGCGTGCCCCGGTTTTTCTATACCCTGAATCTTCTTGAGCACAGCACTGTACCGTGTTCGCATGGATTGAATTTGCATAGCTTGACCCAAATTTGATGATGACCCACCCCTTATATCGCTCGTTATCCGGCGAACTTGAGCCACTCAGTACATTTTTCCGGAAAAGGTCGGCGTTCGGTCGTGGCTTGGTTCGATAACACTGGGTCAGCTGCGTGGCATCTAACGCTTCGATGGAGCGACCGCAGTGTCGTCAATCGGTCTTGAATCGCCGAGCATCTTGTTTTCTGAATGGTTGATGCCATGAGGGGGTTGCGACACCGGCGCTGTCGGTCTCGGGCAGGGGAAACCAAACACCGTTTAAAGCATTTTTCGCCTTCAGCACGTGGAAGTCCTCCGCGGGCATAAAGCCCTGGCCAAGCAGGCCAACGCGCTCCCCTGACGCGTTGACGGCGACGTCCAGGATGAGCACTGCATGTCCGGGTCCCCCCGGACGAACAAAAAAGTCACCTGGCATCAAGACATTGACATCGACTGAGTTGGAATCAAACTTCATGGAGCGGGTACCAGCATAAATAAACACATAGGTCAGCCAGCGCCTGTAGTTTTTATAGTGGTTTTGACGGGGGCGGCCGCGAGCGCGTTTCAGTCGCTTATTGACCACATCAAACCGTTCGCCCTTCACCCAGTCTATCCAGGCCGTCCTTTGGCGGTCGGTGAAGTGATAGGCTGCTCGATGACCATGTCCTCGATGCCAGAGATACTCTCCATGTAAGCGGATAATGCTGTCCGCACATTGTTGAAGATCACGTGTGCCGACGTCGAGCAGCACCACAGCAGCCGATGGCCGCGCTAAAGGCTCGCCTCGATAGCTGAGTACATCGGTTCGGTCCATGCGGATGGGGAGTTGACGAAGCCAATGTCCAAACGATTTTTCGTCCAGTCTGACACGCTCAAAGCCATGCGGTGGGTTGAACGTCTGTTCTAGTGGTGCGTGTGCCGGCAGGTCATCAGTCCAGTGTTCCACCCAAGGATACTGTTGCTTGTCACCGTGCCCCTCTGCAAAACCCTGCGTCGCTGCGCAGACGAGAAAGAAGCTAGCGATGATTTGGTATACGTACTTCCTTAAAGGCAGATCTATGTCCATGGTTGTGTCCTGAACTGTTGAACGCTTCTTGAGACACGTAGGCGTCTCTCACGTTCCCTGCATTTCTTCTGCATCCGCCATGACCACCGCGAGTAACCCTTTAGGCGCTCCCCAACCCGTAAGTAGGTCCCACTTCAGCTGTCGTCTGAGGGCAACGCTGCCGTAGTTGCCTGACGCCGTCGTGTCGCGTTTGCGAAGTTGCTCCACACCGTGCATGGACGCCCAGATCATGTGGGTTCGTAACCGGGCATCACCCGCATCGAGAGCGCCCAATCTCACCGCCTCGCTCAAGTCGTCAACGATAACTGCAAGAATGGCATCGAGTTGAGCTTCAACCGCTTCGGAGCCGGAGGAGTCAAGGGCACGATGAGGAAACGATACAAACGCATCGAGGAGAAAAAAGTCGTTTGGTGAGACCTCTCGAAAAGTCCGCCAGGCATCAAAATGGTTGGCTACCCGTCGCAATGAAGCTTTTCGCGAACCGTGTTCGCGAATCTCGTCTTGGCCATTCAAATGGGCTCGAAATGCCATTAACGCATCGATTTGAAGGGCACTGAAGATCGCTTCTTTGTTAGGGAAGTAGCGGTAAAGCCCGCCGACTGAGCCACCGATAGACTGTGCAAGCGCCTGCATTGTGACAGCATCAACACCGGACCGTTCGATCAGTAATCTAGCCGCCTCAAGTACGGCACTCTGGCGCGCTCTTTTGTTTTGTTCACGTTTGCCTATCTTCATATTTGCGAACGTTATTCGCTTTTTTCGTTGACTTCAATGCTAAAATAGCGAATAACGTTCGCAGATTGGAGGTGCCTGATGCATGATTTAGTGATTCGCGGTGGATTTGTTGTGGATGGAACCGGCTCGGAGGGCCGAGAAGTTGATTTAGCGATCGACAACGGCTGCATCACGGATGTGGGTCGAGTGGGTGCAGGGCGGCGCGAATACGATGCCAGTGGCTTACTGGTGACACCAGGGTTTGTCGATGTGCACACGCATTACGATGCGCAAGTCACCTGGGATAAACGGCTCGACCCCTCGAGTGGTCATGGTTGTACGACGGTCGTTATGGGTAATTGTGGTGTCGGCTTTGCGCCGGTCAAGAAAGATCAAAGAGAGTGGTTGATCGGGCTAATGGAGGGTGTCGAAGACATTCCTGGTGCTGCGCTCAGCGAGGGCATTCAATGGGACTGGGAGAGCTTTCCAGAGTACGTGCAGGCTTTGTCAAAGCTCGAGCGCAGTATCGATTTCGCAACCCAGGTGCCTCACGGCGCTGTGCGAGGCTATGTGATGGGTGAGCGCGGTGCGGATAATGAGGATGCCACCCCTGAGGATATCGCGGCGATGGCCGATTTAGTGGGTGCGAGTATTCGCGCCGGCGCCATTGGCTTTTCTACGTCGCGTACACCGCTTCACAAAGCGATTGATGGTCGTTTTGTTCCGGGGACGTTTGCCGGCCAAGATGAGCTCTGGGCGATCGCCCGTGCGATGAAGCAGGCTGGCCCATCGATATTTCAGGTGGCCTGTGATCATACAAAGGTCCCACAAGATCTCGATTGGATGTCGGCTTTGTCTCGTGAGCTCGATCTCGAGGTGATGTTTAATTTGTCCCAGATCGATCAGGCGCCAGGTTTGTGGCGCGAAGGTTTGGCTAAGCTCGAGGCGGCAAATGCATCGGGCGCTCAGATCCGCGCTCAGGTCGCTGGGCGGGCCATTGGAATTGTCATGGGCCTGAGGGCGACGGCTCATCCATTCGCTTTAATGCCGAGCTGGTTGGGTGTCATGCATAGCTCATGGGAGGAGCAGTGGGCAGCGCTCAACGACCCGAGCTTTCAGTCGCGGCTGCTCACGGAGGAGCCCATTCACCTAGGCGAGTTCGAGGCGTTTGTGACATCGAGTTTTGACAAAATGTTTCCCATCGCCGACGGGTATGAGCCGACCGCACAGCAAAGTGTCGCTGCCTTGGCGGGACAGCAGGGTCGGACTTGTCGCGAGGTGGCGCTCGAACTGCTGCTTCAAAACGAAGGTCTCGGGCAGCTGTATTTTCCACTCTTCAATTACGCAGATGGCGGCCTTGATGTTCTCAGAGAGTTGCATGCACACACAGACACCCTGATGGGGCTCAGCGACGCTGGGGCGCACTGTGGTGCCATTTGTGACGGTGGTATGCCGACCTTCATGCTGACGCACTGGAGTCGCGATCGGTCGCGCGGTGAAAAACTGCCCCTCGAATGGATTGTACATCGGCAGACGATGCAGACAGCACAGGCCTATGGATTACTCGACCGAGGACAGCTCACACCGGGTTTTCGCGCAGACATCAATATCATTGATTTCGATAAGCTCGCCCTCCAACAGCCGAAGATGAATTGGGATCTACCTGCGGGTGGGCGACGGCTCGTTCAGAGGGCGACGGGCTACCGGGCGACTATATGCCACGGTCAGTTCATTCGGGAGAATGATCAATACACAGATGCGCTGCCTGGTCGACTGATCCGCGGACGCACTCAAGCACCTGTAAGCGCCTAAGTGCCAAGCGGGCACGGTTCAACGGACCCTCTCAAGGCTCACAAAGTCGTTATTGGCGTCAATGGTGAGTACAAACCAGCCATCGAGGCCGTCGTGACCGACGTGCCTGACCAAATGCTTCGCACCGAGCTGAATCCGTTGACCACTCAGTGTTCTCGCCACGACCATTGCGTTTGGTTTTCGGTAATATTCTAACCAAGCTTCTCGGCTCACTTTCAGCCTGAATTCAAAAGTCTTCATGGCATCTCTATCCTGCTTTTCGGCTCGGTGGACTGCACGAGCTGTTCCCCGTCATCGATCACAGCACGAGTCTTCTTAGATGGGCCCGTGGTAGCGATTTCGAGGTCAAACATTAAGGCATTCGAATCAAAACGTGCGGCAGCCAGTCGGAGTTTTGTTTTGCGCGAACCGAAACTCAAGGTCTGATTGAGCGCAATGCTTTTTGTGAGGTTGAAGACCCGTCGACTGATACCCATGAGGTCGAGTGCTTGGCTCAGTAGGGGCGGTCCAATAACGTCTTCAATTTGACCGTCCTTAAATCCGAAAGAGACTTTCTTATCTCTGAGCTCAACCCACGGTTTTGCGCCAGCTTGCACATACAGACAGGTCGGCAAAGAGGCTTGCTGCAGGTTCCACACCTTCACTTTCATCGGCTTTGTCTCTTGGGACCATGCGAAGCCAGCGGTCAGGGGACCATCGGCCTTGGGTTTGCCTTTGTAGTCGTACTGGCTCGGAATCTTCCCCTCATCGATAAACCAGTTGCCAAGCTTCGCGAGTGCATCGGTGGACATCGCGAACCGAATCCGCTTGTTCCTCGCTGGCCGTTGACTCGGTACGATGCCGCGGGCTGGCAATGTGGTACGCAAGCCAAAGACCAGGTCTTCTCTTGTGGAGACGAGCGTGATGCGTTCGATAGGCAGGTCAGGCACCTTGAACCGAAAACGCACAATCTCACCCATGGGGCGTAACATCTTGTTGCGAATGGTCCCATAAAGCTCTCCAAGTAAACCATCGAGCGTGCGTTGCGTATAACGCGTGAACTGTTGGCTCGAGACCAGATGCCGGGCGATGGATGGGAGCTGACTACGGATGGCATTTGCGAGCTGAGCGGACGCCCCATTGGAGATGCGTGGCGCGATCTTTTCAAAGATATCATAGCGTAATATGATCGTGAGAGTCTTCGATCTCTTGTCATACTCCACAGGGATTAATGCCTGAAGGTCGATACCGAAAACGCGTTTTCGCCCATACAATGCGTCGATATCAATCCTCAATTTGAGCGCTGTATTGCGCTGGAAATCAAAGGAAAGTTGCCTCGGTTTTAAGTTCAAACGAGAGACATATCGATTGAGTGGGCCAAAACCGGACATGGTGACGGGCACGCTCTCAAGCGCATCGAAGGCCGTATTGAGACGGTCTTCAAAGACCGCCTTGGGCACTCGAACGAGCACGTGATGGCCACTGTCGACCGCCCCTGCGGTGTTTGTTTGCTCCGCGAGAAAGGCATCTCGGTTCTGTTGCACGGCCGGACAGCCACCGCAGGCGACACAGACCGAAAGAATGAATCCGCAAAAAATCACGCGCGATACGTCGATCATAGAACGCTTCCTTGTGCTGTCTTCTGAGCATCCTCCACCGAGTAGCGACCGCGGTCATCTCTGACCAGTCGTCCAATGGCCACATGTTCATCGTGGGTGAAGAAGAGTCTTGCGTTTCTCTCCAGCAAGTCGCCAAGAACACGTTCCTTTTCATCGATGAGCAGCTCTGGGTAGCGGTCATAGCCCATCGTGATGGGTAGGTGCACCCAGGCAGCGCCGGGTATTAAATCACCACAGAAGAACACCGACCCATCCTCGCTCTCTATCTCGGTGAGCAAGAGGCCAGGTGTATGTCCATCAGAGTAATGAAAGCGATAGCCGGCACCGAGCGTCTTCGAATTGGCCCCCTCTACGATCTCGAGGGCACCGGTCGCCT
Source organism: Bradymonadia bacterium (assembly GCA_049889275.1). Classification (GTDB taxonomy): domain Bacteria; phylum Myxococcota_A; class Bradymonadia; order UBA7976; family UBA1532; genus UBA1532. The sequence goes on along the minus strand of JBMHDS010000133.1, from coordinate 23,945 downwards.
CTAAGAGTGGTTGCAGAGCAGGAATAAACGAAGCTCGATCGCGGGGATGAGGGCTCTTTGCACGCGCCCAGGCATCTCTACTGACAACATATCTCGCTTTTGGGAAAACAAGTTCATAGTGTCCATCTTCCCGCCAAGGTGAGAGCAGCCCTCCGGCGTGATCAAAGTGGAGGTGCGAGAGCACAACAATGTCGATGTCTTCGGGAGAGAACCCACAGGCCGCTAGATTCTTGAGTAGTTCATGCTCATCGGACTCAACACCGAAACGTGTCCTCAACTTCGGAGGAAAGAAGACGCCGATGCCTGCTTCGAACAGAATCGTACGTCCGCTCGATTCCTGAACGAGAAGTGCACGGCATGCCAACTCGATGCGATTGTTGTCGTCAGCGCTGTACCATCGCGACCACAGCGCTTTGGGTACGTTGCCAAACATTGCACCGCCGTCAAGACGCTGTCTGTTGCCTTCGATAGACCAGATACGAGTTTCGGTCATACTACGATCACCTTCCATGTCTTCAGAGCGTGTCATCGACGGGTTCGTCCATCGTGTGTAGCGGCATGTGAGCGTGTTTGAGTTCGACCCAGAACACCGAGCCCTTGGGCTCGTTGGGCTCGTAGCCCAAGTCGCCTCCCATGTTGTGAACGAGGTGTTTGACAATGGCCAGACCAAGCCCGGTGCCTCCCATATGCTTGGAGCGACCCTTATCCACCCGGTAAAATCGTTCAAAAATACGTCGACGATGTTTTTCCGCGATACCTGGTCCGTCGTCCCTTACCTCGATTCGAATGCCTCTCGAGTCGCTGAATGCGGCGCACAAAACATGTCCATCATCCTGGGTATAGCGCACCGCATTCTGCAGCAGATTGGTGAGCACGTGCTCGAGTCCCACGGTGTCGGCCCTGACATCCAGATCGGTGGGGATGTCACGGGTCATCTCGATACCTTTTTGGTCGGCGAGCTGTTCGATGCCATCCCAGATATTATCGACCACATCCGCGATGACCACTCGGTTTGGCTCCATGTCATACTGTCCGCTTTCGATCCGTGAGATATGGAGCAGGTCGGATATGATGTCGGCTAACCGTTTTGCGTTTCGAATCAGCGCATCGACAAATTTAGGGCCCGTGACAGGATCGTTCATTGCGCCATCTCGAAGCGCTTCAGCGTTGAGACTAATCACGCTGACCGGTGTACGTAACTCGTGCGAAACATTGGCAACGAAATCGCGACGTACTCTCTCGAGGCGCCTTAATCGGGTTACATCATGCAGCACGAGTACACAGCCGGCTTCTTGCCCGTGGGGTGCAACTCGACCCATGACAAACCTGGGTTCGCCGCGGTTGATCTCAATGTCGAGCTCCGATGATTCACCCTCTAATGCTCTGTCGATAGCCGCCATGATCTCGAGTGATTTGATCACTTTGTGCACTCGTTTATTCTTTGGTGCTTTTTTCAGTTCGAAGAATTCGATTGCAGCGCTGTTACCCAGGGTGACTCGGCGGCGGTTATTGACTACGAGCACAGCTTCGCTCATCCCATCGAGCACGGCTGCGAAACGATCTCTCTCCACAGCGAGGGTTTTCACAATTTCCTCCAGTGCTTCATCGAGGCGGTCTAATGACCGGTGTAGCACTGTGATCTCATCCTTGTTTTCTGACCGAATACTCACTTCCGAGTTGTGACCATCGGCCATGACCTTTGCGCGGGTGAGGAGGTTTCTGAGCCGTTTGCTCAGCAGATAGGATGCGAGCAGGCTGACGATAATGGCCAAAAATAGACCGAGAATACCAGCGAATAATAGGAAATACCGCATGCGTGTGACCGCCTGATCCACTGCGGTGAGCGGCGTCGCGATTCGGAGTACACCTGGTTGATGTGGATGCTCGAAGGGGACAGCGACGTAGAGCGAGCGGGTTCCGAGTGTTTGACTCTGTCGACGGTCGTAGCCTTTACCTTTCTTGAGCGCGTCGATGACTTCCGGTCGAGAGCCATGATTGGCCAACTGCCTGACCACTTTGACCGGCAGCGCCGAATCTCCCAGAACTGTACCGTCGCGGGCGATCAGCGAAATTCGCTTTCGTTGATGTCGCCCCAGTTTATCCGCCAGACGATCGAACTCTTCGATGGAACGCGTTTCAGGGGCAAGGTCTACCGCGGCCACAGAGGTGAAAGCATGAGCGGCGAGGTCTTTCTCCATGCGCGTCTCAAGCCAGCCCCGCAACTCCGATTCAAGGTAGACCGCGCTGACAGACCCGACGCTGAGGATCAGCGCGATGGACACGAGGAACAAACGTCCCCGAAGGCTGAAATTCATTCCTCAGTCTGCTCGGGATGAGCGCGCATGCGGTAACCCACACCGCGGACCGTTTCGATGTAACTGCCAGCGCCTCTGAGTTTCTCGCGCAATCGCTTCATGTGTGTGTCGACGGTCCGAGTGGTCACTTCCGCCTGGTATCCCCATACATCCGTGAGCAGCCGCTCTCGTGTCTGCACGCGTCCGCGACGTTCGTAAAATGTCGTCAGCAGCCTGAATTCGAGGGCCGTTAACTTCAATTCTTCGTCGTCTACCCAAGCTCGATGACCGGGCCGGTCGAGCTTCAGACACCCAAATTCGATCTCATCGACGTCTTTAGTGACGGTTTGGCAACGCTTGAGAACGACACCCACCCGCAGGATGAGTTCACGCATGCTGTACGGTTTCACAACGTAGTCATCGGCACCGACCTCAAAGCCGACGACGCGGTCGATTTCCTCGGCTCGCGCTGTCACCATGATGATCGGAATGTGTTTGGTCTTCTCATTGCTCTTCAAACGGCGACAGACCTCTGTGCCGGACATATCCGGAAGCATCAAGTCGAGCAGGATCAGGTTCGGCAAGGGCTCTTTATTGGCAAACTCGAGCGCATCTTGGGCGCAGATCGCCGAGCGCGTCTGATACCCCTCGCGCTGCAAACTGTATTCGAGCGTATTCAGTAAGTCGCGCTCATCTTCAACGATTAATATCAGAGCAGACATCTCGTGCGCCTCCTATCTAAACGGACAGCGTCAAAGTTTAGAAAGCGCTGAACACGTCTATGTGACAATCTCTCGACATTTGCTTGCAATCCCCCAGTGAAGTCCAGGAAAAAAGTCTTGAGTGTCGTGCGTGCAGTGTCGATGATAGCTCTTGTAACCAGTGGTGATTTCCTCATGCAAGAACTTCAGAATCCAGCCTTTGCCACATATATCGCGTCCTATCTCGGGCTGTTGGGCTGTTATTGGATGCTATGGCTATGCCGTAATGACCATGAAAAACCCTATCGACCGATTGCGCCGCGTCCATCTATGGGTTTGCTGTTCGGCATCTGGGCGCGACAACTTCTGTGGTTCATCCATTTACTGGCTGGCATCTGGTACTTGCATCACCACCCAGCGCTGCTCCACAAGACCGTGACTCGCGTCCAACTCCTCAGCACGGCCGGTCTCCTACTCGCCGATACATGGTATGTCAATGCCGCGAGACCGAAGCGTCCGCATGCCCACGAGTCGCGGTCGCGGGCAGCCCTACTACTGGTAAGTCTAAACATCAGTTTTCTGACCACACTTTGGATTCAGGCATGAGCGAGATACGTTTTGAATGTTTGAGAAAACGACGCGAAGCCGTTCTCAAAAGCCTCGATGGGCGTGAGGCCTTGATCGCGGCAGGACTGCCATCGAGCCGTAACTTCCAGGCGAATTGTTATCCATTTCGTGCATCGAGCCATTTTTTGCATCTGGCGGGTGCTGCGCTGCCCGGCGGGTTTCTGCATTTTAAGTCTAATCGCGTGACCCTCTATGTGCCACGGCAACCGGAGGGGGATGTCCTTTGGCATGGTCAGCAGCCAGGACCGCCCGATTTAGCGGATAGTTTGGGAGTTGAGGTCAGATATACTGATGAACTTAACATCAGCAAAGCGGCCATGGCCTTGCCGACGATGAATGAAGCGACCAATCAACAGATGAGCGGTTATCTGGAACGCGTCATCCAGGTGGGGCACATCTCTAAAGCTGATTACGATTTGGCCATGGCCTTGGTGTTGAATCGTCTACAGCATGATGAGTGGGCGCAGTCCGAGCTCCGTGTTGCTGCGCAAATCACAGCTGACGCTCACGAACTGGCGAGGCGTGAACTCCGTCCTGGTGCTACATGCCGACACGTGAGCGCGGTGATGCGGTCACACTTCGAATCACGTTCGATGGCCTATGCGTACCAGCCTATCATTACCCCTCGCGGCGAGGTGTTGCACGAGCACAAACTCGACACACGCATGGAGTCCGGCGATCTCGTCCTCTTGGATGTGGGCGGTGAGATGCCGAGCGGCTATGCCGCCGACGTGACGCGCACCTGGCCGGTCAATCAGCGCATGTCGAAAACTCAGCGCATGATTTATCAGATTGTCGAACGGGCGCACAAAGTCGCAGTAGACGCAGTGGCACCGGGTGTCGAGTATGCTGAAATCCATGCCCTCGCTGCCCGAGAATTGGTCGTTGGGCTCGTTGACGTTGGCATTCTGCTCGGAGATCCAGAGTCACTGTTCGCTCAAAACATGCACACCGCTTTCTTTCCGCACGGTGTTGGCCATCTGCTCGGCTTGGACGTTCACGACATGGAAGACTTAGGCGATCTCGCTGGGTATGCGCCAGGACGGGCGCGCCGTCAGGCATTTGGTTGGTCTTTCCTACGCCTGGACAGACAACTCAAGGAAGGTATGGTGGTCACGATTGAGCCAGGCTTCTACATGATCGCCGAATTGCTGACGCGATTCCGTGCCCATCCTCGGCACCGGCAATGCATCGATTGGGAGGTCTTGGCGCAATTCTCAGATGTCAGAGGGATCCGTCTCGAAGACGACGTACTCGTCACGTCGGCGGGGCGGGACATTTTGAGCCGCCCAACTGCCTGAGAGCCGCGCCGCCAACAAAGCAAAAAAAAGCCGCCCTGAGAAGGTCGGGTCGCCAACAGGTCTGCCGAAAGGGAGGAGGGGGATCGACAATCTAGTAGGCTCCAACTCAGAGCGGCTTAGAAACTATTCTTTGTGTAAAGATTATCAGCCAACCGTTCGGTTACCGTGTGATCACCAAAAAAGTGCTCCCATGCTGTTGCCCCACTGTAATAACTTTGTTCAAGTGTTGGACAAAGTCAAAGAAAATTGATTCTAGCGTGTTGGTCTCGTCGTCGATTCCATCGGTCGTTAGTTGGTTAGGAGCGTTGTAATTTATTGATTTGAGACGCGAATAATTCAACGGTCGAGACGACGTGTAGACCATCGATGTTCAGACGGACAGCCCGTGGATGGCTGTCCGTCGTTACAAAATGCTCAAACAGATGAGATGCCTGAATCGCCTCGAACGCACCATCAGTGAAGACGCCATGTGTGCAAACCGCAGACAATGAAGCGGCGCCCGCATCAAGATATGTTCTCGCCGCATTCATCAATGAACCACCAGACCGAACCATATCGTCGTAGATGATGACTTTTCGACCTCGAACGTCGGCATTCATTGCGGTGACATGCGTGGTCCCGTCCGGGTCACGGCGTTTGAGCAGAAACGCCGCGTCAACGCAGAGGTCATTGGCGAGGGACTCCACCCACTTTGCGCGACCTGCATCGGTGCTCGCCAGCACAAAGTTATCGCCGCCGAGGTCCTTGATTACGGGTGTCAGGATACCTTTCGCATAGACATGAAAGGCGGCCATACCGGATTCAAAATAGTGTGGTATCCCCTCGCTATGTAAGTCGAGCAACAATATGGTGTTGCCGTAACTCGCCCGAGGGATTGCTGAGAGCAGGCGTGCTCTCGTTTTTGCTGTGACAACCTCGCCTGAATGCACGGCTCGTTCCATGGTCGCGTAGCCGAAATACGGCACGACGAGTATAAGGCGCCGGGCACCGTATTGTGTGATCGCGCACGCGAGGTCGTAGAGTAAGAGCGTTGAGCTGTCACAGTCTGTACCGCCCACGAGGATCACGTCCCGCCCCTCTACCGATTGCAAAACCCGTTGGTAATGTTCCCCATCGGCGAAGCAGCGTCGCTCAACCTCGCCTAATTCACCGTCGAGGCGTTCGATGAGCGCATCTCGGATATGTTCGTAGCCTGGAATTGAGAAAAACAGGCTCTTCATCGACGTGCCGTCCATCTAGATTTCATAGATACACATGCCATTATCGGCGCAGAAACCGTTCAGCCCATTCTCACGACATGGTTCATCGGAGCGAGCTGAGCACTGGTCCGACCAATTGCCATCGGGGAGGCACCACTGCCAGCCACAGTCTCTGCACTCGCGCCAAGCATTATTGGTGTTGCCGCACTGGCTCCATTCGCAATCAGCCGTGCACAGTTGCTCTCCGCATTGACCACAGGCCTGAGTGTCGCCAGCACGGCATACGCCCTCCGCCTCACACGGGCCCCATTGGCAATCATCTCCACACCACTGAATACCGCAGTTACCGCACGCTCGCGCCTCGCCGAAGACGCAGGCGCCTCCTTCTTCACAAGCCCCCCATAAGCTCCACTGTCCGCCTAGGCAGATACGCTCTTCAACACCGCATTGTCCGCATTCCCTTGCTTCCACGGCGTTCTCTTGGCAGGCCGAGGCACATTGTCCAGCGCCTTCGCACTGTTGGCCAGCCGGACATGCCTGTTCAGGTCCCCAAACCGCGCATCCGTTATCATCGACACAGGTCTGAAAACCATTGCCGGCGCATCTTCGGGCGCCGACTTGGCATTGGTCGTTGCAGGAATCGACACATCGCAGCAGTTGACTGTCGCAGACCTGATTGGCGCCGCACCGTGCGATAGCCCCCCATGTTGGACATCCGTTGAACTGGTTGGGTACGCAGACTTGAATGCCACCTTGAAAACATCGCTCTCTGACCAGCTGGCATTCGGGCGGATTCGGACATGGGTCTTCACAGCGGTTGGCCTGAAAGCTACACAGCGTGCCCCCTTCGCATGGTTGTGGGGCGCCATAGTCGAGGCACCCATTCGCCTGTCGCCCACACACCTGAAAACGACCCTCGTCGAGGCAGATGGTGCTGCCTTCGACGCAGCTGTCCTGGCAGGTCTGACCGCACCGACCACCGGAACACGTCTCACCGGGTGAGCATGGTTGTGTGTCAGACCATCGCAAACACCCTCCGATGGAGTCACAGGAGGAATAGGCGGATTCCCCGGTGCAGCGACTCTCTCCCGGCGCATTACATTGGTCGACGCATTGCTCGGGTTCACATCGCACACCACCTGGCAGGCAGACGAGGCCTGCCGCGCACGCTTCTGGTGCGCCCCATGAGCCACATTGGTTGCCGCCTCGTTCGCAGGTCTGTAGTCCGGTGGGCGTGCATTTCGACTCGCCCGGTGTACAGCTGTCATCGCATGACCGTTGACAAACGCCGTCCTGACACACACCGCTTACACAGTCTCTCGGCACGGTCCATTGACCGTTGCTGTTGCAGAGCTGAGTGCTTCGAACACCAACGCACTGTCGACTGCCAGGTTGGCAAACGCCCGAGCCGCCTCCACCCCCTGCACTACCACCGGTCCCAAGGGAGGCATCTGCACCAGTGGCGAGATCACCGCCAACGCATCCACCGCAGAACAAAATAAAAATCAGAATAGAATAACGCATGCCAAAATCTTACTCGATCAATGCGGTCTTTGTCTCATTTTTCGAGATACTTTGCTTCGCCGAGACATCGCCCCTTGTCAATCGATCGCAAATCGTTGCAAATGAAGTCTGCGATGTGTCGATGATTGGAGGTCACTGAGCGATGGCAAAGAAAAAGGTTGGCGTTATTCTCGCTGGTTGCGGGTGGTTAGATGGGGCGGAGATCCAAGAGGCCGTTTGTACACTCCTCGCGCTGGATCAGCGTGATGTCGATGTACTCATGATGGCGCCTGATGTCGAGCAAATGCATGTGGTTGACCATCTTGCAGGCGAACCAGAGGCTGGGCCGTCCCGCAACGTTCTTCGAGAGTCAGCCCGCATCGCGCGTGGCGAGGTGGTCGATATTTGTACTGTAGGCGCTGCAGATTTTGATGCATTGGTGATACCAGGCGGTTTTGGGGCTGCCAAAAACCTTTGCAATTTCGCCACGGCTGGCGTGGATATGGCTGTTAATGCCGATGTGGCCAGGTTAGTCACAGATACGCACGCTGCAGGTAAACCCATCGGTTTTATCTGCATTGCGCCAGCAATTGGGGCGAAGGTGCTTGGTGCGCATCAGGTTGAACTCACGATAGGCGGCGACCAGGATACAGCAAATGCGCTCGAGGCTATGGGAGCAAAGCATGTCGTGACGGCGCCAGGGGAAATCCATATCGATACAGCGAATCATGTGGTCTCGACGGCTGCCTATATGATCGGTCCATCCATCGCAAAGGTTCATCTCGGCATCGACCGTCTTGTCGCGGCGGTCTTGGAGCGGTGTTAGACGAACGTTTGTCACCTCGGTAACCGTCCCTCACCCTGAGCATCGCCTAGTAACCGACATACGAGCGCATCATGACCAACAAACACCAACGAAAACTCGACCACATCGAGCATTGCTCAGATGAACGTGCCCGCTTTCGCAGCCATGCCGGGCTCTTCGACGACTTTCAGTTCGTGCACAACGCGCTGCCCGAGCTCGCCATGAATGAAGTGCAGACCGCGACACGGCTTCTCGACTCAAACCTCGCAGCGCCCATTATGGTCACGGGGATGACCGGTGGCCCTGAATCGGCAGGTGAGATTAACCGCGCCATCGCACAGGTCTGCGATTCTCTCGGACTCGCCTTCGGTGTTGGTTCGCAGAGGCTTCTGACGAGAACGCCCGAGGATGTTGACACCTTCGCGGTGAGAGGCGTTGCGCCCGATGTGGTCTTATTCGGCAATGTGGGTGTGAACCAAGCAAGAGACTTAGGTGTAGCGAAGGTCAGACACCTTATGGATGTTATCGAAGCCGATTACATGGCAATCCACCTCAATCCAGCGATGGAACTCGCGCAGCCTGGCTCCGATGCAGACAGCAACTTTAAAGACGGCTACGACACCATCGGCCGCCTCGTCGATGCCTTGGACGGGCGCGTCTTGGTCAAAGAATGCGGATGCGGCATCGGCCCGCACCAGGTTCGACGTCTCGCTGGCATCGGCGTGCGGGCTATCGATGTCAGCGGTAGTGGTGGCACAAGCTGGGTCAAGGTGGAGGCGTTGCGCGCAGAGGGTCAGCTCAAAGCGTTGGGAGAGACATTTTCAGAGTGGGGGATACCGACACTCGCAGCGACTGCGCTCGCGAGTCGCGTAACCGACGTCCATATTATCGCATCCGGAGGGGTCGACGACGGGCTCAAAGTCGCTAAAGCCATCGCGTCGGGTGCCCAGGTCGCCGGTCTCGCTCGTCCCGTGCTACAAGCGTTTCTGCGTGATGGTGTCGATGGCGCGCGAGCTTATTTGGAGACGATCATCGCCGGTTTGCGAGTGGCTATGGCGTTGACCGCGTCAAAAGAACCAGGTGATTTGAGGCAGCGTCCCCGCCTGGTCACTGGGCGGTTGCGCGACTGGTTGGCGATGGACGCGGATGGACAGCGCTGATGGTCGATTCCCGAATACCAGGTTTCTATAAGTTACCGCTCGCATCACGTCACGACGAACTCAGACAGCGCCTGGGTCTGTCTGACGATGACCTCGCCATCCTTTCCAATGGCTCTAGCCTAGAGGCTGGCCGGGCTGACAAAATGGTCGAGAATTGTGTTGGGGTGTTTGGTCTGCCCGTTGGGCTTGGGCTAAACTTTCAAATCAATGCGCGCGACTTCGTCGTGCCCATGGTGGTTGAAGAACCATCGGTGGTCGCGGCGGTCAGCAATATGGCCAAAGTTGTCCGCCAGAGTGGTGGTTTCACGGCTGATGCTGATCCCGGCATAATGATAGCCCAGGTTCAGGTGGTCAACGTCGTCGATCACAAACGGGCAGAAAGGGCTTTGCTCGATGCCGAGCCGCAAATCATCGCGCTCGCCAACTCGAAGAATCCCAATATGGTTGCGCGCGGTGGCGGTGCACACGGGATTGAAGTGCGTTCATTTGCAGAGCCATACGAGATGCTCGTAGTTCATCTGCTCGTAGACTGTGTCGATGCCATGGGGGCTAATGCGGTCAATACAATGGCCGAAGGTATCGCACCGCTGGTCGAAGCATTAACCGGTGGCCGTGTGTATCTTCGCATCTTGAGCAACCTAGCGGATCGGCGATGCGCTCGGGCCTCATGCTCCGTCCATGTGGACCATCTCGCGGGAAAAGGCTTCAGCGGGGCTGAGGTCGCGGAAGGTATCGTGCAAGCGTATCGATTCGCCGCCATCGATCCTTACCGCGCCGCGACGCACAACAAGGGGGTCATGAATGGGGTGGACGCGGTCGCCATCGCGACAGGCAATGATTGGCGTGGCGTTGAGGCTGGAGCCCATGCCTATGCGGCGCGGTCGGGACGTTACACATCTCTGACGAAGTGGTGGTGTGAAGGCGACGTCCTGAACGGAGAGATCGAACTGCCGATGGCGATTGGCACGGTCGGGGGTTCTACGCGGGTTCATCCCACCGTTGGCGTTTTGAGGAAGATTTTATCCGTTAACAGTGCGCGAGAGCTCGCGATGGTGATGGCGGCGGTGGGCCTCGCACAGAATATGGGTGCGCTAAAAGCCCTTGCAACGGAAGGAATCCAAAGGGGGCATATGTCCCTGCATGCGAGGCAGGCGGCTCTTGCTGCCGGCGTCCGAGAGAAATTGATAGACCAGGTGGCAGAGCGTCTTATCGCTCGCGGCGAGATTAAACCTGAAGTCGCCGCAGCTGTCGCCGCTGAACTCGAACGGGATGGACAATGATGGGTTACGAGGCGATTGGTCGGGGGGCCGCGCCCGGTAAGGTGATTCTGTTCGGCGAGCACGCTGTCGTCTACGGACAACCTGCCGTCGCCGCAGCCTTGGGTCACGGGCTTGGCGTGACTGTTCTCGAAGATGAGACTGGGCCTACGTTGTCTGTGCCCCGCTGGACACACGGCGGTCTCACGGTCCGACCTGCGGATCGCACCGAGTCGAACGCCATGGCCCGTGCTTTGGCATTGGCGCTTGAATTAGCCCACTACGAACAAAACGCGAAGGTGCGCATCACAGTAGACGGGGAATTGCCCCTTGGTGTTGGGTTAGGTAGCAGTGCTGCTTTTTCTGTCGCGCTGTTACGTGGCCTCACGAATTTTCGAGGACGGGACGTAACGGAGCAATGGCTCCTCGCGGCTGCGGAACAACTAGAGATGATTTTTCATGGGGCGCCCAGTGGACTCGACCATACGGTGGCGACCACTGGTCAATGTCTGAGGTTTGTCCGCACAGATGAGCCCCAATTTCGCCCAGTTGCTCTCGTATCCTCACTGCCGCTTGTGCTCGCTTGGACGCCGCGCGACGGAACCACGGCCGATGCGGTTTTAGGCGTCAGGGATAGACGGCGGGCATCACAACGAGAATACGATTCGATTTTTGAAGAGATCGGCGCGCTTTGCGACCAGGGCGTAGAAGCGCTTCAAGCGGGAGATTTAGTCCGGGTTGGCGGTTTGTTTGACGAGAACCAAGTCCTCCTCAGGCGCATTGGTGTCTCTTCACAGTCGAATGAAGAGATGCTCAAGGTCGCGCATGTGCACGGTGTTCTTGGCGCGAAGTTGACGGGGGCTGGTCATGGCGGTGCGGTCATCGCACTCTGTCCCGAACGCCCTAGGGAGCTGGTCCAAAAGCTCAGTGCGGCTGGCTTTTCCGCGTTGTTCACGTCTGTAGGTGGACCCCGTGTGGGGACACCATGAGGCGATAACACGGATACCCGGCGGCTTTAAGCTCCGATTCGAGTAAGTCATCATCTGCCTGTGTGGTCCCGAGCACCCAAGCCAGGTCACCGCCTCCGGCGCCGGTTGGCTTAATGGCGCCGCGCTGTCCGACGATCTCCTCGATCCTATCATGTGCAGGGGTCCAGATCGCTGTGTCGAAGCGCCTCGTCATGCCTTTGAGCAAGTCTGCGCATGAACTCATGGCATCGATGAGCTGGCGACGCTGAGCGCTTTGCCACGCACCAGCACCCTCAACTGCAGCAACGCCGAGGCGGGCCATAAAGTCGACATAATCGCTAGACTGTCGATGGATATGCATCGCGGTCACCAATGCACGGGTGCTCGCTGGACGGCCGGTCCACACCGTTAAAATCGACTCTAGGCCTGTTCCAATTTGGGTAATATGACCGGTACCGACCTCTGTTTCTACGCAGTGTTCAGCACCTGCATGCGCGTCCTTTCTCCAGGCATACCTGATCGCGCCGCCATAGACGCTTGTGGCAATATCTGCACCACTCCCAAGTCCCTGTACGGAGTGGTGGCTATTCTGAGCGATTCGAAAAACTTCAGAGTGGTCAAGTGGTCGACCCATCGCGCTCATGGCGGCACCAATAAAGGACACGGTGGAGGCAGCGCTACTACCGAGGCCAAGTTTTTGGCCGTTGACTTCGAAACCCCGTGCGCGAATCTTAAATCGGCAGTCCCGCGGCGCGAATTCACGGAGGACCGCTTCCACAAATGGTAGACGATCATGTTCAGTGGTTGATGGATAAGTGCCGAAGGGAGCAGCATCGATGCTCAGACCATCACTGGGCTCGAAGCGGGTCTCAATATAGCGATCCACTGCAACCAAAAGCGCTTCGTGGCCATCGAGTACGGCATACTCGCCGAAGAGCATGACCTTACCGGGCGCCGAGACAAATGGCGGCACCGCCGTCACGGTTCGATCAATTGAGCGCCTGTACCCGGGCGCGTAATGTCGACGAACTCGGCTCCAACGATTTCGCTTAGAGACTGTGCGACAGCCTCGGCATCTTTGGCCAGGCATAGGACCTTCACGTGTGGGCCGGCATCCATGGTATACCAGGCGCCTACACCAGATTGTCTTAGGCCTTCTACAGCATCCATGAGGTCCAAGGTTGTCCCCTTGAGATAACGCAGAGGTGGGTCGCTCGCGAGCATGCAAGCGTGCATGCGCATCGTCGACACCTCCATCAATTCGCCGAGCCGTTGTAAGTCCCTGTCATGAACTGCAGTTTCAGCTGCATCGAGCTGTGCGCTGTGTTGCTCGATCCAGGGGTCGAAGTAGGGGCTGGTTTCGCGTGAATGGGTCATGCCGACCCTCGAAGAGACAGCTTTGCGCTCATTTGTTGTCCGGGCGATGACCATTCTCAGTGGCCACGTGTCGTCGTACCAGAGTGGGCTTAATCGTCCGTTGGCTTTGTCGAGTCGGACCAAGCCAGGCAATAGCGAACGCGGGGCAGACCCAGAGCCGCGCCGAACAACATCCAAAAAATCTCTGTTTGCGGTCAGATCGCTCGTGTCCAGGCCCAGCGCAGACCAGGCGGCCAAAGCAAGGGCAGCTGTACCGCTGGCCGAACTTGCGAGGCCTGAGGCCGTCGGCACGGTGTTTGTACTCTCAACGACGGCACGGATATCGACGCCAGCGAGCTGCCTAAGTTGATCGATGAGCACGAAGACCCGTTTATCATCCTGTTGCCGGCCGTTGAGCACGAAGACGTCATCGGGCTGCGAGGCTGCAAAGGTAACGGTCGTTTCTGTGACAAAAGTATCGATGGTGAGCGAAAGGCTACCAACCGACGGTAAATTGAGAGCGTCGTCCCGTTTTCCCCAATATTTGATAAGGGCAATATTGATGCCGGCTCGCGCCGACGCTGAGGATGCCATCGCGACGAGCCCTCGGACTAAAGGTTTAAGGCTGCTGTACCGACCAGAGCTTCAATCTCGTCTGGATGTTTCGGAATGCTCGCTGTTAATACTTCTGGCCCGTCTGCCCCAATAACCACATCGTCTTCAATTCGTATCCCAATGCCTCGATAGGCTTCTGGCACGGACTCATCATCAACCGGGATGTAGATTCCAGGCTCCACGGTGAGTACCATTCCTGCCGCTAATGCTCGTGGCTGGCCATCCACCTGGTAGTCGCCTACATCGTGAACGTCCATTCCGATCCAGTGGCTTGTTCGGTGCATGTAATAGCGGCGATATGACTCGTCTTCGATGATCTCTTCGACGGTGCCCTTTAAAAAACCCAGCTTTAATAATCCCTCGATCAGAACCCTGAGCGCGACATTGTGCACACCATCGAGTGTCTCTCCAACTGTACAGTGGTCAATGCACGCCAACTCGGCTTTGAGCACGATGTCATAGATTTTACGCTGTTCAGGTGTAAATTTGCCGCTTACAGGCCATGTCCGCGTTACGTCCGATGCGTAATAGTCCTTTTCACAACCCGCATCGACCAGCACCAACTCATTATCGGCCATCACACGCTCGCCCGCCCGATAGTGTAGGACGCAAGCGTTGGGCCCACTGCCGACGATCGATGGGTATGCATTTCGAGCTGCACCTCGTACACGCCACTCGTATTCCATCGCAGCCTCGACCTGATATTCCCGGATTCCTGGGCAGGTTACAGCCATAGCCCGTTGATGACCAAGACTCGTCAGCGCCGCGGCCTGCCGCATGATCGCAATCTCTGCATCGGTCTTCACTAAGCGCATCTCGTGCAGGTAGGGTGCTACATCTCTGATCGTCTCGGGCACAACATTGTCGCGCCGTTTGCTTCGCTTCGCCTTTGTCAGCGCGCTGACGATCCTCGCATCGTTCGCCTCTCTATCTTGCCGGCCCAGGTCGTAAAATACATGACGAACACCCACTAAAATCTCTGAGAGTTGCGCATCGAGTTCCACAATAGAGTGTGCTTCGTCGATCCCGAGTTTGATGGGCGCATCGTCCACGCCCAGTCGATATCCATCCCAGATCTCGCGCTGGGGATCACGCTCACGCAAGAACATAATTGAACGGTGAACCGCACCGGGCCGGGCAACCAAGATAAGGACGCACTCAGGCTCTTCGAAGCCCGTCAGGTAGTAGAGGTCGGAATCCTGTCGGTAGTCGTGATGAACGTCATCATTACGGATCGACTCTGGTGAGGCGCAAAAAATGGCAATACCATCGCTAATTTCATCCAATAACCTGCGTCTGCGTTCGGCGTACATGGTTGCTCTTATTCGATTCACTGGTTGTCCAGGATAGCCTGTTTACTTAGGGCTTTCCAATTCCAAAAATACGTTACTGCGGACCATCTTCCTCGAACCGAGCGATCTCGGCAAGGATTGCCGGTCCGTATTTCTGCCACTTGGTCGGTCCGAGCCCCTTAATCGACAGAAAGCTCGCTTGATCGCTTGGCTTACTCATGACGATGGCTTGGAGCACCTTGTCAGAGAAGACGGTATAAGCAGGTGCACCGCTTTGTTCCACCTGTTTGCGTCGAAAAACACGCAAGGCAGTCGCTAATGCGTCGTCTGTATCTGGTGTCGTCGTGCGCGCAGCACTAGGTATAGCGTCACCTTTTTGGTCATTTGCAAGAATACCCGATATTCCAGTAACCGTTTGCCTGCCTTGCATCACCTCCCAACCGCTGGTTGAGATACGAATACATGGATAACGACCCCCATCAAGTTGGCACCAACCCCGATCGATCAGACGCTGCAAAAGCTCTCGACAACCCGTACCACCGAGCGTCTTAAGCAGTCCGAAGGTGCTCAAAGTCGGTAAATCGGTTTGCTGCAAGGCACGCGTTTGAGCGCCTGCGAGCATTGCTGCAACCTTCGAAATTCCGAAACGTCCGCCTGCTCTTGCGACGCCTGCTAATGCTTTGCGAATCAAATCAGACTCGGCTTTCGATATCTCCGGAGCATCGCCTTCAACAATGGCGCAACGATCGCATCCAGGGCAGGTGGTCGCCTCATTTTGCTCGCCAAAATATGCGAGTACCGAGGTGTGGCGACAAGCTGCGTCGTAGGCGTAGGCGACCATGTCTTGAAGCTTTTGGAGCTCATGGTTTCTGCGCAACTCGATTCCACGAAAGTCAATGCCTAAGGCGTCCATATTGCTGGGGACCTGATAGGCAAGTCTTGCCCATCCCGATTCGTCCACATGGAGCGCATGAACTGATTGGAATATTCTCAGCGCGGCTTCGACGGAGCCTCTTTCGTTTCTGGCGTATGATTCGATGAGCGTGTTGGTGTTGGTACTTTCATTTGGTGAGCTGTGTAAGTGTCGCCAAACCTCCGCGCTCAAGCCCTGTTTGGGACAATTGAGTTCAATCAGGAATTCATGGGTGCGTTGATCGACAGGTGAATGTAAGAGCAGGCATTGTGCTGGTTGGCCGTCTCGACCGGCACGACCAACTTCTTGATAATAACCCTCCAAAGAGCGGGGTAGGTCTGCATGTATGACTAGCCTCACGTCCTTGCGGTCTATACCCATGCCAAAAGCATTCGTTGCGACGACGACCCTTGCTCGCCCATCGCCAAAGGCGTCTTGAGTCTCTCGTCTATCCTTGTCACTCATGCCTGCGTGATACATGCAGACGTCATTGAGAGTCGGCTCCTCCATCAACAATGCGGCGATGCTCTCAACTCGCTTTCGCGTCGCTGAATAGATGATGATTCGACCTTTTTTTTCTGCGCGAACGGCGGTGAGTAGTTTGGAGTTGCGCTCTGCCTCGGACCGACATCTTTGGGCTCCGAGGAAGAGATTTGGCCTTAAGAAGCCTGCGACATGGATCGCCGGGTCTTGCCAATTTAGGCTGCGAAGAATATCACCCTGAACCGTTGGGGTTGCAGTCGCCGTACACGCGAGGATTGAGGCTGGTTGTAGTCTGTCTATAACCTCACCTAATCGACCATAATCGGGCCTGAAGTCATGACCCCAGCGAGAGATACAGTGAGCTTCATCGATAGCGAAACAAGACACCTCGCAGTCGCTGAGTATTCGGATGAATGCTGCATTACGAAAACGCTCAGGCGCGACATAGAGGAGTTTGACCTGTCCTTCTCGAGCGCCATCTAGGACGGCGCGCTGTTCATCCGCACTTTGGCTTGAGTTGATGTAGGCTGAAGCAATTCCGCGCTTCAGCAGCGCATCGACTTGGTCCTTCATCAGCGAGATCAGTGGAGAGACAACGACAGTGAGTCCGGAGAGCATGACAGCAGGAAGTTGATAACACAGGCTTTTGCCTGCCCCTGTGGGCATGACTACGAGGGTAGGCTGACCCGACAATACGTCCTGTATAATCTCTTTTTGTCCCGCACGGAACTCATCGAAACCGAAATATTCGGATAATACTGATGCCAGTTCATCGGGACTGGACTCGGCTATGCCAGCGTCCGACTCGATTTGTTTTTCCGTGTACTCGAGCGCCATAGGTAGGGGGTAGCGTGGTTAGAACGATAATGCAACGACCACGGAAGCGAATCTCCGCAGCCGACGAACGTCGTAGAACGGTGGTGGCCGTTAGCGGGCGCCAAGCGTCGCCTTTAAAGTCAGCCGCGACCTGCCAAAAGTTGCGCGCCTCTGGACGATACGTACAGCTTTTGAACCCGGCTCATGGATAGGGCAGGAGAGGTGCTCTAGGGCGAGTTTTTTGGGAAGTTTTGGGGCGGCGTTTGACTCACACGGGTTGGCGACTCTTCTGCAGATTCCGGCGCTGTCAGTGCGTCAAGCGAACCCGAACCACGAAGGTTAAGGCTGCGCACGTGGGGGGTCTCCTTCGGGTGGAATTGACTATAGATACGACCCTCATCGGCCAGCCACCCATACCTAAACCGACCAAGAGTGAGCGGCGAGGTGTCTTTGCCCGTACAGATCAATGCCGTCTCCACAACCTCACCGGGCCCCACGCCCATCACGAGGTGCACGCGATGTAACTCCAGTCTCTGTCGCTCTTCGGTGTCTGTCCTCAGGCTGATGTAGATTTGATCTTTGAGCTTTGAGCGTTCAACCCCGAAAGGTGAATCTGGTTTCAGGCCGTTGCGTATTCGAAAGCCCCGGACGTAGGATGCGACGCCATTGACCGCAGTGCCGAATAGTTCTGAGTAGAATTTTCGTCGGGCTACGCAATGGAGCCCGGGCTTTAGATCCACCCGCACCGTCTGTCGAATCGCATTTTGCGCCAGCTGCTCGGAATCGGATTCGAGATACCGCCGCCCGACGCTTTCATGGTGGACCTGCCCCTGCCGATAAGCGGAGTGCCACAGAGACTTCTCTATGGCGAGCCATTGGGTCACGTACGTTGGCGTACCAATCGGAACGGTGGTGCCTCGTCTCCGATTCGCAGATTCCATGTTGGCTGTCCCTAGCGCTGGGGATGTTGTGTATGGGGTTGTTGAGGTTGCGTAGTCATATCGCAAGGCAATTTGAGTTGATGAGTAGCCCCCGAAATAGCCCGACATCACGATCTCGACCGCTTCCTTACCTGTCTCCGAGAGAAGATCGTAGTGATGCTTCGTGACAGTTTTAGGAGGGGACTTAAGCGTCGCCGCTTCATCTCTAGCTGAGCGCTGCCTCACACTCTCACCGAGCGCGAGGCAGCCCTGAAATAGGAGAGCGATTGAGAGGATGAAGGCGTGATTTCGGAGGCCTCGGTACACTACTGATTCCTTAGCTTTTCGAGTTGTGCGTCTAGATCTTTAAACTCCATCTTAGCTCGGTTTTTGAGCGCTGCGCGGTGTCGTTCGCTCAGGTTGTTCATCTTGTCGAGGGCACCCACGAAGGCTTCTGGCTGCAGGCATACGAGTGCATAGTATTGTTGAGGGCCATCGTTGCTCAAATGTGCGAGCTTTGTGGCGGTTCCGACCAAGGTTGTATCGACAATCTGGCGCGAAACCCGAGTGGTGAGCTCCTCAGTGAAGTCTTTTTCTTTCGCCTCGCCAGACTCTTGGTAATCCTTAATCATCCCTTCAACTTTCGTCTGTAGTTGCCGTGCTAACATATCGCGGCCGCGGGCGACCGCAGTCTGTTGAGCCATTCCAAGGCTGCCCCGGTGTTTGGCGATACCGACACCACAAGCGGGGGGAGGTGTCATTGCCCACTTCGGAATGTCTGACGTAGATTGGTGCTTTGTGCTTTGACCTACCTGGTCGCCACCACAAGCGCTCAGTGTCAGTCCCAATAAGAATGCTGGAAGAATGACGCGTTTTGTGTTGCTCATGAACGTTTTCCTTTCCCGCAGTTCGCGGCGGTTCTATTCGATTTTGCTTATCGAGTTTTGTTTGTAACGCTTTGAGCGACGCGACGGGTTTGGCTTTATGCAAAAAAAAATTGGATCCCTATTTTAATAACTTCACTCGATCATTTCGTTGACTTCTGTTTGAATACAACGTCGTCCCGGTTTGGACTGGCCGGGTCTCCTAATGATGTAAGGGTTACGAAGATGCACATTGAGCACAGGACACGTTTCTGGTTGAGCGCGGTGTCCGCCTTGCTGGCGATCGCTTTACTGGTTGGTTGTAATCAGGAAGAAGCATCCGGTGGCGGAACGGTGGTGATCGTTGAGCCAGGTGATGATCTCAGTGGACAAGGCGGCGGGCCATCCGGCGCTGGTGGCGCTGGTGGTGTCGGTGAGAACGATGCGGCAGGCGGTGCGGGTGGTGCCGGCGGGGTCGGTGAGAACGATTCGGCAGGCGGTAGTGGTGGTGCTGATGAATCTGGTCAAGGCGGTGCGGGCGGTGAGGCCGGTGGCGGTGCGGATAATGGCGGCGGTGGCGCGGAGCCAACGGCTGGTTGTGATACCAACGACTTCGTACCCGTTCGAGAGAGTTTTGAAGAAGATGACACGGGGATTGTTCGCTATGCGGCGTTCGGCAGCGAGCCGAGTAATGCGAGACCGGTCGCAGATGTTTGGCTTCTGGAGTTACATCCGAATCGAGGTTTCCCAATGGTGCCGGGCACCTATGACCTCGCGGAACTCGGTTCCGATTTTAACACCTGTCAAATTTGTGTCGTCAACTTCCGCGATTTCAACTTTCAGACCGGCGCTCGTACAATGAACCTTGTGGCCAACGAGGGTCTCGTTGAGATCACGGCCCTCGGTGATGTCAATGAGCCGTTCCAAGCGACGTTGCGCGGTGTAAAGTTTAAGGAAGCCTCAATCACGCGTGGGCCGACACAGGATTTGGTCATTGATTATGTACCCAATGGCACGACGGCTTGTGCAGACGGTTATGAGATTGATGTCGTCAGAAAGCCTCGACCGGCATTGGTCGGCGAATCCGTTTATGATTTTCAACTCCAGAACTGTGAAACTGAAGAATTCGTCAGCGTGGGGGAACTGGCCGCTCGGACCAACGCAGTCTGGTTCATCGGAACAGCGGGCTGGTGTGGTGCCTGTCGAAACTTGCTTCAAAACGGAGATGCAGGCCGTGGGGTCGGCCGGCCGCTCGATGTTGCAGAAGAGCTCGGCCCAGAGCAACTTGAACTCATGATCGTCATTGGGGAAAACCCGAATCGTGGTCCTGCAGATCTGCGATATTGCAGACAGTACGCGAGCTCTTATGCTGAAGACGCGTCTAATTTTTACTTAGATCATGATGGGACGGCACCCTTCAGAACGCTGTTTTCTTACCTGAATGTTTACACCTCAGCCAATGGGATGTTTGGTCTGCCATGGAACGCCGTTGTGTCAGGTGGTATTGAGCCCATGATGTACCGATACGCGGACCGCTCTGGGCAGAGGGAGAGTTTGGGTCAGATCATCGATTCCCTGACCTCGGAGTAGGGCGTTAAGCTTGGAATGTTGTGGTCGGCTGGTCAGACGACGACCAAACGGCCTTTCAAAACTGCGGTTATCCTACATTCTGTATGCTTCAGCTGCGTGTCGCGGCGGCCCGCTTTTTCTGTGGATGATGTCGTCCATCGATGAAGGGCCAATGCACACACTCGTTCTCGCCTACTCTTGCGTTAGGCCAGGGTACAATAGGGTCGGACATACCTAGAGTCAGGCACAGCCAAAAGCCTAATATCAAAGGCGATAGTGTACGCCCACTATAGAGCTCTTGGGTTGTTACTTGGGGGCTTCTGAGAGTGGTTGCGGACCGATGAGCGCCTGTCTGTCATAGTCTACTAGGAACTTGTGGATGGCTCGCCGCAGCGCTACTCGCCCAGATGCCTCTGCGCGCTTGCAGTTGGCAACGGGCGATTTTGCCGGGCCGCGATTTACGTACATCGGTGTGGTCTGAAGGAGCGACTAGAATTCGTCTTCGGCGAAGGCCATCATGTTGGCCTTTCCGGCCTTCAGAATGCTACAGATTGACTCGGTCTCAGGAAGGATATGGCTGAAGTAATAGCGTGCCATTTTGCCCTTCGTTTCGTAGAACTGACCGCTCTGTTCACCTGCACTCAATGCCATCCGGGCCCAGAGGTACGCGAGAGTCGTGATGCCGAATAGATTGAGGTAATTGGATGCTTGCGATGCAGCCTCTTCTGGGTCCGCCATGCCCTTCATGCCAAGATTCATAGTGACTTCATTGAGTGTGTTTAGCGCAGCCTCAAGGGGCGGTAAGAGGTCTCCGATCGATTCCGATCCTTCGTTCGCTTTGATAAACTTATAAATCACCTTGGAGAAGTTTCGATAAAGGCGACCGCCATCCTTGGGTAGTTTTCTGCCGATCAAATCGAGCGCTTGGATATGATTGGTCCCCTCGTAGATCATTGCGATGCGCTCATCCCGCAGATATTGCTCAATGTTCCACTCCACCGTGTAGCCCGAACCGCCAGTGACCTGCATGCAGTCGCTGATGTTGTAGAAACCCCGCTCGGTGCAGTAGGCTTTGATGACGGGGGTCAGCAATCCGACCATGTCGTCTGCGTCCTGTCGCGTCGCTTCGTCTTCATGGTGAAGTGAGATATCGATGTAGTTCGCTACCCATAAAGCGAGCGCCCGCATGCCTTCGGTGGTCGCGCGTACGTTGAGGAGCTGACGCCGTACATCTGGGTGCTTGAGTATGCAGTCCGCTTTGACATCGGCTTCCCGCCGCTCAGGATTGAGGGAGCGCCCCTGTCGACGTTCTCGGCAAAACTCCACAGCGGTTTGATACGAAATCTCCGACAGCGCGTATCCTTCAACGCCCACGGTGAGCCGTGCGAAGTTCATCATCACGAACATCGCGCGCATGCCTTTGTGGGCTTCACCGACGAGATATCCCGTGGCATCCTCCAAATTCATGACGCACGTTGGCGAACCGTGGATCCCCATCTTGTGCTCGAGGCCGCCGCAATAGATCCCGTTACGGCTCCCGTCTTTGTTGAACTTTGGTACGATGAACGCGCTGATCCCTTTGATACCCTCAGGTGCGTCGGGCAAGCGGGCGAGGACCAGGTGAATGATGTTCTCGGCTAGGTCGTGTTCACCCCAGGTGATCCAAATCTTCGTTCCCGTGAGCTTGAAAGCATCTCCGTCTGGAATCGCTTTTGTCGAGATGAGTCCAAGGTCGGTGCCACACTGCGGTTCGGTCAAGCACATTGTGCCTGTCCACTTGCCGGTGATGAGGTTCTCTAGGTAGTAATCCTTCTGTTCGTCGCTCCCGTAGTGTGTGAGCGCCTCCACCAGACCATGGCCAAGTCCCGGACACATGGTGAAGCTCTTGTTCGTCGCCGTAGACATTTCGCTTAGCGCGATCGCTGCAGCTTGTGGAGCACCGATTCCGCCGTATTCGGCTGTCAGGCTCATACCGGCCATGCCGCTGTCTACAAATTGTCGATAGAGCCCCTTAAACGCTTCTGGCGTCTTGACCTCTTTGGTCTCGGGATCGAAAGAAACCCCCTCGACATCTCCGAGTTTGTTGAGCGGTAGCATTTCGTTGGTACAAAACTGACCCGCACCCTCGATCAGTGACATCACCGTCTCGATGTCGAAATCGGCGTACGCTGCCATCTCGGCCACCTTGTCATAACCAAACGTATCGAGAATAAAACGAATGTCCTTAAGTGGTGCTCTGTAAACTAACATAAAACTCCCCTCCGCCTCTTGGACGGCGTCATCAATCGTAGGCGATATTTCTCAACCCCAATGATGGTGATCTACATCAAATTGTTACTTGTTGCGAGCATTCGATCGCGTGTCTCTGCATCAATCGTTCGGCATAAGTATAGTGACTCAAAAGTGATATAATGCCCTTCTGGAGGGCATCATGGTGCTCTTTTTGGCAGATTTGGTGAACATTTAAACTTGTACAAGTCGCCCGATAACAACGTATTTCCTTGATCCGTACACCCGTTTGTTGATACATGCGCGCCAACACCCAAAAATCGATTGAGGAGAATGGGTCATGCGCTTTCTAATTCTTGCGCTATGCGCACTTTTTATCTTACCTGCATGCGATGATTCCGCGGCGGGTGGTTCTAAGGCCATCGTGTTTTCTCGGGATATGGCTCCAGGGCCACAGCCCGATGCGGCGGTTTTGCCGGACGCTTCACCGATGCCCGTGGATCGGCGGAACAAACTTGTCGTTCAAGGCGTGCCTGACGTCTCGATGTTTCGCGGTGATCGTGCTGTCGTGTCTGTGCGTTATCTCAACGCAGACAATCAGCCGATCGCAAACGGTCAGGTCACACTCAGCCCTGAGACGCCCGAGCAGGCGCTTGTCGCTATCCGGGCCCGCACAGTACCGACCGATGCCAACGGCACAGCGACTTTCGAGATTACAGCCCAGCAAATGGACGGTCGTACCCGCCTGATGGCAGAGGCGCTCGATGCTGACCCAGCATACTGGGTGGTTCGCGTGAATCAGAACCCGGTCGGTGAAGTTGGCGTGAGAGTCACCTACGATCAACTCAATGGCCGATATCGACCGGCCGACATCGAGCAAGTCACCGTGCAACTCATCGAGGGCACTTGTGAGAATGCCTTCGTTGTGGTCCCGGGTCGGCGGACCATCGATGGTCCTGCCATCGCGCCCTTCGACGGAGATGATCTGTCCGTCGTGGCCAGTGTTCCTAACGGCAGGACGTTTGCGGCGGTCGCCCGCGGACGCAACATGCTCAACCGTAATATCGTCACTGGT
>JBMHDS010000132.1:0-9361 GCA_049889275.1 Bradymonadia bacterium | reverse complement strand
CCGCGCACTCGTCAATGTCGGCACAGTCAGGTTGGGCGCCTACATTATTCGTACACGTAAAGAACGCCAGGTCGCCACAGCCGCCATTGTTTGCTGCGCACTCGTCGATATCGGCGCAATCGGGGCCGGCACCCACGTTATTGGTGCATGCGAAAAATACGGGATCTCCGCAGCCGCCATTGTCTGCGGCGCACTCGTTGATATCGGCACAGTCAGGTCGGGCCCCCACATTGTTCGTACATGTAAAGAACGCCGGGTCGCCACAGCCGCCATTGTCTGCGGCGCACTCGTCGATATCAGCACAGTCAGGTCTTGCGCCCACATTGTTCGTGCACGCGAAAAAGACAGGATCACCGCACCCTCCGTTATCGGTATCACACTCGTTGATGTCTGTGCACGTTGGCTGGGCTCTCACGTTATTCACGCAGCGGAAGAATGACGGATCGCCACAGCCGCCGTTCTCCACCTGACACTCGTCTACATCTTCGCAGCGCACGGGTCCGCCAAATTGATTGACGCAAGTGGTCAACTCGGGGTCACCACAGCCGCCGTTTTCGAACTGGCATTCGTTAATATCGTCGCAGCGAGCAGGAGCGCCGGCTTGATTGACGCAGATGACAAACGCAGGGTCACCACAGCCCCCGTTTTCTACTCGGCATTCGTCGATATCATCACAATGTACCGGCCCACCGATTCGATTGACGCAGATGCTAAACCTTGGATCCCCACAGCCCCCGTTTTCAACTTGGCATTCGTCGATGTCATCGCAATGTACCGGCCCACCGATTCGATTGACGCATGTGGTAAACCTTGGATCCCCACAGCCCCCGTTTTCAGCTCGGCATTCGTCGATGTCATCGCACTGTGCCGGCCCACCGATTCGATTGACGCAGGTGGTAAAACTTGGATCCCCACAGCCACCATTTCCAAACTGACATTCATCGATATCTTCACAGTTTACGGGTGCACCGATTTGATTCACGCAGGTTGTAAACCTCGGATCCCCACATCCGCCGTTATTGACCTCACACTCATTAATGTCGGCGCAGCCATGCGGCGCGCCCACCTGATTGGTGCACGCGAAGAACGCCGGGTCGCCGCAGCCGCCGTTGTCGGTCGCGCACTCATCGATGTCGGCACATTCGGGCGCCGCACCCACCTGGTTGGTGCACGCGAAGAACGCCGGGTCGCCGCAGCCACCGTTGTCTGTCGCGCACTCGTCGATGTCGGCGCAAACATCGTCAGCAACTGCGTAGCCAGTATCGCAAGCGATGATGCAGACCCCATCGATGCAGTCGCGAGTACCGTTTTCGATGGGCGGACATCCAAGCTGCTCACATCCCTGCGGGGACATATCGTCGTTCGTGCCGATGTCTTCGGGCACAGCGCCATCATCTGCTGGGCTAGCATCCTGAGCTGGCCCCACATCGCGGCGGGGCATATCCGCATCCGCGCGAGCCATGCCGTGGTCAAGGTGTCCATCTGACAACGTCTCCGAACGTGCGTCAGGTGTCTCGGTCGAACTGGTACTCTCGGCATCACATCCAAAAGCGAGCAGCATTAAAATGAGAAGAAACGGCGTGAATTGCATTCTGAAAGCCTTATTGAAAGTTAAGCATGAATCACAAGTACGCATCACGCTCTCAGGGGGCTGTACATAGCATGGTATACCCAGAATACCCCTTGGATTCGTTCTAGGTGCTTAAAACTAACGCCTCTCTCGGGCAAGCTGAATCGGTGGGTGAACGCTTTCTACCCCAAGGAGATAGCTACGAATGAGACCGCATAGGTGGCGGATATTCCCGGCCAGGTGACCCGTTTTGAGCAATGTGTCTGAGATGGGGTTGAGGCTGACACATTTAGGCCTGAGACTCAGATTCATCAGTGGAGGACTGATGGTATTTTCATTATCTGAGTGGACTCAGCTGTCTCCGCTTTCAGAGTGCTTTATGGTCTTAATGGGTTTGCCTCAAGCCAGCGCAACTCGAGAGTCGCCCATAAGCCGATCAAGATCGCCTCGGCTGCGTCGTGACGGAGTGAAGTTGGCCGCTTGAGACCCGACCATTCGATGAGTCTACGTGCCAGAACATCGGCTTCTTCTTTGGCGCGTTTTCCACTGGTCTGCTTCCGTGGAAGCAGAAGCTGGCTACGCCATTGCTCAGCGTTGACAGTATGGAAGTGAGCCCCTCGATAATGCGCCCATTTTTTCCAAACTTCGCCTAAGTTGCGGTCTCCCTCGACCACCACGTGCTCGACGTGACCGAGAGACTTAAAAATGCCGGGCACGCCCTTCTTCAAGCTCTTTACAGACCCAAAATGCGTTGACCGATACATCAATAACCGTCCATCGGCTGCAAAATGAGCGAGGCCTGAACGAAGACCCAGATCGACGGCGAGTAGGGTTGGCGCTGGTGTTTGTGTCTCGACCATGACTGTGCACTGAACTGGAATATGTCTTCAGCGTCAACATGACCGATGAACCATCCGGCAAGCTCGTTGTCAGTGGCGGTATGCCTTTAGCAATCTTGATTGTCTCAGCTAACAGAGAGCGTAGTGTCCTTGGACAGTGAGCAATGGCGTGATTATCGTTCAGGCAATGGAGATTCGTGCATACGAAAACACTCGGCCCTCAAAGCGTCTGATGGTTTCCCGAGCTGTGACATCGAGTATGTGGAAGCAGTTTGGAGCTTTTCTAGCGCAAATTTACCGAGGTGAGCGATGATGGGCATGTCGTGCCAAAGCATAAGAAAGGTGGACGAATCGATGACAAAGTACCTCGTATGCATTGGCATATTTTGGTGTGGGGCCGCCCTTGCAGAGCCCCGCCTGGTGTCAGTACCCGCTCAAGATAAAGCGACACCCGGTGTACTCCAGAGGGGAGAGTTCGGTGCTATGAGCTGTCCACTGCCCATACAGAAGAAGACCAAGACGGGTGCGGTGAAGGTCTCATCTGCGAACGCAAAACGCTTTATACACGCACGCGGCGTTGGTGAAGTCTTAATCGCGAGCCAAGTCCCTGACAGCATTAATCAGCTGGAAGGTGGGCCTTACGACGCGGCGTTTAAGAAAGCGGCCGCGCATATGGAGCATTATGATGCCATGGCGAAGGGTCACTTCAATATGAGCGGTAACCCAACCATTCGACTCAACAGCCTCGATCTCGTGATCACGCGAGCGCTCGATGACCGTGTGCTGAGCTTATCGGCTGGACCACAGCTGCGCACGCCCGAAGGCACTGGCGTAGGGAGCACACTGCATGACCTAAAGAATATTCACGGTGGTTTTAAGCTCCACAGTGTGCCTGAACCGTATCACTGTGCAGTGTCGGCAAAAGGCCTGCCATTCGTATCGTTCATGTATACTGACTGCGCGAAAGCCTGTCGCGGTGAAGGGGCGGTCAAAGTGTATGTGGGCGGCGCTCACTACGACCACATGAAGCAGGCCTGGCAGACGCCAAAGCTCTATCCCTTGCCAAAAGGTTACATGCAGCCGGAGGGTTTGTACCCCAAGCCGATTTCAGAAAAGTGATGGCCGGTTGGAGGATTATTTTGGCAGTCAGCCAGGCTGGCAGTTGTGTGCGAAGCACGCACGTCTAAGCGATGCGCACAGGGCCGGTCGGATGCCTGATTGCCACTGAGGCAGGCCCGGTCATGGATTGAGCTTTCTAGCAATGGACTGCCAAATTCTAATCAGCGGCGGTGGCCTGCTGGTGCGGTGGTTTTAGAGATGTGTCAGTATGTCGGTGGTCAAGTTCGGTGAACAGTTGATTGACCGGCTCTGTACGCGATAGAGCTTAGAGAGACAAACCCTCCGAATAGGTTTGAGACCCATTCGACGTGTCATCGAGTACGGGATTGGTCAGTGGCTATGGTACCTGCAAAGACGCTCAGGGCCCGACGCATGTTGACTGGTCACGTTTGTCTGAGTGGTAATGAGAACGAGAGGTGCCCTGTACCTCATCGGCATGAAGAGGAGCGTAGCTCGCATGGTGCAGCAAGCACACTGGAACGTGGTCATACTCGGTGCTGGCGCTGCGGGTCTGATGGCTGCAGCAACGGCCGGCGCACGCGGGCTCAGCGTACTGGTGCTCGAGCGCAACTCAAAGGTCGGTCGAAAGATTCTTATCTCCGGTGGCGGACGGTGTAATTTTACCAATGAGCAGGTTGGCAAAGAGAATTACTATTCCGAGAATGAGCACTTTGCCCGCTCTTCGCTCAAGCGCTATCAGCCCAGAGACTTCATCGAGTTAGTGGAATCTCATCATATCGCCTATCACGAAAAGACCCTCGGGCAGCTGTTTTGTGACCATTCTTCTCGTCAGATCGTGGGCATGCTCTTGGCTGAATGTGAGTCATCGGGCGTTGAAATTCGGTGCAATGTGGATGTGACCTCGGTTGCGGACACAGGGCCGTTTCGAATCGAGACCGAAGACGAGACGTTGGTCGCCGATGCCTTGATCGTGGCGACGGGGGGGCTATCAATTCCAAAGATTGGTGCCACCGATTTTGGGCATCGCCTTGCGAGACAGTTTGGTCTGCGTATGACTGAATGCCGACCTGCGCTGGTGCCGCTGACTGTCGGGGGAGACGAGTTCGAGCCTTTCCGACAGCTCACGGGTACCTCATTGGAGACCGTGATCACCGCAGGCAAGCAGCGATTTCGGGAGGCCATGCTGTTCACACATTGGGGACTCAGTGGGCCCGCCGTTTTGCAGGCATCGTTGTACTGGGAGCCGGGTGAGCCTATCTTTGTGAATCTGTGTCCCGACATGGATGCGTCGGCTTGGTTGCTCGAGCTGAAGCGGTCGAAACCCAAAACCAGCTTAACCGCGGCGTTAAAGCAGGTGTTGCCGGCGCGTCTGGCGACCACATTTATGGCGGCCTATTGTGCGCAGCAGCGTGGTGCGCTCGGCGAGATGTCAGACAAACAACTTAGGCGTCTCGCAGAAAGACTCAACCGATGGGCGATCTATCCGACCGGTACCCAAGGCTATAAGAAAGCCGAGGTCACGCGCGGAGGGGTCGCGACGTCGGAGTTGTCGTCCAAGACCATGGCCGCTAAGGCGCATCCAGCGCTCTACTTTATTGGCGAGGTGGTTGATGTGACGGGCTGGCTCGGCGGCTATAATTTCCAGTGGGCTTGGGCATCAGGGGTTGCAGCGGGCCGTTCGGTGTGTGCATCGACTTGACTTCAATACCATCTACGGAGCCATCAACCATGATTCATCGGCGTGGGTCAGCGTGTGGCTCCGGATCGCCCTGTTGATGACCCGCACCGTTGGTTTTGTCTTTTGGATGCTTGCGTCATTATCCAACTCAGAAATAAGCTCAGCGTGTGTGGTATGAGACAAGCTCACTTCGGTAGGCGCTGATTGATGTACCGCGATGGCGGTCTAGTCATGATTTAGTTGGAGTAATAATGAACTCAAAAGTCCAAATGATGGGCCTCGTTTGCGTCGTTTATGGCGGACTCGTCACCGACGGGTGGACTCGCCCAGGCTATGTGTCGACGATTCCAACACCCTTTTCCTGCTCCACATGCCATCTAAACGCGGGAGGCGGGGGGGCGCGAAATCCATTCGGCGAAGCATATCGGAACAATGGACGATCGTGGAATGAGGTGCTTTGTCGCTTAGACTCAGATGGAGACGGTGTCACCAATGGCGCCGAGCTCGGTGATCCCGACTGTCTCTGGTTGCAGGGGCAGCCATTACCCGACGGACCCGTCTCACAACCGGGGGATGCAAGTGATACGATTCTCGTGGATGGAGCCGATTGCAACGGTGATTTTGGCGGCGAGGCGATACTCGACGACTGTGGACGCTGTGTGGGTGGCGCGACGGGGCTTGATGCGTGTGTTCAAGACTGCAACGGTGATTTTGGCGGCGAGGCTATCCTCGACGATTGTGGACGTTGTGTGGGTGGCGCGACGGGACTTGATGCGTGCGCACAAGATTGCAACGGCGATTTTGGCGGTGAGGCTGTCCTCGACGACTGCGGGCGCTGCGTGGGTGGCGCGACGGGACTTGAGGCATGTGTTCAAGATTGCAACGGCGATTTTGGCGGCGAGGCTGTCCTCGACGATTGCGGGCGCTGCGTGGGTGGCGCGACGGGACTTGATGCGTGCGGACAAGATTGCAATGGCGATTTTGGCGGTGAGGCTTCGGTCGATGACTGTGGTGTCTGTACGGGCGGCAACACGGGCATTCAGGCGAATTCCACCTGCGACCCGAGCGCCCACGCTGGTTTGTTCAGAGTCGATGCGATTCCGGCAGACGGGACTGACCCACGCTGCCCTCATGGGGGTATCTTAGTACATGTAGGACTCGATGACGGAGATGGCGCCGGTGAGGCTGATGACGGTGTCTTGTCCGATGATGAAATCAATCAAAGCCATGTGGTCTGTAATGGCGCGCCAGGACCGGCAGGAGAGGCCGGCGCAGATGGTCAGCAAGGAGAGCGAGGCGAAGCTGGAGCGCAAGGGCCACAAGGTAGTCAAGGAGAGCGGGGGCCTCAAGGAGAGCGGGGGCCTCAAGGAGACCCTGGGACAGATGGTCAGCAGGGAGAGCGAGGTGAAGCTGGAGCGGAAGGGCCACAGGGCGCTCAGGGTCCACAGGGCGAAGATGGAATACCTGGCCCACAGGGCGAGCAGGGGCCTCGCGGGGCGCCTGGCGACAGCGGGGCCCCGGGGAATGATGGGCAAGACGGCACCGATGGGCAGCCCGGCCCAGCCGGACCTGCAGGCATCGATGGTCTCGATGGCGCCGATGGGGTTGTTGGACCGGCGGGGCCAGCCGGCATGCCAGTGCAGGCTTTGGTGAGCACAGATGATGTGCCCGCTGGAGACAGGTGTAAGCATGGCGGCACTCAAATTCGAACAGGTATCGATGATGGCGATGGTGATGGGGTCGCTGGCGATGGCATTTTGCAGATGGCTGAGGTCGACGCAGAGACATTCGTTTGTAACGGCGCGCCAGGCCCAAGCGGCTGCGCCCAGGTCGCTCACCGAAACACGGGTCTTGGATGGTGGATGGCCATGACCGTGCTCGCCGTCGGCATGCGTCGTCGACGCCGTCGTTCACGCGCGTGAACTGACTGTAGACCTCGGTGTATGTTATTGAAAGTTCTTGTGAAAATAGCCTCGAACCCATTAGATCATAAGAACGCTGTGTGCGGGGATGGAGTTCTTGGAAGACTCGTTTCGAGTCTCTAAAGTCACTGACTGGGTGAGTCAGTAGAGCTGCTTTTTGGGGGGATAAGGCTTTGTTGGGTCACGTCGTTATTGTGTTTCTACAACCATTAGGCGTTAGAGCGATGTGGCTGTCCGCGTTGGCTATCTCCTTCGGATGTTCCCTAAAAGAGCCCCCTTATGAATCATATCCCATCAACACCGGGGTTCAAGACGGCGGATGCGCGGGGCAGTTGAGCGAACGCTGTGACATGACCGCGACGAGTTGCACGGAGATGGGCTGCGATGCCGCCACCACCACGGATGTTGTGGAACCCGACCTTGGCTTGGATGCAGATATCGGTGTGAGCGTCGACGCGAGTCGGTCAGAGCGTACCGATATCACGGAATGCGCGCAGTATTTTGATTGCCTTCAGATGTGCAATTTGAATGAAGACTGCGCTGCCGATTGCCGGATGCAGGCCAGTGTGCAGACTGTCATGCAATTTGATGCGCTCATCGCCTGTGCAATCGAACATTGCGGTGGACGACCCGACGCCGTATGCCTCGCGGCTTCTTGCCCTGCTGAGGGTCAGGCGTGTCTGGGCGCATCTTACACACCCGGCGGTGATGATACCTGTACGGATGTTATTCGTTGTATGCAGGAAGAGCCTCGCGGTGACGACGCGACCGCCGCATGCATTGAAAATGGTGCCCCTGCTTCAGTGAGGCTCGTGGCTGATTACGCTGCCTGCGCGACTCAAAACCAATGCCTCGATAGCCAATGTGCGTACGAGAATTGCCTCGATGAGACCTATTTGTGCCTCATCGACGGTATGAGCTTTGGCGACAAACCCTGCGCGGATGTGTACGCATGTCTTGGAGATTGTTCGGGCGATGAATGTGAGCGCTGTCTGGCCGACGCGTCTATGGCGGCTCACGCAACGATTTATCGCGACGTCATCATCTGTTTTCAACTCAATGATTGTGATGCATCCACCACCGAGGCGTGTCCTGCATGTGCAGGCGCGGTCCAGGCGTGTTTGGCGTCGGACTGAGCGTCTATCCAGCGCGCCATTCAAAGGGCTGCTCGACGTGGTCTTCACCGCCTTTGACAGCCAGACTGAAGCCTCGCTACGACATTCATAGGCATTTCTTGTGGTCACGAGGTGAGCGCTTGATTGACTGCACCGACGATAAGTTGAGCGCCGTACTTTTTTCCGTTGAGTGTAACCATCATCATGCTGCATGCTCCACATCAGCGAAATGGGGTCGCGGCCAACTCGGTGCGTTCGCAGTCGAATTGGTCCACAATGGGAGGTCATCGCCTCCTCAAACAAAGACGCTGAGTGTAGGAGCTTGGCAAAAAAATGGGGATACAAATGAAGAAGTTTCTCGTTCTCATCGCAGCATGCATGTTGGCTGTTCCGGCCGTATCAAGTGCTAAGGGTCTCAAAGGCATGACCCAATCTCAGTTTAACAAGAAGGGCAAGTTCGCCATCAGTGGTGACGTGTTGAGCTTCAACAATATTAAGCTTGATGACGGTGACGCTGAGCCATCCGCGTTTGGTTTGGCGCCTACGATTGGCTACATGGCCATCGATAACCTCCAGATTAATGTGGGCATCGGCTACATGTCGACGACCGATGGTGCAGAGGGTGACGCAGAGAGTACCATGAGTCAATGGGTCATCACGCCGGGCGTAAGCTACTACTTCGACCAACTGTCTAAGAAGAACCTCTTCCCATCGGTGGGTCTCAGCTATGCCATCGGTAGCCGCACGACCGAACAAGGTGGCAATGAGGCTGAGACGTCACTGGGTACGTTAACGGTCGGGGCGGGCATCACTCAAGCCCTCGGCGCCGCACAGGGTGGTTTCCTGACGTTCGGCATCGACTACGTCATGCAGACGCTGACACCTGACGCCGACGGCGCTGACGACATCAAGTCGTCAGGTCTAGACGTCAACGTCAGCTTCGGTCTGTACTTCTAGTACTGGCCCAGCCTTCGAAAAAAAACGCCGTGTCGTCTGACATGGCGTTTTTTTTTGCATCATTTTCTGATTCCGAGGTGCGCAGCCAGGGGGGGTCGGGCGCCGGTGAACTAGATTCCCCGTGTGCTCGGCTGAATCTAAGCCTGAGCTTCAATGCTTCAGTGCTTCAGTGCTTCAGTGCTTCAGTGCTTCAGTGCTTC
>JBMHDS010000131.1:0-44079 GCA_049889275.1 Bradymonadia bacterium | reverse complement strand
GCGATTTTGCCCAAGAAGTCGCCCGGCTGAACAGTGTATTCACGGGCCTCAGCGGCCGTGATAAAGGCACTCGCAATGAGGAAAATGGCGGTGACCAAAGTCCAGACGCCATGTCGGATATCCTCTCGTAATTGCACTGCTCGCAACCTTTCAATGTAAAGAGTCGTGCCATCAAACGTATGAATGGCTCAGTTGTTCAAAGCCTTTTCTACACCGCGTCCACTACTAACAAAATTTCGTCGGCTGCAACACGTTCAATTTGCAGCGGTACGTATCAGCCATAAACGTCGCCTCATTGAGGTAAAGTCATGTTGCGAGCAGCGGTAAGCTGAGTCGATTTGGCGTCGAAGAATGACAGACCGGACTGTTTCGTCATGGATCATGGATGAGTATTCGACGCTCACTTGTCGTTTCATCGAATTCGGTACCGGTTAAGAGTCCGGTGGGCGGTCTCGCAGATATGAGGTTGCGTCGTGTCCGCCACTCGCTTGTGCCCGCGCGCTTCCCTTCAACGTATACAGGTCCGTCGCAGGCCCCGGGCTGCTCGAAAGAGGGGTTGCTCAAATACACTCCGATTCTCTATGCTTTGGACGGGGGGGAGATGTTATGGCGACGGGACGTTGGATCGGTGTGTTGGGGGCTGGACCTGCTGGGTTATACGCGGCGAATAAACTCGCTAAAAACGGTCATCAGGTGGTGTTACTGAATCGAGATATACGGCCCGGCGGTCTCGCTGAGTACGGGATCTTTCATAATAAGCATCGAATGAAGGCTGGTCTTCGCAAGATGTTTCACAAGATCTTGTCGAACGAGAATATTCACTATCGGGGCAACGTCACCATCGGCGATAACGAGGTGCTTCAACTATCCGATGTCGCGCAGCTCGGTTTTGACTCCGTCTTGGTCGCGGTGGGCGCTCAAGGTATTAAATGGCTTAATATTGAGGGCTCAGAAGCTGGTCATATCTACGATGCAAAACAGCTTGTCTATCACTACAATCAGCTGCCTCCATACGCGACGCAGGTGTACCCATTAGGCCGTCATTTGACCATCATTGGCGCGGGTAACGTCGCTATTGATATCGCTCACTATGCCGTACAGCAGAATGTTGAGACGGTGACCCTGTTGGTTCGTCGAGGCCCTAATCAGGTCAAATATACCAAGAAAGAGATCAAGCTGATCGGTGGGCATGTCGACTTAAGCGCTTTCGCCTCCGAGATGGAACGCATCGCACCCGCCCTGCGGCTGATTGGTGAAGATGTCGCTGACACATACGGCCGTATGACGGAGTCCTTTGGCACTCAACGCATCGATGGCAGTCATACAAAGATCAAATTTCGGTTTGCGACCTCCGCTTTAGCCGTGGACACCGATCAGAGTGGTACCATCGAATCACTGCGCTTCTGCGATAACGAGTTGTATGGTGATCAGGGCGGCATACGCTGTCGCAGCACTGAGCGTACCTCAGCGCTCGAGACCGACAGTCTGGTTTTCTGTGTGGGCGACGCCGTCGATCCCGAGTTTGGTTTGCCGCTCAATCGTTGGGGTGAGTATGCCCTGGCGGGCGACGAAGACAACGCCCGTAGCTACGGTGTTGTCGGCCGAGATGGGTGGTTTGCCGCGGGCTGGGCTCGGCTCGCGAGTGATGGCCTTGTGGGCAAGGCCCGCAAAGATGGTGAGATGGCCTGTGACCACATCGAGACCTATCTTGAACAGCAGGGCCCACGCAATGGACGTCCGTTAGACGCCCTCGACGCCATCCTGAAAGCGCGAGGGCACTCGGTGGTCGATTGGTTAGGTTACCTTGGCATTCGTGAACGTGAAAACGAGATCGCGCAGGCTCAAGGGCTGGACGATTTTCGGTTCGAGACCAACGCTGACATGCTCGCTCTGTGCACGCCAGTTGCGGGATAAACAGCCGCCAACGGTGAGTGACGCTGGAACACTATAGTGGGTCGTAGCAGCCGCACCCGCATTCACCATTGTACACGTGATAAGCGGGCGGGCAACCCATCAGCGTTGCCACCTCGAACAGGTCGTCGACTTCGAACCAACCTGGCACTTGGGCGCAGTCCTCGGGATTAAACCCAAATGAGATGGCGCCCTGTCTCAACACCTCCGCTGCGGGGCATGCCGACAGCCTGCAGCTGCATTGGTCGCAACCCATGTCATCAACCGCAAAACCGTCTGGACAAATCCGATTACAAGCATCTAACGCTGGGCATTGTGCCGGACAGGCAGGCCGTGCGGGCCTCTCATCGCTTTCATCGGGACATTGGGCGACGGCGTTGCACAGCTGCGCTGCCGCAATGCAATGCCCTGAGTCGCAGGTAAATTGGTCTGCTGCGCACCCTCGGTCTTGCGGACACGCTGCTTCATCAGAGCGGTCAGAACACTGCGGTACACCATCGCATCGCTCACGCCTCGGCACGCAGCTGGTGTCATCACAGCGCCATGCCTCTGGAGGACAGGGGATGTTCATGTCTGACGGGTAGCATCCGCATCCGCAGCTCGAGTGAAAGCGGCTTTCGTTTGCCAGGCATGCAAAGGCGTTGTCCGCTTCGAGCTGCTGGCAGGTATCTTCATCCACACTTTGGTAACGGATTCCCCCTACGCCCGGGCTGGGGCACGAACCGCGCTCGCAGACCTCTGTACATCGGAATCCATCACACAACATCTGACAACCCGCGCTGGGCATTGGACAGTCGGACGTCTCGCGGCAGCGTGCACCGAGCTCGCATGCCGGGCAATTGGGGCCGCCACAGTCAATGTCGCTCTCCATCTGGTTACGTAGACCGTCCGCACAGGTCGGCTCTGCTGAGCATGTTCGTCCATCCCGCTGCAACCGCTCACCTTCGAGACAGTCGCAGGAGAATGTGCCGGGCTGATTGATGCATAGTTGGTCGCAGCCACCGTTGTTAATGGCGCACTCATCCGCATCGCGGCAGCCAAATCCTGCAAGCCCGTCACCGTTAAAGCCATCGCGACATTGACAGATAAAGCCACCTAAGACGTTGATACAGTCTGCGTTCTCAGCGCAGCCAGCGGCCTCGGGGCCGTTTCGGCATTCGTTCACATCTTCGCAGAGTGGTTCAGCGGCGATGCGGTTGATGCATCTGATACTGGCTGGATCTCCACAGCCGCCGTTCAGCGATTCGCACTCGTCGATGTCGGTGCAGATAGGCATTCGGTCCGATTGATTCTCACAGGCCGTGAATTGTGGGTCGCCACACCCTCCGTTGGCGTTCGCGCAATGGTCGACGAGCACACAGTCGGGCGGCTCGCTCAGTCGATTCACGCATACAACGAATTCGCGATCACCGCATTGGCCATTGTCGTTGAGGCATTCGTCGATATCGACGCAGCGTGGTGGCTCTCCCACCTGGTTGATGCATTGAACATGCTCGCTTGGCCCGCAAAAGCCGTTGGCTGTTGCACACTCATCGACGTCCTGGCAATCGCCTTCTGCCCATTCAAATCCAGCTGGACAAATGCACTCAAAGCCACCGTATTGATTCTGACATGCGCCTGCACCGGGGCAGGGAGATGGGCTTTGTTCACACTCATCGATGTCGGCGCACTCGGTGCCACTGCCTTCAAAACCATCAGCGCATCGGCAAGACCAATTGCCATCCTCTGTCTGAATGCACTCAGCCTCTACAGCACATGTTGCGCCGCTTTGTGCGCACGGGTTCGTCACTACGCCATCGCGTACATGGGCAGCGGCATCCATCGACTGCGCTGCATCTGTAATCAAGGTCAACTCGGCATCTCTGTTGACGCCGCTGTCATACGCGGCAGCCGCCCCGTCGGACACGAGAGCCGTTGCGTCCCCCATGTCAGCCGAGGCGGGCCGAATCATTCCAAGGTCGCTGGACCGATGGTTTGCCGAATGGTCTAAACGATTCTCTGACGTGCCGCCCGAACTTTGACAGCTCACCATGACAAGTGCGACCAAGCAGACCTTCAATGTTTGGTAAAACGGGCTCATTGCCACCCTCTTCGTCTACGAACAGCATAATGGATTCTCCATGCCCTTGACGAGTGTGATGTAACATCGATACGCGTACAGGTTGGCTATCTCGACGAAACAACAGGCTGCTGTTGGCAATCTGCGCCATTCACAAGAGTTTAATTTACTGCGTGTAAGTGACGGTTTAGACTCGAGACAATAAAGCGTTTGTGGTGCGCAATCATGGCCTTGAGAGACAACAATAACCCGGCGGCAGCAGCGAACAAGATCCGTGTGAAGTGGTATCGTTCAGCCGTGTTTCGGTTCAGTGTGCTGAACATGACGGTCATTCTGGTACTCGTGGGCGGCGTTATCTTTCGAGGCTACCAAAGAGACAAAAAGCAATTGGTCAAACGCTTCGGCAGCGTGCTCAAGACGGTGTCCGCCAATGGTGCCGTGGATATCGATGGTGCGAGGCTCGACCAAATACAGAATAACGACGATGCCCAGGGCGAGGCATTTGTGGCTGCGCGAAGCGTGCTCGAGCGTCTGCGCGACGTGAACGGACTCGCAAACGATGCGGTCTACATTCTGCGACCAAGCGTAGATGATCCTGCAACCTATCACTTTGTCGTAATGCTGCAGAAGAAGACCTTTATTGGCGACGTCTACAAGCCCCCCGCAGACATTCGCGCTCTATACGAGAAGGCGCTGAATCGTGGTGCTGCGTTGGCCCTACCATTGTTTGAAGACGACCATGGTTCCTTTATCAGTGGAATCGCTCCCATCAAGGGACCTGATGGCCGCTACGTGGCGCTGCTGCAGACGGATATTCGACTCGCTCAATATGTGGCCCAATTGCGAGAAGAGACTCGAACCTTGGTCGCGTTTGCTCTGGGGATGGTGATTCTCGTGTTGCTGTTGACGATGCTGTTACGAAACAAACTCGCTCAGGGTCTGGGCGAGCTCATGCGGGGGACTGACGCGCTCAATGATGAAAACTTCGATGTACGCGTCGAACTCAAGAGCGAGGACGAGCTTGAGCAGCTCGCGCAGTCCATTAACCGAGCCTTAGAGCATCTTCAGCAACGAAGCGAGATGCTTAAGTTCCTACCTGACCATACTCAAAAGATGATCGCGCGGGTGTTGAACCGCGGCGCGGGCTCGGTCGATCTGAACGAGGGACGGGACGTTGAGGTCGCCATCTTGGAATCTGATATTCGCGGCTTTACAGCGCTGTCAGAGAAGTTGGCGCCTTCGGAGACCATCGCTTTGATCAACGATTACATACGCATTCAAGCAGAAGTGGTCCTGACCTATGATGGATCCATCGATAAGTACATGGGCGATGCGGTCTTGGTGGTCTTTGAGGGGGAGGATTCGGTCGAGCGTGCTGTTCGGTGCGGTCGAGAGATTCTGATCAGGGTCGCCGAGATGAATCGCTCGTCAGAACAACCTGTCCGAATTGGGATTGGGATTAGTCACGGGCACGTTGTCATGGGGAACATGGGGTGCGAGAGCCGGATGGAACACACGGTCATTGGCCCCACTGTAAACCTTGCGGCGAGACTCTGTGGCGTCGCTCAGGGCGGAGAGTTGGTCATGCCATACGCTGTGTTCGAGACGGTTGAGCATCTAGGGCTATGCCAAGCTGGCCCAGATGTGACGACAACCACCGCCAGTAACGAAGTTGTGGTCAAAGGGTTTAGCGAGCCGATTCAGATCGTATCCATCAGATGCGATATGGACGAGGTATGATGTCTTGCGACTCGCGAGACTGAAGCGTGATGAACCCCTCGGGTTGGCATGGCGGATGACACCATCTCCACGGCGTATTTCGGCTTCGCTCGGTTGCCATTTCATTAGATGGCGTCTGTCTGATAAGGTAGGCCCCTTGAGGGCTCATTGGAGTGATGGCAAGTGACCAAGTTCAGTAGTGCAGTCCAAAAGGCTGTAAACCTTTCCCTAGTCGTTTTGAGTTGCGGTGTGCTGGCCGCATGTGATGACAGCGCGCCCAAGGCTGAAGGTTCGGTTCAATATGATCTGGGCATGAGGCCTGACCTGTCGATGATGATGCCTGACGCCCTGGTCATTCGAGACGATGCAGCGCCATTGCCGGAGTTGGTTGTGGATTCACCCGTATCCGGTGAATTTTACTCAACGATGGACCGCGATGTCCAGGTCACGGGGCGCGTCATTGGCTTCAAACCAGATGGCATTTTGACCATTAATGGCAGTCAGATTGTCATCGGTGCCAATGGCGACTTCAGCGCACCCGCTTCGCTAACTCGAGGTATGTTGCACGTCGACGTGCGTTACCAAGAAGGCGAGTCGAGGTTTGTTGAGAAGCGACGGAGTGTGTTGGTCGGCGCGGATACGCCATGGGATGCAGAGGTCACATCCGCCTTCGGTCTGTTGGTGAATCCAAGCGCAATGATGAGACTGAGTGAGGCATTGGAAGGGCCGGGTGCGCGTCAACTCATCGAGATGGAATTGATCGAGGGCACCGCCGAGGATAGTGATTTACAAATTACCGATGTCGCCTACAGCAATATCGATGTGGACCTGTCGCTCGATACCGGTTTTATCCGGGCTCGCATCCGGTTAGACCAGATGGCGATCGGATTCGCCTACAACTACGAACTCGGCGGATTAGAAACACAAGTTGAGGGCACTCTGCGGGCCAACCCTGCGCTTCTCGAAGCCGACGTATACGTTGTCCAGGATGAAGATGGGAATTTCCAGGCGGATGTGCGCAACCCGCAGTTGACACTCACAGATTTTGAACTCGAACTCGAAGAGTTGTATGCGTTTTTGGAGCCCATTATTGAGCCGGTTATCCGCGCGGTCGCTGAAAACAGTCTTCTGAGTTTACTCGATGATTACCTCGTCGCCACCATTGTCGACGCGGAGCTCTTTGATCGAGAGATCGATGTCTTGGGTACACCGGTCGGTCTTAAGTTTGCGCTAAGAGACATCTTCATTGGTCCCGACAAAGCCACCGCGGTCGCTTCCGGTCGTATCGATGGTGTCGTGCCGGTCAAAGAGGGGCCAGGCATTTGGCAAGCCGGTGGCAGCGCGACGCCCGACCAAGGGCCTCACGATTTGTCCCTTAACGTGGGTATCGACATCTTGAATCATCTGCTCGCTCATATCTGGCGAGGTGGACTGCTCGATACATCTTTCGATGGCACCGATCCCGATTCGCCCACGGCCTCCATCACCATGGGGGTATTGGCCGGCTTTGCCTCACAGGCACTCCTCGACACATTTCCAGCCGACGCGCCTCTGACGATCCGTCTCAACGCTTTGCTGCAGCCTATCGTTCGGTTTGTGGGCCCTGATTCCACAGAAATCGCCCTCGATGTGGGCGCGCTTCGGATCGTCTTGGCTGCCCAGGACTCAAATGGTCAAATACGCGACTGGGGTACCCTAGAAGTCTCCGGTCGGATCACCGTGACCCCCTCGGTTGAGGGGTTGAGCGTGACCCTGGGCTCTCAGTCCGACCTCCGTTTTGAAGTGATCGAGGAACCGGTGGTGCCACTGCAGCAGGCTGAATTAGGCGGTTTTTTGGAGACGATTGTCGGTGCGTTGATCGGCAGCGCGCTCGATAGCGCGATCGGGCAGATCATCGACCTCGATTCCCTTGATCTCTTTGGGCTGCGCTTACAACAGGTCTTCGTGGGTCGGCTAGCCGGTGCACCAAGTTACTTGCAAGTGAGCGTTGCTTTTGAGGTGTTCGATGAAATGCCGTAGTGAAGCGCGATAAGCTGAATTCGACACCACCCAGACTCGGTTGTGCATTACCCCGAGTGAATCACGCCAAATCGTCCAAACTGATTGATTTCTGTCTGGCAATCGAGCACCGCTTCGAGTCATCATGTTGTCCGGCTCCAGCGATTAGCGTCTGCGAGTAGAGAAGACAAACACTCAGTGGGTCATAGCGATGTTTCAAGTTCGGATTTTATCGGTCTTTGTTTTGGCGGTGTCGCCGCTCTTAGTCACAGGTTGCATCGAGGATAATTCAGCGTCTGCTGACCGGCAGTCAGATGCCACTGCAGATAACGACTCGAGCACAGGTATGGGTGCCGGTGGCGTCGGTGGTGCCGGTGCCGAAGGCGGTGCCGGTGGCGTCGGTGGTGCGGGTGCCGAAGGTGGTGCTGGTGGCACAGGCGGCGAGGCGTTGGACGACCGTGACAACGATGGTGTCGCTGATGACATCGATAACTGCCCCGACGAACCAAACGCAGATCAATCAGATAGCGATGGAGATGGCATCGGCGATGCCTGTGATTTGCCCGATGATGGAGATGAAGATATGGACGGTGTGCTCAATGCCGCCGACAACTGTCCGCGTGTCGCCAATAACAGCCAGCGTGATGCCGACGACGATGGGGTAGGGGATGCTTGCGATAACTGTCCGAACGAGGCCAACGCAGACCAGGCGTTCGTTTGTCGCGACAGCGATGAAGACGGTATCCGTGACCTAGACGACAATTGTCCTGACAGGTCAAACGAGTCACAAGTCGATACGGACGAAGACGGTGTTGGTGACGCCTGCGACAATTGCGTTGAGGTGCCTAATGCCGAACAAGCAGACACGGATGGCGATCGAGTCGGTGATTCGTGTGAGATCGATGACGCCGATGGAGACGGTGTCGCTGACGACGATGATAACTGCGTCAACGTCTTCAACCCGAATCAGGCGGATGGGGACGACGACGGACCTGGTGATGCATGTGACAATTGTCCCGCAGCGGCAAACTTTAACCAAACCGATAGCGACAATGACGGCATCGGTGATGCCTGTGAGGCCGGTGACATTGACGGGGACGGCGTGCCAAACGAGACTGATAACTGCCCGCTGATCGAAAATATGCAGGACGACAGCGATGACGATGGCGTCGGTGACGCGTGCGATAATTGTCCTGACTTAGCCAACGCAGGGCAGTCAGACATCGACGGTGATGGCATAGGCGATGCTTGCGACGAGGTTCGAGACCGTGTCGTAGTCACGCTACAGTGGCCCGCAGGTGAGCCTGTCGATTTAGACCTGCATGTTGTGCACCCCCGAGGACAATATGATTCGGCGCTCGATTGCTATCACGACAATCGACGTCCCGATTGGGCTTTGCCAGGCTTGGACAGAGATTCGACGGGTGGTGAAGACGGTGGTAGCAGGGAGCAAATTCGCATGGCGAGACCCGAAGCTGGTTTGTATACCGTCGGTGTTGAACTGTTTCGTGGGCCAGGCAATGCAACACTTACATTTGAATGCGGTGACGATGTCAGCCTTGTTCTAGGGCCGCAACGACTCGAAGGAAACGAGAATGACGTTCGAGTGATGTGGGAGGTTCTGCAGTTTAACCCCGCTGACTGCTCTTTTGAGGTCCTCAGTACACTCAATGAATTCGATTGCAGCGGCCGTGATTGTGAATGCGCGACTTGCGATGCCGGTCCTTGCAACGGGGATGCATGCCCGCTCGGCGGCTGCGACGTTGAGACCGGTCTGTGCGAGGACCTCTGTGCAGCCGTTGATTGTGATGCCGATAGTTTTTGCAACACTGAGACCGGCGAGTGTGTTGGTCGAGATATTGCAAACTGTGACGCCTGTCGAGCGGATGGTGATTGCCCCGCAGGCTACTGGTGCATTCGTCATTTTGACCGCAGAGGTAACGAACTCGGTCGCTTCTGCGGCGCTGGCTGCGAGGACGACATATGTCCAAATGACTTCCGATGCGTCGGTATCTTTCGAAATGGACGGGATGTGAGAGCATGCTCTCCCTTAGAGGTACAGCGATGTTTTGAATGTAACGGCGATGGCGATTGTGATGGCGACCTCAGCGTGTGTCGAGGTGGTGCGTGCATCGATGTTGAGTGCCAGCAAGATGACCAATGTGATGCCGAGCGTAGCCGATGCGTCGATAACGCGTGCATACAGGTAGAGTGCATCGACAACGACGACTGCGCCGAGGGTGAGTTATGTCGAGGGGATCAGTGCTTCGGAGATGGCTCGAATCGCCCGATCTCGATGTGGGAAGGGGACATGAGCAGCTGGGACGACCGACCCTCCTGCCGGAATGACGATGAGTGTCAGCCGGATGAAGTCTGTCGTGGCTTTCCAGGTAACCTGTTCTGTCAATTGCCCTGTGGCGACGAGCGCCTCTGTCCCGATAACTTTGAATGTTGCCGCGTGGTTGGCCCTGATTTTTGTGTGCCAACAACGCTTAATGACCAGGGCATTTGTTTCTAGCCAGTTGCTCTTAGCCCACCGCGCCGCACTCATCTAGAGCACTCCGCGGCGTGACGCTCGTCGTCGTCGTTCTCACAATCCCAACCGATGAGACAACCGTCGTCACCTTGAATTCCGCGTCGCGGTCTGCCCCTCGTTTGAGTTATTTTCTCATATCATTAGACTCACATTTGGGCGCACTGGAGCCCTCGATTGTCATCACACCGTGGGGGGGACATGTCTAAGAAAGTGATCAAGAAACAACATCTAGATCCGGTGGAAAGACTCGCGGCTTTGCGCCACGAGTTCGGCGAGCATGGCGGCGTCAATATGTCCATCGAAGCCTCGACGACCTTCACTGTTCTTGAGGCGGGCACGATGCCTGAGATTTTCAATGGACGGCTCGGTCCTGATGACGGTGGTTGCTTTCTGTATGGGCGACACTTCAATCCAACCGTCTATGTATTGGGTCGACAACTCGCAGCGATGGAGGCTGCTGAAGCCGGGTACTGTACAGGCAGTGGTCTTGGCGCCATTTCCTGCGCGTTGCTTGGTTTGCTCGACCAGGGAGACCACGTCATCGCGTCGGATACCCTGTATGGGGGGACTTGGGCGATGCTTGCTGAGTTTCTTCCGAAGAAGTGCGGGATCACGACAACCTTTGTAGATATGGCCGATGAGACAGCCATTCGTGCTGCCGTGAGGTCAAATACTAAGGTGGTCTACACTGAGTCTTTAAGCAACCCGACGCTCAGGGTGGCAAACCTCCCGTTGTTGGCAAAGCTGTCCAAAGAGTTTGAGGCGAAGCTCGTTGTAGACAACACTTTCACGCCCCTCGCGATGTCGCCCATCGAACATGGCGCTGATGTTGTGGTTCATTCGCTCACAAAGTTCATTAATGGCGCAAGCGACTTTATCGCTGGTGCGGTCTGTGGTTCGGAGGCGTTTATTGGTTCGTTAATGGACCTGCACGTGGGTCCCTTAATGATCCTTGGTCCCACGATGGATCCCCAGGTGGCCCATTCAATTAGCTTGCGTATTCCCCATCTACCGATTCGAATGGTCGAGCATGCCCGACGCGCGTTGACCTTCGCTCAGCGGCTCGAAGAGCTTGGTGTCAAGGTTGGTTATCCCGGTCTCAAGACCCACCCCGACCATGCGCTGTTCAAGTCTATCGGGCGGTCCGAGTACGGTTTTGGTGGATTACTGACCATCGACGCCGGCACGCGGCAGCGCGCTGAGGCGCTTATGGAAGATCTTCAGAACACTGAGGGGTTCGGATTCATGGCCGTCAGTTTGGGCTATTTCGATACCCTGATGTCTTGTTCTGCGAGTTCGACGTCGAGTGAAATGGACGAGGGCGCTCTACGGGCGGCCGGCATTAGTCCTGGCTTGGTGAGGATGTCGATCGGCTTTACAGGAAGCTTGGAGCAGCGGTGGTCGCAGCTTGAATCTGCGT
The DNA here is from genome assembly GCA_049889275.1 of Bradymonadia bacterium. Taxonomy (GTDB): domain Bacteria; phylum Myxococcota_A; class Bradymonadia; order UBA7976; family UBA1532; genus UBA1532. Next base: position 32,436 of record JBMHDS010000131.1, on the reverse strand, counting down.
TGGGTCGGAGCGGCCTCATTAAACGCGGTTGACCGCCACGACCCATTCACAATGTTTTAACCTAGGCGTCGACGGTGTAGAGCCGGTCGAAGTATTCCTGCACACAGCGGTTTGCTGAGAACGCATGCTGTGAGGAGGCGATGGAAGTCTGCATCATCTCAACCCATGCAGCGTTGTTTCGGTAAGCGGGCAAGACATCGTTTTCGATAAGTCCGCGCAATGAAGCGTAGTCGTGTGCATCGGCGTCTTCACCAGTGGGTGGCGCGCCCACACCCCAACCATTGAGACCGTGCTGGCAGCCCTCTGCCCACCAACCGTCGAGGATACTGAGGTTGAGCACGCCATTCGCAGCGGCCTTCATGCCCGAGGTGCCCGATGCCTCTTTCGGGCGAATTGGGTTATTGAGCCAAACATCGCAGCCTCGGGTGAGTAAGGCGCCAAGCGTCATGTCGTAGTTTGGAATGAAGACAAGCTTCCCAGGATACTCCTGGCCGACCTGAACCAGTTCTTGGATCAGTGCTTGGCCGTACACATCGTGAGGGTGCGCTTTGCCCGCAAACACAAACTGAACCTCATTGTTTGTCAGTACCTCGTGCAACCAAGCTCGGTCCTTGAGTAACAAGGTCGCTCGCTTATAGGTCGCTGCACGACGAGCGAAGCCAATCAGCGGCACATCAAGGTTCATCTCCACGCCCAGTCGCGTCTTGATTTCACTGATGAGCTGACCCTTGAGCAGTTGATGTCGATTCCAGAGCGACTCGCCATGGCCTCGTCTGGCGTGGCCAGCGAGCACTGGATCTTGCCAGGTACCCATATGGACACCATTGGTGATGGCGACGATCGGCGCAGCGTCGGAGATGTCTTTCCACATGTCTCGTGCTGTCTCACCGTGGAGTTGAGCGACCGCATTGGCCTGCCTGCACAGTCGCAGCGCCGCTGGGGTCATTTGAAAAGGATCGCCGCCGATTTGCTTGAGTTGCTCCCAACTCAAGGTGTCAACGTTGGCGCCAACGTCGAAGAGCAGTTGAAGTGGATGGACTTCGTTGCCTGCTGGCACCGGTGTGTGCGTTGTGAAGATTGTCTGCTCTCGTACGCGCTCGATGCTGGCTTCAAAGCTATGTCCGTCTTCCATTTCTTCGCGGAGCAACTCAAAGCCTGCGAAGAGCGCGTGACCTTCGTTGAAGTGATATACATCGACGGGTAAGCCAAGCGCCCTTAATACCCGTACACCACCCACGCCAAGCAGGACCTCTTGGGCAACACGGTCGTAGGCGGAACCACCGTAGAGCCGCTGTGTCACCCAGCGATGTTCTTCTTGAATGGGTTCAAGGAGCAAGAGTTCCACGCTGCCGAGATTCAGAACCCGCCAGGCTGTGATGGGCATCACATCGGCGCCGATCTTGACTTCCACTCGAACGCCCGTCGGCCTCAACTGGGAACGGGGCGTTGGAATATAGCGAGGCATTTGACGACCTTCGCTGTCGATATCTTGAACAAAATAGCCCTCACCCCAAAGCATCCCAATGGCGATGAAGTCGCGATTCTGATCAGATGCAGCCTTTACAATATCACCAGCGAGGACACCGAGACCGCCGGAATAGATTGGGAGCTGCGCATTGATGCCGTACTCCATGCAGAAGTAGGCGATGCGAGGTCCATCGCAATTTGAGCGTGAACCGGCAGCGATGGTCGGTGCTGAATCTGGACGCGTTGCTTGTGGAATCAGTCGCCCAGCGCGTCGAATCCGGCCGCGGAGCTCGGTTGCAACGTTCATGTCGAGGTGCCGCTTCGATTGTCGCCAAACCCAATTGTCATACGCCGTTCCTGGTGTATTCATGCGCGCAGAGTTATCGAGACAGAGTACATCCTGAAGTGGGATGATAGACCAGCACCCGGGCGATGCCAGTGCCATGTCCACCTGCGCCCGAGCGGCGTCAACACCGTTTGTGCCGAGGTCGAGCCAGTTCTGGGTGTCTGCACCTTGTGACTCCCACCAACCGCGGGCGGTCGGGCTATCATGGGTACTCGAGTACACAACACTCCGGGCGGGATGGTTCGCCAACTTGTGTGGGTTACTGCTCTCTGCATCAAAAGAGAACTGCATAACCTTCATACCTGGTAGATCGAGCGCGTCGCGCAGAGCGATGGTCGTTTCATCAACGCTGCCTAAGTCTTCAGCGACAAGCGGTAGACGGCCGAGACGACCGCGAATGGCATCAAAGACCGCGCGACCTGGTCCTTCGATCCAGCGTCCGCCAAGCGCGGTCTCCTCTGTTGCGTCAACGGACCAATAGCGTGCGAAGCCGATGAAATGGTCGACGCGCAAAGCATCGCAGTGTTCGATGGCGCGAGCCATTCTCGCGATCCACCACTCATAACCATCGGCCTCCATGGCGTCCCAGTCGAACAGGGGATTGCCCCATCTCTGTCCGGTTTCCGAATAGGCATCGGGCGGTACGCCGGCGACATGGGTCGGTCGGCCATTTGAGTCGAGTTGAAACAATGACTGATTGACCCAGACGTCGACGCTGTCTTGACCCACATAGATAGGCATATCACCGACGAGCTTGACGCCACGGGATGTCGCGTAGGCCCGTACCTCGGACCATTGCCGCTCAAACAGGAACAGCGCCGCAAGCCAGGTCTTGTAATCCTCTTCGTAGTCACTCTGTGCCGCTGTCAAAGCGCTCGCGTCGGCTTGCTTCAGAGCAGCAGGCCATGACCACCAAGGCGCGTTATCATTGGCTTTTTTGACAGCGTAGTAGGTCGCCGCGTCTTTCGCCCACTGAGCTTCGCTCGCGAACGCTTCGTACTCGGCAAACCAAAGGTGGCTTGGCTGGTTCACGAGAGTCCTCGCGGCCTCTAGGATCAATGGTCGTTTGCTTTCACGGACTTGTGCGTAATCGACGGCCTCGCTTCTTGGCAGTCGTGTTCCGGTGGGCAGTAATCCATGGCGGACGCACCAGCCTAGTCCAACCAAATCTGGGTTGCCCGAGAGTGTGGACCAGCTACTGTACGGACTGCCTAAGTCATCGGTCGGAACCAGTGGCAGAAACTGCCAGATGCCAGCACCTGCTTCTACGAGCCAGTCAACAAACGCGGTTGCATCGTCAAGATCGCCGATTGGACCAGAACCACCGAGTGCGCTGATGGGTTGCAACACACCTGCGCGCCGGTCCTCGGGAGAGATGCCCACTACTTGGTCATCGGTTTCGGGTTGGCCCTCGATAGTCGCTTCGATGGCATCGAGTAACACCTTTGTATCGAGGTTCGCCGGTATGTTGTCGACCGTTTGTTTAAACTCGGTGAGTAAGTCAATATCGCAAAGCGTTTTCAACTGGTCGATCGCGGCTGTTGCGAGGCGAATGTTCTGTACGGGTTCAAGGCCGGTGACGTCGTCAAAGAACCAAGCACAGCTTGTGAACATGGCGAGCAGGTTCTTTTGGATTTCAAGCCAGGTACGTGCTTGCTCAGCGTTGGGCTTCTTGCCCGCATGGACCTCGTACCAATCATCAAATGATGTGGTTGCGAGAAGAACGTCAACATAAGCGTCTCTGGCTTGGGCTGCATCCTTGAATAGCGTCGCCCCAAGCTTTGCTAGAGCGTCTCGTGCCTGGTCTCGAATCGACTCGAGCGTTGCCCGCAGGACAGGGCGCCAGGCCTGGTGCCAGTCGCGGCTGTGGTCCATCTTACAGCCGCAATCTTCTGACCAGCGGCCGACGCCGTGTGCGCAACTCCAACTGCTTCTCTCGACGAGACGGCCTTTCACTGTCGCAGGATTTCGACTCAGCCATGATGCAACATTGGTGAGCCGACAATCACCGCGGGCTTCCAATTGCTCTTGTGCATACGCGAGGGCCATTTCACCATGATAGTGATGATGGCCATAGCTCTCACCATCGGTGGCGATGAGAACAAAGCCTGTGTCGACGCTCGCCTCTGCAAGGCGGTTCGCAAAATAGTCCCCATTGTGGAGTAAGCCTTCGAAGGCAACCGCTCGCGACACCCGATCATCGTACATGACCGCTGTGATGCTTTTTCCGTTAGGTAAGTCGATAGTGAAAGCGCGATTGATGACCTCATCGGTGCCCACAGTCTGCCAGTTCCCTTGAGCATCTGCGATCGCGTCGACCTGGTGCGGCGCGAGAATGACGAACTCAACCCCTTCATCTGCGAGGACCGTGAGGCTCGCAGTGTCAACGGCTGTCTCCGCCAACCACATGCCTTCGGCCTTGCGTCCGAAGCACATCTCGAATGTGCGTAGTCCCCAGCGAACCTCTGTGACCCGGTCTGCATCATCGCAAAGCGGGAGAATCGAATGGTGATAGGGCTGCGCGATGGCTGAGCCGCGACCAAAGCGTGCTTGGCTGTCGCGATCCGCTTGTCGCAGTTGGTTCAGGACAACGTTATGGTTTTCTTTAAGCCACTTAAGCAGCGTCGGTCCAAAGTCAAAATTGATATAACCGTAGGTGTTGCGAGTTGCTCTGGTTTGGCCATTTTCATCGAGCAGACGCGCTGCACCATTCGGTGCGTAGCACTCCGCGTTGATGCGTTCATTCCAGTCCAGGAATGGGGCAGCGGAAGCTTGTGGGTCGATGTGTCCAGTCCAGGGATTGGCCCGCAATGGCTGGTAGAAATGTCCGTGTATACAGATTTCTCGCATTAGTCGTTCTCTTCGCTTGGGTTTTTCGTTGTGTTTTTAGTTAGGGTTGTTGCAGCGGCACGGGTCGGCTTCGGAACAGCTGTCTCAGCTAAATCGGGTTGCTCGATGGCATCTGTCTTCGACGCCACTGTGGAGGCCATGCTCGGCTCACTTACGTCTGTGGCGTCGGTATCGGTGCTCGGCTCTTCGGCAAAGACGACATGGTTTGTCGGTGGTACAACACTCATATAGTCGTCAAGGCATGCGTATTCGGGTCCGAGCTCTTCCGGCGCCACCCACTGCCTGCCGGCGCGCGCGAGCAGGCTCTGCAAGTGCTCGGAAGACACTTGAGCCGATAGGTTGACGATTTTCGCAAAGACATGAGCTTGGTAGCCGTTGAGTTCAACGCGAAGGCCTTCGTTACGCAGTTCGCCTGCGGTGCGTAGTAGCCATCGATCTTGATTGAGGTCCCAAAGTCCGTAGACCGTCGAATCGTCGCCAGTAATGCCGATGGCGTCTGCAAAACTTCGTTGCTCGAGTCGAGGTGAGTCGACGTCACCGACATTGATGGGCGTCGAGCTTAGAATTTGACCTTCGGCGCGCTCGTAACCGTTATTGTAGAGCACCAAGCTATGCTCGCCCGTCTGCCGACTTTGGTTGGCGAAGGCGAACACGTTCTCGTTGACGTCATGACCGTTTCCAAAATCAAAAAAGACAAAGTTTTGAACGCTTGAGAATAGGTCTCGACGCCTCAACAATGGAAAGATGACGCGTTCGTGATGGGCAACGAGGCCCTCATTTACGCTTTCATCGCGATAAGCGCGTGTGTACTCCATCCCATACTTCTCGCTGAAGCCTTCGACCTGACCATGCCCGAACATCGGCAAACCAGGCAGTGTTGCCATCATGGTCGCAATGCCGAAGTACTTATCGCCACTACCAAACTGTTCGATGGCAGTCTCCTCGTCGGGATTGTTCATGAAGTTCACATAGCGCTCTAGAATGGCAGGGCTGTATTCGAGTACACCACGAATGCCTGCGCGATATCCGGCGTTGTCCTCGTCTCTGAGCATGTGCATGAAAGCCGAGTTGTAAACGCGGTGCATGCCGAGCGTGCGGACAAAATAGCCTTCCATCATCCAAAATGCCTCAGCGAGCAGAAGGGTATCGGGTACTTCCGCCTTCACGCGCTCGACCACTTCACGCCAAAACTCACCCGGGACCATTTCATCGAACACATGCTGCGGTACGCTGTTTTCGGCTCTGGACGGAATCGCGCCACCATGACCGGGAGGGGGATACCATAATCGAGCGATATGCTTCCGCGCGAGCGTCATCGCGGCGTCGAAGCGAATCACAGGAAAGCGGCGCGCCACATCCAGTATGGTTTGGATCACCGCCTCGCGTACCTGAGGCTTGAGATAGTCGAGTTGAGCCGTGTCGTTCCACGGCATTTGCGTGCCATCATTGCCATGATAGATATAGCGTGTCTGACCATTGTCGCGATGAACGCACTTAAACACGACGGCCGCATCCGACTCGTTCCAATAGCCATCTTCCAAATGGATCGACACGCGCGAATCCCCCGATACATCAGGACCATTAAAGGTGTATCCGGGGTAGGGTGGGTTGGACAGCTGAAGAAACCAATCCGGGTTGTCCACCAGCCAATCGCTGTCCATGCCCATATGATTTGGGACCATATCAGCAGCCAGACGCAGTCCACAGCGCGTCGCCTTTTCACGAAGTCGATTCAAAGCCGCTTCACCACCGAGTCGGTCTGCGATGCGGTACCCTTTGAGGGCATAGGCTGACGAAGCCGCTTCCGGGTTTCCTCGTTTGACTTTGATCGCTTTGCTCGCTGGGCTCCGCTCCCATAAGCCTATGAGCCAAAGACCACTAAAACCGCGTTTTGCCAAGCACGCCAATTCGGCCTCGGGAATTTGGTCTAGGCGCTCGATTGGGCGGCCGTACTGTTGGCTGAGTTGATGCAGCCACACGTAGCTCTGCTTAGCCATCATGACCAGTCGAGGCATCCAATCCGCATCATCGGAAAATCTTGGGCGGGCATCGACATAGCCTACTGTATCTTCGCCTGCGTCCTGACTCACGAGATTCATACCGTCGAGGGCGCCGATATCGGTATCTAGGCGGCTGAATTGTGCCGGACCTCCGCCGCCAAAGCGTGCTGCGTAGAATTCTGCTTCAACGTCTTTGGTGAGCAGATACAACGCGCGTGTCTCTTCGGATAGGTATGCGTCCCAGTGTTCCATGACCCATTCAAGTTGTTCACCTAAATCAGTTGGAAAATGGTCCGCGGGTTCCTTCAATACGACGTGACACGGTCTGCCAAAAATGGGCGTTGGTGTGTTTTCGTCAAGCTCAATGAAGCGTGCCACGGCTCCTTGCCAAGTTTGATTTCCTCGCCACGCGTCGATACCGAAAACACGCTCCATGTCTCCGATTGCCGCATTTTCAGCCCAGGCATTGAGCGTGAACGCTTTGGTCTCAATCGACCAATCAGCCGGTGCAGACAGCTCACTCTCAAGATCGACGAGGGGTCCAAGACACACCTCAGCGTTGAGCGTCTCCGATAAATGACTCGGTGCGCTCTCGGTTACGGCCCGAGTCACATCTCGATAAGCGAGCGTCATCGCAGCTGCGCGCAAAACCGTGCCATGTGACACTTCGTCTCCACAGATTTGATTGACAGTCGCCGTCAGTTGACGCCAATCCGACGTGGCCAGATCCGACGGCAGACATTCGGCAATTCGCCTAGACAATACGACTTTAAACGGATGCTTCTTGGCGTTCATGATTGGACTCCATTCAACCGAGTCGGACAACTCCAACAGACCGTGATGACTCAGATTTGTGTTCTTTTCGTAATGATACATGGTCGCCACAGCTTCTTGTCGTGCGAGGGGTGAAAAATACGTGAGACCCTCGGCTGTCTCTATATAGTAACTCATTTTAGGGTTACTCTTTGGGCTTGTCTACACGATCGACTTCACAATGTCGATTACATTTGTTGGGGTGTACGCAAAAATACTGTCATCGTTTTCTTGCGATTCGCGCCGCTTCACGGGCGCGGCGATGTGTGAGCGACGCAGTGTTGATAAGGTCTGGGAGAGATTGTGAGCGTGGGGCGCCGAGCCCGCTTGCACCGCGGGCTCAAGGCTGCATTGTGACATCGCCGGCGTGGCGACTAGGGTGGTTCAGATACCGTCGATAATTGCATTCAACGTGCCGCTTGGGCGCATCGCTGTAGCAGCCAGGCTCGGATTCGGTGCGTAGTAGCCGCCGATGTTCTGACGGGCACCCTGCACCTCGTTGAGCTCATCGACAATTTTGTCCTCATGGCTAGCAAGCTGATCGGCGATGGGTCCAAACTTGGCAGCCAGCGCGGCATCAGCGGTTTGGGTCGCGAGCGCTTTTGCCCAGTAGGCTGCGAGGTAATAATGACTGCCTCGATTATCGAGTTCATTGACCCGTCGTGATGGTGATTTGTTTTGAAGCAGATACTGAGTTGTCGCCTCATTCAACGCCGCACCGAGTAGACCTGCTGCGGCGTTATCGTAGCGCTCACTGATGTGCTCGAAAGAGGCTGCGAGGGCAAGGAACTCACCTAAGGAATCCCAACGCAGATGATTTTCAGCTTCGAATTGTTGCACATGCTTGGGCGCCGAGCCGCCTGCACCCGTCTCAAACAGACCACCGCCATTCATGAGGGGCACGATTGACAGCATTTTCGCGCTCGTTCCCACCTCAAGAATCGGGAATAGATCGGTCAGATAGTCTCGAAGAACATTTCCGGTCACAGAGATCGTGTCGAGGCCGTCTTTCATGCGTTCACAACTAAAGGTCGCAGCCTCCGCTGGTGCCATGATGTGAAAGTCGAGTCCATTCGTGTCGTGATTGGGCAGGTAGGCTTCCACCTTTTTGATGAGCTCGGCGTCGTGGGCTCGTTCACTGTTGAGCCAAAATACGCCCGGGTTACCCGTCGCGCGTGCGCGGCGGACCGCAAGACCGACCCAATCTTGAATCGGGGCGTCTTTCACCTGGCACATTCGCCAGATATCTCCGGCGTCGACCGAGTGGCTCATCAGAATATTGCCCGTCTCGTCAATGACGCGAACCTGGCCACGAGCACCGATCTCAAAGGTCTTGTCATGCGACCCATACTCTTCTGCCTTTTGTGCCATCAAACCCACATTGGACACGCTGCCCATCGTTGTCGGATCAAATGCGCCATTCGCCTTGCAGAAATTGATCACGGCTTCGTAGACGCCAGCATAGCTGCTGTCTGGTATGACAGCCTTCGTATCCTGAGTCTTGCCATCCGCGTTCCACATTTGCCCCGATGTACGAATCATCGCTGGCATTGAGGCATCGATGATCACGTCACTCGGCACGTGGAGATTGGTAATCCCTCGGTCAGAGTCGACCATGGCTAGCGCTGGACCCGTCGCGAGACAGGTGTTGATGTCCGCTTGGATTTGCGCCCGCTGTGCTTCAGGTAAGGTTTGGATCTTGCTGACGAGATCACCAAAGCCATTATTGACGTCGACACCGAGCTCAGCGAAGGTCTCCCCATGCTTTTCGAACAAGTCCTTGAAAAATACCTTCACAGCATGTCCAAAGATGATCGGGTCGGAGACCTTCATCATCGTTGCCTTCATATGCAGCGAAAACAAAATGCCGTTTGCTTTCGCATCCGCCACCTGAGCTGACAGGAACTCAATGAGCGCCGCTTTACTCATCTTGCTGGAGTCGATCACTTCTCCTGCTTGCAGCGCTAATCCATCTTTAAGGACAGTCTTTGTGCCATCGCTACCCTCGAATTCGATTCGAGCCGTCGTTGCTGCGGTGAGCGTAAGAGATTGCTCGTTCGATCGGAAATCGCCCGCGGTCATGGTGGCTACGTGAGATCTTGAGTCGCTCTGCCATGCGCCCATCGAATGTGGGTTGTTGCGAGCATATTCCTTGACGGCTGCAGGCGCACGCCGATCGGAGTTGCCCTCCCGTAGGACCGGGTTTACAGCACTGCCTTTGACTTTGTCATAGCGTCGTTTAATGGCCTTTTCGCTGTCGGTCTTGGGCTCCTCTGGATAATCAGGCAGTGCGAAACCCTGAGCTTGCAGCTCGCTGATCGCGGCTTTGAGTTGCGGCACCGACGCGCTGATATTAGGCAACTTGATGATGTTCGCTTCGGGTCGTTTCGCGAGCTCACCAAGTTCTGCGAGCGCATCATTCGTTTGCTGGTCAGCGGTTAAGCTGTCGTTGAAGTTGGCAAGGATACGTCCGGCGAGAGAGATGTCCCGCGTTTCTACGTCGACGCCAGTGGTTCTGCAAAAAGCTTGAACGATAGGCAGAAAACTGTAGGTGGCTAAAGCGGGTGCTTCGTCCGTGAGGGTGTAAATTATCTTCGGTGTCTCGCTCATCTCTTTACCAATCGCTCCAAATCTTGAGTAGGTGATGCCACGCCTGTGTGGATCAAGCTGAGGCGCACTGCGCCAGCGTTAAATCTGACGACTGCTTCGCCCCACGACCAATGTCTACCAAAGATCCACGTGAGGTGGGAACAGCTTTTTGACGTGATTTCAGCAATCATCGACTGACAGCAAACAAATCCATTGGGTCGGATGCGTATTGGTCCGCGAAAGCCATGACCACGTTGGCAACATGGAATGTCCTAAACGGCGAACTTGCCAAATGCATTAGGCTCAAAATACAATGTGGGCGTTTCAGTAGGGGATATCGAATGTCACTTAAAAAAAGGATCTATGAGATCGTAATCGATGCGCCGGAAGACGATCGCATCGGCCAGTCCTTTCAGACGGGGATTCTCGCCCTCATCGCGGTGAATGTCGTGGTTGGCATCATGGAGACAGTGCAGCCCCTACAGCGCGAGTACAGCCAGTTTTTTAATTACTTCGAGTTTGCTTCGGTCATGATCTTCAGCGTTGAGTACGTGCTTCGCCTTTGGAGTTGTACGCACAATCCAGAATACGCGGGCGTGCTTCGCGGTCGGGTCAAAATGGCGCTCACGCCGATGGCGATCATCGACCTGCTTGCCATTCTACCATTTTACTTGGCGACGTTCATCGCAGCCGACCTGCGGTTTATTCGTATGCTCCGCCTCGTGCGACTTTTCCGACTCTTTAGGGCTGGCAAGCTCGCGGGCGCATTTCGCCTTCTGGTGCGCGTCGTCCAGGGAAAGCGCGAAGAACTCGGTTTGTGTATTTTGATCTTGTTACTCGTTCTGACTTTCTCATCGAGCGTCATGTACTTGCTGGAAGGCAACGAGCCGAATACACAGTTCACAAGTGTACCCGCAACAATGTGGTGGGGCATGATGACGATCACAACCATCGGTTACGGGGATATGTATCCAATCACCGCGGCCGGTCGACTCTTCGGCTCGGTCGTCGGTTTCTTGGGCATTTGCGTTTTTGCACTGCCAGTCGGGGTCCTCGCGTCTGGTTTCTCGGATGAACTCGACCGCGCTAAGAAGCAACTTATGGAAAACGGCCCGGAGGAGGCAACCTGCCCGCATTGTGGCGAATCCATAGAGGAAGTCGTCACTCAACGGATCAAGCAAGGTGCTTACAGACACGATGATTAACGCCTACCAGCGCCCACTCGCTATGGGACAGACCATGTTCCGCAATACTTTATCCGCCAAAAAACGTTACCTCGTGACAGCGCTGGTTTCATTTATGGCGATGGGGTGTGTACCCAAAAAACTCGGAACAGGCGAGGAGCATCTCCAAGCGTTCGATGTAGCGCAATTCAACCAAATAGAAGTGAGCGGTGAGTGGACCTTGACCGTCGAGCATGGGCCAGTGCAGCGGATCGAAGTCAAAACAGACAAGAACCTCATGGAGTTCATTCGATGCGATGTTGTTGATGGGCGCCTCAAACTCAGCACAAGCGAAGCCATCAATCCAAGAGCTGGACTCGAAGTGAAGATACGCGTGCCGTCGCTGACGTCATTCGCGGCGGCAGGTAAGGTTAACGCACAGCTCATTCTCGCTCCAGGCGGGGGCTCTTTGCGTGCCGCCGGATTAACACGCATCTCCGCGCGCGCCACGGGTGGCTCGGTCGCCATCAAGGCTGTGGGCGCAAGCCGCATTACGCTCGAAGGCCAAGCTGGCGAATTGGTCGTCGACAGCGAAGGAGCGAGCCGGATTGTTGCGCGGAAACTGAGTGTACCCAAAGTGAGCGTGTCGGCCGTTGGTGCGAGTCGCGTCAACCTCGGGCCCACCGACAGCCTCAAGGTCACAGGTCGAGGTGCTGCAACCATAGAACATGGAGCGAGTAAGCAACTCACCAACGAGACGTCCGGTTCGGTGCGCGTGCGTCAAAGCACACCCTGATCTCCCGTAGCCTGTCATCAACCAAAAGGTGTGGCGTGGGATATGGTCCAGTCACCTAGCAGCGCGGGCACTGTTATCTTCGCGGCTGGGCGCGTCAAGGGCCGTGTTGGCCATTATTTCGGACCCGGTGCCTTGAGTTGAGTTGGCCATTGAGTGGGTGGCCGGTTTAGATTCAGTGGTTTTGAAGTGGGACGAAGCGCATTTGGGATGGCGTTCTGGTCTGCCTGCTTTGCTTTTTGTTGCAGCATGTTCTCCGTCATTTTCTTGAGCAGCTCCGGATTCTTCTCACGGGCGAATTCAACGTACTTTGCGCCTTTTTCTAGTTCGCCGTTTTTAGAATAGGCGCGTGCGAGCGCGAGATAAGATTGAGCGCTCGGTGCTATGGTTGACAGCCGCTCTAGGATCTCGATTGCATCCTGTGCTTGGTCATTAAACAGGAACGCATTACCGAGAGCGAGTAGTGTTGTCTCGTCATCTGGGACCAGGTCATGCGTCTTGCGGAAAGCCGCGATGGCAGCGGGCCATTGTTTCTCTTGTGCTTCAATCTGTCCGAGACGCCACCAGGCGATGGCTGAATTAGGCGCGAGCCGGAGCGCTTCGGTTAGATGTTTTTTTACGTCGCCCAAGCGATTCTGGGCGCCGGCGGTCATGGCCATATCAAGGTGATCTTGGGCGTTTGTACGGCCCGTATCGAGCGCGAGCTTGATACTGCGTATATCAAGGGGTCGCCTCATCGCTCGTTTCAGTCTTCCACGACCATCGAATACAAAGGATGCAGGCATGGTCGCCGGCTTGGTTGTCCCGAAGAGTTTCTTCTTCAGGTCGGGTGACAACCGCGCGGTGGCAAAGGGCCAGGGTTTGCTTTTCTCGAGACCGCCTGTCTCGTCCCGACCAAATACTGCAAGAATGCGAATTCGCTCGCCGAAAGTATTTGCAAGCCGGGTGAGCACCGTCATCTCATTCAAGGCTCGCTGCTTATCAATCGACAAGACATGAACGATTTGAGGCTTGCCGCCGGCCACCGGAATGCGATGGTTTTGGCCGCCTAATCCCACCGTTTCTACACTCGAAGAGATCGCTGCGAGTGCTCGGGGCTTTGTCATTAGGGGCCATGGCCTCCGGTTGACTCGGCGCGGAGGCTGCCCTTGCCTTATGACATAATGGCCAAACAAGTTGGTCAAGGTCTCGCTTTCACCAGATGGCCACTTGATTGTGACCACGGGCGCCCCCTCTGTTTGTCCAAGGCCGAAGTAGAGCCAGGGGCGTTGTTGACCTCGAGTCCCATTCATCAGCCTCACAGTCTGGGCCCGCTTTGACTTTGCGGCCGTCTCCATCGTCACAGTCGCGCCGAGTGCGGGCTGGCCGTCCCGGGTTTGGAGTTGCAGTATGAGGGCTTCACGCGGCTTCGGTGAGAGACGATTCTCGAACAGCTTTAGGCCTTGCAGGCTCAAGACCGCAAGATCTAGGTCTCCATCGCCATCCATGTCGAAGTATGCCGAGGCGCGTCCGTCCCGTGCATCGGCGACGCCAGACAACGCGCCCAAAGAGACAAAACGGTCAGGTTGGCCGAGTAGAAGTTCATCGGAGCGGTAGCCTCCGAAGCTCCCAACAAATTGTCCGGCCTCAACCATTTCCTTTTGATTATCTTCGTCGCCGCTGTCGGTATGGTGGTCTTTGATCGCAGTCATCATTGAACGCCAATAATAAGTCTTGTAGTCAGGCGCCTTTGGGTTTGAGTGACTTGAATTGCCACTTGGCAAAAATACATCTGGGATACCATTTAAGTCGGCGTCGAAGATCAACGCGCCTCGATTCCAGCCGCGGCCGCGCAAGCCAAGGGACCCAGCGCGTTCAGTGCCGAGACCTCGATCACCGAGTTGGAAATAACGGCCCCCCACATGAAGGCTCAAAAAGTCATTGAACTGAATTAGATTTAGTTTTTTTCGAGCGGCGGGGGCGAGCCGTTGAGCGACATGATCGCGGTTGCCTGCGACATAAAGGCCTAATTTGTTGTCTCCGGTCAGGTCAGCGAGACTCAGTCCACCCGTGTGGCCAAATTGTGCGAGCGGACCTTTGACCTCCGAGAAATGGCCAGTCCCATCGTTCTGAAAGAGCTGATTACGACCGAAGTGGTTGCTGAGGTAGAGGTCTAGGTCACCATCCTGGTCGTAGTCAAAAGCGATTGTCTGCGCCGTGAATCCTGTCTCCTTAAGCCCTCTCTCTCGTGCCTGCTCATCAAATTTTAGATTGCCTTGATTGATGAATATCCGGCTTTGTTCGCCGGATCGGGCGGAGAAGAGGTTGAAGCTTGAATGCCTAGATGTGCCATTCGAGTAGCCGCTGAAAATCAGATCGGGCCGTCGATCTCCGTTTAGATCGGCTACTTCGATGTGTGAGTAGAGGAGACGACTCGGGAGTTGGCATTTGCGCTTGAAGGTGAGGCCCTTGGTGATGCGTTCGAATTGGCGGGTCCCACGTTTATATATGCCAAATTCAGCCTCGGAATTACGGCATCCATCGACATTGGTGGACAGTAATTCTGCTTGCCCGTCACCGTCGAGGTCTGCGTAGACCTGAAAGAGCCCGACGTTCTCAGGGGGTAATAATCGATCGATCCGATGAAAGCCGCCAGCGCCATCATTGACTAAGACTTGAAAATTCCGGTGCCAGTGCCAGGCCATCAGATCATCGTGCCCATCGTTGTCAAAATCGACAACGGCAACGCCACCAATCTCATCGAGCGCGCGGCCGTCCACGCGGCCTTGGAGGGCGCGCTTCGTTGTACGTGATTGATTTAGGGCACCACCGACTTGATTCGTCACGTCGACGAAAAGCGGTTTTGCGTTATCGATTCGCTTCATCCCCTCGACGGCCATGCGCTCGAGCAGCAGCCTTTCGACACCCAACCTGATGTCGAAACTAAACGCGAGCTCAACCGAGGTGGTCACGCCAATCCGTGATTGTCCGGTCAGTGAGAGCACGCCAGTGCCGCTGTACAGGCCAGGTTTTGGCTCTTCTACGGTCGTTACCTGATTACGGCACATCGAAATTTGTACATCGCGGAGCGCTTTGCCTAAACGCTCGACGAAATCGTCTCGGTCGTATGGTGTGTCCTCGAGGGACGCCTGTCTGACAACGTATCGACCACCGAGCAATGCACCCTTAACTACCGAACCGAATATCTTACCTTTGAAATCCGCTGACGACAGCTTGCGGAAGCGTGTCTGGTCTCGGCTCTTGAGTACGTTGCAAAATTCGGCGAGCACCTGCAGTTCCACCGCGTGTGCGGTCCCCTCGATCATACGGGATAATTTCTCTGGGCTTCTTTTTTGCGCGCTCCCAGGTTGTTGCTCTGAGTGAGGCTTAACTCGTTTACTGCTACTCGCCGCCGTGGACTCTACCGAAGCGGCAGCTGCCTCAGTTTCGTCTCTTTTTTCTGCGGGTGTCTTGCAACTCGAGCATGCTAAGAGGGCGAAGACGCCACAAATGACTCGTCTCTTCATATCACTTTCGTTGGCTCTGGAATGTCCACAAACAATAGTGATGAAAAAGACGTGTTACAAGTCACCTGTGACCATGGCAGCTGCTCCTGATTAGCGGGGCAAGCGAGACGCGCCAGATGTGCTATCTCTACTGGTTTCCAGTGGCCACCATTTAAGGACACCCATGAAAGGAATTGCCACATGATTTCTATACTGCGTGCTCGCTGCTTGTTGCTTGCTATCGCGTTTTGTACTGCTTGTGGGCCCGCAGTCCAGCGCAAAGCTCAGGACAAGAATATCCCCCAGGGGTCCGCCTCAACGCATGCAAACGAATCCATCGGGTGGGACCAAGCGGTGACTAGAGGGGTGCTCGATAATGGACTGAAATTCTTTATCGAATCCAACTCTGAACCGAAGGGACGAGCTGAGTTGCGGTTGGTTGTTCTTTCGGGCAGCACCTCGGAAGACGACGACCAGCTCGGTCTTGCCCACGTGGTCGAGCACATGGCCTTTAATGGCACACAGCGCTTTTCAGGCAATCAGCTGATCGACACCCTTGAGGGTTTTGGAATGAAGTTCGGTGCACATCTGAATGCCTACACGTCCTTCGACGAGACGGTCTATAAACTACACATTCCGACCGAGAAGAAATTGCTAGAACAGGCTTTTGTGATTCTGAGGGAATGGGCCAGCAACATTAGCTTTGAGCAAAGCGAAGTGGCGAAAGAACGTGGGGTTGTTCTCGATGAATGGCGCAGAACGAGGGGTGTTGCTGGCCGACTTCAGGATGCCTTATTGCCATACCGTTTTAACCACGGTCTATATGCACGTCGACGGCCCATCGGTACCAAGACCTCTCTTGAGACCTTTACACGCGCCCAATTGCTCCGTTTTTATCAGGATTGGTATCGACCTGAGAACATGGCCGTGGTCGCTGTAGGCGATTTTGATGCTGCCACTGTAGAAGGTCTCATCCGGGAGAACTTTAGCTCATTTCGTGCAAAGACAAGCCGACAAAAACGGTCTGTTGGTGCCATCCCACCTTATCAGTCAAGCCAGTTCATTGTGGTCGACGACCCCGAATTGCCTTTCGTGAGCTTTGATGCCTCGACCATCGCCGCGGCCGCCAAGCCGACCACCGTTTCTGGATACCGGGAGATGATGGTTGGTAACATCGCGACGGCCATTATCAACGAGCGGATACGCGAGCTCACTCAAATGGCAGAGCCTTCTTTCAAATATTCAGCTTTATACGAGAGTCGACTCAACCGGGAGACGGTCAGCCGTGGACTCATGATCGCCCCTTACGGCGATAAGCTCCAGGGCGCAATCCATGACGTGCTCGGTGTCCTGTTGACCGCGCAAAAATACGGTTTTTCGAAACAAGAGCTGGAACGCCACAAAACCCGACTGGTGAGTTTCTTCGACAATGCTTTGCTCGAGGACAAGAAGGAGAACTCAGCGGACGCGGCGAACGAGTTGGTCAGGCATATCACCACCGGTGAGACGATTCCGGGACTCGTACGAGAGGCGGCCTTGGTGAAACGGGTACTAAGTGAGATTGAGGTCGCCGACTTAGTCGAATTTGCCCGGTCGTTTTGGGACCCATCGAAGCTGTTGGTGACAGCTCAGTTTCCAAAGCGACCCGGTCAAGACGTCCCGACGAAGGATAGCCTGATGACCTGGTTCAACGATGGGCTCGCTCAAACGGTAAAGGCTCTTGATCCCGCTGCGCAGCAAATAGGGGCGCTCGTTGATGCCGAGCCAACACCGACACAGGTGACCCACGTGAGCCGAGATAAGAGCTTAGATGTCACTGAATGGATCCTCGGTAATGGCATCACCGTGCTGCTCAAACCCACCGACTTTGAGGAGAACAATGTGCGGCTCACGGGTTGGCGGCATGGCGGACATTCAACGGCAGATGACAGTGCTTACGCATCGGCGCGTGTCGCCTCAGCACTCGCTTCACGCTCATCAATCGCTGGCATGAAGCCGACGGTGCTATCAAAGCGGCTCGCCGGTAAAACCGCGTCGGCCTCTCTCGCCATCGGGGAGTACTATGTGACACTCTCTGGACAGGCTGCACCGAAGGACTTGGAGACACTCTTCCAGCTTGTCTGGTTACGTGCGACCGAGTCGACCATCGACGCGGACGCCTTCAAGCGCTTCAAGGCTCAGAGCGCCGAAGAACTGAAGAATCGGATGCTCAATCCCATGAACACTTTTTATGACCGCTATGCTGAGATCCTCTACGGAGACCATCTACGGCGACGGCCGCCGTCCTTCGAACAACTCGAATCGATCGATCTCAACACCAGTCAGACCTTTCTCAGTAAAACGATCGGGGATTGGGCGGGAACGACCTTTGTCATCGTTGGCAAATTCAAGCCTGAGACGATAAAGCCGCTCGTTGAAAAATGGCTCGGCGGTTTACCAACTTCGAACGCCGAACCGAGTTTCGGTAAGCTCGACATACCTATCTTCTCGGGTGTGCATACAGATACTGTACGTGCAGGGATAGAACCCAAGTCGCAAGTTATGATTCGGTTCGGTGGCGACTTCAAAAGCACACCCGAAAGCCGATATACTGTAAGATCTCTCGCCCGCGTGTTGTCGATTCGATTGCGAGAGGAATTGCGTGAACGTCTGGGGGGCACCTACTCGGCCAGTGCCAGTCCAAGCGTTTCTTTCTATCCGCGCCAAACCTATTCGGTCAAGGTGTCTTTCTCGTGCGAACCGTCGCGGGTCGCCGAGTTGAAGAAAGCGGCTTATGCCGTAATCGAGCAACTGCGCGCTGAGCCACTTGCGAAGAGCTACACGACCAAAGTCGCAGCACAACAGCTCCGGGAACAGGAAGTCCAGCAGCGGGACAACGGTTACTGGGAAGTCGTGCTGCGCTCAAACCGAGACCGCCAAGAAGCGCCGACGGCGCTTGCGCTATACTGGAGCCTTCCACACAAGCTGAACCCAGAGTTTATTCGGTTGGCAGCGAAGCGTTATCTGAAGCAGGGCAATCGAATCGAGTTGGTTATGTTGCCGGCATCGACGAATGAGAAATGATCGTGGGGTTAGGTGCTATCGGTTCAAGCGTTTAAGTAGTTTACACGCTTGCTTTGCCCCCTTCTTGCACCCTTCGGATGCATAGCGCTTGGCACGTTTTTTATCTTTGGAGACGCCGTTGCCGGCTGCGTAGAGTTTGGCGAGCGCTGTGCAGCCCATTGCATGGCCACCTGAACAAGCTTTTGAGAGTCGCTTTGCCGCTTTCTTGGCAGACTGCTTTACGCCGTATCCATCTAGGAGCATTGACCCGAGAAGTGTGCAAGCGCCGTAATCGTTCAGGTCGCAGCCAGCGCGAAAATGTTGAGCGGCTTGCTTTGCCTTTTTGTCCTTATGATAACGGAGCCCGAGTTCGAGGCAGGAACGTGGGTGTTTTGCTTTACAGCCTCGCGTCAGTAGCTTGAGCGCAGCGTTGCCGTTACGGTCGCCAACAGCCAACTGATAGCATGCCTCGCCGACGCCATCGGTACACTGGGCTTTCAGCTTTGCCTTGGGTTGTGCATGCGCGAGTGTCGGCATTATCAGCATCGCTGTCATGCTGAAAGAGAAGAGTACTCGGAGTTTTTGTCGAGAGACCATGCTTTATCCCCAGCTGAAGAAGTCGACCCTGTACGTCGAACAGGGCCCTGACGGAGCTCATGAAATATCATTCACAAAAAAATAACACAATTCATGCTTGCTTAACTGGACCTGGCGTTGCATGGACCGAGTCTTGTGTGAGAGCCCAATGACTCCGAGTCACCCGATCCCCAAAACACCTTGTTCTTTTCGCATGGTACAGCGACCCAGGGGAAGAAGCTGAATGGCCCTCACTTTCGGATTGATCAGCCATGATTTCGGACCCAAGCCCAGTAGCGATTTAGGTCGTTCTCGTCGCCTTGTCTCACAGCCGGACCCAGGTTGAGTGACTCATCGATGGCGAGGTCTGAGAGCATGCGTGCTTCTTCTTCTCGAGAGACCCAATGACAGTAACGCGGCGTATCTATCTTTCCGCTCCAACCAAGGAGGAAATCTCCAGGCTCTATGAGCTCGCTGTTGATGCCGTACTCGTCACAATAGTCTGCCCAGGGCAGCTGTTTTTTGTCCCATTTCGCGTGAGCACCGAAATCCCAAAGACTCACAGTCAGCACACCGCCGGGCGCCAGATATCGAGCGGCCCATTTCAACAGATTTAGCCTGCGCTCATATCCGTAGACGTGGTGCATGACTCCAAAGAGTGTGACCCAATCATATGTGTTTGGCGGCAAACCGGGTGCATCATCCGGTTGGTCCAAGACACTCGACCATGACCATTGTGTCCACTGCGAGTCGAAACCGAGGGCGCGTGTTTGAGCATGCTCAAGTAGCGTCGCGCATCTCTCCAAGCCATGGAACAGTTCCACCGAGTGTCCCATGTGTTCGCACCACGTCTGTTGGAGAAACTGAGCAAGCCGCCCATTGCCACATCCAATATCCAATACCCTGAGCGCGCGAGTCGGTAATTGTGTCGCCGTCGCGCGCCAGCCTGTCCACGCGTGGGAGCGTGTTTGGTGAAACTGGTCTGCGAATCGGTCGTAAAATTGTCGGTTTATCTCATCTAAAGCCTGCGCTTGTCGTATCTTTAGTGTATGTTTCTCCACCGCTGCACCGCATCCTAGGGGTTTACGTGACTCAAAATTACTGGAGCCGATTCGAATATGACCCGACCCAAGACGAGTCGGTCTTGGTGCCCTTGATTCATGCCGTTCTAGAGACACCACCTGGCGACTATAGTGAATGGCGTCGCCTCTTGCGACAATTCCCGAAACCTGACGGTGGGTTCTTCTCCAAAACAGAGATTATTGCTGGTTTTCGTGAGATGCGGGCACAGCATGACTGGCCCGTCACGGAGAAGGCGTTCATTCAATTGGTCAAGATGAAGCCGATGCGCACTCAAAGTGGTGTCGCTCCGGTGACCGTCCTGACAAAACCATACCCCTGCCCAGGTCAATGTATTTTCTGCCCGAATGATGTGCGCATGCCGAAGAGCTACCTGTCCGACGAGCCAGGGGCTCAACGGGCGATGCTGAATCGTTTTGATCCGTATGCACAGACTTGGAATCGTCTCTTAGCGTTTCATCGTATGGGACATGGGGTCGAGAAGGTCGAACTCATTATTCTCGGCGGGACTTGGTCATCCTATCCTAAAGATTACCAAATCTACTTCATTACTCGCTGCTTTGAGGCCTGCAATGATTTCAAGGCCGCAGAGAATCCTCAGGCGTATTATCCAGACGAAGATAAGCACGACAACTTTCTCGCGCTCGATGAGTTGGCCGTTGAGAGCCCAGGGGAAGGGGAGGCGCTCAATGCTTATAATCATGCGGTGAGCAGGCATTTACGTTTGCGTTTGGATGGGCGACTCGTCGCGGACTACGAGTCTGAGCATTGGCAGCGACTCGAGGAGGCTCATCGCATCAACGAGGACGCGAGCTGCCGAATCGTTGGATTGGTTATTGAGACTCGACCCGATGAAATCACACCGGAGGAGGTTCTCCACATCAGGCGCTTGGGGGCGACAAAAGTACAGATCGGCGTGCAATCGATGTCTGATGAAGTGCTTAAGTTAAACCGCCGTGGGCATGACGTGGCGAGAAGTCGTGCAGCGATTAGTCAGTTGAGACTGGCCGGTTTCAAGATCCACGCCCATTGGATGGCCAACCTCTACGGCGCCACGGTGGACTCCGATATCGCTGACTTTAGGCTGTTGTTTGAAGACCCTGCGATTCGTCCGGATGAGCTTAAACTCTATCCTTGTTCCCTCATACCAAAGACCGAGCTGATGAGTCACTTCGCGGCGGGACGTTATGTGCCCTACAGCCGAGAAGAACTTCTTGATGTGCTCTGCGATACCATGCCAAGAGCGCCTCGTTACTGTCGGCTCTCCCGCGTGATTCGAGATATCCCAGCCAGTGATATCCATGAGGGTAATCAGGAGTCTAACTTTCGTGAGGTTGCCGAAAAAGAGATGGCTGAACGTGGCTTGGTACTCCAAGAGATCCGGGCGAGGGAGGTTAAGCTACAAACGGTCGACGCAGATGAACTCGAATTAAAGGAATTGACCTACCAGACCTCAGTGAGCAAAGAATACTTCCTCTCCTTTGAAGCGTCCGACGCGCTCCTTGGTTTTTGCAGGCTTTCGTTGCCACATGGCGAGCCGATCACCGAAGAATTAGCTGGCTCTGCGATGATTCGCGAAGTTCATGTCTATGGGAAAAGCCTTAAGCTCGGTCAGGAGAGTGGGGTCGCCGCTCAACACCGAGGCTTAGGTAAGCGTCTTGTTGAACACGCGGCCGAGTTGGCCAAGCGAGAAGGCTATGGAACCATCGCTGTGATCTCGGCTATCGGGACACGCAACTACTATCGCAAGTTGGGGTTCGTTGATGGGGACCTTTACATGCATCGAGTATTACCTGCCTGACGGCCCTATGGAGCGCTGTTGATCTCGTAGCGATAGATGCGCGTTTGATACAGGTCTGTCATGGTCATCGACGCAACGGGCTCGTGTCCTGGCAACCTAAAGGTATTCGAGATGATGGTTACGTCGGTGACAGCATCAGCGGTGAGCTTTTTCGCCAAGTTGTCCATACCCTTTGGATGTAAGTAACACACGACCGCAGCAGCCGGTGATAAGTCGACGTTGAGAAAGTCGCCTCGTTTAAACTCTAAATTCTTAGGGCCCACGAGCTTGTGGATTGTGGTTGAATACAACCAAGGTAGCCATGAAAGCTCGATGCCGATGACCTGCTGCTGAGGGTGAGCCCGTGATAGCGCAGCCGCTAGGCCACCCCAGCCGGAACCGAGTTCGTAAATGGGGCCGTTGAGGTCATGGGACAGAGTGAGAAGGGCCTTGCGCGCGGCGATTGAGCTGGGCATCGGTGAAATGCCCGTCCTTATAGTCGAATAGACGAGAGAAAGCGCGGTCAGGCAAGTGATAAACACGGCTGCATATTCGTACCAAGCCATGGTGTCCCTTTTCCGCTAGGCACGCTGAGTTGCTTGTCGTTGGTGTGTTCGCGTCCCAAAGCCTAATGACTCGGTCTGCTCGTCCTATGTAGCATGGCAAAACCCACCAAAAATGATAAATCGTATGCGAGGCGTTTGAGAATCTCACGGCCATCGAAAATGCGCGCAGAGCCTCTCGCCTGCACATCATCCTGTTTAACTGACAGGAGAGACCGAATTCTTGTCATGGGTGATGATTGCTTTCTCAATACCATCCCAAAATTGAATCCGTGCGCTGAGCGCTTTCTTCGCAGCTTCTGAGACTTGGCGCCACCGCCGGGGCTCGTTGTCACATAGATGGTAGAGCATATTTTGTGCAGCTGGCCCGTGGTCTTCACCGTCGATCTCGATGTGTCGGTCAACGTAATAGATCAGGCCTTCCAGATCGATATCTGCAGACTTATGTAAATGGTTCAATATCTGTGGAAACATCTCTGGGATGAGATTCTCGCGGCCGAACACGAAATAACTCGCGACTTCGTGGTTCTTACCCACCAGGCAGACCTCCATTGTCGCCTTGACGAAACGTTGCGCACAGGTCGGCACCTTTGCGTGACGCAAGGCGCGACGGTAATGTTGTCGATTACGAACGTATTCGACGAAGGACTCCACGGACTGAGTGCAAGCGCCGGCAGAGCGCATGGCATCAAGATACAGCTCATAGTGACTGATAAAACCACCACCCGGAGCCTCATCACTCTCCTCGGCGACAACGATTTCATTGATAAATCGCGCTGCGTCCGTATTAACCGGCGGGAACCAGGGAACGCTTGTGACCGTGAGCCTGGCCTGCAGGCTCTTTAGAAGGCACATAAAGTCGACCACCGAGTAGCAGTGATGCTCCATAAAAATACGGGCGGCTGTCGGAGAGTTGAGGCGCTGATACAGGCTGTGGTTAAGCAACTGATTACGAAGCGGCTCTAATCCTTGATCAATGCTAGCCCAAGCCTGCTCGTTTGTCGTTTGACTGGTGACTGAGTTTGTTTGTGCGGTCATCTGGTTCCGTCTCGAGCTGAATACCTAACTGATTCGGTCGCTCACAACCGACTTCGCGGGACTATGCCCCCTCTGTCCATCAC
This sequence comes from Bradymonadia bacterium, assembly GCA_049889275.1. GTDB lineage: Bacteria > Myxococcota_A > Bradymonadia > UBA7976 > UBA1532 > UBA1532. The sequence goes on along the minus strand of JBMHDS010000131.1, from coordinate 8,768 downwards.
GACCGAAGTAATCAAACCCTTGATGCTCCCGACTGGTCTGAAAGTCACTGACTAAATGCTTATGCTTGTATTTATTAAAGCGGTGAAAGAGGAAGTGGAGGTCATGCCCGCCTAAATTGAGCTCCAGTTGCACTTGGTGCAAACGTCGGTAGCTATCTTCGATTTGACGGATTTTATCTTTCCACGGGTGCCCGTTCACTTCATCGAATGTGTATCGTTGAATCCAGGAGTAAACCTCATCTGGATTGCGCTGAAAGATCGTTGCAACGGGCTTTACGTTGGTAATGCCAAAGCGTTCCGGGTTCTTTTCCATCCGGCTGCCCGTGATGAGCGAGAATGGATTGAGGTACATTTGATCAATGTAGGCGCGATTGCGGTGCAAAAACTCGATAGTATGGTCAATGTCTTCGTCGGTCTCGTGCGGAAGCCCTGCAATAATTTCAACGGAGTTGTAGATACCGGCTTCGTGTGACCATCGCAGAATATCTTGGGCTTCATCCATTTTGATGCCCTTGCCGATCATCTTTTGCATCTTCGGGCTGGTACTTTCTACGCCCCACACAAGTCTAATCGCGCCGCTCTTCCTGATCTTTTGCAGAAGTGGCAGATCGAGATTCTTCAGATAAGCGCAGTCAGACCACATAATATCGAGGTCATGCCGAATGAACGCATCAGCCATCTCATCTGCGAATTTGCGGCTGATGTTGAACAGATCGTCAGCAAACATGAAGTAGCGGGTGTCATACTTTTCGACCAGTCCCTTTATGGCATTTGCCACAACGTCAGGCTGCATCCATGTCACCTTGGTGAAGGCATCGCCGGAGGAAATGCAAAAAGCGCAGTTCATTGGACAGCAGAAATTCAACTTGACCGGTAAGACGAGAATTTCTTCGGTCCCGGCATCTTCGCTCGCCTGGTTACCCCAATCATCTGGTAGCCGGTAGTAGAGATGCATGGGCAGGCCATCGAAATCAGGAATCACCTCAGGCCGCGTAAAGAGGGGCCGGTTTTCGATCCTTTCGCCATCTTCGGTCCGATAGACGAGGCCGTTGACCTTTTCAAGAGACTGACCTTGTTCGAGTGCATCAAAAAGGTTCAGCAGCGGGACCTCGCCGTATCCCTGAATGTAATAGTCAAAACAGCCCGTTTCGTAGAAGTAATCGATCTCACTCTTGACCGGCATCATATGCGGGAAAGCTTCGCCACCGAGAATTACCATTTTATTGTGTTGGTCGCGTAAATACTTACCGATACACAGGGCCAGCACCGCAGAAGGGTCGTCGCCTTCGATACAGGACAGTAACACGCAGTCGATGTCATCAAGCTCTGTGTAGGAGAGCACCTCCTCGACAACGTCAATGATGGCCGAGTCATCGCCGCCGTCCCAAAATCGCCGCACCCGCTGAATGTCGAGCATGAGGTCCTTTGCCGGGAACTGCTTCCCCCAACGATGTCTTGGGAAAAGCTCATCGGCCGCACATTTTGCGTCGAGATCGTCTTGCTCGATTTGGTAACCGCGCTGGGACAGCATTGCCGTGATCGTTGCCAATCCAAACGGGGGGATACCCGAATAGTTGTACATCAAGCTTGGGCAGCGTAGGATTTTTAGCTTCTGCTCTTTGAAGGGAACCATTGCACCTTCTTTCATCGAATCTCTTTTGTGCCGAGGTCGTCGTTACGATTTGATCCACGTGCAGGCAACTCCGGCTATCGCGACCTTTGTACTATAGCAGGCTCACAGGATTCGGCGCATATTTTCCGAACAGGCGATGTGCCAAAAGGTTTTCGCTGCTGGGATGATGGTATGACGCCGAGGGTTTGGTCGACGCCTAAGCTTGATCTTCTCTTGTACCATTCACGGGGCAGCTGGGTCTGTTTTTGCAATCCTTTTGACGCAGAGTGCCAGTTTCTCGCTGGCCACAGAAGCCCGCTCTCTTTGCTCGGGTGTCACTTGCGACAAGTCGACTTTACTCTCGAGCTGACTGAAATCACTGGTGACTTTCTGTACGCACTTGATGGTCTCACAGCCACAGACGGCCATGCTCTTCGCCTCGATAATCTTCGCCGGATCTTTTGAGCATGCGACGAGGCTGGTTACAGCGAGAAGGGGCAGCAGTCGGCTAAACATCTTTAGGTCCTTTCGGAGACATCACAGCACCTTTGGTCAAGCAGGTCGATGTCACATTAGTGTAGGTCGTCTGTCAACAGAGCGGTATGCGCATGCTCAGCAAAACACACCGCGTAAGCGATGCCTGTTGATGACGTAGGGCCCAAAATGTTGCAGCTGATTCACCTCGAGATGATTCAAGAGTCGGCCCTTCGGTTTGCTTACCTGAACCATATTGCGTGACATTCTCGGCAAACGTACGTAACCCTCTTGGCTGATTGGTCACCCTGGAGGATGTCGTGGCTTTGCCTGTGCTCTACGGAATTGGATATTCGCCCTGGACGTATAAGGCACGCTGGGCCCTGTCTCTCTGCGGTATTGCGTATCAATATCGAGACATTCTGCCGATGGTGGGTCAGATACCGCTCCGCCTGAAGGTCCGTCAGCGGAGCGGCACCGTGACCTTGCCGCTCATGAACCACGAGGGACAGTGGTATCGTTCCTCAGTTGAGATTGCAGAATTTGCAGAGTCGGCTGCCCATGGGATATCGCTCGGTCTCGACCAAGACCGCGTCTTGGAGGTCAACCGTATTGCCGATGACATTCTCGAACTCGGCCGCATTCGAATCAGTCATGCTGTCGCCAATGATCCCCAGCTTCAGACAGCGTCCCTGCCATCATATTTGCGGTGGCTTCCCGGTGCTCGTTCTGTCGCTCGATTAGGCGTTCGTTACATGCTCAAAACCTACCCAGTGGAAACAGATGAAGCGGCACTGCTTGAGGCGACTGAAGCCAAATTGTCTGAGCTCGAGAAGCGATTGGCTGGCAAAGCCTATTTTTTTGACCACCCAAGCTTTGCTGACCTTGCGGTGGCCGCGAGCTTACAAATGGTCAATCCCGTGCCAGCAGGCATCGTCCCACTAGATGAGCCATTGCATCGAGCATGGCGATTGGAGTCTCTCGCCGAGAAGTTTTCAGCCTTATGTGAGTGGAGAGACCAGACGATGCGCAGCCTAAACGCACCCTTGCTTGGTTAGTCAATCAGTTCAGTTCAGTTTCGGGGCGCGACTACGCTTGCAGGTGTTCAGCTGAGATACGTTGGCCATCTCTCGGCAAAACTCAGCCACTTCTGAGTTTGATGCAAATGGGCCGACCCGAACTCGATAATAGTACCCAACGTCTTTATTCTTGCGTTTGCGAACAAGTTCGCGGTCGTAGCGAGCCTGTTGTTTTGGAAATCGGTCATTCAGTCCCCTGATTTTCGCGGTGAGCTTTTTTGCATAATATTCGTTTACGAAGGAGCCGAATTGCGCCCAGGGCCCCGGACCGAAAGCAGACCCACCCGGCATGGGCAACGGGCTTGTCGCAGACACTTCAGTGGCCAATGGTTTATCGCGCCCTTTATCTTTTTCGTTGGCACCGGATATCGCATTTCGTTTTGCAGTCGGTACGGTTTGGGTCGCCTGAGCGCTCACGCCCTTCGGCGACTCTCCCGAAAGTGCCGGCAAGCGCGCGATTAGTTTTGCGTGTGTTCGCGCTAGGGCAGTGTCCATTTCTTGGTACTTCGTCATGGCGCCACGACACGCAGCTCTCGACCATTTTCTGTCGCATTGGTTTCCGTCTAGGCACCGTACACAGGCGTTCCCGAAACGCTCAATCTCCGCCGCCAGGTTTTGTGCCGATACCTCGACCTCTGTACATGCGTCGCGGAGGGTGTCGTTGGCAAATGCTGACTTGAGCAGACGGTCACATCGGGCACGCGCGGTTTTTGCCCGCTTTGCTGAGGTTTCAAAACGTTGTCGAAGTGGTCGCTCTTGATGCGTCGAGGCGGTTGTGTCTGTGAGCGGAGCAGCTTGCTTTGTTGCCGGTGAAATGTGCGGGAGGTTCAGCTTTGATGCTTGAACCAGTAAACCTTGGAGCGAGTTTCGATGCAGGGCGAAATCATGGTTTTTATCGGTTAAATTCTCTGAATCAGACTGACAACGACGGGCTTCATCGGGCATGCATACGCCCTCTTTGCCGAGGCAACCAAGGCATTCTCGCAGAAGCCGGTTCGCGTATTCGAGGACTGCATAACCCGTGGCGCTGACATCACTACAGGTCAGCTGAATTCGGTTTCGAAGTTGGTTGAGTGTTTGATGATCTGCGCCCTCGCTGCCACTTTGTCTCGAACGTCGCGTCGCTCGCCTGACCTGCGTCTCGAGTTGACGGCATCGCGTCATAATTTGTTCGGTATGGCTGCGAATCGTTCGCAGTACCTTGTCTGGTGCCTCTTGCGTAAAACTGACGGTGGGCTGGCAAACCAGCACAGTGAGCATAATCGTCAGGGCCACACGAGAGCGGTCGCGAGAGCAGGGGCGAGACTTCAACTTCATTCCTATGAGATGACCTTAAACACGCAGTTTACTGCCTAACAGATGGGTGCGATTGAAGCAACCGAAGGTTGCGCGTGTGAGTACTGTCAAATGCGAACGGGCTGCAATGTGGATTCAGTTATTCGAGCGTCAGATGGGTGCCAAATTATCGCTTTTGGAGGCAAACAGGGTAAACAGCCATTCTGCTCATGCAAATGCGGCTGTGGATCTTGGGGAGGGAGCGCGACTTTGGGATTCTTTGCACATGCATGTTCCCGTTTTTGACCAACCAGGGTATATGGGCACCTGTTGGCGCTTAAACTGCACCAATGGAGTAAGAATGCTTGGTGGAAGAGTAAATGGATAAACTAAAGTATTTCGTTCGGACATCGGTGTTGGGCGGCGCCGTGGTTGTGCTGCCGGTCGGTATCTTAGTCTTGATTGTGACCTGGTTGTTCGGCTTGGTGACTCGGATGGTTCGACCGGTTACATTGTTCCTTCAGACGAAGTTTCCCGATGTGGATTTCTTTCAACTGGAACTTCTAGCAGATGCCGTTGTTGTCGTGGCCCTATTGGCGGCATGTTTTGTCGTGGGCATCTCTGTACGAACCCGATTCGGCCGCTTCGTACACGAATCTCTCGAAAACTGGATTCTACGGGTCGCGCCAGGCTACGGTTTGATCAAGGAGACTGTGCTTCAGTTTTTGGGGCACGGCGCGTCACCCTTCTCACAAGTCGCTCTGGTCAGTGTTTACGCGAACGGCGCGCGGGCGACTGCATTCATCACGGATGAACACGACGATGGCTCCTACACGGTGTTTATACCGACGGGACCCAATCCCACATCGGGTGGTATTCTACATGTCGCTGCTGAGCACGTTGAGTTGCTCGACATCACCGTCGATGAAGCGCTGAGGTCCATTATTGCGTGTGGTTCTGGATCTAAGCAGGTCTTGAGCCGGAGTACTCAGAAATCGATTACGTAGGTGAGAGCACTCTGCTTCACGGCTCGTTTTGTCGCTCGTACTGCCTCAAGGTGCTCTCATAACGCCTGATGACGGTCTGCGTACGCCAAATCAACAGCCCGCTCAACAGCCATGTCAATGCATGGCTAACATATTCGAGACCATCGGTGATGGGTAAGTCCGACAGTGGTGCCAGATAAAACGTACTCGAAAAAACAGCCCCAAAAGTCGGTGACAGCGCGCCTGCATATCTGAGGAAACCGATATTGGGATTTGTATGGCTTGAGGCAAAAAACAACCAAGGGATGACCACGAAAACGAGTAGACTAAGACCCAAAGTCGAGAGCGTGGGCCGACGGCTGCCAAAGAACGCAAATTCAAAAACTGCGGCAGCAAATACGAAAAGCCCGAGGTATTGACCGACGAGATTAACGGTTCGCAAATCGTCGATCGAATGGATGACGCCGAGGTCGCCAAAGCGGAGACTCGCGAAGTAAAATTGTACACACCAAACGCCCGCGATCACTGCTACTGTTGGCCAGATGCGTGCGTCATCATCCCATACGCTATGCCTGAGACTCGGCTCTGTCTCAATGCGCCGCAGGCGTCGTGTATAACTCAAGAGTGTGGGGCAGATAGAGCCGATCGCGAGCACCGCAAAAAGCGCACTCATCGTGAGGTAACTAAATAGAAACAATCGTCCTGTAAACGCGTCTGGACGGTGCAAGTCGCTCACGAGCAACCCGGACAGTAATGAAAATAGGGCGATTGCACCAGGCCGAGAAAATAGCGTCGCGTCTGTACGTCGTAATTTTCGCGCGAGTGCCCAAAGTAAAAAGAATGAAAGGACGAGGTGATAGCCTAATGAGAGAAGAACAGTATTTACCTCGGCGCCGAAGACATAGGTCTGTGATAATTCTGGGGCACCGTAAATGCCGAGATCGGCGAGCGCGGGGTAGGGTGTTAGCAGCGCGATCGGCGACGCTTTTGTCCTCGATAAAGCGCCACCGAAGATGACCAAGAGGATAGGTATACCGGTCGCGAGGCTACCAAAAAAACCTCTCTTGCCACCGATTAAGCCGAGTAGCATCGCTAAGAGTTGATAGGTAATCGCTGTGGATAGCAGCACCAGGACCGCAAGCGTGGACGTGATGACGGATACCTCAGTCATCAACGAAGCCACCAAAATAAATGGAAAGAGTACTGCGGTCGTTATGTATTGTCTCACGCCACCACCGAACAAATAGCCCAGTGCGTCGGTCCAACCGGTTGTTGGTGTGGCTTGATGAAACTCGAGCATACCGCTGTTGCGTTCGTTCGCCATTAAACTGGATAGCCGACTGGTCGCGCGCAGGAAAAGAACGGCTCCGCACAAGAACAACAGCGCCTTTAGACTGTAGCGAAATTGCAACGGTCCGATCTGCACACGTCCGGCGACGAGACCACATACACCCAGTGCCAATGGTACAAAGCACGCCTTCAGCAAAGATGACCCACGCAAACTACGTCGCCTTTGGGCCCTGAGTATAGGGTTGTCGAATAGCCTCACGATGGGCTCGTGATGCGCACGCGATTGTGAAGGTATCATGCGAGACCTCCATCCGTTACTCGCTCAAAGATCTCCCGCAGGCCGACATCGTTGAGCCTGTATTCGATGATGGGACAGCCTTTGTCGATGAGGGTTTTAAGGCATGCCGCGACCCGTACGTCGTCTCCTTCGATCTCGAAGCAAATTACATCAGCTCGGCTCTCGAGCTTACTTACGTAGGGTAATGTTTCGAGTGTGACCAGCGCCTCGTTTGGATCTCCAACCAACTTCATGTTGATCATTCGGTTCTGACTCAGGCTCTCCACGATGTCATCGATCTGGCCAGCTATGCGCATGTGGCCTTGTTCCATGATGGCCACGCTATTGCAGAAGTCAGCCAGCTCCGTAAGGATATGGCTTGAGACAAGAATGGCTTTGCCGGCGTCGCCAAGTGCCCGGATAATTTCTCCAAACTCTCGACGCGCATTCGGATCGAGCCCGGATGCAGGTTCATCGAGCAATAGAACACCTGGATCGTGTAGCAAGCACTTCGCGAGAAAGAGACGCTGACGCATGCCCTTGCTGAGACCACCGCATAAACTGTTTGCTTTATCCGTCAGCCGCACCTGCTCGATCAGCGTTTTTATTCGCGCGCCGCGGCGATCGGTCGGCACACCGTATGCGCTCGCGAACATGTCCAAGAATTCGTAAACGGTCAGATCGTCATACAGTGGTGGGTTATCGGGCATATAGCCGATGCGTTGGAGCGCACCGCTCGTGTCTTGAAGCATGTTGATGCCGTCAACCAGAATCGTGCCATGAGTTGGGTCAAGCAAAGCAGCTACGCACCGAATCAATGATGTCTTGCCGGCTCCATTCGGGCCAATGAGCCCGAGGATCATGCCGGCATCCACTGTGAGGTCGATCCCCTTGACGGCCGTTGTGTCTTCGTAGTCGACCCGCAGATTGCTCACCTGTAAGCGAGACATGATGACGCCCTTCCATAGAGAACACATTAAATTGATCAATCGATTGACTGATTGGAGATGCCCGTTGGTGATGACGCCAAACCTGAACTCAAGTAATCACTACAATATTTCGCGCGGGTCAGCCACTACCAAACGAGGTGGTCGGTACGCGAGAGGCGGCGGACCAAAAGAGCTTCGAATGCGCCACTGCACATTGCAGGTTTGGTGAGAGTCAGTCACAATCGGACCGATGGATATTATCACCCAAGCCGCGTTGGGCGGGGCTGTTGCTCAAGCAGGCTATAAAACCACTGGACGTAGAGGGATTTTGTTTGGTGCCTTTTGCGGTATCGTGCCTGACCTCGATGGCCTCCTGTCAATCGGAGATGGCTGGCAAGACCTTGTCATTCATCGCGGCAGCTCCCACAGCTTATTGGTTCTGCCACTGCTGGCCTTGCCAATCGGTTGGTTGGGCTGGCGCTTTCTAAATCGGAGCGGTGACATGAAGGCGTGGATCTGGCTTGCCTTTTGGAGCTTGATCACACACCCGCTGCTCGACAGCTTTACGACGTACGGCACACAGCTGTTCGCACCGCTCTCCGATCATCGATTTGCCTTCGATACGGTGGCTATCGTTGACTTGTTCTATTCCCTGCCGATATTCGCGGCGGTCGCTCTCGGTTTGCGAGGATCGGTTTGTCGTGACAGGGCGGCGCATTGGTCGCGCCGGGCTCTGACCTGGGGATGTCTATACCTCGACGCGCAGCTAGGCTGGACGAAAGCAAACGTCTGGCGTTTTGAAGCTCGACTGGCTGATGCTGGGTTTGAAGCTGTGCATGTACGTAG
>JBMHDS010000130.1:0-11927 GCA_049889275.1 Bradymonadia bacterium | reverse complement strand
CAGTCGTTCGGCAACAAGCCGAAGCCCTCAACAAAATGGTCGTTGCGGCCAATCAGACCGACCTTGGCCCTCACCTGCCCCAAGCGCTGCTCGATATCGACGCGCTGATTGACCGATGGCGGCAGAAAAATGACTCATCGGGCTAGACTGCGCGCAGACGTCGGTGCGCCATGAGCCGCGATGTATGTGGCGTGACCAGACCTGTTCTTGGCAAACCAATCAGCCGCTGTCTAAGGCGCGGGCACGATGGACTCGATAAACCTTAAGGTCGCCTCGGTGGTCAAATCACCTGCCTCGCCAAATCCACCCACAAGGGTTGAGTGGGTCTCGGATTCATCGTGTAGCGTGTCCGCTTGGTGACCTGCCTCTCGCAACGCTGTGATGTAGCGCTCCGCTGCACGGGACACGATATAGCCGTGCGTCCCCTGCTCTGCTGGGTCTGCATCCACTGAGATCACCAGCGCGGGGCTCGCCCAGCCATCTACAAAGTTGATGGGAGAACCTTCGAGCTGCTCTGCTTCGGTTTCTCCAAAGAGGTGACGAATCAGCGGCATGTTGCCTTCCACCACACTACCCACCATCAGCTCCAGCGCGTAGGGCACATCATAGGCATGGACATCCAAAGAGATGGTGCCGCGCACATGGGTCTCGTTCACACCGGCATTACGCAGAATACGCTCGTCGGTACCGAGTAAGGCCACCAGGTGTGCCCCAGACGAGTAGCCGACGACGACCACTTCATCGGCTTTGATTTGATAGGTGTCGGCCTGCGATAAGATATGTGCGAGCGCCGCTGCGATATCTTGAGCCTGATCTCTTGGCAGCACCTCTCTCGATTGCCGAAGTCTGGAGGCTAACCGGAAGTTCACACCGGCGACAACATAGCCCTGGTCCACCCACCAAGGCGCGATGCGCCGCTCAATGCCGCCCTTATCGCCACCGACCCAGCTGCCCCCATGCACAAAGAACATCAAGGGACGAACAACACCGTCATCGCGTCTATAGATGTCCATCTTCGCCATGTCGGAGACAACGCCCTCGGGTGGCGGATAATCGACGTCTCGAGAGATCACCAGCTCACCCGTCGGCGCGGGCGCGGCCCCATCCACCTCGGTCGCACCGCTGTCGGCCACCACGGCGGCATCTTCTCTCTGGCCTGTGTCAGATGCACCGCCTGCGTCTGCAGCGGTCGCCCCATCGCTGTTTGGCGTAGTCGAGTCAGCCGTGCTGCTGTCCATGACCGCCATATCCGCAACGGAGGCATCACGTTGGCTCTCATTACGGTCGTCAGCACTGTTGCACGCACTGAGCGCGAGCATGCTCGCAAAAACCAAACCTAAACCGTCTACATTTAATCGCATTATCTACCCCTTTCGTCCCGGCGTGAATACGGGCTCGGTGCTTGTAAAGTGTTGCTCTATGCGCCCACCGGTCAGGCCCTCGTGGCGAGGACACCGAATACAGCTCGTGCCCACCACGACCCGACCGGCCTCAAAATTCACTTCACCATTCCATCCCGTCTTGCCACCACAGAAATCGCAACGGGATGAAAAAAAGAAGTCAAGGTCGTCTGCCTTTGCAGGTCCACGATCGGCAGAGACCTGTGCTTGCAGCTCAACAAAGCCGTTTGTGTCCTGGCCTAACGCCACCTCGGTGACCGTCCACACAATCGCTCCGAGTTTGAGTTTGGAGCCTGTACCCACGCGATGTTTCTCATCGGTTGCAAGTACATACAATGCGATTGTGGGCCCAACCCGAATCTGCCCATCGGGTAATTCGTAGGCTGCTTCAAAAGCGTTGCCTGCAGCAACCTCGTGTCCGCGAAGCGAGCCCACTGTGGTCTCTTCGATTCGGGTATGTACAGTCTGAGTATCTTGCAAATGCAATCGCTCCAGGACAATTGGATACAGCAGTTCAAAGACAGCCAGCACCGCCGACCCAAGGGACTTTCATTTGACGTCTCAAAAGCCCAAACCGTTGACTGAGCAGCCTTAAATCTCTCTACCCACAGCAGGATAAACCGGGTTAGACTGAGCGTTCAAAGTTTTTCATGCCCAATCCATGCTGCATCTGAAGAGCGAATAACAAAACCGAGGGCGTTTAAGTTGAAAGCAAGGTTCTATTTATGTGTTCTGTCCATACTCGCGCTCATACTTTTTGGCTGCGGCGATGACACACGCTCAAGCGGCGGTGATGAGGCCGCTGGAGGCGCCGGTGGTATGGCCGGTGATGGGCGCTGCTATACAGACGATGAATGTACGCCACAGCAATATTGTAGAGCCGACGACCCAACACAGTCGCCCGAAGGCAGCTGCACGGCCCTTGAAGTGGCTGGCGGGCCCTGCGCTCTTGGCACCCAGTGCGAAGCAGGTCTTGTCTGTGTAAGAACACGCGGTGAGGCGGCCGGCGCGTGTACGCCTTTTCCGGCTGAGTGTAGCGATTCAACCACCTGCATGTGCGCACAGACTTTGTGCGATGCCCTCGCTGGCTCATCGTGTTCTCTGGGCGTTGTAGACGACCCCGCCTCGTCCATGACCGTGAGCTGCCCTTAGATACCGGCCAAACATTTGGGGGCCTCTACCCGAGCCTGCTCAATTCTCTTTATCTTGGTTTTCTGTATAGTGGGGCTCCGGCTGCGTTCTGCCTGCCAGCCCAGGCCGGTCAATCGCCCAAATCGCCTCACCCCTTTTCGCTGGTGACCGACAATTTGGGCAATCGACGGTTGTTCCTCGTTTGAGTGCCACGCGCCCGATGCCAACTCTGAGACCATTTCTCTACCTTCATTTCTCTGGGTCCGTTTCTCTGCATCCGTTTCTCTGCCGTCATTTCTCTGCCTTCGTTTCTCTGCATCCGTTTCTCTGCCTTCATTTCTCTGGGTCCGTTTCTCTGGGTCCGTTTCTCTGCGACCGTTTGTCTGCGACCGTTTCTCTGCGTTCGCTTCTCTGAGCGCGGCCAAAAAAACAGAAAGCGCTGCACATCTCTCTTGAGTGCGATACTCTAAAGGACGGGGTTGTGGTTTTGAGTTATCGTTGTGAAGTCTGAATTTACGCTACAAGACGCGCGCCGAGTCTTTTTCTCGGAGGCATCGCCTTGGCTGCTGACGACCATTGCGTTGAGCGCTTGGGTTGGCCGTCTTGTGACCGGTGAGGCGCTGGGTCTGCAAGATGCGCTCATCGCCATCGCCGTGGTGGTCTACTGGCCCTTTCAAGAGTGGTGGATGCACCGCTGGCTCCTACACATGAAACCCATTCGCATTGGTTCTTTTAGCTACGAGCCTTTATTCGCGAAGATGCACCGCGAACACCATGAACGCCCTGAGAGTATGGACCGCATCCCCCTACCCCTGCAGCACGTGGTCGCAGCCGGGCTTGTATTCTTTGGCTTGGGCTACCTGATTTTTCGAGATGTGGGCTACGCCTGTTCGCTGCTCGGCACCGCCGCATTCAGCACGCTCTTGTATGAATGGACGCACTTTCTCACGCACACCAAGTACAAGCCAAAATCAGCGTACTACAGGCGCATCTGGCGGCTGCACCGTTGGCATCACTACAAGAACGAGCACTATTGGTTTTCGTTTACATTTCCTTTCTGGGACGCGTGGCTCGGCACAGGTCCGCGTCCAAACGATGTGAAGCGCTCAGGGACCGCGCGCACCTTACGCGCTTTAACAGAAGACGAAGTGATCTAGTCTGCGCTAAGGTTCAACCACCTGAAATACGACAGAGAGCCGTCAGTCAACCCAATGACCGTTTGCACACACAGCGATAGAGCCACCCATGCACTGGCAACCTATCTGTCATCGAGGGGCATGAGGCTGCTAGCCTTAGGCGCTGTCCTGGTGCTTTGGCCCACAGCTGTACTGGCCGATGACTACAACCAAGAAAACTTTCGATATGGCGATGAAGCGCTCGGTACAGGCGGTGCTTTCATTGCGCGACCGACCACACCGATGGCCACCTATTATAACCCCGCTGGACTGGCCTTTCAGACCCGCAGCGCTGTCTCTGGCTCCATTCACTTTCTTGGGCGCGAACGCTTCGTGCTTCGCGATGGTCTGCGCTCTGAAGGGCAAGTACCTAAGGACCTTATCTCGGAGGCCGATGTGGCGCTGCCATCGAGCTCTGTTGTCACGCTGCGCATCGACAAGCAACACCGCGTGGCGTTCTCCACCTACTTAAAGACGAGCACAAACCAACGCTTTCAAAACGCCTTCAGGCCAAATTTTACCGATGACAATGGCGTAGAGCATGATTCTCTGATGGCGCTTAACAGGACCGTCCAAGACCGGGAGACTTGGCTTGGTCCGAGCTACGCGTTCGCGCTCCATGACCGCTTCGGATTTGGCATTTCACTCTTCTACGCTCGGCGGTCGACCTACAGACGAACGCAAACACGTCTGCAAGATGAACGGATCTTCATAAACGCCCCCGACCAGGTGGTGTTCTATGATAGCCAGGTCACCACGCAGGTGAGAGACGGGCGGCTGCTTCTGCGCATGGGCTTGTCCTATCAGCCAAGTCAGCGTACCGCCCTCGGGCTGGTGGTGACCTCACCGTCGATTCGCTTACACGGGGAAGCCAGACTCGCGGTCACTGAGCTTTGGTCGGGCGACCCGGAGACCGTCGACGCAAACGCTGTGGCCGCCGATGACTTTGCACGCAAAACAGGCGCGCAGACGGCATCACCATGGGGTCTATCTTTAGGCTGGCAGTATACGCTGCCGAATCGGTTTCGCGTCGCTATCGCGACCGACGTCTGGGCGCCCATCAACTACCGGAGAATGAACCTGACCGATGCCGATGACGAGGAGGTCGCCCTAGTTCGCGAGCAATTAGCGGTCAACGTGCATCGAGATTGGCTCATCAACGCCAAGGTCGGACTCGAACTCCTCATAGTCAATGCGATGCCCATTCGAATGGGTGCGTACACCAACCGAAGCGCCGCCCGGACTGTACCGGCCGCGAGTACACGCTATGTCGCGCCCAAAGTCGATACCTACGGCGGAGCGTTGAGCCTTGGCTATAAGCGTAACGGTACGGGCATTTTCTTTGGGGTCAATTACGAGAAGGGCTTTGGCCACGACACGGTCGAGGCTGACATTCTTGAGAGTTACGCTGATGCGCCCCGTGTGCGCGTTGAGCGTCAGCGTTCGCAGCTGCTCTTCTTTGTCGCAGGCGCACTCAGCTTTGCCAGTAAGACGGCCCAGCGCATGCTCGATAAGCGAAATGCACAGTCAAAGGATGCCGAATGAGCACAGCAACCTTGAGCAAAGACTCCGCATGCCCGGTCATCATCCCGAAGACGATATTAAGACTTTGCTCGTTTTTGTGACCAACGGGACAAAGAGCGGTCAGTAAAGAAACTTGCGCTGATTGACATTTCTCCGAGCAAATTACGGGTTTCCATTGTCATCGCGCGCCATGCGTCCTTTGATAGGCGGGTAGTCTTCACAAGGAGTGAATTTGTCGATGAGCGTACCTGAGTCCATTAAGGCCCTCGCCCGCCAATTGCCTGTCCCCAAGAACGACTTCCTCGGCGTGTCCGGCCAGCTACCGGGTCTCCCCTTCCAGGTGCTGATGTTTTCGCGATGTCCGAGAACCGATGTACGCCCCGACTTTCACTATCGTTTCTTGTGGGTCATTTGTCTTGATGGTGCAGGCGACGTGGTCATCGATGGCAAACCACATCGTCTTAAGCCAGGGCAAAGCGTGCTCGTTAGACCCTATGCCCGACACGGCTACGAACAGGTACCGGGCGAAGCACCCCTCGAATGCTTATTCATCGGGTTTGAGATGGAATCTGCGGGCAGCATCAGTGGGCTTGATGGGGTGATTCAAGATTGGGACGCTCGGGCTTGGGAGACACAGCAGGTGATGCTCAGTCACTTTCTGCGCCTCGGCAACGGCGGCCACCACGGCCAGGCCCAATACACGGCCGACCGCAGCGAAGTGGTGTTGCAACTCGCACGCCTGTTAGAAGGTGCCATAGCCCCCTTGCAAGCAAACCAAGGTGGCACCGGAGATGAGCGCACGACGGAAGCACAGCATATCGTTGAACGGCTCTGGCTCTATGCACGCAACGCCTCACCACCGCCGACCGAACAAGACGATGGCACCTACGCCGTACTCAGTGGCGTGTCCGCGGCGAGCATTACCCGCGGGATGCTGGCGAAAGAGCTGGCCGTATCGGAATCGAGCCTTCGAGACGCGGTGCGCACTTTTGCCCACACCAGTCCCCGCGATTTTGTCCGTCGGATTCGTCTTCAACGCGCGGGTATGTGGCTTATGGAATACGGAATCTCCGTGCAAGATGTCGCAAAGAATGTCGGTTATGCAGAGGCTGCAGCGTTTAGTAATGAATTCAAGAAACTCATGGGTATCCGGCCTTCGGCACTGCTCAAAGATTTTGCACGTGACCAAGAGCAGAAATCACCGAGTCGCCGGCTGCATTTTCAACCAGAATTCAACGTAAAGAGGAATTCTTAGGCGATTCAATTTGGGGGTATGAGCACAGCCGCCGCAAAGCCTGCATTGTGCGGTTTCACCTGGTGGGTACAAGGCACATGACCCACCTCCAGCATTTAGGGCCAGCCTGAAAGCCCCCAATCGGCGCATGTGTAGAGGTTCATTTTTGCGCTGATTCGGGCGTTAAAGACGCTATGACCCAATCGATTCACTGCGCCAGGCGCGCCAAGTAAAAAACGCAAGGATCGGGTCCAGCACCGCGAAGGGCGCTGCGAGCTGGAGGCTCACGTCGGCAAGGAAAACCATCGCCATCAAGACGATGGGAACCACGAGCCGGTCGGCAACCGTGGCCATGGCGAATGAGTCTGCACCCGTGCGCCCGCCGAAGAAGTAAAACCAGCCGATGAGCACCACCATGAAACCGCATACTCGAACCAAGCCGAGCTGCTCCGCTGGCATACCCGAGATCAGCGTTAAAAGGCCGCTCGGACAAACGGACATGGCAGCGCCAACCACCATGTAGAAAATCCCCTGTAACGACACAAACTTTGCAACCTTGGACTGCCCACCCGCCGGCAAAGCCATTAATGTGTCTAAAAATCCGCTGCGTTTTTCCACGTATCCCACCTTTCTAAGGTCGCCGCCAAAATCCAAGTGCAAGCTTTGACCGTTGTGATTGAGAGTGCAACGCCTTTCGGGACGGGCCGCTCGAACAGTGTGGGCTCCGCAGCACTCCATGGTGCCTGGTGCAACCCAGGCAGACTGTGCGACCTTCCCCTGGCGGGAATGTGTCGCCTGAGCGCCTCAAACTGAGGCGTGCGCAGCACAACTAAACCCGGCGCCAACCTGAAGACCGCCTCGCTCAGATGGTTCAAACATTGGCACCTTTCATGCAGTCTCACGGGCTCGCATCTACGTAAGACCAAGCCGCGCACGTGAATTCGCTCGCGCTCGTGCTCTAAGCCGTAGATACTCGATAAGTGGCTGCCGGGGGCATTACAGCCGACTGTTTGGAGGGATGACGTTGGACAATTACCGAATACCCACACTGCTTTTCACCCTTCTCTGGGCCTTTGCCTGCGCTGATCCTGGAGTGGCCGACGAGATGTCTTCGGGCACGTCGGCCCGTGGTCGCTCTCCTATACCCGATCTTGTGGATAGCGGACGCGGCTCTTGGATACCCAGCCGCAGCGACGGCGGCACAAACACGGGTGGTCCGACCGCCGACGCAACCACCCAGCCTCGGCCTGCCGCATGCGATCCAAATCAGCGCGAGCTCTGCGATGACTTCGACAATGATTGCGACGAGAGGGTGGATGAAGACTGTCTTTGCCAGGTACCCGAAAAGCCATGTTATCCAGGTAATCCGCAAGACCTCGCATCACCCGACTCAGCCTGTCGAGCCGGTACGCAAGGCTGCCGCCTTGAGGTCTATGGGGAGTGCCGAGGTTATGTGTTGCCAAGCGCTGAGGTCTGTGACGGCCAAGACAACGATTGCGACGGCATCATCGATAACGTCGAAGGCGGTTGTGGCGACAATGGGGCACCGCGTGCGATCTGTCCTCCGGATCAATTCGGCCCTCCACTGGCGAATTATACGCTTCGCGGCGGCTATGATGATCCTGACGGCGACCCGATGGCGGCGGCGAGTTGGGCGATTGTAAGCAAACCGCCAGGCTCAACTGCGACGCCTGAGCCAAATGACCAGCTCGAGACCCTCGTCTTCGTCGATCTCCAAGGCGAGTATGTCTTAGAGCTCACGGTGCGCGACCAAAGAGGCAGCGTAGGCCGCTGCCAGACGCGGATCAACACACAGTCGAACGATGGCCTGCGAGTAGAGATGGTCTGGAATGTTGGCGCTGCTAATGATCCGACAGACCTCGACCTGCACTTGCTGAACAGTCCCAATGGGCAATGGTTCGACGCCGGCCCCAGCGGCGACGACTGTTACTACATGAATTGCAAAGTCTGCGACACCTACGATGAGCCCGCGTGTCGCGCCCAAATCGCTGAGTTCAACGCCAATCCCAATGTGCCCCCTCCACCGCAGGTACAGTGGTCAGCGCCCCTCGACAATGACGACCCAAGGCTCGACTTGGACGATGTCGATGGACTCGGACCGGAAAATCTCAACATCAACTCGCCCAGGAACGGCACCTATCGACTCGGCGTGCATTACTACGATGATGATGGCTATGGCGCGTCCACTGTCACGGTGCGTATTTTCTGTGGTGACGGCGTCATCGAGCAGTTTGGCCCAATGATTTTGGAGGCGACAGACAACAATGGTGGGCTCAATACCGAGTTCTGGGAGATCGCGGATATCCGCTGGCAAAACGGCAGCTGCGAGGTGATTCCGTTAGGCTCTCAGCAATGCCCGCGAATCTGCTCCGCGCGGACCGCAGAAAATGGTGGTTGCCCCGAAGATTTGACGCGCGACCGGGTGTGCTTGTAGCGGTTCTTAGCGTGCTTTCTCATCAGGCTCACACCGAGCTGACGTCTCTCGTTCCCAGCGGAAAGCGCCTTTCATTGACTGCACGCGCTTGTCCATTGAGCAAACGGCGCCTTCCTACCCGAGCCCACCGTTGGAGCAGGCCTCATCGACAACGCCACAAACACAGCGATGCGCTACGCTCACTGAGCATTTGGCTGAGTGAAAATCGATGACACACAGCCATGCGCCATGCATGTTCGTGATTCAACAAGTTAGGTTCGAGTGTGGTTCCTACGTCCCATAGCGTCGCTTGGATCTACTTGTCGGTCAGAATCCGACTGAGTCGGTTTCGGCTGATGCCGAGGCGCCTTGCAGCAGCTGATTGATTGCCGTCCTCGTCGTCAACCACATAGGCCGCGTACTTTTCAATAACATCCTGCAGCGTGTCTTCGCTGCCCACGCTGAAACCATGCACGCCAATCATCGCATCGGTAATCGCAACCTCTGCCTGGTCAACCAGTCCCAGATCGCCAGGGTTGATCTCGTCCGTGCGACACAACACCGCCGCGCGCTCGATGGTATGCTCTAACTCTCGGACATTACCCGGCCATTGGTGCGATGCCAGCGCATGGGCCGCAGCCTGACCAAAGCGCAGCTGCGGTCGCTTAAACTTTTGCCGAAAGACGCTGAGGAAATGCTCACTGAGTAGACGTATCTCACTCGGACCGCGCGCTCTGAGTGCGGGCAACTCGACATCGATGACGCGTAACCGATAATAGAGGTCGGCCCTGAAGGTCCCATCTTTGACCATTTGCGGTAGATCGCGATTGGTCGCAGCGACAACGCGTGCATCACTCTTGAGCGTTTTTCTGCCGCCGACGCGCTCAAACTCCTTATCCTGCAAGAACCGTAAGAGCTTACTCTGAAGCTGCAACGGTAACTCACCAACCTCGTCTATGAACAGTGTGCCGCCGTCGGCGACCTCGACCTTGCCCACCATCTGCGCGTCGGCGCCAGTAAACGCACCTCGCTCATGGCCAAACAACTCACTCTCCACAAGCGTCGCAGGCAATGTGGTGCAGTCGACGTAGACAAAATCTTTGACACAGCGAGGGCTATTGACGTGGATTGCGCGGGCAAAAAGTCCTTTGCCGGTACCCGTTTCACCGAGGAGCAGGACGGTGGCATCCACTGCGGCTGCCCGTTGAATGCCATCGTAGAGTTCTTGCATCGGCTGCGAGCTGCCAACGATGTGATTAAAGCGCCCTCTGACGGTCACGCCACCCTTGTCTGAATCTGGCCTTAAGCTCGTAAAGCGCACAGCGTCTGCAAGCTCCGCGGCCATCTGGTTGAGGACCTCGATGACCTCAGCCCGTGGCTTCTCAAGATTGAGATTCAGCGCCTGAATGACGCCCATCAGCTGCCCCTTATCATCGCCGATAGGGACACAGCACATACTTCGTGTTCGAAAGCCGGTGGTTTGGTCTACATGTGCTTCAAAATCAGGATCGCTGTGAACATCGTAGAGCACCACGACCTTCGAAGTCTTCGCACATCGACCAACGATCCCCTGTCCGATTTTGATTCGTAGTTCGTCGATCTGTGGCTCATCTGCGATGTGACTGAACAATTCATGGGAGCCGCCATCGACCAGCCAAATGGTGGCCCGCTCTGAGCCGATTCGGCGGGCGACATACTGCCCGAGTGCCATCAACAGGCGGTCGAGTTCAACCTCACTCTCGATCAGCGATGTTAGACTTGCGCCAAGCTGTTTCACCGTGTCCGTCCTATGCCTCTCAAAGGTACTCACTCATCGTTCAAGTGACTGCTCACCAAGCCATCAACCTCTGCGCGCTGCCAGCCAATCTTTGCATACAGCAAGCGCATCGTCGAGAGCTCCACCACCATGACCATCGGCAGCGAAAAGTCATCGAAGAAACGATGCAATTGGGCGTTTGCATCGACTAACACATCGAAGGGTAGCTGATTGCCGCGCTGGTAGATCTGCGCGTCGCGCGCCGCAGGCTGGTCATATTCGGCGCTCTCGAAGAGCGACACCCTCATTTGTAATCCACTGGCATTATATGCCTCGTGCAGCGCGATCAAATCGGGCATATCACCCGCGCAGCGACCGCACCAAGCCGCTGTGCTGAAGATCACCAGTAGACCGCTCTGAGCAGACTGACGAATAGACCCAAAGCTCGTCTCATCACCTTTGTCGGTCATGAAAAAGAGGTTATCGACCACATCGCCGACCGCGTCTCCATAGGGCCCTTCTGGATAGGGGGCCCCACCCGACGGCATGCAGTCGGTCCCAGCGCAGTCGTCTACCTCACACGCCGCACATTGCCCGCCGCAGTCAATGTCTTCTTCAGCGCCATTCTGAATGCCATCTTCGCAACTCGCCGTCGTGCAGCGCTCATCAAGGCAACGTCCGCTCGAACAGTCAGCGTCGGCTATGCAGGAAGTACCCGCTGCGCAGGGCCGGTCTGTACAGCCCTGCGCCCCACAGTCTTCTGCATCACCGCAAGCGCTCGCAGATGGTCCAACATCGTTTAAACAAGGCGCAGATGACGCACCGCAATCGGCCTTTAGAGCAGATGAACGCCCACTTTTTTCATCTGTACTACAGGCGCCCAGACCCGCGAGCACCAAACACATCAATGAAAATCGAATACACATATTCTTCGACGACTCCACTCGAGACACGACTTCGAGGCTAACCAAATTGCAGGCGACTTACCACCGTGTCTGTGCCATAGGTAGATGCAGTTGGTAGAGGATTGATGGTTTTGGACGGACGTAGGCGTCTCCGCTCACGGTTCGGGCGCATCAATCAACCAAGCAACGGGGTTTTAGTAAAGCGGATGGTACGCAGACTTGGTCATCTCAACTTGGGTCTTTGGCTGATCACAGTCGGTCTCCTCGCGTGCGATGGCGAGACTGTAGCGGGTTCACCTACAACCATGGACATGGCGTCCGTTACCGACCAGAGCGTACTCGACTCGATTGTGGACACAGCAGATTTA
>JBMHDS010000129.1:0-118013 GCA_049889275.1 Bradymonadia bacterium | reverse complement strand
CACTGCAAGGTCTGGAACCGAGGTGTCGAGGTTTTGTGTCGCGCCGTCCACATCACTGGTTGTGAGCGTAGACTCACTGGGTGTTGCGTCGAAGGAGCATCCAGCCAGCAAAACAAAGAGGACATGAATGTATGCAAAAGGGGTCTTCATACTTGATGCCCTCGGAGATGTAATGGCGCCCAGACATGAGTGTACGCACACAAACCGCTAAAATAAACCCGATCATCTGTCTACTGGTGGGCGTTTAGGCTTTATTGCTGCACTGCACAGCACTGCACAGCACTGCACTGCACAGCACTGCACAGCACTGCACAGCACTGCACGGCACAGCACTGCACGGCACAGCACTGCACGGCACAGCCAGCGCTGCACCATATCCTCTTAAGCCTGCCCGTTGAGTGACTCATTTCTTTACACCGCGTCAGCCGGACTCACCGCCGGCGCATCAGCTTGAGCTTGCGGCCAATCGCACCAAGATGATGATAGAAAGGTGTCTTGCTCGACTCGTGTTTGGGCTGAAACTCATCGGTCAGGTAAGGGACATACATGCTGCGTCGCTTGCTCGCAGCACCTGTATTGGGTGATTGCTGAACGCGATGCCAGAGCCGGCCGTCATGGATCGTGAGGTCGCCCGCTCGTGTCTCCACTGTAATTTCATCTGGATCCGGCCGATGGTCCACAAAGTAGAGCTTATGAAAGCACATCTTGAGAAAGCCCTGTTGGTGTGTGCCAGGGAGCAGCCGAAGACCACCGTTCGATGCAGGGCAGTCTGTGAGATGTATGCCCACATTCAGCATTTGTTTTGGCATCCGGAGATAGAAGAGGTCTCTCAAACCATCCGTGTGCCAGCCGAGCTTTGGATAGACGCTACCCGGTACGTTCACGTAGGTGTTGACCACGCAGCCATCTTTCTCGCTATCACCGATACGAACGTCATCGCCGATTAATCTCCGAACCGGCTCGAATCGCTCAGAGCGGATAAACTCCTTGATATAATCGGAGAAGCATGACGAGAAGGGAATGCGTTGCATCATCGGCTTCTCTTCGAGCCCAACCCCCTTGAATATGGGTACCCCGTTGACACTCGTACGGCCTTCGGTCACCCAATCTGACTCAATTCGGTCGACTTCGGCATTGATTTTGGCCACTTCATCAGCTGTGGCGACGCCGCCAAATATGAGATAGCCATGCCGGTCGAGAAACGCCCTTTGGATGTCGGTAATCTCGGAGCCGAGTTCGAATCGCGTGTCGAGTGGCAAGGCATCGATCGCGGACTCAATATCGTCGATGTGTTGGCTGGTCGCATGCATTCTAGTGTGCCTCTTTCAGACCGAGCAGGGACATGCTTGCCGCCCCTAGGTGCTGCCCAATCGCTGTTGTAAAATCGTCTAAACCACTCAGGGCTTGTAGTTCCTCATCGGAGCTTAAGCCATAACGAACGGTGAGAAAGATGAGACTCTGCAAGCCCATCTTGAGTTGTTGTTCATCTAGACTCGAGTGCGGGCGTAAAGCAGCGCTTGCACGATCCAAAAACGGCATGAGAACTGAGTCACGGCGTCCAGGATCGAGTTGACCTCGGTCGAGCACATGGCGCATCACCAGGCGAATCATACTGCGATTCTTTCTCGCGAAAACGATGGCATTCTTCATCGTGCCTGCGATCACGTCCGGCAGCTTTATGCCCAACGCCAAAGCGGATTCAAGCACACTTTGTCCAACCTCGAGTTCCTTATAGAGGCATTTGATGCAGTCATCGTAGAGTGCATCTTTGCCACCGAAATAATGACTGATCATCGCACTGTTAACCTGTGCTCGATCAGCAATCTCACGCACAGATGTTGCACCGCGTCCTTTATCTGCAAACAGATAAGATGCCGCGTCGATGATACGCTGCCGTGTTTGGGCCGCATTTGCATTTGCCGGTCGAGCCATGGTGTTTGCCTATAATTAATTAATCGTTTGTTTAATTAGTGGTCGGCGCACTGACTGTCAAGGCATTTGTCAAAGCTCGCCTCAATACAGGTCGAGTTTTTGTGCCATGTGCCGACTTGAGATGCGAAGCGCTCTCAGCTCACGGGTGGTGACATGCTTATGCAACTTGCGGGACGGGGTAGGGGTCGATGTCTTGCGCCGTGCTTTCAGCGAGCTTTTGGCGGTGGGGCAGGCGCGCCCACCGGTTGATTTTGCTGAACGGTTGGTCGGAGTTGCGTGAGGACATTGCGAATCAATGCCGCGCCATTTTGCATCGCTGGTCGATTCTGTGCGCGTGCAAGGTACTGCCGTCCGAGTTGTCTTGCAGCGTCCACTTGATTGAGCTGGACGAGACTCTTCATCAGATAGGCGTGTCCTTCTGGATGCGCTGGGTCAGCCTTGATTAATGTCGACAAGCTCTGAGCGGCTTCTTTATGCTTGCCAATCTTCTGGTAGGCGATCCCTAAGTTCAGCGCTGTGTCGACTTTCTTGTCGAGCTTCAAGGCGGCAGCCAGATATCGCACGGCTTCATCAAACCGATTCACCTTAAAGGCCGATACGCCAAGACGGGCGAGTAAGTTTGCATCGCTAGATGCCTTGGGATGTGCCTTCGCCGCCGCACTCAGCGATTGATAGGCGGCATCGTAGGTGCCAGCTTGCAGCTGAGTATCCCCTAACTCATAAAATGACTTCGCCCCGCCGAGCAGCTCAGTGGCACGCGCCAACTCATCGCTCGCCTGTTTAAACTTCTTCTGAGCCTTGTAGACCATGCCGAGCCCGAGTCGTGCCGACCCATTTTTCTCGTCTAAGGAAAAGGCTTTCTCGAAACTTTTGAGCGCCAAGTCGAATGCCTTTGCTCGGAATTCAAAAGCGCCGCGCATACTCCAAGCTTTGGTGCTCGCGTTTTTTGCACCGGTCGCGGCGTCGAGTTCGGCTTTGGCGGCTTCCGTTTGATTGAGCGCGACGTAGATATTCGCGAGCGCAAGGCGATATAATTCGGCATGTCCTGCATCGCGCTTGGGCATTTTTTCAAGCCGATACAAGAGACGATACGCCCCCTCGCGGTCGAGGCTTTCATTGGCATTCACGATGCGGCTCGCTTGTGCCCGATACAACCCAAATGCAGATGCACGGTCGGATGGTCGAAGCTTTTGTGCTTCAGCAAAAGCTTTTTCAGCGATTCGAAATCGCGCCTTGCCCATGGCCTCTTGGCCGGCGGTCATGTGCTCTGAAATCAGCTTGTCTGTGGCCCTCGATATCCCGAATTGATTCCAGTTGTTCAGCGCCACGGGCACCAAGAGAAGTGCGATGAGAGCGCTCAAAATTGATGTCGTTTTGTTCATGCTGATGGTACCTGTGCTCGATGTCATTTCCTCACCTATACAAGTTCAGTCAGCGAGCGCAAGTATTCACCACCGATTTGCCGACGAGCCGGCTGTCACGGGAACGCGGCGGCTTTGGGACGACCGCCATTTGATTTGATATTCGTTAGGTGAACCTCGATACGGGGTCGTCACTCGTTCGGTACACTCAAATGAGTCTCAACGTTTTGGACGCAGCAGCTCAATTCACACAAAGTCAGAGCGCACCCTGGCAAGCTACATTGTCGCCTGTCAAATGTTCTTGTCAGTCACGAAAACTAACGTTGAACCGAGGTTAAAGTCATATTCCTCACTTAACTATCTGGCACATCTCTTGCGACTACCCCTTCCCATCAATTGACAAGAATCCAGGCGACGCATCCCGCCAGATGCGCTGCCGCAAGAGTGAAAAAACAGATAGGGATGGGAACTGATATGCAAATTCTAAAACACATCAGACGAAGATTGACTCTCTTCATCGTCGTGCTCGCCGCCTTCGGCTGTGAGGTCAATGAACTCAGTGATGATACGGTGGCCGCACCGGAGACAGCGCGTGCTCAACTCGCTGTCGATCCGAGCCTACCGCAATCGCCACCCTCGCCGGGTGGCCAATTGGGACCTCGGCAAATGCGGCGGTCAGGTCCAAGCGGACCCGCGCCCCGCTCTGCGACAGCGCCGTGTGACGCAGAAGAGCTCATCACGTCGGCTGGGCCAGCGCTGGTCTTTAATCAGCCGGGCGTCCTGGAAGGGCCCCTGTCACTGGCTAACGCGCTCGACGCGCTGCTGGTGGATGCAGGGAACACGGCGGGAACGGCCGGACAGGCTGCGATTGTTCAGACCATGCTGGATTCGTTCGGATTTAGCGCGATGGTCAACTCCGATGCGTTTACGAGTTATGGCCTCTCCAGCGTCGACGTCGACGTCAGAAACGCCGAGGCGGCTATCGACGCGGCGCAGTTTGTTATCGATATGCGCCCGACCGCGGTGTTCAATCGACTGGATTTGGCACCCGCCGACGGCAGTGATTGTGGTGAGCAGCGGGTCATCTATAGCCTTGAGCCGGGCTCTCCATTGACGACCGTACCTTTTCAGGACTTCACGCTGATTTTCGAAGCACGCTACCCCAACCCGACGCCCGCAGACGGACTCGCTGGATGTCAGCCCGTCGCCGACTTCTATGCAGGCCTTGCGTCCCCTGCTCTGACAGATGCGCAACGGGCACAAGCGCTCGCAGACTTCTTTCTCTCAGGTGTCTCGGTGACCAACTCGGTCACAGGTCAGGTGGTCGCACTACCACCGGTGGTGACCGTCGCGAATTACCAAGGCCTGATGGGTCAGATCAGAACAAATCAATTCATCGACTTTAATTGGCAGCTCCGTGAATTTAGGACCAACGTCGATGGGACAAACACCCTCCAGTTGATTCCAGACACGGTCAAAGGCAACCCCATCAGCGCGCTGCTCAATGCTGCAGCCGCGGCAAACGCGGGCATTCCAGTGACTATGCGTGATGATTTTGTCGCTGATTTACTCGACGTGCAATTGCCCTTACTTCTGCAGCCAGAGCTCAGCGGTATGACCAATATCGATGACATCTTGACGGGTTTTGAACCCGCTATTGGAAATCAGTTTGCGCAGTTTACATCAAATGCGCAGGGGCTGGCCGACGATCCGATGGCGGTGGCTGATCAAGCGCTTCGGGATGAGATCGATGACCGCCTCGTCAACACCTTTGGTATCGCCCCGTCGGAGCTGACGAGCGAGCATGTGCTCAATCGCTTGGGTGCGATGTCTTGTGGTGGGTGTCATCAATATTCATCCAACCGACCGATCTCGCCGAACCTTGATTGGCCGGCTATGGCTTTCGCTTTTAAGCACGTTGACACCGACGGGTCTTTGTCTCCGGCATTGATCAATACATTCTTGCCCAAGCGTCGCGCATTTTTGCTCGATACCTTCTTGTGCCAGGATGCCGAGCCCGACTGTGAATCCGACGCAGACTGTGCTGAAGGCTTGAGCTGTGTCGAGGGCGAGTGCATCGACGTCAATGCTGATCCTTGTGAAGACGTTGAATGCCCAGGTGACCTGATTTGTATCGACGGTGATTGTGTCAGCGACCCAGATGCTGGCTGTGAAACGAACGCTGATTGCCCCTACGGACAAATCTGTAACTATGGGGAATGTGTCGAGCCAGTCGTTCAGCGCTGCCGCAGCGACAGAGATTGTCCTAGAGGCCTTGAGTGTGAGCGCGGCATCTGTGTTGAACCATCGACTCCAGGAAATGTATGCGAGCAACGACACCCTGTGGTAACGGGCCCGACCAGCGTCCGCGGTGATAGCTCCACTGGTGGGTCAAACCAGTTCTTTGGTACATGCGGTGGGATGGGTCCCGAGTCTCTGATCGAGTTCCAGCCAGAGATGAGCGGTGCCTACTGTATTTCGACTGTCGCGGCACGATTTGACACCGTCCTCCATGTCCGGGAGGCGCGGTGCCAAGCCTCGCGCGCTGAGATCGCATGTAATGACGACCGGCGCGACGGCACAGGCCTATCGCAAGTGCAAATTCGTGCGCAAAATGACCGCAGCTTCTTCATCTTTGTGGATACCAATCAGCGTCGTGGTGGGGCATTTGCTCTGTCCATCACGGCCGGTCCTTGCCGCACAGCAGCGGCCACCGATGAGCGTACCCCGGACGATACCGAGCGTGTTTCCGATGAGCGGTCCGACGAGGATGGTCGTACCTCCGATGAATCGATCATCGACCGGCCAGCAGCTCGCTGAATTGATTTCGGCCCATCACGCTCGGTGATGGGCCGGTCAAACAGCCCCCCACGCAGATACCAGCGTCTGACCCCCCGACTATTTCCCATTCACTGTGATGCTTGCTTCGGTGTTTTTTCCGACGGCTGAGGTGCTTTTGCAGACGTTTATAGGTTGCAGGACGCCCATTTGGTATCATCATGGCCTTGGCTACCTTTCAAAGTACGGGCGTTCTAACATGCGGAGCCGAATCTTAATTATCGTCGCGTTGTGTTGGCTCCAGCCAGCCGCTGCAGAAAAATCTGTATCCGAACAGCGTCTGAATTCCATATGTCAGGATGACCAGAAGGTGGTTGAGATCAAGGTGCACTTGCCTCGAGGCGCTCATCACCAAACGAAAACCGGTGGTGACCATTGGCTCAGGAGACAGTTCGATGAAGCAAATCGGCTGTTTTTGCCCATCGGTCTTTGTTTCTTCAGGGGGTCTGTGCATCACTTTGACCGCGTGGACAGTCACGTGAAGACGCGCCGCCAGCGGACTCGAATGGGTCGCGAACATGCACGGTTGGAGAGTGGCGCGATCAATCTCTTTATTGTGGACCGACTCGATGACATCGACATCCCGGGAGAGCAAATTCGCGGTGTTCATTGGCGTGACCCGAAAGCGCGGATGCGTAAGCGCTGGATCTTTCTGTCTCGCATCGCAGGCGTGATGGTCTTAGCCCACGAACTCGGACACTATTTTTCACTGCCGCACTCGAAAGAGGTCGTCAGTTTGATGAACAAAACAAAACGGACTTACCCGCCGATCTCAGACAGACGCTTTTCCGCCAAAGAGCTCAAAATAATGGCGAACTATTCAGCGCATCTATTTGAAAAAAAAGCATTACGCGACCATCGAGAAGGGCAGCGTTAGCTGCATCACCCGCGCTTCCATGTATCGTTTGCCCACACCCTCCGGACCTTGGATGGCGTTGATTTGTCTTCCTCGATAGATTTGACCACTTTAATTTGCGTGATACCTGCCACCCTCGGGTGTGTGTTCGAATCCTGTATGAACATGCATTCTGGAGACCTCCGTGAGCGTATTTTGTGACCGCTTGAAAGCCATCAACCCACCACGTGATGCACATGCCTTCGTCTACGTACCGTACGACCAGCTCAACGCGGACGTTGGCCTCCTCGCTGAGGCAGATCCGAGTACCTTAGGCGTTATCTTGATCGAGACGAAGTGGAAGCCCAGCCAGCGGAAGTATCATAAACAAAAGCTGGCTTTACTCCTCTCGAATCAGCGACATTTCGCCCTTGAGCTCGCGCGCCGTGGGTATCACGTGAAGTATGTCTTCGACACCAGAAGCTACGGGGACGTGCTACGCGAACTCAGCGGTGAGCTTGGCTCTATCGCCGTTATGGAGCCGGCCGAGTATGAGCTGAGACAGAACCTTCAGCCACTCCTCGCAGATGGTGTGATTACCCCGAGTAGAAACCCTTTTTGGTTGACGGAGAACGACGACTTCATCCGGTCTCAGGGAAAACATCGTAAGTGGCGTATGGATCGTTTCTATCGGCACGTGCGCAAACAATACCAAGTCCTGCTCGACACCGACGGTAAGCCGGTTGGCGGCAAATGGAGCCATGACGCTGATAATCGAAAGCCATGGAACGGGCAGCCCGCCGCACCATCGCGACCGAGCTTCGAGCTAACCGATGTCACTCGAGAAGTCTGTGAGCTCATCGACCTGGAGTTTGGTGACCATCCGGGGTGCCTAGACCGCTCTGCGTTGCCGAGTACGCGTGAGCATGCAGACGCCCTTTGGGCTTGGGCTTGCGCTCATTGTATGACCTTCTTCGGCCCCTACGAAGACGCGATGAGCACGAAGGATGTCTTCCTTTTTCATACCAACATCTCCAGTCTAATGAACCTTGGGCGCCTCTTGCCGAGAACCGTTGTATCAGATGTGCTGGCGCTCGATATTCCCTTAAACAGCAAAGAGGGTTTTGTCAGGCAGGTGCTTGGGTGGAGAGAGTTTGTGCGGCATGTGCATCGCGAGACAGCTGGACTCAGAGATGTCGACGACGAATTTAGGCGCATGTCCCAAACACCCGAAGCACCATCCTTCTTGGGTGCTAACCAGCCGCTACCAGCTGCGTTCTGGGGGCAGGAGAGTGGTTTTAAGTGTCTAGACCATGTCGTAGGGGAGGTCTGGACGCACGGTTATACCCATCACATCAATCGGTTGATGATCTTGTCTAATTGGGCCACTTTGCTCGACGTCTCGCCGCGCGAACTGAGCGACTGGTTTTGGGTTGCCTTTACGGACGCATACGACTGGGTCGTTGAACCGAACGTCATTGGCATGGGCACGTTCGGCCTGGGTGAACTGATGACGACGAAGCCGTATGTATCCGGGTCTGCCTACGTCAATAAAATGAGCGACTATTGCAAGGGATGTCAGTTCTGTCCAAAGACAACGTGTCCGATGACGTCGTTATATTGGGCTTTTTTGAAACGTCATGAAGAGACCTTATCGTCGAACCCTAGGCTCAGCTTGGTGATGGGGTCATGTCGCAAACGCTCCGAGGAAAAGCAGGCCCAAGATGCGCAGGTCGCGGCTGATGTGATGGCTGCCCTCGGCATGACGGATCCGGCAATCGCCGCTGGGGACCCTTCCAAATGAATCATCTCATCTGGTTTAAGCGCGATCTCCGCACGGAGGACAATGAAGCCTTGGCGCGTGCGGCGAGCCAGGGCACATTGATATGCCTCTATATTTACGAACCGGATGTGATCGGCGCTGAAGATTACGATGCAGCTCACTTGCGATTTACAAACCAATGTTTGGTGGACCTACGGGAGCGCTTACGTGAGCTCGGCGGTGAGCTGGTTATAAGGATGGGCGATGCTGTCAGCGTGCTCCAGTCGTTGCACAAGGAATATGGCTTCGGTGTGCTGCATAGTCATCAGGAGACCGGTAATGACATTACCTTTCGGCGCGACCTGACGGTCAAGGCTTGGGCCCGTGAGCACAACGTAGAATGGCGGGAGTACTTGCAGCACGGCGTGTTTCGACGCTTGAGTGACCGCAACGGCTGGTCCGGACGTTGGAATGAACTTATGAGACGGCCGATGTGGGATGAGCCCGACACGATCAATTGCGTACCGATGAGAGAGTCGGGATCGATACGAGAGCCCGCCGTATTCGGACTGACTGAACGGCAGCGAATTCACGTCCAGGTTGGCGGTATGATAGAAGGTCATCGCACCCTCGATGAGTTTTTGAGCCTTCGTGGCCAGAACTATCGATTCGAGATGTCGAGTCCATTGAGCGCTGTCACCAGTTGCAGTCGGCTCAGTCCGCATCTCGCGTACGGCTCGCTCTCAATGCGCATGATCTTGCAGATGACCGAAGCGAGGCAGCAGCGACTGCGGGCGAGTCGACGCATGAATCGATCCAAGGGAGATGGCTGGCTTGACTCTCTCGCGAGCTTCAGCAAGCGGCTTCGCTGGCACTGCCATTTTATGCAAAAACTAGAGAGTCAGCCGAGCATTGAGTTTGAAAATATGGCACGGGTCTACGACGGCATGCGTGAGAACCATTTTCGGCAGTCATTCTATGAGGCTTGGTGCGCAGGTGAGACAGGCTACCCGATGGTCGATGCATGCATGCGTAGCCTTGTGGCGACCGGCTGGCTCAATTTCCGAATGCGCGCCATGTTGATGTCCTTTGCGTCCTATCATTTATGGCTACACTGGCGTCCAACAGCACTTTTTCTTGCGCGGCAGTTTGTGGATTATGAGCCTGGCATCCATTATTCCCAAGCTCAAATGCAGAGCGGTACAACGGGTATCAACTCGGTGCGGATTTATTCGCCGATCAAGCAGGTGATCGACCAGGATCCAGAAGGCGATTTCATCCGACATTGGGTGCCAGAGCTGGCGGGTGTGCCGTCTGAGTTTCTACCACAGCCTGAGTTGATGCCGCTCGATGTACAACAGGCAGCTGGATGTATCATCGGCGTGGATTATCCAAAGCCGATCGTCGAACACAAAAAGGCTGTGGCCGCCGCCAAGAAAAGAATCTACGGCATTCGTCGCCAGAAGGGCGCGCGAGATGAGGCGCGCGATGTCTTTGTTCGACACGGGAGCAGACGTGGACCCATGCGTCGGGGACGGCCAAGCGGTTGAGCTGACCTTCACACCTCGTGGGACGCTCTCGGTCCGCCGCATTAGGGCGGCTCAACGGAGTGACTTACGCGTAATGATAACGATAAATGCAGACCACGATCACGGCGCGTATTGTCCAGCCAAGCGTACGCAACCAATTTGTTTGGACGAGGCGGCGGTGGGCTTTTGGGCAGAAGGTTTGTAACAGACGCTGGTGAGCCGGTACTGAGAACAGGGCGGTCGTGAGCCAAACCAAGATGAGAATGCTGAACGCGCGCCATGCGAGGCTCAGTTGCACGCCCATCGGGAGCAATAGAACGAGACCGAGGGCTGTCCCTGCTTCGAGTAGCATCGGTGGTCCCACAACCCAGGTGGTCAGGCGCATATGCGCCTGTTGATAGGTCTCATAGCCTTGACCACCCACTTTGGCCATCAACGGATAATGGACCACTTGTACGAACCATATGAGACCCACCATATACAACGTACACACCAGGTTGATGGTCAAACAGATGTCGATCCATGGGGCGCTCATGTCCACATATCCTCAATACTCAATGGGGGTGCTGTCCCAGGCGAATACCCGGCCGGTGTCTTCTACGGTCAGCCCATCGAGCACATCCAACAGATAACGTGCACTTTGGGTTGGTGAGAAGAGTCGCTCGGGTGGCGTTCGCTGGGTAAATGGCGCAGACAATTCAGTATCGACTGTACCGGGATGCAGGGCTACGCAGAGCGCGTCGGGTAGGCTACGCTTTGCTTCGATCGAAGCGCAACGTATGAACATATGTTGGGCCGCTTTGGATGCACGGTAGCTGTACCAGCCACCCAGCCGGTTGTCGCTGATACTGCCCACGCGTGCCGACAACGACGCGAAAACCCCGCGTCCTCGGCGTGGTAGAAGCGGCATGAAGTATCTCAGCAGCAGGCCCACGCCAAAGGTGTTGACTGAAAACACTTTCGTCATCGTCTCCACATCGAAATGACGCCACGTTCGCTCCGGCCCGAAGTCACTCCCATGGAGTAGGCCTGAGCAGTTGATAATGCAATCGAGCCCGCCGACGCGTTCCTTGATCTGCTGACTGATCGCCTCGCAGCGACTCGCGTCAGTGATATCCAGAGTCAGGTTTCCTTCTCGCCGTAACTCAAAGTCGGGGTGCCTTGACGACGCGAATACGACTTTGGCGAGCGGGTGTTGCTCCAATTCGTCAAGGAACGCCTTACCAATGCCATCTCTTGCGCCGACAACGAGTACCCGAATTGGGTGGTCAAAGCCACACAGCTTTTCGCTTGTCATCTCAAGCCTCCTGGCGCCGTTCTGTGGTGGGCGCGTGGCTGATACCCTGGCATAAGGTGCATTGATAACGGCATACTCATCGCCGTCCGAGGGGGAGGAGCATTGGCGTTTTGGCCATGTAGGCCTGATATTCGGGGTTGTCTCCCCAGCGCGCCTGAGCGCGCGCCCGCAGCATCGGAATCCCGCTGATACGAGTCAGCAAAATATACACGAACACAGGTGCAATGGATGCGACCCATTCACCGCCTGCATACGTAGATGTGCCAGCGATGAACAGACCCGTCCAAAGGGTGATCTCTCCAAAATAGTTCGGGTGCTGTGCGCGGGCCCACAGCCCCGTATCGATCCACCTCGAAGCGCTGTCACCACGTGCCCGAAAGATGCTTTTCTGTCGATCAGCGATGACCTCGATACAAAATCCAAGTAGCCATATGGACCAGCCAATCATGTGGATCGATCCGACGCCTTCGGGGCCATCCGGTGCAAGAATCACAAGCAACACCGGAAGCGCCGTTAGAAAGTTCCAGAGCGCTTGGAGTGTCCAAGACATGAAAAACTTGATCCCATTGGTCTTGATGTCGTCGAAGCGGCCGTCTTTACCGACTTTCTTGATACGTCGCCCGAGAAAGGTTGCCAGGCGAAGGGCCCAGACCGTGACGAGGCAGGCCGGGATGACTTGTGGTGTGGTCAGCGGCCCACTGGGCTTCAGATATACCGCTGCCCAAACGAGGACGATAAACGTAGCGGACCCGACAATGTCGTAGAACATCTCCGTGCGCCACATGACAGCTGGAAGGAAAGCGACCCACTGGATCGCGACGGCGACGACGGCGAGCTGCATGAGTGCGCCATCAATCTGCTGGTGCCCGCCCAGATATGCCAAAACAACGATGCCAACAAGGCTGATGGCCACCGTGACCAAACACGCTAAATTGGACATGGAGTCTGACGTCTGGCCGTTTGTATCGCTGCTCATAACGAGTGGGCTCGCCGTTCTAGGCGAGGGCGAATCGCGGTTCGTCGACGGCGCCAGTCAGATCGCCACGGCGATTGTCGGCGAGGAGGTGACCCATCCGGTCACGCTTTGTTTGAAGGTAGTCCGCATTCACGGGGTTTTCACCCACAGCGATCGGAATGCGTCCCATGACTCGGATGCCGTGCTTTTCGAGGCCCTCGATCTTGGCGGGGTTGTTGGTCATGAGCTGCACGGTGTGCACTGAGATGCCGAGCAGCATGTGCGCAGCCATCTCATAAGTTCTTAGATCATCGCCAAAGCCCAAACGGCGATTGGCATCTACTGTGTCTACCCCATCTTCCTGGAGTCGATATGCTCTGATCTTGTTGCCGAGTCCGATACCTCGGCCTTCTTGGCGCAAGTACAAGACCGCACCAAACCCTCGTCGAGCAACCTCATCTAAGGCGGCGTGGAGTTGTGGTTTGCAATCGCATTTCAGCGAACCCAGGACCTCACCCGTCAAGCACTCCGAGTGCACACGGATGGGCAGCACGTCCACACCGACGATGTCTCCCATGGAGATCAGCAGGTGCTCCTTGCCTTGGTGGTTGTAGACGCGAACGTCAAAAATGCCATGCTCTGTCGGTAGCTTGGTCTGTGCGAAGAACGGCCCTTCAATGGTATGTTCGGTCACCGTGTATACTCCGTAATGTTGTTTTGGGGCGAATGGTAGGCCCTTTTAGCCCTCGCTGCCGCCCAGTTGTAGAGTGCGCCCCCACGAATGAGACGCTCACCTATAGATGGACAAAGCCGTTGTCGGTTACTCACGCGTTTGACAATTATCTCGATGATCGTGCTTTTGCTGCGTCGTTCGATCGCACCGCTAGTGGCCCTAGGAGGTCGTGCGGCGCCACCGCCGCGACGTTCATACCAATCGGTATTGACGCGTGCTCGCTTTAGTCCTTTTGGTTTTGATTTGATCAGATTTGGCTGCACGACTGCTGGCTCACCCCGGACGTGCCGCGGTTCAGTCAGCGCCCTCGCGCATCGTTGTGCTTCGCAGGGGGGTGATCCCTCGCGCTCGGAGGACGCTGATTTGGATGTGCCGCGGTTCAGTCAGCGCCCTCGCACATCGTCGTGCTTCGCCTACAGGGGCTGTGGGGTGATCCCTCGCGCTCGGAGGGCGCTGATGTCGATGAAGTCCAGTTGCCCTTCGAGTTGGCGAATGCCGGCGTCAATCGCGTCAAAAGCGCTGGCCACTGTGCCCACGAGTGTCGTCTCAAGCGGATATATCATACCGGGCGTACCACCGGAATGAACGGCTACAAAAGCGTGTCCAGGGACCAACACGATATAGGGCTTTAAACCAAAGGCCTCGAGTATGCTCGCAAACAAGAGAGAGCCGTCGATGCAGTTGCCGCCACCATTCTCCAGCATTGCATCTGCGGGGACGATGTTTTGTGCGCCGAGAAGTTGAGATTCGTGCAAGCTCACGTAATTGATATCCTGCGCCCGCAGATAATCAAAAATTGTTGTTAGGTAATCAAATACATCATCGGCGCGTGTCATCGACCTACGTATCGTCGCCTGCCGCTCGTCTGTCTCAGAGCGATTGTAGATCAGCAAGTGGTATGTATCAAAGGCATCCGACGTAAACTCAGCTTTGGTCAGACCGTTGACCTGTTGCCACTCCTGCACGATATTGTACTCATCGTCTTGGCCATTCTCGTCGGCGCTTGTGGTGACCAACCAGATAGATACGCCTTGCCCTTCGCTGTCGAACTCGAAGTTGATGGACTCGCCAGCCTCCAAAATGATTGGGTATACCACGAAGTCCTTAGGCTGAAGCGTCTCGCTGCGCTCGGGAAGAAAGCGACTCGGCGCGGCACGATACCCGCCGCTCCCGACTGGAAATTGGGCCTGTTCGACGATATCATCCATAATTTGGTGAATCGAGGGGTCACGGGGTCGTGAGAACACAGCGACCGTTTCGAGAGACGCGCTCGCGCCGAGATACCAAAACATCTCATTGGTGGGTGGTATGGTGACCATTTGCTCATCCATTTGGAGAATGACGCGGTTGGTATTATTGGTCACGGTTAATGCCACAATGCTGTCGATGGGCTCGAGGAGCGTATTGAGTCTCTCAAAGTCGGGGGTAACCGAGGGACAGACCCTCTCAACACGGTCGGGTTGTATGGTGAGCGCTTGACGCCCTAACGTCGAATAGCCCATGAGTTGTGACTCAACGATTACATCAATTGGGTCCTCGCCACGGTTTTCGACCACTGCACAAGCAAGCTCCATGCTTTCAAACGCCGCAAGCTCGACCTCTCGGCCCATGAGATGTGCCAGATACGATGGAAAGATGGGACCGCCTGCTGTGTCGACCACAAACGGAAATGTTCCTGTGATTTCGATTGCGTCCTTATCTTCGCTTGTATCCCTTGGTCTTTCGTCAATGATATCGATTCGATGCGCGTTGTCCGATTCAGTCGCGCCATGGTCGCCGGCCATTTCATCGGGTTCACCCGCTTCGGCTTGAGCTGGTGTCACGTCGATGAAGGCGACGATCGATTCAGGTTTCGGTGTGTCCAAAGCGCAGCCCACAAAAGCAAAGGTCGCGACGAGACAGATCATCACCTGTTTGAAAAACAACATAACCACTCCCCAATGATTATTCTGTGACGGCCTGACAGGTATGCAAGCCATGTGCCGCCAACAGAATCTCCAGCGTGCAACGACGGGTCGGTGAACAATCGGGCGGGCGCGCACTCATACAGCGTCATTTACGCCGAATTCGAATGCATCTTGAGTGCGCTTTAGGTCTCAGGAGATTCAAACATGTGACACATCTGTCACGGTGTAGACTGTTCGCGGTCGAGATGGCTGGTTGTTGGCGTGGAACACGAGCTCGGATTCACTCGCTTAAACTCACGACCTGTGCGTCGATTCGTTCCCTCTGAAGCATCGGTGCAGTGGATGCTCTTTCGGGGCAAGTGGACCACGTCTGAATGGTCTTCGATCCGCTAAACAACTCTGTCAGTGCTTGGATCGGGCGGTGAAAGGGGCCCATTAGGCGACCCATTTAACCGTGGCGCCACACCATTGGTGTCAAATTCTGACGAGCGCCAAGAATCAGTTCTGAGAGCTTTGATGGCCTAACGATGTGTGTCTTTACTGCGCAATCTAAATTTTTTTGCGCTCGCGTTTTCATCTTATCTGTCTGTAATTAAATAGGATTTTTTTTCGTATAGGTTTTTGTCTAAATAAATCTTGACACTTTTTCAGCGATCTATACCCTTTGCGACCAATTCTACCGAACGGTTGGTTTAGAGCAAGGAAAGGAATCTGACTGATGCAGAAATTCGTACTTTTGAGTTTGGTTTTGGCCATTGGCGTTGGTTGCCATGAGCTCAGTGAAGAACAAGGACCCATGACGATCGCTCAGAAGCGGTCCGGCGACCGCGCGATGGACGCAGGGCGTAAGATCGGTGTCCTGTTAACATCCCACGGTGACATCGATGAGCTCGAAGAAATTGAGCCCTATGTTCGCTCGGCTTTTTTGAAAAACGTCGGTGTACCTTTGCCGCGTTTCATCCGCGAAATCATCCAGGACCCTGCGTACTGGATCGCTAAAGACGGGATCATCGAGCAGTATGAGATCATCGGGCCGACCAAGTACCGCGGGAACGCGCAGCTGCAGGCTGACGCGATTCAAGATGCGCTGCTTGAGCGTGGCGTCGACGCCAACATTTACCTCGGCTATAACTTCATGCCTCCGTTCATCGAAGATGCGGTTGACTTGGCGCGTCGCGATGGGGTGACAGACCTGATCGTATTCAATAAAGGCGCACAGTTCTCGCTCGCAACTCTGGGCGAGAGCATTGAGGAGATCGAAGGCTACATGGAACATGTGTCCGATTGGGACATCAACATGGTGGCGGTACGTCAGTTCTCAGACGATGAGCGCTTCCGAGAGCTCTTCGCGAAGGTGCTCCGCCGCGATGCTGCGACCTATTTTCCCAATGTGCCATCCAGAGATGTCTGCTTGTTCATCGCGTCCCACGGTCTGCCTTTGCGCTTGATCCGCATGGGAGACCCAGCCGTTGACCAAATGCTGGATGTTGTCGAAGACTTGGAGAAGCGCCTACCAGAGTTTCCTGTCTATCACGGCTTCTTGAACGATGATTTCTTCCCGGGTGCCGAGTGGGTATCTCCACCGAGTGACGACACAGCGTGGGATATACGCAGCGATTCATGCCCAGCTGTTTTGATGGACGGCCGTCTGAGCTTTACAACCCATCACCGCGCGACGCTCTTCGACCTTGACGTCGGTGCACGTGAGATTATTGAAGAGACACCTGACCTTCAGCCAAACGGCGACGTACACCCACTGTACCGCCCTCTCACCGCCGTACTCGCACCAAACTGGGACGACGACCCAGGTTTCGCGGCGTTGATGGCCGAGCTGACCATCGAAGCGCTACGCGGCGAAGGCGACCTGATCAAACTCCACTAAAGCGCCTAAGCCGGCGTCGTCGTGCGCTTTTCGCAGCGCATGGCGTCCTTCAACCTGCCTGCCCGAAAACGCGCGCCAAATTCGGACACGACCTCTTGTCCGCTATACGTTGACTCGCTTTGCGCAAAATCAGCCACGTA
The DNA here is from genome assembly GCA_049889275.1 of Bradymonadia bacterium. Classification (GTDB taxonomy): domain Bacteria; phylum Myxococcota_A; class Bradymonadia; order UBA7976; family UBA1532; genus UBA1532. Next base: position 100,842 of record JBMHDS010000129.1, on the reverse strand, counting down.
GCGATGCTTGAGCGTCTGTTGGACCCCTCGATGCACCGAGAGGTGCCTCCGTCGATGCTCGTTGTATAGGTTGAGTTTGCCGTTCAAGTGGCGTGGATTACGGAAGACGCTTATCCCTGCCACCGAGTCTGTCAGCACTCCTCTTATGAGTCCGCGCGGCGCGCCACGATCCCTCAACGAGATCCGATCTACGGGTGCCCGATTGGGCTTTGAGCACGAGGCTTCGGTGTGCTTCTGTGGGCGCGACCCGAATCACACGGCGAGGAAGCCGTAGCCAAAATGAGACATGACATCTTCCACAGCGAGGGCTGTGATCGTCACTGGCAGCATAAGATCACCTCACGATACGCCCACTGATGCTGGGCGCTCATCGCTTGATCCACCACGAACAATTTGCGATCGGAGTATCCAAATGTTATCTTTGTGACTCTCAGGTGGGGAAAATGTTGTGAAAAGTGTGTTCGGTCTTACAGGGCGACCGATTGGACTTTGCCTATTAACGATACTAATCGTCGCTCTCGACGTGCACGCCGTGCCTCGGTTTGTGGGCTCGACGCGTATGTTCGAGATCAGTCAGCCTGGGCGGTTTTCGAGGCAAGCACCGGCCGTTGAGCGCGTTGAGACCGCTGCCTCTTTTTATGATTTCTACAGCGCGTCGAGTCACACAGGATTTGAGTACACGCGACGCTCCCTGGTGTTTCTCTATCGGGATCTCCGCGATGAAGGCAACCTGTCGATCTTCTTCCTTCATGGCGTCGATGATATGGGCCAAGCCGCTCACTTGAGACAGCCAAGCGGTGGCACCAATGGCTGCATTCGGGGGATCCCCGCAGGCGCCCGCGTCGCTGTGGCTGACGACAACACCAGTGAGTTTAACTGGAGCCGGCATTGCGATGGACGGCCGACGGGCGGTGGCTCCATCGCGCGTGGTTACTGGCGCTATGGCAATAACACCGATGGCGGCGCCATCGACAGAATTCGCACGGATGTCGACTGGGAGATCAGCGTCGAGATTCAGCTGCTCCACGGCATGGATGAGTGGCGATACTTTATGGCCGACGGTGCAGACGTCGTCCTCGACACGAATCTACCCCTGCTCATCCGCTCCCGTGCTGCGAACGCTGGCGATCAAGCAACGAGCGCTGAAGGACAATCGATGACGGTGTGCGCGCTCGCAGTAGATGACGCAAACCCGCCGCACTTGACCTACACCTTCAACTGGAACGATGGCTCTGACCCCGATCAAGTGCAACGACCACCATCGGAGTTAGCTTGTCAGGATCATGTTTTTCCTGACTCCGGCCAGTATCTCGTTCAGATCGATGTTGCCGACCCGCAGGGGCGCGGTGAGTCGAAGAACTTCGAAGCGATTATGGAGGCGGCTCCGCCTCGGTTGTACGTCGACCAGGCCTTTGAGGCGACGAGTGAGATCCCGACGAGGCTCTCGATTCGTGCCGAAGACGGCAGCGCTGATACGCACGTCTCCCGTTGGGATTTCAACAATGACGGGCAGTGGGATACCGGCTGGGTGGACGGTGTTGAGACCGTCCATGCGTTTCCTCGAGCAGGCGTGTCGACGGTCGGCGTCGAGGTGCGTGATAATGAGGGGCTGTCTGCCCGCACAGAATTCGATGTCCACATCGCTCAGCGGGTGCCTCGCTGTGGTGACGGTGTCCTCGACGCCGGACGCGGCGAAGCGTGCGACGATGGCAACGCGGAGGAGCGCGATCGGTGCACCTCGCAATGCCAGATACAGCAATCGGAACCGAGGGTCGCAACAAACGAGCTGTGCCGTCCCATCAATGGACGCTTCGTGTGTAACACGTTGAACTCAAGACTCACCGCAGATGGTCCGGGTCCGGTTCGGATCGATTTGTCCGCGAGCTTGGACCCTGATTCTCGAGACCCCCTTCGCTTCCAATTCAATGAGCCACCCGGAATGGGTCGGTTTGTCCAGGGGGCGGGGTTCGCGAACGATCCGAACAACATGGGGCCCGTCGTCGAGTACATACCGGCCGGCGATGGCTTGCGCACCGACAATGTCGCTGTCGACGTGGTCGACAGCGAAGGCAATATAACCCAAGCGGTCATCCCTGTGCAGATACCCAATACCCCACCGGTGATTGGCGACGTACGGTTTACCCAGCGGCTCGCTCCGCCTCAAATCCTGGCGCCAGCCGACGGGGTCTCTTGGCCCATAGAGTCGTTCGGACGCGGTCGTTACCGCTTCACGCTGCCGGTCGATCCAGCTCAACATACCGAGGTCTTGGCCACTTACCGTGTCCAAGAACGGTTCAACGAGGCGCTCACGATGCGGATCGATCATAACGGTGACGGGCGTCTCGATGTCGCGCAGTTCGGTGAGGACGCCGAACCGGCGGTATCGGGTAACCTACAACCCGTCGACGGCGAAGCCGCTGGGCGAATTGCTTTCATCGTGCGCGACGAAGAGTTTCCAGCAAATGAAGACGAGGTGATGCGCTCGGTACGTCTCCATGCGAGTGATGGTGACGTCGCAGATGACCAAATGCGACAGACCCAACTCTGGGTGCAAAGGCAAGTGGCCGAAGACGCACAGTATCGATATACCATCGACATTGGTGATGATGGTTCCTTTGAGACCATCCGTAGCCTAGACCCAGTCGCGGACTTTCTTTCACCCAGAGACGTTGGCAACGTTGTGATTGCGGGTTGGGCAGAGAGTCCATCGGGAGAACGTTACCCATTTCGTATTCCAGGGCTCGAGTTACCCAATACGCCGCCTCGCTTTGTCAATCCACGCATCGTCAGCATGGAGGCGTTCGATGTGGTGATCGCCGCGAGCGCCACAGATTTTGAGGGAGACAGCGTGACCATCTCAGTTGATTGGGGGGATGGAACGACGAGCAGTGGGCAGCAAGTTGTCTTTGCTCACAGCTACGCCAATGCACGTTTTCAAGCATACCAAATTCGCGTGCGCGCCACCGACGGACGCGGGTTGTTCACGGAGCATGTTCTCACGGTTGACATCACCAGGCCGGCGACGAGAGAAGCGGATGTGGCAAGCCTCGCTTGGCAGAGAGTGACACCCATCGAGGGTACGCATGACGGTGTACGTGGCTTTGCCATCGATCCCGACGGCACTTTGTTTACCCACAACTATTTGGGGACTGTCCGGCGTTCAACCGATGGCGGCGAGAACTGGCGAGACGTACTCGAAGATGTCGAATGTTGTGGCAACATCGCCACGCGCAATGCCGGCGAGGTGTACTTGGCCAGTCCGTCGGGGCTCTATTTCTCAGGCGATAACGGTGACAATTGGGTGTTGTTCGATGAGTCCAAATACTTGGGCGTCGCTGTCAGCCCCGACCAAAATTTCGTGGTCGCTGCCACCCTGTCGGAGTTGAAACGGTTCGACCTGACCGGGCGCTTGATCGATAGCCATCAGACCGGCGCGGACTTTGAAGACCTTGAGTCGTGTGCAGCCACCGGTCGGTCCGCATTTTCGACGCAGACAGGGCAACTCTACATTAACGACCGTCGCGACCTCGCCCCGGCTGGCTGGCGCGTGCCCGAAGCCCGCTTCGCGAAGGGCAAAGGGGCAAGCAGCGTCTCATTTGATAAAGCGTGTAATCTGTACCAGGGCATGTGGAACGGTTATCGAAAGTATACTGCCGATAACACCATTGAGCCGTCGAGTATTAAAGTGCCGAAGCACCTCTTCCATGTCTCCGGCTCGCATACGAAGAATGTGTATGGCGGCGTCGGCGACATCAATGACATTTTGGCTTGGCCGGATGGTGCGGTCATCGTCGGCGCTGAACGCGGCATGTGGGGCGAGAATGAGCCATGGAACGCGTACGCAACACCCTATTGGAAAAAGCGCGATCGAGGACTCGATCGCTCTATGACCGCCCGTCGACTTGAGATGCATCCAACCAATGGGTTCGCCTACGCGGCCATGAGCAGTGCCGTGCAAATGCCGAAATACTGCCGTAAATCGAGGCGCCAAGCCCGTTCACGCCGTGCGCGTCGACGGCGCAGTCGCACAAGCTACTACTATGTATTCTGTGGCTTCACACAGAATTACCAAGGCGGATTGTACCGCAGCGTGGATCCTCTGTTGCTGTCTCGCACCGTTGGTGATGGTGGCAGCGGTTTTGACCCTCGTTATGCCCGTGGTGTTGCATACGATGGGGTGAGGGGTGGTCTTGTGGTCGAGGTCAATGACCAGCAGCCCACCTACCTCTGGCTCGTGGATACGGCAGCGAGCACCATGACGAAGTGGGATCCCTTAGTGAATCCGCCTGTAAAATTGGCCGAGTACCGGGTGGGGATTCCACAAGGGGAGTGTCCGGGCAGCTGTTGTCATGCCGCTGGATGCAACATGCCAAGTCGCGTCGCCATCGACTCGAAGGGCGACGTATATGTCGCGAATCGTGGTTTCGGCATACAGGGCACGCTCACAAAACTCGCAGCCGACGTGGATGACTGCGTGGATCGCAATAACGACGGCGTCATCACGACGAGTCGCGATGGTCAACCACTCAATTACGGAGTCGATGAGTGCGTGTTGTGGACGGTACCGGTGGGTGCGCCAGGCAATCTACTCAGAGCGCTTACGGTGGATCAGGGCGATGAAGATGCGCCGGATGGCTATCCGTGGGTCGGCACCTGGAACGCTGCGACCGCCTACAAGCTTGACCCAGCAACAGGTGCCGTCATCGCCACTGTGGCCCTACCGCTCAGCGCCTATGGCATGACCATGACCGGCAATGGGGACATGTATATCAACAGCTTGGGAGATGGCAGCCTCGCGCGCCTCGATACACGTACCAATCAAGTCGTCGGTCGAATTGCAAACCCGGCGGCATTGCGAGAGGGCGCTGCTGGCTCCTACGGGATCGCAACCGATTCATTCGGTCGGATCTGGCAGAACGGCTGGGACACCTTTGATGCCATCGGCTATGACCCTGCGGTGGGCGATTGGTGCCGGATTACCTTTCCTCGCTTGGATGGTATGACTCAGGCGGGACGCGGCATCACGGCCGACCCAACGGGCCGCATTTGGACCGCATTAGGGGGTAACGGACGCTCTTACGCCGCTTACTGGGATCCACAGCTTTGCCAGCCGGGTCAATCGACCGCCTTACCGGTGGAGCAGATCCTGCCAGCCGGTGATAACCTCGCCGGGCCAACAGCCATCGGCGCAGATTCTCGAGGCTATCTCTGGCTTGCCCATCAGGGCTCGCGCTCGATGGTGCGTATCGATCCAGAGAACAACTTTGAGCGAACCGTCTATGAGACCAACGCGCGCGTCTACTCATACAGTGACTTCACCGGCGTTGTGCGTCGCATGGCGATTGGACAGGGCAGCTACCTGCATGATTTCGAGGCGGAGTGCGACGCGCCAACGTGGACGGCCCTCGATTGGTCTGCACAGGTGCCGCCTGGTGGCAGTGTGAGCTTTCAGATTCAAACCGCGGCAGAGCGGCGTAAGCTCGATGAAGCGAGATTGGTCAGCGCGGGTCGAACACCCGGCGATGAGGGGCCAATTAATGTGTCCGGCCGTCTTAACTTACAACAGATCGCATCGCGACGATTCTTGCGCGTGACCGCGAGCCTGACGCTTGGTGACGGCAATCGCAGCCCCATCTTGCAAGGCTTTACCGTGAGATGGAACTGCGACTAGCTATCCTAGGCTCGCGGGTTTATCCGTTCACGATAATCATGCAGTGAACATCGGTCTCGCCATCGCAATCGTAGTCGAGCTCTCCGTTGGGTGTACGATGGCAATCTTCCATGAGCTGTTCCATTTCAGGACTGTCCGGCTCGTATGACGCGTTGGGATGAATCAATGCGTTATGCTCATCGCAGTCGATTGTGCCCGCCCATTCGCTGTTCACATAACCATCGCCATCCCAATCCGGAAAACAATTGGTAAACGCTGGGATCTCGTCTTCGCCATCGCAGTCGTAATCGAACATGCACAGCGCCATGAGGCGTTCGACCTCAGGGGACCGGTCCTCGTAGGATGCGCCTGGGTGAACTAAGGCGATGTCTGGCTCACAGTCGTCAGCATCACTGAACCCATCGCCGTCTCGGTCTTCAGGAAATGGATTGACGACGATACCGGGGATATCGAGTAAACCATCGCAGTCGATATCGAGTCCCGATTCGCCAGCCAGTGACTCCAAGTAAGCGATGTCTTCAGGATTGTCAGGGAATGTCGCGCCTGGATGAATGAGGGGTTCATTGTCGTCGCAGTCGATATCGCGAGAGTAACCGTCTCCATCCATGTCCGGCATGTGGTTAATGACGATACCGGGTATATCGCTCTCGCCATCGCAATCAATGTCAAGGCCATTTCCGCCAGCAAGCATCTCGAGATGTGCGTAGTCCGCGGGGTCCTCGGGCAGCGACGCTCCCGGGTGAATGAGCGCTTCGTCGTCATCGCAGTCCACGTCGTTTGTATAGCCATCGCCGTCGAAGTCTGGAATTGGATTACTGATGATAATTTGACCTGGGATGTCCGCTACGCCATCGCAATCGACATCAAGTCCATTTTCTCCAGCGAGTTGCTCTAGTCGTCTGCGGTCAGTTGGATTGTCTGGCAATGGTGCGCCTGGGTAAATTAAGGCCTCACTATCGTCGCAGTCCTCACCCTCGAGCGTGTAGCCATCACCATCCTCGTCTGTGAGAAAGTTACATATGGTGTTTGGGTCTGAGCATGCATCCACCGGGGGACATACGCCGTCCGCGTTATCGCACGCCGCATTTTGGTCAACAATACAACCAGTTGTACCGATGGCGAGCGTAAATATCGCGGCCTTGGTGACCGTGCGCCAATGCCTCCGGAACCGTCTCGTTGCGGCTAATGCCACGATCAATAGTTTCTTCAGATATGAGTTGTCCATCGTGATTCTCCCTGTCTGTTTGAGCTACAATTTTTTTGGTTGGGCCTTGTGCGGCAGGTTTATGCCGCTGCTTGCACCCGTTGTTGCCACCATCGCCGTCCGGGTAGCCCGCGCTCTTCGAAGGCTTCGATGATATTGTCCATCGCCGTATAGAAACGCTCACCTCGCTCCTTGTTGGAGATGGCTCCAAAAGGTGAGGGAATAAACGGGGCATTACGTCCAGGGGGCACAGCGGGCGGTTCTAGGCTGCCAAATACGCGCGGAATGAATTGATCAAGCCAACGTCGGTCGCGGTCGTCTAAATCCATCGACTCTAGCCAGAGCCAGCCGAAACGGGAGTGAAACGATTCATCTTTAAGCATCTGGGTCAGTGCAGCGTGAGCCACCGGATCCGATGCTTGCTCGCGTACACCGGCAAGCATGATCACGGAGATGGTCTCTCCAATACAGCACGAGCCAATGGCGAGCTGCATGGCACGTACACGGTATTGATGCTTGGGATTGGTTCGTACGTAATTTGGTTTTGCGTTGACCTCTTTTTGACCGCCGAGCCTATCCATTAACGTTGAGCAGATCTCCACGTGACGTACCTCGTCTCTGACAACTCGGCTCGAGCACGCGACCACGTCGATGGGCGCATGCATCGCCGCCGCGATATGTGTCATCTCGGAGAAACCCACCATGGAGCGATATTCGTCCATGGTTCTTAGGAGCCACGCCCGACGGCCACGCTCTAAGGTCGCATCATCATATTGTGAAGCGTCGAATTGATCCCATTGTATAGGTGTAGTGGTCTCGTCAACGTATCGGCGGTAATAGCCATTTAACTTGCCGTTGGTCTGGATCAGATTCATCGCTTCTCACTCCCTCATTTTGTCTTATGGTTCACAAGACGAGGTGCCTAAACTTTCTTACAAATAGCGGATGTCTTTTGGCCGGCCTGATTGTCTGATTCTCAATCTGTCTCCAGCCAAAGCTGCTCTGGTAAGGGGGGCTGACTCGAGTCCGATGCGGATCGGCAAGACGATTTCGTTGAGGGTTAGGCGCTAGGCATTGAAGTTGTCGACTCGATGATGACCTTGGCATTGTGTCACAGATGCGGGGGACTCCAGTCATCCCATCGATGTTGAGATGACTTGATGCTGGGTGCCATAGACCCTAGCGGACGCCGTCTTTGAGGGGAAATCGATGGTATTTTGGCTTGGCACATCTTCTGCATCTGTGGGGCATCATCTACATGCTTTCACGGAGCCTATCGTCATGAAGAACACCGTCATTCTTGCTGCACTCTTCTCGGCCTTCTTGGCCGGATGTAATCAACTCGAGACACCCGAATCCAACATCGAGGAGAAAGAGTCGAGCTTTCATGCCACGTTTGTCGACATGACCTTCGACGGTGTGCTCTATGCAAGTAACGACTGGAATCCTGAGCGGACTATCGAGCAGCAATTGCTCTACACCATCGGGCAGCTCAACGGGAACAACGCGGTCGGTCGCCTAGACAAAGTGGAAGTCACCGATTTGGAGATTGAGAAGATCGACGGTGATTATCGGTTTGATTACACGGTGACCATGCCCGTGGCCTGGGGCAAGACGAGCCCTGTGCCAGAGACGTATGAGTTCGTACTGCCTATCAGCACGCGCTACCAGGACCTCACGCGCTTTGCTGAGAAGTACGGAAAGGACTGTGTGTCTTACAGCGCGCACGATGTCGACTCGGGCAGCATGTGGTACTATTACCGACCGGGCATGACCTTTTGTAAACTCGATGAGATTGACGTGATGAAGACTGTGGCATCCGTTGCGCCGAGCACGCTGCAAACATCTGGGAAATATCCAGAATATGACGATGTGTGGAAAGATGGACGTCTCGAGGTGGTCGCCATCTTCGGTCGAGCGAGCGAGGACAAACCAGCCGACACCGACATCGGCACCCGCAACTTTAGGAATTTCATCCGCAAGATCGAGAACGTTGTTCCAAACGCTGTCAGTACACCCGCTGAATACGAAGGTAATCTTGGTGTTGATATCACCGACATGCACATCGAAGGGCAACTGGATGATGAGCGCAAAATCTCGGTCACAGTATTGGTTGTCGACAATGTCCGGACCGCCGGGTCTGACTTCCAAGAGCGCTATCGGAGCCTGACGCCTACAGCCGACCTGATCATCTACAACGGTCATGCCGGACTTGGGCGTAACATAAAGGCCCTCGCCTCAAGGGGCGATTGGGTGGCGGAGCAGTACGTCATCGTCTTCATGAACGGTTGTGATACTTACGCATACGTCGACGACGCCCTGTACGCAGCGCACCGTGAGGTGAACCCCGACGACCCGATTGGTACCCGCTATGTCGATCTGGTGACCAACGCCATGCCCGCTTACTTTCGGGACATGACCGAGGCTAGCATGGCCATGGTGGACGCATTGTCAAACCCAGATAAGCCGCTGACCTATGACGAAATCTTCGCCAACATCGCCGACGATCAGTTGGTCCTGGTGACCGGTGAAGACGATAACGTCTACGAACCCTGAGTTTGCCTTAAGACGACACCTTCATCAGTCTATCAGACTGCCTTAGGCGAAGCACCACCATCGCTGTGCTCACGCCACGCTCGACCGGCCCTATTTCTTCCGAGTTCATCCGGCTGCGCGGCGAGCCAGACCGGAGGGGCTGTCATTGTCAGCGCCGTTTTCAATCTCTCTCGATATTGGTTTGCCCGCGATTGAGATGATGGAACGAGTGCCGGTTTTAAGATGAGATCCAGGCGCTTGACCTCGGTGGTCTGTGGCGGGGGTCCGTGGCGCTACTTAGCGAGACGTTTCTCAAAAATTTGAAGCAGCTCACTTATCTTCTGTTCGCGCTCCTCCTGATTGTCACCCTCGAAAGCATTGGTGACGCAATGGGCCAGGTGGCGTTCGAGCAGTCTACGCTCCAAGCCTCTCAGCGCAGCCGCGACCGCGCTGGTCTGCGTGAGGATGTCGGGACAGTATCGACCTTCGATGATCATACGCTCAATGCCGTCCATTTGACCCTTAATTCGGCGAATACGGTTCAGATTAGCGGAGTGGTCAGGATGTTTGGACACAGCTCAATTACCCTCACATGAAGTACGGCAGCACATAAGCGAAGCTTAACCCGATCAGATACATGATACTGGCAACAATGAGCAAGGGTCGTATCCAGGTTTGAGTCGTCGCACACGCCGTCTCACCGTTTGTTTCAATGTCACACGTCACATTCGCGCTCGCCTCGCGCTGAGAAAACCAGCCATAACCGAGACAGATGCCTGCGCTGATGAACACAGCGGTCTTATATTCGCCAAAGAGGAGTATGCCTGGCACCGCATTGGTGAGCGATGCGAAGGTTGCCCCCGCGCCCAAGAGCACGAAGAGCGCCGGCAATGCACAACAGAATAATGTGCCGACAGACGTAAACAGCGCGGCGAAGGCGACAACCCGGTTCAACCTCGCTCTCCTACCGGGGGCGCTTGAGGGGCTTTGGGTGTGGTCTCACCTGGCCGAGTGATCGTGGCGATATTGTAGCCAGCTGATTCGATCGCGTCCTTGATCTGCGCATCGGCAACCGTTTTACCTTGGTGGAGCCATATCTCAACCGTCTTGGTCTCGAGATTGACGGTGACCTTCTTGACGCCATCTATGCCGAGTAGTTTCTTCTCCACGCCTTGTACGCAGAACGAACAGACCATGCCTTTTACTTTGACACGAATGCTCGCCGCCGACTCTGCAGCCTGGGGGATCGTCGGTGAAAGCAAGACGGATAAAAGCACGAAGCCGATAAACTTAAGTTGCAACATTTGGCCTCCTAATAATGCACCATGAGCTGAATCCAGGGGCGCCCCTTAAGGTCACCACCGATTTCCCAAAGGACCGTTTTGTAAAAGAACCGTAGCAGCACCGAATAATTCCATTCATCGTCCATTTGCGGCATGTACATGGTTTGCGCAACCAGCCAAGACTGGAGGCTATTATACGGGGCCGCATAGGGGGCGAAGCCAATGCGGTATGTGGCCCGATAGGTGTGTTCGTCGAGATCTGTGATCGCGCGGGCCATAAACGCGTTGTAGAAACGGATGGTCTCGTAATCGAGTTGAAGTGCTGCATAACCGAGACCAGTGTTATCTTGACCGCGGTATTGTCCCCCTCCACCACCGGCGATGGCATATACATTGCCTTGACTGCCATCTCCGTTATATCGGTAGGCCAGCAAATTCGCGTGTGCAAACCCACCGTGAACCTCGCCGTCTTTTGTTTGTATTCGTGTATACGTGCTACCGACTGCGACGTGGCGCGATAACGTGTAGCCGCCTTCGAGCAGAACTGCGCCCGGTTGAAAAATGCCTGAGAACGCAATGCCATCTTCAAAGGTCACAGGATGTGCTGAACCAGCGTGCGGTATGAGCACCGAGCAGACGAGAACCAACGTAGAGAGCGCTTTGTGACGAGCGGGGTAAAACACGGTTAGTTATCCAATAAATTCATCTGACAATAATACCCCTATGGGGTATGGGTCAAGTGGATTCAAACGAGCCGTGGCGGGCACCGCACACGACCGTGGGTCCAGTCTCAACGAGAGAAATATGGTGGATGACTCCGACTTGACATGAACGCTCGTAGCGGATGGTCAGGTTGGCGGTGTGGAGTTGATGCGGTCGGCGTGTGTCGAACGACCAAGAGTGGTCGTCTCTGGTCGTTCGTATCGAGTGAGAAGGAACCGATCTGTTTGAGCAGCCGCCTCCCGCGGGACAGCGCTACGGCGCGTCCGCATCGTACGTGATGCGATAAGGAGCGCAGGCTGCGGCTTGGGGTGCACTGATTTTGACAACCACTCGGGTATCATCGCTCCGCGCATTCCGATCGGTCACAACTTGCTGAAAAGTGCCAATGCCATTGACGACATCGACGCACTGTTCCTCGACTCCACATGCCTCCTCTAGATCCGGTGCACCGGCAAAGGGGTTTATGGCCGAATCTTGACTCAACAGTCGAACACACATCGTCCACTCGAGGTTTGGGTCTGCCTCAGTCAACTCAACCCTGACGGTGATGTCATTTCCGTTGATGCCGACCCGGGTTCGTTCGTTGACGACGAAATGATATGTATCGGTATCGGCACCGTTCTGAATCTGGCCGACAAAAGACGCTGGGTTTTCTTCATCCTCTTGGATCTCACCGAGTTCGTAAGCACCAGCACAGACTTGATTGCCGTTGTCACCCTCCCACTGGTCAGGGGCCACATCTTCGTCGACGCGCTCGTCACAATCGTTATCGCGGCCATCACAGGCCTCAGGCGCGGGTACGGTGTTTTCGTCCACTGTGCCATCGCAGTCATTGTCGATGGCATCACAGGTCTCTTCCGATGGCTCGACACCGCCGACGCATGCCCGTACGCCGTTCTCACATGTCAGTTGACCCATGACGCACGCGCCTACATCGCTTGAGCAGGGCATGTTGAGCTCTAGGTCGTCGACGCGTCCGTTACAGTCATCGTCGATGCCATTACAGTCCTCCGGTTGTTCGCCCGGCGAAAGTACAGCGTCGCCATTGTCGTCTAGACACGGCCCCCACTCGCCCGCCTCATCACACGTCTGGGTGCCTCGGCTGCAAGCGCCCACATCCGACGAACAAGGCTTGGTGTCGCCGGCCTGGCAGCCACAGCCCTCGTCTACCGCGTCGTCGCAGTCATCGTCCATGCCGTTGCCACAGGTCTCCTCCGGGATACCTACGACACTACAGTCCTGAAAGGTACCGTTCACGCACACCTCAGTGCCTTCGATCTCACTGTCCTCACCGCATGCCACTGTACAGGTCTGATAAACGTTCTCGTCGACGCGACCGTCGCAGTCATTATCCGCACCATCGCAACTCTCAGCGTCGCCGAGCGGTGCGTCACATCCGACCCAATCACCGTTCATGCAGCTCTCAGAGCCGTCGCCACAGTCCGACGAGCATGTGCGCGTGAGCGCCTCATCGATCTGGCCATCGCAATCGTTATCGGCGCCATCACAGAATTCTTCGACCACCGGTGGTGCGTCACAGCCGCCCCACGCGCCATTTTGGCAAACTTCATTACCCGTACCGCATGCCGACATACACACCCGCGTACCGACGCCCTCGTCGATTGCACCATCACCGTCGTCGTCGACGCCGTTACAGTCTTCGCCGCCGACAGTGCCACCCGTGCCCGCGCTACCACCCGTGCCACCGGTGCCTGCTGTACCACCCGTGCCACCTGCACCACCGATGCCTGGGTCGGAATCAGACCCGCATCCAAGGGCCAATACCAGTGCAAGAGAACAAAAGATGAGACGCTTCATAGGGTGCTCCAATTAACGATTTGCTCTATATTGGACATGTCGAGCGCGGATCACAACGAAAGTTTCTGAAGATGCGCTTAATCATTTCATTGTCCGATTCTTGGAGGTGAGGGGAAATGGACCACAGGCAATTCATGAGGCTGTTTACTGCAGGCCTTGGTCTGAGTATCTGTGCATGGACCTCGCTCGCTTACAGCAGACCCGCCTATGTCAATCGCGTGCCGACACAGTTTGGTTGTGAGACCTGCCACCTCGATCCACAAAATCGTAATCTTCGTACTGGTTTCGGCATCGATTTCGGCCTGAGTCGGGGCGTCTGGGCACGGGATGACGATCCAGAGGCGGGGATTTGTGGTCTCGATTCAGACGCTGATGGGCTGACCAATGGCGATGAGTTGGCTGACCCCGACTGCTTATGGCGGCCGGGACAAGCGCTGCCAAGACAGCCGGTAACCAACCCCGCCGACGGACGCGACCCGGACCAATGCGGTGATGGCATGATTCAAGGTGATGAAGCGTGCGACGGAGATGATTTCGGTGGCCGAACATGTATGACCCTTGGTTTCTCAGAGGGTGAGCTGCGATGTCTGAATGACTGTCGTATCGATCAAGATGGATGTATTACGGTCCCCGCGCCCGATGCAGCTGTACCGATGGACATGGCCATGCCAATGGATGCTCAAGTCGAATTAGATCAACGAGCCAGTCCAGAGGATATGGCTTCAGTGGGGTTGCGAGACCTGTCTCTGCGGGCAGACCAGGCGATGCCGGAGGACGCCTCACAGGCCGTGGATGACCAAGCGGTGGGCGACGCGATGGTGAACAGAGATGGCGCCGATGGACGTGTGCCCTTGGATGCAGATTCCGTGAACTCAGATAGCCGTCCACAGATGGACGCGACAGATGGCGCAGAGCGCAACAAACGAGTCAGCTGGCAGGGGTGTCAGAGCGCACCCAAGTCATCTCTTGGTCTGCTCTTCGCATGCCTGCTACTGCTTAGGCCAAGAGGCTCTCGAGGGGGCCGGTGACCATTTCGCGCCCCTGCGCGCCAAAATCATTGCGTGGCACGCCTGCGAGGTGGCAGAGACTATTCCAGAAATCGGCGAGTGTTCGTGCGCCCGCGAAGCCTTTGGCCGGGTAGCGAATATATCGACCTCGCTGGATGCCGATGCCATCGCCTGCGAGTAAAACCACCGGCCAACGCTGATAGCCGGCGTGATGTTGTTCGCCATTCTCATTGGTCCAAACGATCAGGGTGTGATCGAGCATAGAGCCGTTACCCTCCGGAATCGCCTGTAGTCGATCGCAAAGATCAGCGATTAAACCCGCGTGAAAATTGTGAATCATATCGAGGGCATCGAGTCCACCGGCATATCCGTGGCCCATCGCGTGTTTCGTACCTGACAAACCAAGGCCAGGAAAGCTCATATCGAGAAAGTTAAATCCGCAACCTGACGCAATGGTGACCACCCGTGTGAGATCACATGCGAGCGCTGCGGATGCGACTTTGAAGTGCGCATCGAGCTGCTCCTCGGGCCCGTCGAAGGTGGGCCGGGTAAGCTCTGCCACGCACGCCTGGAGTTCATCCGCTCTCGCCGTCAGCGCTGCATCGCGCGCGTCGATGGCATCAATGGACCGGGTGATCGCATCGAGTTTCTCTCGTTGACGGCCAGTGAGGCGCGCGCCCAGGCGCTCAAGATCACCTCGGACCAACTCGAAGACAGCTCTTTTTCGAGCCAAGCTACGGTTTTCCACCGATGCGACCGTGCCAAAGAGTTGGTCAAAGGCATCACCCGGGTTGCAAAAATGAGGCACAGGACGTCGGTCTGACGTTGCTGAGATCGCCGTTAGGCGTGCCGCATTGGTCTGGCCCGCCGCGAGCAGTAGATTTGGAAAAGGGACGCAATGCCCCATGGCTCGCCCAAGAAACATGTCGATGGTCTCTCCGCCCGGTCGCCCCGTTTCATTGGGGGGATCATTGGGTACGCATGACAGCGCGGCATAGGCTGTTGAGTGACCACTGCCGGCGAGTCCTTGGTCATTTGACAGACCATCGATCAAGACCAGCTTGTCTTGATGCCGTGCCAGCTGATTCATCATGGGGGAGAGCGAGAAATTGCTTACCTCGAGATATTCGCCGGCGGCTTGATTCGGTATGTCGCTGGGTGTGAATCGTGTGTAGTTCATACCGCAGCCTTCGATAACGAAGATGACCCGCTTGGGTTGGAGGATATCGCCACAAGCGAGGGCGTCCTTCATCGTGAGACTGGCAAGACTTGTGGCGCCAACGACGCCACCTGCCAGCGTCTGTGTAAATCGCCTGCGGTTCATCTTCATGGCATATCCCCTCGGTCTACATGCGGGTGCCGATACAAAAAGGTGTCGGATGCGAACAAAGCGGTCAGAAGTTGGCTAAAGTCGCCCCCTGCCTCATCCACTTGTGTCTGAACGTCTGTCAGCGTACAGCCATCACCCAACTGTTCATTTCGGCCCATGAAAAACCGAAACGCAGCGCGAGTCAGGCAAAGCTGTACGGCGCGAGAATCTGCGAGCCTGCGCGTCAACTCCAAGGCGTCGGCCACAGGTCCGTCGGTGTCACCGCTGCCGACCAAGATGGCATTTGTATCGATGGGGCTGTTCGGACCCCCCTGCATGATCCCCACATGGTCGTATGTCTCGAAAGCGAGGCCGAGAGGATCCATCAATTGGTGGCATCCAGCGCATTGCGGCGCGCTATGCTGCTCTAGCCGTTCTCGCATCGTTTCGAATTCGTCGGGGGATGGGAGCTGTTGGATGACGTCGATGGGTACGTCGGGGACGGATTGGCACAGCAGCGCTTCTCGGATAAATTTGCCTCGACCGACTGGATCGGTCTCATCGTTACGCGAGTGTGCGATCAACCAGGCAGGGTGGGTGAGAAGGCCCGCTCGAATGGTTGGGTCTTGTCGTGTGGGTGTGCCGGGGGCACCGAGCTCTTCGGCGTCGAAACAGGTCTCACATGAGAGCGGTAAATCGGGCACAAAAACGGTTGATGTCAATAAGCGCCGCAGAGAGTCACCGCCGCGTCTGACAAGGTAGTCGATGGTATGATCGGCAGAGCGCACGATGCTGGCGATGTCGAGGTCGGGATACACTTCCGGATCCTTAAAGACATTCACCGCCTTTGTGTAGCCGAGTAGCTCCTGAAAAAAACGTGGGATTGCACGCCGCTCTTCTCTCGCTGACAAGAGTCGCCTGACTTGCGCTGCGATGGCGTCGGGCGCCGACAGACGCCCTTCGCTCGCCGCAAGTCGCAAAATATCGTCTGGAGGTCCATCGAGAATCCCGAAAGACAGCGCATCGGCGATTTCATGGTCTGTAAGCCGATGGCGACCTGTCTCGTCGGCTTGCTCCGCGCCGAGCTCGGCTCTGAAGTAGGCGTTGGGCGAGAGTGCCATCGCTTCCACGAGTACAGCGATAATGTCCAGTGGTGACAGCTCATCGCTCTGCCGCTCTGCCATCTCGAGGTAGCGTACGGCCTCATCTTCCGCCAAAGGTCGCCGCCAAAGCTCAAGGGCGACCTGGTCGAGTACTGCCCGCTGGCATTCAACCGACGCGCGTACCTCCGGGTCGTGAATGCAGGCTGGTAAGCGACCGGCCGGTTGAGTTAGCTGGTCGGAGATGGCTCTTGCATTTTGGCGGAGCAGATCGAAGGTCGGGGCATCCATGCCGAAATCGTCGGCCAACGCCGTAAATTGATTGCCCGAGCTGAGGCCGTCGAACGGGTTACTTGTATCTAGACGGCTAAATCTGACCCCGACGACTTGGCTGACCAGTCTGCGATATTGCTTCGAAGTGAGCCGCCATAGACGGCTCGGTGTGGTGCGTTGACGTGTCGAATCACAAGCGAACACTTCGTCACTTGATAGTGTGTTGGGGTCGTCGACGACCCGGTAATCCATCGGGCGCGCTGCATCCCTTTGCGCGTCGAGTGGCTCAGCGTCGTTTACATCAGCATCGAAAGCTACATCAACCAAATTTGCATCTATGGTGGTTTGGTCTCGAGGCGTCGCGTCCTCGATGATGGCTGCGTCATTGAGCGTGGCCGCATCGAGCGCCGAAACCATTGAGCCGTCTACCGAGTTGTTTGGCCGCTCGTCACCGCAACCGCTGACGACGCACGAGAGCGTCAGCATCGCTATGGACCGTCTTAGACTCTTCAATTCGCTCTTTCCGTTGAACACTCTTGGACATGGTGACGAAAGTATTGGAAATACTCAACGCTCCAAGCGCTTGGTTTCAAGGATTGAACCCATTACTTGGCGCATTTTCCCATCTTCGCTGTGCACGCACCCGTCTGCGAGCATGCTCGAGATTTCTTGCAGTCACTGTCCCGTTGCGCCAAGCACGTACCTCGATGAGCACTGCAGCGACCCCACTCCCTGCAGACAAAAGCATTGCGGCAGTCAAGATCCCCACCGGGCTGGCAGCGACCATCTTTCGCGATGCAATGGCCGAGGCCACTACAGAGTTCAACCTCCACATAAGACCGACTGACGTCTCGAATCTTTTCTCGGGCGAGGCGGCATGCATCGGAGCGTCGGGTGACGCATTGTCCTTGGCTGAGGTCGCACCGCCCTGTGCGAGTACAGACACTTGAATTTTTGCGGCAATCATCGCTCGATGCCACGGCGCACTTGCCGTCAACGACGGAGCAGTGGCCTTCTTCTTGGCAGTACTTGGAGTTCAAACAGTGACTGGGTGCCGCTGCGATGCAGACGCCTTGAAAACCCACGCACAGCCCACGCTCTTTACACCCTTCGCTCGTGGCGCATGGGTCTCCGGTTTTGCATCCACTGCTCGTAAGCGTGAGATAGAGCATCCAGTTTATGGTGCACAGTCGGAGCATCGGTCTCATGATTCAGTCATTCTCCTCGGGGTTGGGCCTGCATCGCAAAAAGGACGACGTTTGAGTAGGCAAACTCACCATTTACGCGAAATTTTTACCGCTAATCGGCTCTGTTCGGCTTGCCAAGCACTGCTACAATCATCACAATCAAAAGCGGCCGGAGCACTACTATACGCGCTCACATGCGCGATTGTCTTCGCGAAAAGCGTAGGCGGTCGATTTCAAGCTGGTCCATTTTGGCACCTATATGCGATAATACCCACGTAATCGGGCCACGAACGCAGTTCTCAGTAGGAGGTCGACATGCATGCACGTTTCATCATCGTCAGCTTGATGCTCGCTTTGTTGCCTTTTGGGCAAGCGACCGCATTCGAGACGCCGTTTGGACGGGAAGTGACCGCAGCGATCGACCGTGGTCTTAACTTTTTGCGCGATAGCCAAAACAACGCCGGCGCTTTTGATGTTGCGGGTGAGCCTCGAGTGACAGGCCTCGCTATCTTATGTTTCCTCGAGCGGCGAGCAAGCGCTGATTGGAATGCGCCACCGGTCGGTTATGTGGGCATGGATGCAGCAGACCAAGACAGGATTCAGCGAGCGGTCAGATATCTCCTACAAAACGACCCCGGTTTACTGGGTAATAGAGCCCAATCGTATGTCACCGGTTCAAGCCTGATGGCGCTGAGCGTTTATCTGACGACGGGTGGTCCCGACGAGGTCGGCGCTGGTCGTACCGTGACTCAAGCGATTCAAAACGGGGTGGCTGGGCTCACCGAGAACCAGGTGTTCCGAGGCCCGAACACTGGGGGGTGGGACTATGAAGAGATGGAGGCCGACGAAGACGGCGACTTGTCGACCACGCAGTTTGCGGCGGCAGGGCTGTCGGCTGCATCGGCCCTGTATCCAAACGCGGCGAATCCCCTGATGATGACACCTCGGTTTCTATCGAACGTGAAAAACGCCGACGGTGGGCATCGGTATCGTGGCAATAGTTCAAACAGCGGAAGCACCACCGCGATGACATCATCGGGGGTGTGGACGTACCGCCTCTCGAGTGTACCCACTGAAGATGAGCGCGTGCAGTCGGCCTTGCGATGGTTGCAGCAGAACCATGACATCGAGGCGAACCAGGGCAACAGCTATTACTATGCGATGTGGGCTTCCGCGAAGGGCTATGAAGTCACAGCCGACGCCCATCAAGGCATTAACAGCGAAGAGATCGGTGGACAGCTCGACCCCAATGCATACGGCTATCCAGAAGAGCCGCAGGGCTGGTACTTCGACTATGCTTACAAACTGATTCAGTTGCAGGATGCGAACGGCGGATGGTCTAGGCCAGACAACTGGCGGGTCGGTGCCGCAACGGCCTACGCGATTTTGGTGCTCGAGAGAAGCTTGGGCGGCGCTTGTATTGACGTTGACGACGATGAGCTCTGCGGTCCTGACGACAATTGCCCCGAAGTCCCCAACCCTGACCAGCGGGATACGGATGGCGACGGCCTCGGCGATGCCTGCGACAACTGTCCGACCGTTGAGAACCCGGAACAAGAAGATGAAGATGAAGATGGCATCGGTGATGTCTGTGAGCGTCCATGTACGCCCGGTGTGCCGCCAGATGGCGATGCGTGCGGGACTGACTTGCCTGGTGTCTGCCGATTGGGTGAGCTGCAATGCATCAATGGTTTCTTCACATGCACAGGCGAGGTCGGACCACAGGACGAAGTGTGTAATCAGCTCGACGATGACTGCGATGGTAGCATCGATGAAGGTTTGCTGAACGCGTGCGGATTCTGTGATGGCGCGGGTGAGATTTGCGATGCCGTCGATAATGACTGTGATGGTAACTTCGACGAAGGAGATCTGTGCCCGGATAATCAACTGTGTTTCGCCGGACAATGTCGCGACCGCTGTGCCAACGGTGAGTGCTTTGCGGCCGGTGAACGATGCGAAGCGGAGCCACAGGTCTGTGTTGAATTCTGTTTCGGAGTCGAGTGCGCGGATGGGTCCGAATGCCAAGTCGACACGGGGGCTTGCGATGACCCCTGTGGCAATCTGAATTGCGGCCCAGGGCAGCTTTGTGTGCATGGCTCCTGTCGGGACGGTGATTGCGAGTTGCATGGTTGCCCCGTTGGACAGGCATGTATCGATGGTCAATGTGCAAATGACCCGTGCGGGATGTTGAATTGTCCCAACGGCCAGTTTTGTCGCGCGGGTGCATGCGTCGATTCTTGCGCTTTGGTGTCATGTGCGGTGGGTGAATCATGCGTTGATGGGACATGCACAGAAGACCCATGTGGCAGCTTCAGCTGCCCAGATGGTGATGCATGTATCGATGGTCAGTGCCAGCCCGATCCATGCGATGGTGTCAATTGTCCAGCTCACGAGCGTTGTGTCGAGGGCCAATGCGCAGGTGACCCATGCCGAAATGTCACTTGTCCGCCTGGCCAAGCTTGTTATCTCATCCTTGGCACTGCTCAGTGCTTCAACGCGCAGACAGGTCCACCGGGTCGGGATGTGATCATCGGCGGTGATTCGCCAGCGCCACGGGCGGACGGCGGCAATCGACAATTTAGCGACGCGGGTATCGCTGGCGGTGGAGGAACAGGGATAAATCCGCCGGTCGATAACACAGCCATGCTCGATGAAGAGGCTGCGCCTGGTTGTCACTGCTTGGTTGGATACGATAGTGGTCCAGGCAGCTCCGTTTGGCTCTTGGGCATGATTCTTCTCCTCGCGCATAGACGCCGGCGCTAGCCAAAGCTGCACCGCTGGCTATCATTCTCCGTCCGCCGCGTAGGTACACGCCTTCGATTCAGTTGTCTTTCAGCTGTCGTTCGAAGGTATGAATCCACGTCTCGAACGCATGCACTGTCCCTGGCGGCAGATGCAACATCTCCGCAGGTTTTGCTTACATAAAATCGCGTTTGTTGGCGTCTCCCAGCGGGCATCAATTACGCCTACGTGTCGGACTCCAATCACGATCGGGTCAAAGATTTGCTGGGAGGGTGGCGTGGGTCGTCGCCCTCACTTTGGTCAGTTTGGTGATCATTCACCGCGCTTTTTTGCGGTGGCGATGAGCGGATGGTCTGCGAGACTTAGTGGTGGTCGTGCTCGGCCGCGGCGCTGTTCATGATCTTCTCTTCGACCATGTTCATCAAGGTGAGTAGCACAGTTGTGCCGATGCTCAATACGAGAAGCCCGATGAGCCAGCCGCCATCAGTGGCTGCGAAAGGCATGATCGGTGCGAAGACGACGTCCGCCCAAAATGCCCAGACCGTTGTGAGCACCAACATGAAAATCCAGATATATGGCATTTGTTTTGACTCCTAATGTCTATCCGGTGGAGATATGATAGCCCCATGGGCGAACAACTCTTATCCTCCTGTACTCCTTGCCACATCGCGTCGCCGAAGTCTAATGAATCGAATGAGCGAAATGGATAAGCAGCTCAACGAGATGGCCCGAGTGCTGTCAGAGCTCGATGATTTGACGGCAACCAAATCGTTATTGGTATGGTTGATCAAGACTCACGGCATTCAGAACGCGACACCGTTGGCGGGCATTCATGAGCAGTCTGACGTATTCGTGCTGACGGCAGGTGATGGCTCGGAGCTCATCTTGAAGGCGCATCAACAGCTGGCAGCCGCGAAGCGCGAGTTCATGGCGTATCGCATGTTGTCTGGCGTTGGCTTCCAATCGGTACCTCAACTCGTCGATGTGTGGAGCGAAGATGCTCGTTTTCTATTGCTCGAGAAGATGCCGGGGACACCGGCCATGACTGCCTCGTCTAAGCTCTACGGACGGGCGGGTCAGCTGCTCGATCAGCTCCATAAAGCGCCTTACCGAGATTTGGACTCGATGCCCTTGGCCGAGGCCTATGTGCGGCGTGGTACGGCGCTTTTTCAGCACCTCCTGGAATCCAGCGAACGGTCGTTGCTAGAGACCTGTATCAGGGTCCTTGGTGACAAAGTAATCGGTCGTCGCGTGATGTGTCATCGCGATTACCGACGCCGAAATTGGCTCATCGCCCCTGGAGCTGATGAAATCTCGCTCATCGACTTTGGACAATGTCGCGCTGACTATTATCTGTGTGACTTTGTACATGTGTACATGGAGACGATGGCGTGTGGTTTGACGTCATCTTGGCATGCATTTGTCGAAGGATATGGACGCACACTCAAGGATGATGAACGCAGTATCTTGTCCGCGCTGATTGGGCTATACGGTTTAACCACACTCGTGAGAATCCGCCGAGGCCAAGGGCAGGGATGTGCGGTCGAGGGGACACGTTACTGTGCGGTGAGCAGACGGTTGATGAATCATCGTTCCAGTTGTTGAATGTATAGGAGTCATACAATGAATCTGTGGAGACACCGAGAGACGAGACATATGTTCATCTTGGGCGCGTTAATGTGCTCAATTGCGTGTTCGCCGAAGAAGACGAGCGGTGAACAGGCCAAGCGGGTTCAGTCCGCGGAAGAAACCGCCGAGGTGTCGTCCGACAGTGTAAAGCAGGCCAAGAAAAAATTGGATAAAGGGCAAGCGGAGCCAGACTTTCGCACAGCTTTCAGGGCTGTTTTGACCGCCGGCTACAAAAAACCGAGTCCTAAAGCGCACCTTGGGTATTGTAGGCGACAATATCAGTTGTTTCTCAAGCATCCCGACCAAGCTCAGGAGTTTCTGTCGAAAAAACTGACCGAGGGTCGGGTACACGAAAAGCCCCTGGCGTTGCATTTACTCGGTCGGCTCGGTCTGAGCGCCATCAATGCCGAAAGATACGTCTTGAACGTGGCGCGTGACAGCTGGATGGTTCGGTTTAATCGCTGCATCGCAAAACTAAGAGGGGCGTCCATCGGCGGCGCGGTGCTCGTCCCAAGCGAAGACGAGAAGCGACAATGCTTGGGCAGATTGAGTGGGGTACGACCACCATCGGATTTGAGCATGGCGTGCGAGACCTTAGAACGGTTAGGTGCAAAGAAGGCACCTGAAATCCTCGCTGCGACGGGGATGAGCGGTTACTTCGCCTCTCCCTGTGTGACAGCGATACTTGGCGGACCTCTCGAAAAGGCCGCGACATTGGCCTTCATCGCAAGCGAGCTGAACACCAATCCGAATGGTTCAAAAGTTAAGGCCGCGCTGGTGGAACGACGGGCTGAAGGTGTCGCAGCTGTCATAAAGATCATGGAAGCGCGAGCTCGAAGAGGCGACGAAGCTGCACCTTGTCACTTGACGGCCTTGGCGAAAGCATACTTCGAGCGGGGAGGGTCACTTGCGAAGCTGACGGTGGAGAGTGCGAAGACGCTTGAAATGCTTGCGCGAGGTCAACTCGAAGGCGAGGTGCCGGTTGTTGTACCCAAAGCGCTGCAAAACTGCGCAAAAGGAGCCTTAAGCGTTCTGACGGGACCGCCGCAGCCTGTGGACAGTCGGCCTCAAACGGCGCCTAAGAAGAGTGAGACGACTTTTCCATTCTGCCCCGAGCCCAAGTGATCGCTCTCGATTTAAATTTGGACGTCATTGCAGGAGGCGTAGCGACATGGGGGTGATTCAGAATTCCAAGAAGTGGGTCGTGCTCGTGCACGGCGGGGCGGGCGCTATGCGTTCGATGAGCGCCGCCAAGGAGGCGCAGTATCGGGCCGGGCTTGAAGCGGCGGTTCGTGCCGGCGTGCATGTGCTCAACTCAGATGGCGAAGCGGTGGACGCAGCGATAGCGGCGGTCAGCAGCATGGAACAGTCATGCGCATTCAATGCCGGGCATGGAAGTTGTCTGTCAGAGGCCGGACGTGTGGAGGCCGACGCCGCAGTCATGGATGGCAGAGATCTGTCCTACGGCGGTGTGGCGGCGATACCCGACCTGGGCAATGCCGTTTTACTCGCAGATGCGGTTCGTCGACATTCGCCACATTGTCTGTTTGCTGGCCAGCAGGCTTTGGCGAGCCTGACTGCGTTACCCGGTGCGGACTGCGAGTTCGTGGAGCCCAGCGAAGATCGACTCAAGCAGTTTAGGGCCCAAAAAGACAAGCGCTTCGGCACGAACGTGAGTGAAGATGACTTGGCTGACATGGGCGGTACTCATGACGAGGGGGATACGGTTGGCGCAGTTGTCCTCGATACCCGCGGGCATCTCGCGGCGGCCGTCAGCACAGGTGGTCTCTGGTTGAAGGCCAGTGGGCGAGTGGGAGATTCACCGGTCGCTGGCGCGGGATTGTGGGCTGAAGATGGTCAGGTCGCGTGCGCCACGACCGGTACCGGTGAGTTCATCCTGCGAGGCGCCCTCGCAAGTGAACTCAAACATTACGTTCAGCGCGGCTTATCCATTGAAGCTGCCGGCGTTGCCACTATCGAGGCGCTCAGGGCCCGATTCGGGCCGGGTCGTGCGGGTCTTATCGGTGTGGATCCACAAGGCGCGATCACGACCGCATTCGACACTGCGGGTATGGGACGAGCCTGGCTGCGAGAAGGCGAGTCGACGGTCACCGTCCGCGTTTGGCCCGAGGAAGACGGTTAGGTCGAGCCCTTACAAATATTGAGTGCCAATGCCGAGGACCACCGAGAAGGCGATGACGGTGGGCACGATGGTCCAGGCAGTCGATATCGGTAGCGGGTCGGCCACATCGATGACAGGTGTCTCATCGTGTGGGCAAAGATAGCCCGTGGGCGCTGTGCGAAAGAGCCGTTGACACGATGGGCAGTAGCATGGGCTCGTCTTGGAAGAGTTTGTGCGATCAGGCATACTCGGAAAATCCTTCTGTGAGAACTTGGACCACAAGACGGATGAACGTCTCGCTTCTTACGTTGCAGGGGGTGATTGCAAAATGTGGGCCGGACGTTATCGTTAAAATATTTACAGGACGCGGAGGTGATGGCTACGAGTGCTGTGGGCAAGTGGGAGAGCAAGCGAGTGATGGATGAAGCTGTACAGAATAAGCCGAGGCCGAGCACGCCTCTACCAGCGCTGATGGTGCTCTTCAGCATGCTTGTTTTTGGGTGTACAGACGCCACATCGAGCATGCGAGACGCAGGCGGCGACACCGACACTCAAGCTCAAGACCAAGCCGTGCGCGAGGTGGATGCGGTCATTGCGGTTGATGCGCTGCTGGAAAATGAGTCTGACCTAGGCCCCAGTCCATGTCCGCCATTCGTGCCCAGTGAACCGAACGCAATGACATCGGTGGAGATTCCCGCTCAGGCGGGCATCGACGTGGACGAATTGGAGTCATGGCAGACCTTCGCAGCAGCGATGTTGGATGACCCATATGCGCTCTTTGTGGCGACCTATCGCCACGATATTGAACAGTTTGAGGTGCGTTACAGCGCACAAGGCGCGCCTTCCGTGATCAGGTTTAGAGCGCGTTCGCAGGACGAAGAGGGTTCGCGCTTCGTCGTCACAGAGGGCAGCCTTGATGCACTCTTTCCCAATCGTGACCCCATGGCCTTTGCGAACTACACAGACTTTATCAACGCGGTGACCAACCCAAACGGAGTCAGCCTCGCCGACTACGACTATGTCGCGGACGATGAGCGCATTGGCTTTTTGTCGAACGAACAAGAGAGTTACCCGCTCCCATTGCTTCGGATTGCAACGCTCTTTCACGCCGAAGACGCACCTGATCTCATCTACGGGGTGCGGTCGTATTCACGGGGCGGAGTCGGTTCACATGGGGGTCTTGACTTGCTTCAGAGTCGGGCTGCGCTTTTATTTTCTGGTCCGGGAATCAAGTCTGGTGTGGTCCTGCAAGACGCTGCGCGACTCGTTGATATTGCCCCCACTCTCCTACATGTTCTGGGGGCGCCTACCGTGGCCGGACGCGGGCCGGAGGGAGAACATGCCGACGGGCTCTATCTCAAGTGGCAAGACGGCGATGTGTTGTCCCAGATTCTTGTGCCGGATGCCTGTCGCAAGGCAAAACAGGCAGTGCTTGTTTTGTTCGACGGGCTTTTGTCGACAGAGCTAAACCATTTACTGAGCACGCCTGAACCCGCAGTAGACCTACCGCATCTGAAGAGGATTGCGAACAGCGGCGCCATCTTCGCAGGCGGTGCCCTATCGGGGTTTCCGTCCTATTCAGCGCCCGGACATGTCACCGTAGGCACTGGACTCTGGCCGGGCCATCATGGCGCTTTGAGCAATCGGTTTTACGGGCGGGCGGAGTCCCGCGTGATTACGCCCTTCGACCTATTGGAGAATTTGCCTGCGTATCTGAGTGAGCCAGGGTCGGCCTTGAGCTTATATGAGAGGCTGATCAACCCAAGGGCTGAGAATCTCGCGCAGGCAATGCATCGCGCTTTTGGACCGTATGACGCTGCCTCAGGGCAGGGGGCTTTCGTCGCAATCATCAACGAACTGACCTTTAAAGACGCTGACTTCAACACACTGCGTTTTTTCGGCTCAGGTGTTGAAAAGAAATTATTCGAGTATCAAGCGGCCGACCGGCTCGCCGGTTTGCAAATCGACAATCTATTTGGCGACGAAGAACAACCCACACCAAAACTTCTGCAACTCTCTTTGCTCGCAACCGACGCAGCCGGCGAGCAGGCTGGTCCAAATTCGGACCTCCTTCGCACAAACCTAGCGGACCTGGATGCCTTGGTTGGGCGAATTATCGAGCATTATGAACGCCGTGGCGAA
Source organism: Bradymonadia bacterium (assembly GCA_049889275.1). Lineage (GTDB taxonomy): Bacteria > Myxococcota_A > Bradymonadia > UBA7976 > UBA1532 > UBA1532. The sequence continues at coordinate 74,097 of JBMHDS010000129.1, read as the reverse complement.
TTCGATGAGACGTTGTTCATTGTCACCGCAGATCATGGCATGGCGCTCCAGGACCGCACGCGACGCTCGAACGTTCACGACCGCATCAGAGCAGCCGGCGTCAAAACGAATATGCTATCGGCAGGACTTGTCTACCTTAAGAACATGCGCGCGCAGCTAGACGGTGGAGACCCGAACCGTTTGATCTTACGCTTGGTCGACGCCAACACCGACGCGCCCGTATCGAATGCATCGGTGGTGTGTGTGACGTGTGAGCCTGAAACGGGTTTTGAAACCGACTCTGAAGGACGCGTGATTCTGGATGGGGTTGTGCCATCAGGGGATACGGAGCTTTCGGTGACTCATCCGGGATACAATCGTCTTAAGGTGAGACTTTAGATGGCAGCAGCGTCTTTTTCATGGGCAAAAAAGACATTTCCTTGAACGCCCGATTTTCGAAAAAAGAGCGACTCAGTTTCTCCTAAATTGAGGCGCAAATTGCAAATTCAGCTCGCATTTGCACAAATTGAGTTGATCAGAACGAACTAAATCTCCATTTTTTAGCGCTGCGCCTTTTCACAGTGTAAACTGGCGCTCCAGGAGGCTAAATGCGCGCGCATGCATTTCATGGTTTTGACTCGATACCATCCGGAGATGTGGTCTCTGGGTTGGGCGTTTATCGGTTCGAACGTATGCTGACCGCGCTCGAACACCTGAAATTCCTTTCGATACTCGAAGACGCGGGCATGACATCAGCCAACGGCAGGCTCGACCGAAATTCGATCCCGGCGCTGCCTGCGATCGGCTTGAAGCAACTTTTTGCGCTCGGTCACTGCGCCCCGCGGACGACAGCGGACGTCGCACAGCAGCGTGCCATACTCGACAGACTGAAAGACGAACTCGGCCTTGCCGAAGCCTGGGCCTTTTTGGTGAACACCTGTGTCGACGTCTCCGAGCGGGCGACCACGGGCGAGATCCGATGGCGTAATGGCGCACCGACCGCACAAGGCCCGTCAATGCAATGCGAGGGGCACTTGCCACATGGCGTTGGACGGCAGCTCGAGCAGTTTGCGATGCATTTTAAGCTGGCCGGTCGGGTATGTCCGGAGTCAGCGGGTGTGATCGTCGCGTTTTGTCAGCACTGGCTCGCACCTTATACCGACCACGTTGCACGCAGTCGCGGTCTCTGCCAAGAGAAGACCGACGCTCAGTGTTACTTACTCGGTGATGTGAACATCGGCGATGATGGGCAGACGGTTCGCTTCCGGATGGACAACCTCATCATGCCAGGTTCCCAACATGACGTCGTCAATCATACGCTCAGCGTCATCGACCAGATCAATGCGGTGCTTCCCGTCGAGCGCGCTTGGCTCGCCTGCGCGTAGCAAAACAGGGCGCTTACAAGCAACCTAACCAGCCCTTTGTCGATAGAACCTTGGCGCTAGCAGCGCTGATTGTAGGGTACTGATCCATTCAGCCTTTAAGGTACAGGGCCATTCTGCGTCCGCTTGGTCGCTACTCGTTACCGAATTCGCCTTCATCGTCCGGTGGCAGGGTTTCGTCGTCGCTGTCGTTGGGAGGCACTTCATCGTCGTCACCCGTGGCGGCGGGGTCCGGTGTCGATGAGGGCAGACAAGCCGAATATGAGCTTGATGACATGTTCGTGGCTCGTGTGACCTCGGCGCACACACGCCCCGGTTCACATGCACCTTCGCCGAGTGACGGGACGCATCGAGACAGACACAGGCCACCGGTCAGCCCGATAGGATTCTCCACGTCCACAGCGCAGATGGTCGTCGCGGTGTATGGCTGGTTCGAGTCGGGGCAAGTGGTCTCGCAATTAAGCGAGCAGATTCCGAGTCGTTCGACGTATCCCACGTTTGGGTTGCCCGTATTGGGTGACTCATTGATGCAAATGGCGCCATCATATCCGCAGTCGTTTGCGGTTCGACAAGGGCCTCCTATCCAACGGTGATTGGGTCGATATTTGAGCAGTTGGCGCGAGAATCGTCGCATCACGTTCCAATAGAGCCAGTTTCCGCCCGAACCGACGAGCACCCATGGTGTGTACGTGTAGAGCGCCGCAGTTGCGCGATTGCGCGGCACGATGACCGTTTCATCTGAGGTGAGCTTTGAGCCGCCAACCCGCCAACCGCTGATGGTCTGGCCATGGGTGTCTAGTTCGGAAATGTAGGACCTCAACAGTCTCGCGCCACAATCGATTTGCGGGAACAGGCCGAGTTCGCCCCGATGGCACGAAGGGTCGCCGTCATGGCAACCGCAGCCCATCGCTCTGTCCAGTAAAAATTGACCGGGCCGCTCCACCTTGAAAATGAGGCTGCTCTCCACTTGCAGTTTGACCAGAATGACCAGCGGATTAATGCGATACATCTGCGCTGCTTGCGCAATCTTCTCGGCGACGCTCATCCCGTTTTCTTCGTAAGCGGCCAGAAAACTAGGGTGCCCGTATGGGGTCTGCTCTAAGAACCGCTGGATTTCAGCCGCGGTGATGAATTCTGAGTCCTCAAAGACTTCATCTGTCATCAATTTATTGGCGTTGAATGCTGTACTGTCGGCTTTACCGGCCTCCGTGTTGGTCAGGTCAGCAGAGACGGGATGCGACTCGACCGCTACTCGTGGATCGGAGCACGCAAGTGCAAATAGAACCATAGCGCTGAACAGCCCGAGGCTTACGCTCCTGTATGAATCGATGTGCACCTTGAGTGACCAACCTATAACAGACCCCTAAGTCGCGTGAGGATAACCGCTTTTTGTAAACTTTTCCAGTCTGACGAAACGTCTGACTAGTAAAGAACGGGCTCGGCGTCTAGATAACGCCAGAGATACCAGACCCCCACGGTTCGATAGGGTCTCCACGGCTCTGCAATTTTCAGGAGTTGGGCTTCATCGAGGGCTTGACCGCCAGCATAGAGCTTCTCGATACATCGAACCACACCGATGTCGCCGAGCGGCAGGACATCAGGTCGGAGTAATGTGAAGATCAGCATCATCTCCGCTGTCCATGGTCCGATTCCACGCAATGTGCACAGTTGCTTGATGACGTCTTTGTCCGACATCGTAGACCAGGGTTGGTGGCTCAGCCAATCGGCTCGCTCAGCCAGACTTTGAATGTATTCAACCTTGCGACCTGACAGCCCTACACTACGAAGCGCCTCTGGTGTCTGCTCGAGTACGCAACTGGGCTCGGCAGTTTTAATCAGCTCTAGCAAGCGGCCCCACACCGCGTCCGCGGCCTTCGCTGAAATTTGTTGTCCGACGATGGCGCGCGCCAGAGTCTCGAAGAGCCGGCCGTGCGAACGCAGGGGTGGTTCCTCGAATTCGTCGATGAGGTCCTTCATGGTGCTGTCGCAGGTTCTCAAGTGTATTTTGGCTGCCTGCCAATACGAAGGTTCACCTTGTGGAATACTCAAAAATAGTCTCCATGAAATTACCCGCAGGGTATGTCGCCCCGCTTTGCTGGGCAATAGGCGGTGACGGACAACGTGCATTGGGCTAGTCTTGAACACGTCGCCAACGAGCTTAGGTTTACAGTGTCGCGAATCAAAGAGACGAGCATATCAGTGTGTCTGTGGTTGCTTGCCGGCTCACTTTTTCTCTGTTTTGGCCTCCTGTACTTGTTGCTGGCCTTTGTCGTGCCCATCCGTCATTTACACGTACTCGGGCGCTGGATGTGCCGCCTGGCATTGATGTGTGGAGGCCAACGTCTCATCGTCAATGGGCGTTTCCCGGACCCGAAGGAGGGGCCGTTCATCTACGTGTTTAATCACACCTCGATGCTCGACACGCTCATCATGATCGCATTACTGCCCGAGCACACCAATGCCGTTGGCAAGAAAGAACAATTTGATGTGCCCATCTGGGGATGGATTATCAAAAGATGGGGCGCTTTACCCATTGACCGGGCAGATCGTGCTGCAGCGATCGCAACCCTCGATGTCGTTGGCGAGAGTTTCGCGAATGGCCACTCATTGCTCGTCGCCCCTGAGGGCACTCGAAGCCCCACTGGGGCACTTGCTCCGTTCAAAAAAGGACCGTTTCATCTCGCCGGTCGCTATCAGGTTCCCATTCTCCCCGTGGTGATTAGGGGTGCATTCGCGTCAAAACATCGGGGCGACTGGCGGCTGAGACCCAATCGGATCTCAATAGATATCTTGCCACCGATCAGGCCTGGTGACGTGGATGGTCAAGCGTGCGTCGACGCGCTCCATAAAGAGACGCATGCCGCCTTTCAACACCATCTCGAGCGACATGCTCACTCTAAGAACGCGTCATTAGAATAAAGGCATCTGATTGGGTAATGGTGCGGTGAAGTGTTTGGGCCAGTAATTGACCAAGCGTCCATCGGTATAGCGGCCACAACCGAGCACGCGCCCCTCGTAGCGTACGATACAGTCTCCGGACGTCAGATTGGTTCGGGTCACCGCGAGCGGTGTTCGGCTCAAATAAACCTGTAACTCAGTCGATGTAAGCTCGACCACATTTCGCGATGCGTGTCGACCAAAGCGTTGCAGAAAGACGCTCGTAGGTTTGCCTCGAGGCGGTGGGCGCCGCATCACCATCAACCCGAATGACACGAGGCAGCCTACTGATGCAGGCGTATTGTCCCGCGGCGCGATCCAGATTTCTGACTGCCCCTGCTTTTGCCAAAAACGATGAGCAGAGAAAGCGTCGGGCGGGATACCAAAATGGTTTAGGCACCAACTCGGTACCAGGTCTGGTTGCGGATGTGGGCTAAAGGCGACGGAGTTGCGCAATGAAAAACCCTCCTGTGTCGTTGAGGTGAGGCCACACCCGTGCGCTGTGTGATACGTCCTCGCGGTAAGCTTTTTCCTGCCAAGTGGTGATGCCGGGCGTCACTCTGAATCCCTCTGGTATATTGAGTGGCTCCAACGCGACCTTGGAGCGGTCGATTCGGTCGAGCACACCTTCATTTTCCTCAGGCGCGTAAGTGCACGTCGAGTAAATGATGCGCCCACCAGGTTTCGCGAGCTCAATCGCTTTGCGGAGTAATCCCACTTGTACCTGTGTCAGCGTGTCGCGCTCTTGAGCTGAGATGAGCGGGTCACGTGATTGAGATTTACGCGTCGTGCCCTCACAGCTGCACGGCGCGTCTACCAGTACCCGGTCGAACAGCACCTCGGGTGTCTTTAGTCTGAGTGCATCATCATGGTTGACCGTCGCACAGGTGATGCCGAGGCGATTCAGGTTCCAGCGCAGACCACCGATACGACCGTGCTTTTTCTCGTTGGCGACCAGGTGTCCTCGATCGTTCATCTTGACTGCGATACGTGCGCTCTTACCACCAGGTGCCGCACACATGTCGAGGATGCTTTCACCCGGTTGGGCATCAAGCATATCCGCCGCGAGCATCGAGGCCTCCTCTTGGCCAAAAATCTCGCCAATCACGTGTGACAGCCATCGACCAGGCTGAGCATCAGATGGTAGACGCCAGCCATTTACCGTCCAGTTTAGCCGAGTTGCTTGGGGGCATATCTTACGAATATCAGCACCGATAGATTCGATATCTCGCTTCAGAGGGTTAGCCCAGATGACCCGCGGTAACGGTTGCCGAGCGCTGACAATAAATTTGTCAAATTCCGCCACGATGGGCTCATAACGACCAAGCTTTTGAGTCAGTTCCATGAACAAACAAATCCTTCTATGGCGCGTCTTTATGAGGTGACGGAGCGAACACCGACGCTCATTGTCGTGTATCCTTACGACATCATGTTCGGGATTGCTCTTAACAGCAAGTGCCCATGGTGTTCGGCCGTCCGAACGGTGAGCGCTTTACCCATCATGATCGCTCAGCGCATCTGGCCTACGAACCACGGTTCGAGCTCAGTTGTCTTTTTCGAATGAGAGGTCATCGGCACCGACATAGAGCCATCGTGAGTCAATTTGGCGAAAGCGACTTCGCTCAACCATCAAGTGCTCTGTTGATTCTTGGAGCAGCTTTGCATGGAAGGTCACCCATGCGACGCCCTCGCCGTTCTCTACGGTCTCGATGGTGAGGCCTGAAAATTGAGTCGACTCGGTAAAGGCGCTGAGCTCATCTCGCCACCTGATACCATCGGTTTGCCACATCGGACCTTCGCTGTCTGTTGTATCCACGATGAAGTCGGTCAGGCCGATGGCATAGGCAGCGTAGCGCGCTCTCATGAGGGTCTGCGGCGCGCCCGCTCTCCGGCCGCGATGATAGGGTAGACAACATCGCTTATACTTTTGTCCACTATGACACGGGCAGGGGAGGTTGGCACCAAAACGAGCCATAGTTAGGCGGCCTCCAGAGCTAGAACATGGGGAATAGGAAAGGCAGTTCAAAACCGATGACTGGGAAGCGTACACTGCGCAGCAATGTTTGTCCGTAGTTGAGTACGCCTGGTGACCTCAAGGCACCACCCCAGGCAAAGCCGAGACCGTCGAATCCGATGCCTATGCGCTGCAGGCTGGATAGCGGTTGAGTTTGCTCATTCTCAACGAGACCAATGTCGGTGCTCATCATGCCATTGGCCGGTCCATCCAAGGCGACAAGAGCCCCTTCATAACTGATGAACTCAACCACGTGACCCGTTGGATCGACCAATGCGATGGCATCGGCGCCACCATTTTGCATTCTCGGTACCTCAAACCAAACGGCACCGAAGCCCAGACCTTCATCGTCGATGGTTCCGTCGAGTGCGATTTCGGCGTAGGCACGTCCATCTCGTCCGTTGTAGAGCAAGATCGTCCAGCCCCACAATCGCATGCCGGCTTCGCCCGCAATCTCAATCCCCTCGTTTATGTCGACGCCCTCGTTGTCGTAGTGAAATTCATTCACCCAGGGGGCGATCTCTGTCGGGTCGTAGATATCGAAATCTTCTTCTTCGATCACGACGACATCATAAACTGAGTCCACCCATTCTGGGTGATCGACAAAGGGGTTTCGGTTCCCTTGGATAGCGTACACAGAGTCATTGCGTTGTCGCTCGGCGTCGTCGACCGGATCGAGCTCATGCCACGCACGCAGTCTCGATAAACGGCCCATGCAATTGCAGCCAGTCTCCACGCCCCATTCCACCAGGCGCAGGTCGGGCTCATTCTGGAAGTCACCCTCATATCGAACATCCATGTAAAACAGTGCGCGTGCCACGTCCCCTTTCTGGTGATCGGGTGGCTCCCAAGCACGCGCAGAAAAGGGCGCTTCAGGCGCTTCTATGTGGGTATTACAATCACCTTCACATTCGTCATACGGGCGATTACCGCGTGCCGAATTCACGTTAGCGTCGCATGCGAAGATGTGGTGAAGGTCAGTGTGTGCGGGCGTGCCATCGGCGGCGCCCAGGGAGACCGGCCATACGTGCTCGCGATTGTATCCCGGCCATGACGTCTTCTTCGCTATAGAATTGGAATAGAGCAAGCGAACTGCATCAGGCTGCTCTGTGAGTTCGTCGAGGACATCGATGCCGTCGTGTACGTCGAATCGGGTGCTGCTGTAGGGCAGCACTTGGTGGTTGACGATGGTGTCGTGAAGCGCTTGGCGGAGGGCTTGGCCGTCTAACTCAGCTGCTGCAGCATAATAATCGTTTGGCGGGGCGCCGTAAGCGCTCGTGGTCGCCAAAAGAACAGCGGCGAACAAACCAACGAGATAAACAAAAAAATCAGTGCGCTTCATCGAACTCCCCCGACCCCATGAACAGGGTCATGCCCATGACGCAGGGCGGGAGCAAGATCTCACACATTTTATTTTTGAACATGTCATCTCCCCCCGGATATGGACGTTCGCCTAGCAGCTTAGCATTCGATTGCGAGCCGCTCAAATACTCGACGCTATCGAACAGGGGTGACGGTAAAACCCATGATCGAGTTGAGCGGTGAGTCGATGATTAGACTGTATTCGCCTGGTTCCAACATCAGCGCTGGAATCTCCCCGCCGAGCTCGCAGGCGATCTCCGTGGCGTTATCAACGCAGCTCTGTCTGACGGCGATACGAGTGCCGCGGTCGGGTTGAGCGGTGAGGATGCGGTAGAGCCCACGCTCAGCGATACGAAATCGGGCGACTCGGTCATTAAACGTCGCATCTGCATCACACGTCAGACTAAACCGGTCCGCGGCGAGTTGGGGGGCGAACCAAAAAGGACGACCAACCACCGCTAGAGGGGCATCGAGGCATGCAGCAGCGCGCGCGCCTGGTAAGATCTCGATGTTAAAGTCGAGGAAGCTGGTGGCGTTGTCAGCGCCTGCCTGCAGCGAGAGTCCCACCCGATAATCGGTGCGGCGCATTGGCGCGCTGACGGCGCGCTTATCGCGTCCTGTATTCTCGAAATCGGGCCCAGGCCGTCCAAGGGCGTCGAGTATTGTTGCCTCCACTGCGTTTAAGCGATCGCTGCTCAGGGTCGTGGTCAGCGTGACGCCGCCGGGTACGGTCACTGCAAACCAGTCGACGTCTCCTTGGCAAAGACGGCTCACGAGGGGCGGCGCCTGTCCGAGGGGTTGTTGGGGCTGGTCCTGAGATGCATTGCCCAATGGAGGCTCAAAGTTATCCGGTGCACAGACCGCCGCAGATTGAATCCGTAGATCCAGCGTATAGGCTGTAGTGGAGCCTGGTCGACCCGAAATGATGATATCGATCATGCGGGGCAGTCCACGCGCAAGCAGGCCCGCACGGGCAACACCGGCTTCACTCACACCGACGGCTTCTTCGTCCAGGGAGCGCAGCGTTAGCATGATATCTCCTGCTCCGGGCTCATGGGAGATGCGGGCGGAGACCCCCTCGTTGGGTCCAATCTCAATGCGATAGACGTCCACATCGTCATCGCACAGCACCATATTGGTATAGGTTCGAGGCGCGAGCTGTGGGCTGCCTAAACGCAAGTCATATTCGTCACCTACGCATGCCCGTGGTGCACATTGGTTGTCGATGCACGTGCTGCCGACACCGCGACAGTCTCCATCGACCATACAAAAACCGCTGGATTCACAACGATACCCGGCACAAATTTCGCTCGGGAAACAGTCGCTGTCGACGCGACAATCAATGCATTGACCAGCGTAGCAAATACCGCGCAGACCTTCGCAATCCCCATCCTCTTCACAAGGCGAGGCGTCAACGCAGCGGCCGATGTCACCACACACCTCACCATTCCCGCAGTCTGCATCGACGCGACACATTGGTCTCAAGGGTGGGGCACAGCCTCCGTCGATGCAGTCCAGGCCATCTGCGCAATTACGATGCGCCTCGCATCGGCCTTCTCGGCAGGTACCGAGGATACAAGCAGCTTCACCTGGACAATCACCATCGAGAATACACTCCGGTTGGAACTCAACGCAGCGACCCGATTCAGGCTCGCACAGATCGGAGCCGAGGCAGTCGCTGTTATCAGCGCATGGCTCCGAGCATCTGTCTCTCACACAGAGTCGCCGACCGAGGCAGTCGATATCACCAATACAGCGGTCGGGCTCAATGCATACGCCCTCCGAACAGGTTTGGCCGCCCGGGCACTCGCCTGGCACGCAGGCATCAGCGCATTGCCGCGCCACACAACGCCTTCCTGGGTCACACGCCTCATCGGCCATACACGACATTGGCTCAGGACATAGGCCTGTCTCTTGGTCGCATCGTCTGGCTTCTGGACAGTCTGCATCTTCTTGGCAGGGCTCGACGCAGCGGTTGAGTGCGCACACCCGAGCACCGATGCAATCGATGGCGAGTTCACATGCTTCGGGCTCGAAGCAACGTCCATCGGCACAGGCTTGCCGTCCAGGACAGGGCATCATCGCGCTGCACATCGAAACACAAACGCCGTCAGTACACCGCAGGCCGTTGCAGTCGGCATCGTTTTGACAATCTCCCTCGAGTCCGCAGCGACCCGTCTCCACATCACATGATTGGCGTCCTGGGCAATCGGCGTCCTCATCACACGCATCAACGCATTGAGCGTTAACGCACAGACGGCCGTCGAGACATTGCTCGTCACCCTCACAGGGTGTACTCTCGCCGCAGCGTCCGTCATCGAGGCAGAGCAGTCCCGCCCTGCAACCAGTCACTGAACAGGGCGTCGCGCAAGCGGACTCGATGCACACGCGGCTCTCGACGCAATCCACATCGCCGTCACAGCGGTCCGGTTCTTCGCATTCTAAGGTCTCAGGGTTGCAGACCTGCTGGCCACTGCAGCCACCGCAATCGGGTCGGTCAGCGTCAGGAGCCGTGATCGATCGGTCTGGTGCTGGGGCCGCATCAACGGCGGCATCGCTCCCTGCCATATCCATTCCGGGCGCGGGGCCCCCTGCACCTGAGTCCGAGTTGCACCCCAGCGTAAATGTGATGGTCAGGCAACACATCGCCCATGGGTATTTCTGCATCAGTGTCTCCATTATCGAAACCATATGCTGACGGCACCGCCACGACTATCAGCCGTGGGATCGTACCAGCCCCTGTGCCAGTAAGAGTACGCACCGCCTTGTTCGTCGTGTGGCCAGCAATACCGTTGCCTCGCTGAACGGCCCGTGAATGAGGTGGCGAAGGCAGGACCTTGTGTATTGTTCATACATGTCGCCGCACCACTGACGCCATAACTCGTTGGATAGGTGTCGGTCCAGCTCGCCGAGAGGGAGCGGTTGAACCAGTAGCGCACCGCGCCTGTGGCATTGGGACCGACGAGCGTGGTGATCTCTGCCCGCACGCACTCACCCCGATCTTCTCCCGCCTGGTTACTCGCGTTGGCCAATGTGACGACGGCTGGGTTGGGGATCCGGATCTTGGTCGCGACCGTGTGACCCGCGATATTACCCGCATACCGGTTCAGATTAGACCGGGCCAGGAGCATGTCCCGGGAGCGGCGGGCAATTGGCACCGCGCGCAGCGAGGCCGCGGGATTTTGGCGGCCCAATTCGAAAGCGCCACCACCTTCACTCATCGGAAACAAATTCCGCCTCGCTCGTGCAGGGCAATCGGCGCCCCCACCGCTGCCCTCGCTCGAATACGCCGCCAGCGTCCAGCCGCCCCCATCGGTGCTCATATCGCAGTAGGTTTGGACGGCATCGTTCGGGTTGGGACTGTATGGATTGATCCAATAACCACCGTCCTGGCCGGCGAGCTGTGGGTTTGATTCGAGCAGTTCTCGACATGTCGGCGCCGCCAATTCCCGCGTTGACCCGTCGAGAACGGTATCGCCCCTCAAGCCGGTGACCTGTTCACGGATTTGTTCAACGGTGAGCGACTGATTGAAAACGGCAACATGTTGAATCACGGAGGGATAGGTTGGCGGAAAGGTTTGGTCTTGATGAAAACGGCCAATGTTGAACAGGCGATTGCTGCTGCGCTCGATGGGCAGTGGCGCGTTGACGCATTGACCGATGCCGTTTACGTAACCGCAGAACTGATTGCCCCGGTAAACCCAGGCGACATGTACCCAGGTACCCGGTTGAGCCCCGATGCTGATCTTATACTCATTACTGCCGTTGTAAAAACTCCAGAAATGGACGCCGGAAACGCCCGCGACAGTCCCAATACTTGCCCCCTGCCAATAGGCAAATGTAGACCAGATATGGTGTGTTGAGCGGAAGGGACGGTCACCACCCTGAGTGAAATCGTTCGGCAGTCTGACGATGGCTGTAACAGTTGCGGCCGTTCCGTTGCGGATTAGGTCGTTGAGACCGACGGGTGTATCGATGTAACCGGCCTCATTAATGTTCACACCAGGTCCGATCGCGCCTTCTGCTGCTCGGATGACGTTTCCCTGATAGCTCCCGTGATGGCCAGAACCCGAACTGTCGAGTGCTGGGCCGGCTTCATCGTCGAGTCGCCAATAGGCGATCGCGCCATGGCCTCTCACGAGTGCCACATAGTCGTCGACACGTTCTGCATCTGGGTCTGGCGGCGCGGCCCCTAGGCTGACCCATTCCTGTCCGTTAAAAAATCGAAGCGTGGCCATCTCCTCATCGAAATAAACTTGGCCGGCGGTGGGCTGTTCAGGGGGGGCTGCTTGCGGTGTCAGGACCAGAGAATTGGCCCGTATCCGACCATTGACATCCACCTCAGCGGCCGGCTGCGCCACGCCGACGCCGATGGTCGAACCTGCGCCCATGCGCAGGTGTTGAGCCGTGACGGCCCCCGTTACATTTAGGTTGCCGAGTGTGCCAGTATCTCGGTCTGTGCGCATGAACTGACCGCTGTTCAACCCATCTAAACGGTCTGCATCAAGCCTGGAATCTTCGCCGTCGACCTCGCGCAGTCTCTCAAGTATCTGGGCGCCTGTGCGAGGGAACTCACTGCTGTCGAGACCATCAAAACGGTCGGCATCGATGCCTGAGTTGACGCCATCGACTGTCCGAAGACGGGCCAATACCTCGGCTGCGGTTCGTACAAATTCGCTGCTGTCCAAGCCGTCTAATCGGTCCGCATCGACACCGGAACCAGAGCCGTCCACGGCTCTGAGTCGGGTCAAGACTTGTCCCGCTGTGCGAACAAAATCATCACTCGTGAAGCCGTCGAGTAGGTCACTGTCCAGACGACTGTCTCGACCATCTACCGTGAGCAGTTTAGCCAGGACTTGTGCGGGGGTGTCCGAACCACCAGCGCCCGGTTCACCCTGAGGCCCCTGGGGACCAGCCGGACCGGCCGGCCCTTCAGGACCCGCGGGACCCGCTAAACCGGCCGGTGCACCGACCCATCGTCCATTCTCATCGATGACCACTTGGCCATTGATACGCACACTGCGGGGCTCGATGTCGCCGATCACGTTCAGAGCAACGTTAGCGATAAACGCTGCGGGTACTTGGCCTAAGGAGATCCTCGGCGTGACCTCTCGGCCGCCATCTACGGAGATAGAGAAATACAGCGCATCCCGCTGAAAAAGCGCACTGGGCAATTCATCTTGGCTGCCCACGTGAACAAAGTACCATCCGTCCTCCACAACGACGTTTTGATGGAGCTCTTCGAACAAGAGTTGTGCATTGCGTGGCTCGGCCCTGTCATGCAGTAAAACTCGAATGTTGAAGAGCCCATCGAGTGGCCTATCATCTCCGTCGGTCAGAAAGCCTGATTGAGCAAATTGATTCGGCAGCGACCACACAGGTGCGGACTGACTCGCGAGGAACACCATTACCAAACCTATGTACCGAAACCACATGGAGCCCTCCCGTAAACACTGGCCTGTGAGCCACATTAGTCTACGCTCGATGACTTTTCACGCTTTTCGCGAATGTTTCGCTGCTCGAAGCGGTTGGTGCGCTTGGAGATATATTGACCCGTCTCAGAATGGCTTGCGCCGATTCCTTGTGAGTTGAAATTACCGGCTATGTATAGTTCAGTCTAACTGTGGACAAATGTGCCCCCTCGGATGTCTTGGAATGCTTGATTCAGACCCTAGAATCTCACCGATTCGAGCTGTTCTCATCGCCCTCGCTTGCACAGCGTTGCTGATCGGGTTTTGGCATTTTCAGACCACCGATCCAAACACAGAGGAGATTGAATTCACCGTCTGGGTAAGCCAGCCTAACGCATTGACCCAAGGCGATCTGGTCGCGGTCGATGAGATGGTGGTTGGACGCGTAGCCGAGGTGCTTCAGCGCACTGAAGGACAGCGGGTTCGGGTCCGCGCTGAGCGACAATACCGCTATCTCATGGATCGGCGAATGACCCATCAGGTGATCTCAAAGACGGACAAGAAAACGAGCAAGACGCTGCAGCTGATACCTGGGACACCACCCGGCCCTTTGATTCATGACGGTGACCATTTGCGGGCCGCTCAAGCGCTTCTACAGGTCGAACCACGCGTCGAAAACCCTCAGACGATTCAGGGTGCAGACGTCGACACGTCGACAACGCAAGTGACCGCCATCGCTGCCTTGAGTAAAGCAGATGCCGCGATCGCAGTCGACGCAGCCCCCACGCCCGTGGAAAAGCGCTTTCGAATTGCTGTGCGGCGTGTCTCAGTCGCAGACTCAAAGCTAAATGGAAAGGCTTGGGACGTATTGCAAGGCGCGCCAGATCTCGTTTTCGAGGCTTGGTGTGGTGACACAAATATTCTGCAAAGCGCACGCTATCAAAACACCTACGCTCTCGATCTCGGGCCCCATGATCTAATATCCGAGGTGTTTTCGTGGCCAGAGGGGCAGAGTGTTGGCATCAGAGTCGTCGACCGAGACCTTCGAAACGATGATACAATCGGCTCCGTTGTCTTGCCGGCCTCAGCTCGCGAGATCACAGGCACAAAAACGCTCGAGCTGACGCGCGACAACCTTGTGACATTCGAGCTCACGATCACCGCAATCGGTGAGTAGACGGAGCATGGTATGTTGATGGAGCAAGGCGCCCGAGGCGATGGGTTAAAGGGACCGAGGGGTCAGTCGGAGCGGAGCGTGCTCTTGGCGGAGCTGAAGTCGGAACTCACCCGAGACCTGCCCGATGCGGTGATGTTATCGCGCCGTTATTTTCGGCGGGCCGCCAAGGCGGTTTTTGCTGAGAAAAAACGTGGATTCGATGTGGCTGAACTTGAGTCCTTCTCAGTCTCACCGGCACAAGGGCGCGCGCTACCCGCGCTGCGTGCGGCGCGCTCACAGTCAGATGCTCCATGCGTCTATGTTTTGGTTGAGCCCACTGTAGATGAGTTGCGAAGTCGCAGCAGAGTCTATCTGGCACGACGAAGTTGGAGGCTTGCCTTCTATGCGCTGTTGACCGCTGAGTTGAGGCGTCAGGTCGATGCGGGCATGCTCCCCAATGACGCTGTCTGGGATACGATCAATCGGATTGGACAGACCCAGTTTGATGAGATCCGCGCCGCAATTCAGCACATGGGTCGGGTGGCTCAGCCGGATGATGATCGGGCGATTTATTGCGAATTCATCGCGACTTATCTCGAGCTGCGACATTTTGATCCGGACGGATTTTTGGCGACCTTTCCTCATCAGTCCGACCATCCACATATTGCAGGCATCGTGCTGGGCCAGGTTGACGAAGCAGACATCCTTAATGCATGCAGACCGGCTCTGTGCGCCGGCATGCCACCGAGTGCTGAAAAAACAACCGCACCGGTGATGCCGCAGCGCGCACCGCTCAGCCCCGTCTCCGAGCGGACTGCATCGAATTTGCGGGCGATCGCAGGTACGTTTCGAGACAAGGGTAATGCCGCCCGAACGGCGATTCTGTATGCGACCGCTGCGCGGGTGAGCGATGGTGATCGGAGGTCCGCTGAAGCCGATCTTGATCGGGCTCGATTGGCCGTGGAGACCTTGGCTGAGCGCTTGCTTCAGGCGATCCCCTCGGCAGACACCGATGTCGACGTCGTGACACAGTCGCTGATTTCGCTGCTGAGTCACTGCGAAAAACAACGCTTCAATGTGGAAGCTCGGGTCTTGTATGACCTCGAAAAAGTGTGCATCGCGCACGAAGAGACCCTGCACCAACTCGCGCCCATCGATTGGATCCGTTCTCGCGGACAAAGGTCTCTGGTCCAAGAGTTAGGCAAGCAACGTCGAGTCCAGATGTTGAGGCGGCTTCGAGGGGCGATGAAGCGCATCGCCAAGACCCGTTTGTCAAGACTCGATGCTCAGTCCTTACTTCTTCAGTTAGGTCATCTCGAGGTCCATTGCGAACGCGCGCTGCGTGATGACTTTCGAAGCGTCATCAGTGCGGCCCTAGAGGCAGCCGAAATGGTACCGAGCAATCGCGCTGAGTCCATAGAATGGGCCAAGCTGACAGAAGAGTTGCTCGATCGTATTTGTAACCGAGGATTTATCAATATCGGTGATTTGCGCGATGTGATCGCGCAGAACGACCTCAAACTGCCCGATGTGACGGCAAAGGCACTGCTCTCGGGCGACAAACTTCTCAGAGCTGACAGACGACTCGCCGACGCTTTGCCGGGCGTGTACCGCCGCGGTGAGGTTTATATGCGTGGTTTGCAAAAACTGAGCTCACTCAGCTTCGGTACCGCGCTCGGCCGTCTATTGACCCTGTACCTCGTTCTTCCATTCGGTGGGGCCTTTGTGCTCTTGGAAGGGCTGGAGCATTCTATCATGGTCGCGGTCAACAAATTCACCTCGAGTCCGGCCAGTATTGTGAGCTGGCCTGCCATCGGCGCGCTCGGTTTGTTGATCGGCTTTATGATTCACTCGCGCAGAGTGCTCAATGTGGTCGTGCGGGCAGCTCAAAGCGCCTGGCGCGCACTCAGGTTCATCGTCGTAGACGGTCCGGTTCGATTCATGAGGCAAGATTGGGTGCGTCGTTTGACAGCACATACCGTGTATCGGTTCAGTATTCAGTTTGTTGTGAAGCCATCCCTTGCCACAGCCATTACCTGGACTGTCATCAGGGTTTTTCCACTTTTTGGTTTGTCTGCAGACATCATCCTGAGCAGCCTGTTCATCTGCACCAACATCATCCTCAACTCTGGCCCTTGGCGTTGGTTTGAAGAGGGGGTCTCAGAGTTGATGTTTCGAAGCTGGCGGGCGGTTCGGTTCCATGTCATTCCCGGTGTGTTCGAGTTGGTCATGCAAGCCTTCAATCGGATGATCGAATACATGGAGCGCGCGATCTATACCGTCGACGAATGGCTCCGCTTAAGAAGCGGTGACAGTCGTCTGACCTTTGGCCTCAAGCTTGCGCTCAACATACCTTGGTTCATCTGCACCTACCTGATCCGAATCTATATCAATCTGCTCGTGGAACCACAGGTCAACCCAATCAAACATTTTCCGGTGGTCACCGTGTCGCACAAGATTATTTTGCCGCTGACAAAAACATTGATCACGCTGTTCGCCACCCCCTTGGTGCCTGTGTTTGGTGTTGTCATCGGCAATGCGATTGCAACGGCGACTGTGGTTTTACTGCCTGGTGTCTTTGGCTTTCTCGTTTGGGAGTTTAAGAGCAATTGGAATTTGTATGCCGCGAATCAGGGGGGTGGTTTTAAAACGGAGATTATCGGCGACCACAGTGAAACGATGCTTCGCTTTATGAAGCCGGGCTTTCATTCGGGCACGCTGCCCTCGCTGTACGGAAAGCTTAGGCTCGCTCAACACAAAGGACAGGGTCATAAGACCGTTAAATTTGAAGAAGGTTTGCATCACGTAGAGGCAGCGATCGAGCGCTTTACCACACGGTTTTTGATCAAGACATTGTCAATGGCGCCGACGCCGGCGCTGTGGAAGACCCATGTTAGACATATCGGTTTGAGCAGCCACCGAATCACCGTCGAGATCGGTCGTAAGGCGGGGGAGCGGCCATTCGAAATTGCTTTCGAAGAGAAGTCGGGGTGGTTGGTGGTCGGTACGCTGCAGTCGGGCTGGGTATCCACGCTCGATGACAAATCGTTGGGTTGGCTGCTCGCTGCATTAACAGGCTACTACAAGCTCGCTGGCGTGGAGATTGTACGCGAACAGCTCGAATCGGTATTGGGCATTGAGGAGACCTACGATATTCGTTCCGGCCATGTGGTCGCCTGGTCAGAGCAAACAAAACAACTCGAGTCTATCTATGATTTAGGACAGGCGCGCGCTCAACTGAGAGGTTTAGGTAGGCCCGATCCGATGGCGATGAGCCTCTTCTTTGGTGCCCAACGTTTGATGTGGGATGCCTGGGTTGGGTTTTGGAAGCAGCCTCAGCCCGGGCCACCACTGGTCGAGCACACCCTGATTCCAGCCGCCTGATCTCGACATATGAGACGGGTCGCGTTGGGTCTATCGAAACCACTGGAACCAAACGACGCAGGCGGTGGTTTGTACCACGATGATCCCACCGACCACCCGCTTGAATAATCGCTTGGAGATCTTGTGCCGAAACAGGGACATGGCGACGAGCGCTGCGGGGGTTCCGCCCAGTAAAGCAAGGGCAAACAGAGTGCGCTCAGGTATGCGTGTGTACTCACGTGCTGCGATGGCCTTGTCGAAGGCGAATGCCATCAATGTGACCGCGTTGATGGCCATCAGATACGACGGGAAGAAGCCGACAGCATCCCACATAGAGAACGCGGTGGCACTGAGTCCAGCGATAAGAATGACCAGTACGGTTGTCTGTCGCTGGAGCGCTTTATGGCGATGGCGCATCGGCTCTCCCATCTCGGCTCAGCGACCAAGCCAAAGGTGCGCAGCTTGGTCTGCGTGTCATTGCACTTGCGCAAGTCCCTTCGCTCAGACGCGTGTGCACCGTGTTGGATATCCTGGCTTAATCCGCAGACTCGACGGCGGGGAAATAGACCTGCTTTTCGCCCACTTCGTGCCCTGCTTCAATGCCGGATCCAAGTTCATCTATACTCAAGACCGATTCAGGTAAGCGCAGCGATGTTCGTAATCGCTCCATCGCCCCGGGCACGAATGGATGCAACATAATCATCAGATTCTTGAGCATGAAAAAGGCGCTGTAGAGTGCGTTCTTGCGCTGCTCCTCGGGGTGTCGATCATCATGGGGCTTATACTTGGTAAACAGGGCGTTGATCTTACGCGCATAATTCTCGAGCTCGTAGAGCAGATTGGGATAATTGGCGAGCTTCATCGATTTGATATAGCGCGTCACCATCCTAAAGGTGTCCATTTCGACCTTATCGACGAGAGTACCCTCGGGTACCTTGCCGCCAAACTTAGAGTTTGCAGCTGAAATGGGCTTCTCAAACGCAGCATTCATACGGCCTGCAAGGAATGCATTGCGCGCATCAAAGTTCTCAAAGTCGAGGTCGCCGGTTTTGTCCCCGAGTCCGAGGAGTGCCAGGTAATAGCGGATTTGGTCAACGCTGTACCCTCGTTCGTCGAGCAGCTGTGCTGCCGTGTAGAAATTACCCCGACTCTTGCTCATCTTATGGCCGTCGACCATGAGGTGAAAGCAGCCAAACACCTCGTTGAGCTGTCGGTCACCCGCCTCGGGCAACCGCGTGATATCTTCTTGGCTTCCCAACCACATCGCAGCCTGCATGAGTACGTAGAAGAAAACGTTATCTTGCCCTAAAAACTGGTATATTTTGGCGTTTGGATCGCGCCAATATGTGACGACATCTTCCGTGGACTGACCGCGTTTTTCCAATGCCGCTTCCGTGAATGCGATGGGTGCGATGAGTGAATCAGGCCACACGTAAAGTGTTTTATTTTTTAGGTCGGGGTCGATGTCTGGAATCGGAATACCCCACGGGATATCTCGTGAGATTGAGCGATGTGCCCAGCCATCCACAATCGCCGACTCGATACCGATTCTTGCTAAGGCGTCTCCTGCGATAGCGAGGTCCGCCTTCGACGAGAACTGCAGCATCATCTCTTTATCGCGAGCATACTTCTTTTTGTGCTTGGGTAACTCGGCGGCGATGGTTCGGTATTCGTCCTCCCGTGTCTGAGAAAACTTAAGTGACGGTTTGAGATCGTCGAGGACCTGCTGTAGTACCACCGGGCGCCATTTTTTGCCCTTCGTCTCTACCCACTCCTTCATGAGATGGGAGACCTGCCACATGTCCAACCACAGGTGAGCCGAATCTCGGAGCTCGGGTGTGGCGTCGCTGACTGCGCTTTGTGGGTTGAGCAGGTCAGACGCGTCATATTTGGCGCCACAGGCATCGCATTCATCACTGTAGGCCCGGGTGTTGTCGCACTTGGGGTTTGGACATGTGCCCGTGACCATACGATCCGGTAGGAATCGCTCGACGCCGGGGTCGTACCAATGTTTGCTGACGCGCTTGGTGAGCATACCGTTGTCATACAGCTTGCGAATCATCGCCTGCGACCGGGCTGCGTGTCGTTCAAAAGTCTCAGGCCTCGAGGTCCCCGAATAGATGTCGAGTCCAATGTCGTAGCGCTCAAGAACGGCGGCCTGTTGGGCATGTATCTTCGCGATCGCTTCACCGACAGGGATACCGGCTTTCATCGCGGTGAGTTCGCTGGTGCTGCCATGGTCATCGGTGCCGCACACGTAGAGCACGTTGTCTCTACCGATCAGTAACCCGACCCAGCGAGCGTGAATATCCGCCGGCAGTTGCGCGCCTGCGATGTGCCCGATGTGTAGGGGGCCGTTCGCGTAGGGCATACCTGCCGTCACAACGGCTTTTGATGGTCGTTCGAGTCGACTGAGTATGGTCTTTAAATCCATGGGGTTCCCTCGATCACTTTGGGTCTCAAGTTGCGTCAGCAGGCAGCAGAGACCGAGACACCGCGACGGTGTATGCGGTCTGCTTCGTGGACTGCAGCCTTCGTACAAGATTTCACGTGTATGGACAAGCGAACTTGTCTCCGGTCGACCAAGTCAGCGATACCTTCATTGTTTGAGCGCAATCTCTCGTGCCGCGACGTGGTGCGCGTCGTACCGAGATAACCCGGACAGGCAAGGCCCTCTCCGCCTAGTGTGAACCACCGAAGTTCTGCACCCAAAACTTTGAGAATTGCCCCTCATGTCCATCGGAATAGCCAACGCCGAGTACACGGTACTCTGGATCCATCAGGTTTCGACAATGACCGGGGCTGTCGATCCAGGCTTGCACCACTTCCGCTGGGCTATTTTGTCCGGCAGCGATGTTCTCTCCTGTGGGTGAGGCGCCCATAAAGCCTGCTTGGCGCATGCGGTCAGTGGCTGACCGACCGTCGAGGCTGGTATGCTCAAAATAATCATTGATGCCCATGTCACGTGCATGGAGGCGGGCGCTGTAGGTCAGGTAGATGTCCATCTCAAGGGGCGGCGCGGGCTCAAACCGGTCGTTGGCACAGTTACGTGCTTCAGCCCGCGCCCGATTGGTCTCTTCTAAGACCTCACGCTCATATTCGACCCAGGGTTGCGGCCAGTCGGCAGGATCCTCGCAGCTGAGAAAACAATCGCTGTCGTCGCAATCGGACACACCGTCATTATCATCATCCATGCCGTTGTCACAGGCGGTCTCAACGCCACTCACAGTGAGGACAGCTCGGCCCGTTTCCCGATTAAAACCATCGATGACAAGGATCACGGCCTCGCCGCTATCGAGCGCCAAGGTGAAGGCCGACGTCGTCTCTTCTGCATCGTCATTGCACTCGATAGGCTCGCCATCGCAGGCGGGCGTGCGTGCATGCAGCACCGTATCAAAGCTCGAACCTAAGGTGCTAAAACGGTACTGACCCGCGGCGGGCGCCACAAAAAACACTGAGAAATCGTTCGACCCGTCCGTGCCATCGACCACGCACGGTGCAGGGCCAAAGGTGTCGTTTGACGTCGATGTGTCCTGTTCCAGCGTCGCCGGGATCGCCGTCGGCAGTGTTGCTGAGACACAGTCGGGTTTTTCGATGGTGGGTGCTGTGCTGTCGGGTTGCGCGTTGTGCATGCCCCCATCCAGTGTAAACATCATGTCCGACGACGCATCGTCATCGGTCCCACAGCCGATTGAGAAAATGACCAAGGTCGCCATAAGGGCCAAGCGGATGCGCCTCATCTCGTACTCCATATCTAAAGCATCAGACCAGCCCAATGGGCCTTACGTCCGCAGGCTCAATCTCTCACTCAAGACGCCCTGAAACATTTGAGCGTCACTGAAGCTCATATGGTAGTGTAGCCGACGAGGGGTGGCACACCAAGGCATAAATATTGGCTCGAGTGCCGAGTTCGATAGCCACAGATGTGCGCTTGAATCATAAGTACGACGGGCGCCCCAGGGTCGGCGCCCAGATTGGTGGGAGACGGTCACGTTGAGAATTCATTTTGCATTACTGGCATGTCTTTGCTGGGTCGCCCCAGGCTGTTCGGAGTCAGATGATAACGTTGACAGGCCGCGTGAAGATGCTGCTGTTAACAATGAGACGGGCGGCGATGGCGGGCCGCTGTCAGATGCATCGAACATGGTCGATGGTGGCATGCAAAGCTATGAGAAGGGGACCTGGCAGACCGTATATCCAGGCGGTGAGACCATTTGTTCTCGAGGTGACCCCTATCGCTTCTACTACCGCCATGGCGACCCCAAGAAATTGGTGGTTTATTTTCAAGGCGGAGGCGCTTGTTGGAATCAATTCACATGCTCGGTCGCTGACGCCATCTTTTCCGACAAAGTCTACGAGCCTGAAGACTTGAACACCCTCGCTGAGAGCGTTTTCAACGTGGGCATTTTCGATACGAGTGCCGATGGCCTGTTTAAAGACTGGTCAATTGTTTATGTGCCCTATTGTACCGGAGATGTGCATTGGGGCAACGCGACGGTGGAATACACCGAAGATCTTGTCATTCACCATCGAGGCTACCTCAACACGAAGGCCGCGCTCGAGTTTGCTTACGAGAAGATTGTCGACCCCGAGTCCGTGTTCGTGACCGGCTGCAGCGCTGGCGCATACGGGTCCATTTTGAACTCGGCGCGGGTGGCCACTCAATACCCGGATGCCATCGTCTCAGTACTTGCAGATTCGGGGGCGGGTATCATCACGGATTCTTTTTTGACCGACAGTTTTCCGAATTGGAATGCGCTCTCCCATCTACCTGATTATCTCGAGCGCCTGCAAGCGCCGCTCGAAACGTTGAGCATCGAAGATGTCTACATCTCCATCGCCGAGTCGTTTCCCAATCATCGCTTCACGCAGTACACGACAGCCTTTGATCAAGACCAGATCTTCTTCTGGGAGGCCATGGGGGGCGACTTCCAAGAGTTCTCGCCGCGGCTACGGACCACGCTGGACAACATCGAGGCGGCAGCGCCAAACTTTCGCGTGTACATGGCGCCGGGTTCTATGCACTGCATCTCATTCTATCCATTCTTCGATACCCGCACCGTCAACGATATCAAGTTCAGGGATTGGGTCTCACAGCTCGTCAGTGGTGAAACGTCACCAGACTCGGTGCGTTGTGTAGATGACGGCTGCTTCACTGACCCCGTCTGTGATGCCTGCGCTGCCGAGCCGAGTGGACCGGGATGCCGTTTTTGCTCCAACTGGCCGGACCGCTATTTACCCATGGACGATGATGCCGAAACCCCCTGACGAAGTGGCACAGAGCGCTGATGTGATGCGCTTGCGCAGCGGCATTATACCGCGCTGTTCTGCGTGCGCGCTTCACGTGCCGCTCTGCTTATGCGGCACGATGAAACCAATCGACACGCGTACGCGTTGCACGCTCCTCATGCACGCGAAGGAGTCCCGGCGTTCCACCAATACGGGGCATTTGTTGCCACTGGGAATCAGACATTGCCAGATTCGTATTCGAGGTCGGCAGGATACGCCAGGCATGCAGCAGGGTCTGCATCGACAAGGGCACTACGATTGTGTGCTCTTTCCAAGTGAAGACGCCACGGTGCTCACCGCCGAGTGGGTCGACTCTTTGGAGATGCCCGTCCATCTCATTGTCCCCGATGGCAACTGGCGGCAGGCGAAGAAGATGATCTGGCGTGAACCGGAACTCGCCAACCTACCTCGGGTGACAATTCAGGGCGGCGCGCTGTCGCGATATCGACTGCGTAGGCATCAAAACCCACGCTTCCTGTCCACCTTCGAGGCCGTCTCGCGCGCCCTCGATATACTCGAGTCAGATACCATCTCGACCCAAATTCAGCCTCTCTTCGATACCTTCGTCGACCGCAGTCTATGGGCGCGAGGCGACCTGTCGACCGCTGATGTGGCGGGTGGCGTGCCCCCAGAAGCGTTGAAGCCGTTCCTGCGGGTCGAGTGACGGTCAATCGTAATGGGTTCAACCGCCATTAACCATGGGCGTCCCACGCGCGGCCCGCGCGACGGATTGCAGGCTCGAGGCCGACACATTAGTTGAAACCGCGCCTGCCTTACCCTTATTGTGTTGCACCAATAGAGGGGTTAGCCATGAAAAATACATCTGCAATCTTGGTCTTCATCTGCTTGCTCACGTTCGGCTGTGACGAATCGAGTAGCGGATCGAGTACGGTCGATGCCATGGCGTTTACAGATGCGGCACCGATGGACCAGAGCGTATCAGATGGATTTACTGTTGATTCTGGCGGAGGCGACCAAAGCTGCGGCGAACCGATTGAATTGGGGCCTGATGAGACCTGTCGAATCACGGAGGGTTCAAATGGGTCCATGGTCTTAGTCGGTTCAGTGCTGCTTCCCAACGGCATCTTGAGCCGCGGTTCCGTTTACGTCGTGGATGGGCGCATTGCTTGTGTGGGTTGTGACTGCGCCGATGAGATGGGTTTTGACATGGCGACGCGCATCGATTGTGGAGATGCGGTGATCTCGCCGGGGCTCATCAATCCCCATGACCACCTCACATTCACTGAGGGCACCCCCATCGACCATGGAGAGACCCGGTACGACCATCGGCACGAATGGCGCCAGGCGCTCTCAACACCGTCCAATGCCCATGGCACAGGTGCAGATTCGAGCGGTAACCGTTGGGGTGAGCTGCGAATGCTCTTTAGCGGTGTGACGGGCTACGTGGGCTCGGGCAAAGCCAATGGCCTGATCAGAAACCTCGACAGGCTCGACGATGCGGAACGGGCACTTGGCTTCAAGCAGGTCACCTTCCAGACCTTTTCGCTCGGCGACGCAAACCGGCGATTTCGGGCTAATTGCGGATGGGATTATCGCTACGACGAATATGAAGTCTCGCAGTTCGAAGCCTTCATACCCCACGTGGCTGAAGGCATCGATGAGTATGCACAAGAGGAATTTCGTTGCCAAAGTACGTCCTTTGATAACGGGCAAGATTTCACGGAAAAGAATACAGCCCACATTCACTCCATCGGCCTGAACGCTGCTGATTATTGGTCGATGGTCCAAGACGGCACTAAGCTCATCTGGTCGCCTAGATCGAACATCTCCCTGTACGGCACAACCGCCGAGGTGCAGACCTTTCACCGGTTCGGCGGCACACTGGCGCTCAGCACGGATTGGACTTATTCAGGATCTGCGAACATGTTGCGGGAGCTGGCGTGTGCGTCTGCTTGGAATACCGCCTATCTCGACAATTACTTCACCGATCGCGACCTTTGGCTGATGGCGACTCTAGATGCGGCTCGAGCGACGGCGAATGAGCATATCATCGGCTCTCTGGAACAGGGCAAGCTCGCTGATATCACTGTGTTCGCGGGTGATCGTACGTCCGGCTACCGCGCGGTCATCGATGCCGGTAATCAAGATGTGCTGCTCGTCCTACGCGGGGGCGAAGCGCTGTTTGGCCGCTCGGCGCTGGTCAGTGCGCTGAGGACTTGCGAGACCATGGATGTGTGTGGGCAGGCATATATGATTTGCGCGCAGGATGAGTTTGGTACCTCCTTTGCGACCATCGAGCGTGATGTCAATGGGGGCAATGCGGCTTACCCGGCCATCTTCTGTGACTCGGAGCCGCCGTCTGAGCCGACTTGCATCCCGAGTCGACCGGGTGAATTTTCAGGCTTACCGACTGAAAACGATCTCGACGGTGATGGCATTAACAATGACGATGATAATTGTCCGAGGGTGTTCAACCCGCGCTTACCCTACAAGGGCAACACCCAGGGCGATGCGGATAATGACGGGTTGGGCGATGCATGTGATGACAGCCCGCTGCCTTCAGACCTCGATGGTGATGCAGTCGCCAACGAAGATGATAATTGTCCCCTCGAGGCCAACCCAGACCAGACCGACAGTGATATGGACCGGCGCGGTGACGCATGCGATTTTTGCCCCGAAGCACCCAATCCGGAGAGCGTGTGTCTCCCTGCCGCAGGACAGCCCGCCACGATCGCTGAAATCCAGCGAGGCGAGATCTCTGAGGGAACCCGGGTCTTTATTCCCGAAGCGGTGGTCACCGCCGTTTGGGACCGTGGTATTTGGGTCCAGAGCGGCTCGGGTGAATATGCCGGTGTCGCCGTGTTCTTGGGCAATGGTGACACCCCTCATGAAATTGGCGATGTCATCTCCATCGACGCGGACGTACAGGAGTATTTCGATGACACGCAGCTCTCGGAGGCGATTGTCACCAGTCTGGGCATGAGTGTAGAGCCGATTGTCACAGAGGTCTCTGTGGCCGACGCTTTGGAAGAAGCCTATGAAGGTGTGCTCGTCAGACTCATCGATGCGGTCCCAGGTGATCTGAACTACTCATGTGCTGTCGACAATGAAAATTGCTCCGACGAAGCGCTATGGACGGTCAGGGGTCAGGGCGATTCAAACGATGAAATCATCGTATTCGATAGGAGCTACGGATCGGACGATTGGGCCGACAACATCGGCTCGGTACCGGTTACAGGTGTGATGACCTATCGCTTTGATCGTCGACGAATCATGCCGCGCACTTCGTCTGATTTCGGTGGTGGGCAGTGATTCAGGCCTACTGACAAAAAGGCTGCGCGCCTCTGGTGTTCGACTCAAAACGACAGTCATCGCCGACGGCGACGACGCTCTGAGCACAGTCGAGGTTGAGTCCGTATCCAGCGTTTGATGTGGCGGTGACCTCGCTCAAGTCTGCCTGTGAGCCAGAGCCGACCGATACACCATGGCGCTGATTACCGGTGCTCTCAGCGCGGGTTAGATTGATGCGTCCACCAAAGTCTACGCTGATGCCGTCGCCAGGCCCCGCACTCAAGACGGTTCGAGTGTCTCTGACGACCATGTCTTCGAGTGTTGCAAAACCTTGTAGAATGAGGACACCGACCCCGGCGTTCCGCTCGGCTTGAACTGTCTGAAAGCGGGTGTTCTCACCGGTATCGACGAGCACCGTACCTGGACCTAAGTTATCGCTCAGTTCTAGCGTCGTCGCATCCAGTTCGGAGAACTCCGCGAGGATACCTGCGCCGCCATTACGTCTCGAAACAAGGTTCGATAAGCGCACGCTCGCCTGATAGATGTGTAACCCCTCGGCAAGGTCCGCTTCGCCGACACGGGTTTGCTCGCTTACGATGCCTGTAATATGCACATCACCCGATCGGCCCGTCACAGCAATGCCGCTCGTCGCGTTATTGGTCACACGTCCCCCGTCTATGGTCAGCGGGCCGCTCGCATCCGTCAATTGAATCCCCACATTCCCTGCGTTTTCAACGGTCACGTCCGTCAGACGGCCGGACGTGTATTGCAGCACGACGCCCCGAGAGACGCTGTCGGTCACATTGACCCCGTCCAAGGCGAACGTTGATGAATCGATGAGCACCCCGATGCGGCCAGGTGCTGTGATTGAGACCGAGCGCGCGGACACCTCTGAGCCATCGACCGCGCTCAGACCTGTGTTGGCGGGTTCATCAATCCGAAGGTCACCACCATTGAGACGCGCCCCATCGAGGGATATGCCATCGATCCGGGGATTCATCACATGAACGTTCCGCACCTCGAGGTCAGCGCCAGCGCTCAAACGAATTCCGCGATTAATACCGGTCATCGTCATTCGGGTGATATCCGCTTTGCCGCCGTACATGGCCAGACCACATCGCAACGGGAAGCCCATCGTTTCCTGAACGTCTTCAACCGTAACTGTCTCACCGCTCAAGGTACCGTCCAGCATAAGTATCGCTGCATTGGCCACAGTATCAAATCGAGTGTTGGTGAGCGCGAGTTCACCTGCATCAAGCACGACCGCTGGCCCTCCGGTTGTACCGATGCTGACCTGACTCAGCTGCGCCCGCCCGCGGATGGTCAAGCCGGTCCAACCGAGAGTGCCGAGCCGGCTTGCAGTCATCTCCAACCGACCGGGTGCCTCGACGCGAATCGCAGACCCTTCGGCTGGCCGTGGGCCACTATAACTGCGGGCATTTTGGTCCGGTCCATCGATACGGGTGACCGTGAGGCGATCAGCGGTCAGCTCACCGTTCACAACGATGGCCGTTTGAGCATTCTCTATGACCACATCTTCAATGACCGCAGTACCAGACACAGTGATTGCCACCTCGCCGCCGGTGACGGTGACTTCACGCAGACCCTGACTCTGTTTAGTGAACACAAGTGGGCCTTCGATATACGTCGCCCCTGCGCCGCTGCCTTGCAGAAAAACCCCGTCTGGCGGTGGCGTGACCTTGCCGTAGCGGCCAGGCAAAAGGAGCACGATGTCGCCGTTCGTTGTCTGTGCATATGCGCTAAGGACGTCGCCGAAGGGACGGTGTCGACTACCGTCAGCCCCATCTTCAGCGGCGGGTGCCACAAAGAAAACCCGAGCACTGGTTATGCTCGCGTCCGTGGCGATGTCGCCACCGTCTCGGCTGAAATCCATCGACGCTGTGCTGTCTTGGGCGCTTCGAGATCCGATCGCTGAGTCGTCACAACCCAACAACGGAAGACAGAGTAGCAAGCCGAGGCGTCTCAACGCCGCCGCCTCACCATCATGAGAACCGCCACCAAAACGAGGCCGTAGAGTGGGCTTTGGTGGTCTTTTGGTACTTGTACACAGCCACCGCTATCGGCGCCGCGCGCGCCGCCATTGTCGAGCACCGTAATGGCGTCGAGCAAGCGCGCATTATCGGTCTCGTTCGTGGCCACAAGGTCGTACGTACCGGGTGGCAAGCTTGCCGACAAGGTCCCTCGAGCCACCTCGGAGGATTCGATGGTCACGTTTTGCAAACCGACGCCGCCGATTGAAAACTCGGTCTCAGGTGCAAAACCACGGCCCTGAATACTGATGTCCGCGGGGGTATATTGCGGGACTTCACGCGGCGAGACCGCTGTGACCTGTAGTGCTGCGCCCGTGACCTCGAACGCATTTGGCAACAGCGCGACTTGACCGTCATAACGAGTCAGCCGTAGGTCGTGGAGGCCTTCATCCATCCCCGCGGGGACGACCGCTGTAATCGTCGAGCCTGACAAAACGTCCACCTCGAGCAGGCGCGTTGAGTCGAGTTCAATGAACGGCGGCTCGTCCACCGGGAAGCCGCGTCCATTGATCACGACTTCTGTGTTTCGGTCTCGCGGGCCAACACCGGGAGAGACGCGTGTGAGTTCGAGAGGGTCGAGCGCGTTGAACGCGCGATCGGCTCGCATGGTCTGTGCATCTTCAACGAACCCCTCATCCGGTACAGATGGGCGTGTGTCGGTCATCGGTGTCGCATCAACGCCCGCGTCAACGCTTACATCGGGGGGCGCGAGCCCGGCGTCGAGTTCTTGAGTCTGTGCGTCCATCGATACGGCCGCGTCGCGGACTGGAGGCGGCATCGACATATCGGGTAAGACCGCTTCGCCGTTCGGGCAAGCTTCATCTAAATGAGCGATTTC
Organism: Bradymonadia bacterium; assembly: GCA_049889275.1. GTDB lineage: Bacteria > Myxococcota_A > Bradymonadia > UBA7976 > UBA1532 > UBA1532. Next base: position 45,063 of record JBMHDS010000129.1, on the reverse strand, counting down.
AAGACGGAAGATCCAGTCTCCTGGCGGGCGCTGCGGTGTTCCGTTTTCCTCGAGGATTTCTGTAAAATCGCTGAACCAACCGCCGTTCCGCATGAGCATTCGTAAACGGTTTCGGCCGGGTGTGATCCCGTCGGTGTCGGACGCGATCCCGGGGGGGGCGCCTTGACCGTCGACGTGCCTTCCCCTGATCCTGAGGCGTCTGACATTGGTTCGAATGCCAAGGGCAGCCAAATCGACGCTGCTGAGCTGTTCACGGCTGCCAAAAACCTGATAGGCATCCAGATCACTCTGCCAAATCAACTGCGCTTCATTACCGTTTTCGTCTGCTTCGGCCAGTCGGAAAGTGAAAATGTTGAAGCCTGCAGGCCCAATCCAAAGCAAGATTCTGCAGACCTGATAGTTCTCATATTCGGCTGGCACATCAAAAATGGAGACGAAGGATTCGCCGCCCCGCATGTTGGGATAAAACGCGATCTCCGCCCCTGCCACAACGGAATCATTTTGGAGCACTGTGCGCGCACTCACCTGCGTCGATATCAGGCACGCTACGATTAACAATCCAATGCGCATGGCCGACCCCCATTTGAACGTTCATTGCATTCTTGCACAGGGGCGAGTTCGCATTCAACGCGCTCGCGTTTTTGCCCAGTTGGGGTTCCGCAACCTTTTGGTTGTCGCGTTGTGTGGCTGTGATATTCGCTGGTATGGGCTGGTCGGCCCGGGCCTGACGGTGCGTCTTGAGTGAGGCCCTTCTAAAGGCTTAACGTCGTCGCCTTACTCAGGCTCTGACTTACGAAATGGATAGAGCAGTTGGGGCCAGAACGTGCGGGGTAAGCGTTTGGTTGTGCCATACTCTGCAGGCCAGTTTTCGTCCGGCATATGGGCTGTACCAAAGAGGTAGTCGAAGAGCGGGAAGTGCACCGCGTAGTTCGTGTCGATGGCTGGTTTCTCGGAGCTGTGATGCCAGTGATGGAACTGTGGGGTCGCGATCACATACTTGAGCGGGCCGAAGGGAATGCCCACGTTTGCGTGCACAAAAACCGCCTGAAAAGCGGCCAGCGTTACATAGAGGTCGAGGGCTTCTTTTTGGCCGCCGAGCAGGTAGAGGGGGACCATCGCAGCGCAGCGATCGACAAACATCTGGACGGGGTGATTACGGGAGCCCGCCAGCCAATCCATGTGCTCTGTACAGTGATGCACCGCATGGAACTTCCACAGGGCAGGCACTTCGTGAAAAAATCGGTGCGACCAGTAGAGCACAAAGTCGGCACAGAGGGCCATCACCAGGGCTTGCCCCCAGATGGGCATGCTGTGCATGAAACCCCGCACATCACTGTTGATGGCCCAGCTGAAAAACTTCGGTGCAAATCCATTAGCGGCCAACAGGAGAATCGCGATCAACAGATGGTTCACCCCGAAATAGATGAGGTCTGTTCGCCATTCCGGGCGCAGTACGGCCTGCTCTTTGTATTTGGGCCAGATTTTTTCAATGCACACAAAAACGGCAGCCGAGATCATCAGGTCGAGCACAAACCAGTCGAGCCCGAGCGAGACTTCCGTTGGTGTTACGGCTCTGGGCGAGATGGTATAGCCTCCTAACGCAAAGGCGAGCAGCGTGCCACCGATACCGATGGCGCCCAAGCGTCGACGTCTACCCTGAATGAAGGTATAAACACCCAGCGCCAACGCGGTCCACATCGCCCACTTGAGTACGTCTTGTAGCACGTATGGATTGTATACTTCGCGCAGCTCTCTCGTGGTCAAGTATTCAGGGTACTTGAAGCACAGCGCGCCAAAAAAGCTGATGATGCCGAGGAAACAACTCGCGTATCCGCTAATGCGGCCCGTACCCGGGAGCAGCGCGCGATCGGCCATGTTGTCTATCTGCCGTTCTCGGTATTGATAATCGTCGTTACGCTCAGTCAAACCTCGTCTCCCACCGTGCAGGCGCTCTGTCACCGCCGCACCATTCCCGTTCTTATCGCCTCGTTGTCGGCACAACTCTGCGGTTGATTGCAACGCCGGCCAAGACTTTATACGGTAATGAAAAAGACCGCCAACACAAGTGGAAGGACCCAAATTCGTGTTCAGGCTTACACTTTGCGCATCGCCCGTGGGCGCCCGCTGGTCTATTTGCGCCCTATTCTTCGTGTCAGCCTATGGCTGTAACGACTCGAGTCCGGCGTCGAGCACCAATCAGGGCGACTATCTTCGTCGAGACATGTTGATGACCGCGCCGTTGAGTGACGGTGACGACCAGCGTGAAAACAGCACAGCGCGCGATAGCGGAGTTGGTCAGGTTGGAAACGGCGGTGTGCCAGGTCCTGCCGGTCCGCCAGGTCCTGCCGGTGCAGCGGGACCAGCCGGTGCGGCGGGACCAGCAGGTGCAGCAGGGCCGCAGGGCATTCAGGGCCCACAAGGGCCAGCGGGGCCTCAAGGGCCGGCCGGCGCGGCTGGACCACAAGGACCAGCGGGTCCTCCGGGACCTGCGGGGAATGGAGGCGGCAACGTTCGCTTATTCTTAGGGATGAGCGATGCGAGCGTTGGCTGCGGGGATGGCGTGCGCGCTCTTCAGAGTGCTTGCCGAGATTCTTTTGAGGGGAGTGTACCTTGCACGTCGACCGACTATATTGAAGCGGTCGAGCCACCGGTGCACATGCGCGACGGTTGGATCTTACCATCTTTCGTTGATTTTTCAGTCCGCCCAGATGGCAACGTCTATGCCTTTGACCGTTCAGGACTGTTCGCGAGTCCGGACCATTTTACATGCCGCGGCTGGCAGGGGGCCGGCCGCCATCTCGGTGTGAGCGCCAACGGTGCATTCTCAGTGAATCGGGTTGCCGGCGAATCACACCCTGTGGCGTGTTGCAGCGGAAACTAGGTCGGGCGATTGGGGAGGTTAGGTATGTCGGGGCCACTCACAGGGCTTAAGGTCATTGAAATCGCAGGTCTCGGACCAGGACCCTTTTGCGGGATGATGCTCGCTGACTTAGGTGCAGATGTCACGCGCATCGAGCGTCTGAATGGTGCGATGACTGTGCCCATGGATTTATTGAATCGCGGGCGTAAGAATCTCGCCGTAAACTTAAAGTCCGCTGCGGGCGTGACACTGGTCAAAAAGCTGGTGGAGGACGCCGACGTGTTCATCGAGGGCTTCCGACCCGGCGTGATCGAACGACTCGGTCTCGGCCCCGATGTATGCCACGAGATTAATCCGGCGCTCGTATACGGTCGTATCACGGGGTGGGGGCAGACAGGCCCCGTCGCTGAGCGAGCCGGCCACGACATCAACTACATCGCGCTCGCCGGTGCCCTCGAACCCATCGGACCCGCTGCAGGTCCGCCGAGCGTTCCGCTGAATTTTGTTGCCGACTTTGGTGGTGGCGGCATGTTGCTCGCTGTAGGTATCTTAGCCGCCATCGTTCATGCACGCGCCACCGGTGAAGGGCAAGTGATCGACGCGGCCATGACCGACGGCACGGCGCTGCTCACGACCATGTTTCACGGACTCTCGGCCTCGGGCATGTGGCAGGACAAGCGCGAGTCAAACCTCCTCGATGGTGGCGCACCGTTCTATCGGTGCTACGAGACCAGCGACGGAAAGTATATGTCGGTCGGCGCTATCGAACCCAAGTTTTATCTTCAGCTCCTCGACGGCCTCGGCCTCACGCATGAAACGCTCCCTTCTCAGTACGACCAGACCCGTTGGCCTGATCTTCAGGCGCGCTTCGAGGATTGTTTTAAACAAAAGACCAGTGCCGAGTGGCGTGCGATTTTCGAACATCGAGATGCTTGTGTCTATCCCGTACTGTCGCTGACGGAAGCGCCTCACCATCCACATAATCGTGCCCGCGGTACTTTTGTTGAAGTCGATGGGGTCGTGCAGCCGGCGCCCGCGCCGCGCTTTAGCAAGACGCCTGTGACGCTAAAATCATCCGCCAGCCAAACCACGGAAAGCACAACCGCTACGCTGAAATCCCTCGGGATCTCTGACGATGAGATCGAGCAGTTGAGGGCACAGGGCGCGATTCGGTAGCCGTTCATCCCACGGCTGACCGAACAGAGGTTGAATCGGCTTTGTGGTCTGGTCTGCTTGTGTCTGAGCCAAAGCAGTTGTATAGGATGTCCGAAAAACTGCCCGAGGCAGTCCGTATTTCTTCTGTCAGTGGTGAAAGACCTGACCTAATTCCAACCAGGCGCCGTTATAACGGGCCAATTTACATACGCACTTTTTGGCAGCTTGAGCGGTGTTTGCTCCAGCGACTAAGCTCTGTGCGTGGAGTTCAACGATATGAAGTCAATCTTACTCGCATCAATCACCCTCGTGTTCGCACTTGGTTGCGCCAAGAAACCAGAAGCTGAGAAGAAGCCCGAAGCACCCGCGAAGGCTGCTGAGACCGCTTCGGACAAGAAGGCTGCAAAGACGACTGAAAAGAAAACCACGGCGGCTACCGACACCAAGGCTGCGAAACCCGCCGACGCCAAACCAGCGAAGGCGATTCCTGGAATGCCGCCAAAGCCCAAAGCGATTCCTGCACCTGCCGACGTCAAAGCAGCACCGGCTGACGCGGAGAAGAGCGCATCGGGTCTCGCCTGGAAGGTGCTCACGCCAGGTACGGGCAAGGCGAAGCCCGGTAAGACCGACACGGTCAAGGTACACTACACCGGTTGGACAACGGACGGGAAGATGTTCGACAGCTCTGTGGCACGCGGTACGCCAGCCACCTTCCCACTCAACGGCGTGATCAAGGGATGGACCGAGGGTGTTGCGCTGATGGTCGTCGGCGAGAAACGACGTTTTTGGATCCCAGGTAACCTCGCCTACGGCGACAAGCCTGCACGGCCAGGCGCACCTGCCGGCACGCTCGTCTTTGACGTTGAACTCCTCGAGATTGAGAAGGCGCCGACACCAGAAGAAAACGCCAAGCGCTTCACAGCGTGGTTTGCAGCGTTCCAAGAGGCAGCGGATAAGGCATGTGGATGTAAAGATATGACATGCTTCCAGATGTCTATGATCGGTCTTCGCAAGGTCAAGCCACCAACAGTCGCACCGACCACCGAGCAGATCGCAAAGATGGAGCCGGTTCGAACGAAGCTGCAAAAGTGCGCGGAGAAGTTACGGCCGAGCATTGGCAAGCCATCTGCTGGCCCTGCGCCGATGGGTAAGCCAGCGGCAAAGCCAGCAGCACCCAAAGCTGCTGCGCCAGCCAAGCCGGCGGCACCGGCTAAGAAATAAATCGGACGCATTCGCTGAACGATTCCCTATCCCCGGTGTCACCCCTGATCGATGCAAAATAAATCCGGTGTGACACCAACACCCGCTTCTCACACATCTCTCTTTGGCGGGCCGGCCTGCGTCGGTATCCACATGGCTTTCGATACCCTTAAGATTTGTTTTATTTGTCGGCGGCCTAGTGGCACACTCTGCGCATTGGAGGTACACCCATGAACACTCAGACCGAGCGGCCAGAGATTTTATGGCTCAATGTCGCTTTTTTAACACTCACGCCTCTCGCAGCGCTCGTTGTGACGCCCATCTACATCCTAGAGCACGGCATTCGCCCCAGCGAAGTTTGGGCGTGTGTCGGACTCTGGTTCCTCACGGGGTTGGGCATCACGGCAGGCTACCATCGGCTCTTCTCCCATCGGAGTTACAAGGGGTCTTGGCCTGTTCGTTTATTCTTCGCGATCATTGGGGCTGCCGCGTGTCAGAACAGCATCATCGCGTGGTGCTCTGATCATCGAATTCATCACAAATTTGTCGATACCGACCGCGACCCTTATGACGCAAATCGTGGTTTCTGGTACAGCCACATCGGCTGGATCTTCATCGGCGGTCGCCGCGACCCGAGCTATCCGAATGTACCGGATCTGTGGGCTGACCCCATCTGCCGCTTTCAGCATCGGTTTTATTGGCCCATCGCGATCGGCTTCAATGTGCTCATACCCCTTGCTCTTGGAATCTGGACTGGCCGAATTGGTGGCATGCTCTTGTTTGCCGGCCTGGTCCGGGTGGTGCTCGTGCACCACTTCACATTCACGATCAACTCGTTGGCACACATGTGGGGTCGACAGCCTTGGTCTAAGGGAAACACCGCACGAGACAATTGGTTTCTCAGCATCCTCTCGTTCGGTGAGGGCTATCACAATTACCATCACGCCTATCAGTATGATTATCGAAACGGTCCCAAATGGTATAATTATGACCCGAGCAAATGGCTGATCTGGTCGCTCTCGCACATGCGTCTTGTTTGGGATTTGCAGAGAACGCCCGATGAAGCCTTGATGCGGTCTCGGTCGAAGTTTGAAAAGGAGCGTCTATTGACGCGTCTTGCGAGCCGGCCTGGACGGAGCTTTGAAGACTGGGCGGCCACGTTTAGAGAAGGACCCTCACTCCTGGCGCAACGTTTTAAGCTGCTCAAAGACGCGAATCACGATCAGACACGAGTTAGTGAGCGCATAGAGCTCTTGCGCAGCTATCTCGTCCGTCGTTTTGAAGAGGCTGAGGGCCAGCTCGAGTCCGCGCTGCTCGAGCTGAAATCGCGGCGCACAGCGCTGCTCGCGAAACGCCGTCGGGCCAGGAAGATGCCTCGCTCGGAGCGCACCGTCGCGGTCAAGAGAGACATTGAAGAACTGTCTGCTGCATTCCGCGAGGCCCGCCGGCAAGCCCGTCAGGCATTTCGGAGGTTGCTTAAGACGTATGCGATTTGCGAGAGTGGGCTCTAGCTGAGTGGAAGGGGCCGTCGTCTCAATTTGAATGACGGCGCAGGGGTTGCGTTATGCCTACGGTCACGGAACCGCTGAAACTAAGAACAGGAGACTTTTCCGTATGTTGAATCGCCTGGGAAGCCGTGTTCACACGACGTTTATATCAGCCTGCGTTTTGATGCTCTTGACGACAGTGCAAACAGCACGTGCCGACGCCTCCAAAAAACTCGAGCCTGCGAGCACGTCATCCGACCGTATCGAATACTACGTGGGCGATTTTCAAGATGCCTCGGTGGATGGAAAGCAGCTCTATGGTCCGCGTCGTATCGCGCTGCTGAAGCGTGTGGTCTCGAAATCGAGTGGAACCATCACAGAGCATCTCGTCATTGCGCTCAGTCAGCTTACGAGAACCATCAAGGTGTCCCCCGACGCGCCCTCGGCCGAGTATGATGCGATGCCACCACGCGAGCGGGGACAAGTTTTCTATGAGGGCAGCCCCTGGACCGCGTCCGCATGGCGTTATGCCGTCGATCTATTGCGTGCGGGTAGCAAAAAGGTTGAGGTCAAACGGATGGGCGATAGTCTGACATTTGAAGAAAAGATCTTTGGGCCCAAAGGGAAGAGCACCGGTATTCGCTCCATCAAACTTAGACAGGCGAAGGCGGCCGAATATTTAGCCAAGTATCGCAGCTGGGAACGCAAACACGGTGCGCCGCAAATCGTCAGGTGAATTGAGCTGTAGGGTCAACTCGATGCTCACTTTTTGTCAGGAAACACTGCTTGAGATTCGTGCTGTTTTGCTAGACCATTTGGACATTGGTCATCGGCGTGAAGCTATAGAGTTTAGGGTCATCAACCCCGACTATTTTCCGGCCCATTTTGACGGTGAGTTTGTCGACTACGAGGGTCAACCCGTCCGTTATCGTACAATCCAGTGTTGGCTTGAGTTGGCAGAGAGTTTGCGCTGTCGGTTATCTGTCCCGCGGCGGCTAGAGCCGCCCTTCATGCAACTTCGGTTTGAGCCCATCGCCGAGACTCAATGTCTGCACCGTGCTGCGATGAAATCGGGTGAGACGGAGAAGTATGGCGTCGCGTCTGAGTACGCGCGACTGCGTCGTTTTGAGGAACCAAGCTTTGTCCATGGTATCGCCGAGGCCATGAGGGAAGCACGATTGTCGTCTGGACAGCGTGTTCTCATTCTCGGTGTGAATCGAGGTGACGAGATCGAAGGCTTGAACGGTCTCCTAGACCCCGCGATTAGGCAAGAGATCGAATGGGTTGGTGTCGACCACTGTCCATCGGCGATCGCCGAGGCAGAAAACAGATTTGCTGAGCTGAACACAATGTTTCATTGCGCAGACCTCGACGATTTTGATTGGTCTTCGAGTGGGGCCTTCGATCTGGTGGTCGCTATCAACACTTTGCACAGCCCCACACTCGACGGACAGGCCATCTGTCGGCGGGTTGTCAAAGATGTGTTGACGGCAAACGGTACACTCATTCTAGGTTTCCCAAATTGCCGTTACGAGAACATGACGCTTCGCTATGGCGCCCGCGTCAAGAACTATGCGGAGCCCGAGTTCTCTACACTTTTTCGTCAGGTCAGCGCTTTTCGAAGGTATCTCAATCAGCAGGGATTCAAGACTCGGTTGACCGGTAAATACACTTGGTTGCTGGCTGGTCATCGCCCGAAATTGCACCGCGAAGTTTGACGGCTGGCGCTGATGATTGGGTTGCCGAATTCGGCAATACCTTCCGCGGAGACATGGCGTAGACGTGCATACAGCGCGCTGTGATCTGACGGAAGCCCTGACCTGATAAATTGTACTAGGAAAATTTTCCAGCCATACTGTATACTCCGCCAACGTGGAGTGGGGCGCTGTTTATGTCAATTATGTCCAAAGTCATGATTCATCTTTTCGCTGCGAGCTTGGTTCTTTCAGGCGCGCTGGGTTGCTCCGACGAACCTGTGGAGCCCATCGGAACAGATGTTGAAAACGGCGCCGGTGGCAAGGCGGACGAAACCGGTGAAGGCGAACTGTTGCCAGATGCAGCAGAGGTTATGGCTCAAGACTATGCGCTCATCATCGACACTTGGCTCAAGACAGCGGAAGACGAGGATGATGAGCCAAAAGAGTGGCGCGCCCAGTTTCGAGGACGCGCAGTACGCGTTGTCGATGAGGCGGGCGCGAAGCTATACGTGATGCCCTGCCAGGTGGCGTTGCCGGAGTTGGACGGTCGGACCATTGAGATGGCGCCGGAGGCCCTTCAATCGGTCTCATCGCTGCCAGTCGACCTTGCGTTGACAGGTGAATTGGCCTCGCCCCAACTGCAGACACCGCAGATGGCCTTAATCGCTGGCGCTGAACTGGAGAATCCCGTCTCTGATGAGCTACCGGCGACAGATGATGATGAACGCCTCGTCGACATCGACGATGATGGTGAGCCTGGCATGACGGTCACCATCGATGGCTACCGGGTGTATGTTGGGTTGCGGTACCGCTTTGAACTCGACGGCGAAATCGCGGAAGACCAAAGCGCCACTGGCGATGCTGCTGTACGTATCGACATTGAAGTCTATGGTGACAGTGTGCCCTTCGTGAACGTAAAGAAGAGCCTCGATAAGGCGCTTGGTAAGCTTGAGCTGGTTGACGAAAAACATGCTTTCTTGATGCAGCCGCTTGCCCCTGAAGATGCCAGTTGCGATGCGGTCGCGGCCATCGAACACACCCACGTCTACGCCGAATAAGGCGTTCAAAAAACGATAGACGAGTACGACGCTGCGCCGACTAGAGAAAACCAGTCAGGATGATCGAGCGCGCATTCAGCGGCTCCGTGTGGTTCGAACCTGTTTTAAGTTTACCTGGCTGGTGGTCTTGAGCGTCTTGAGTGTTGTGGTGGGTGGCTGTGGCTCATTGATGGGGCAGAGTCAGTACGTGTCCGTAGATTCTAGCCCGCGAGGTGCGCAGGTTCATGACGCGAAGGGGCGCGTCGTCGGTAAGACCCCATTTTTTGCACAAGTCTCTCAACAGCAGCAGCTGTCATATTATGTGCGTGGCGCCGATGGCGACCGCCATTGGACTCAGCGAGACTGCCGATATTCTTGGCTTGGGTCACCGCTCGAGAACTTCTGCATTGGTTTACTGGGGGCACCATTGGGTGGCCTTGGTTTACTCGGTGTTTGGGGCGCGGGGATCGGGGTCGATTGGTGGACGGGCGCGGCCTTCAATTGCCCCAGACGGGTCGTGGTAAAGAGCGCATTAAAGGCGAAATCTTGCCCCAAATATGTTGTACATTTGCCCTTGGCATACGCACCGACCGCGCGCCAAAAAATGACCGATGAGTGGATGAAATCCGTAAGACGTACCGAGCCGTGCGCTGAGTCGGTGGATCCGAGTAAGTCTGCGGTTTGGGCGAGGCGCTTGCGGGTCAATCTGGCAACCATCGGTGACAGAGAATGGGACCGTGGGCGATTCAACCGCTTCGGCTACGAGACCGACGCCAGTCACATCGCGTCGCTTGAGGTCAAGAGTGGTTCCGATGGGATGGACATGCTCATAGGTGATGTGGCGGACCTTCATACAGGTGTTGTCGTGCCCGCAGCGCCCATGTCATTAGGCACAGACATCGATCTGACGAGCACTCGCGGGTTTTCGCTGCTGGGCCTCTTACGAAGCACCCTGAGCCTGGTCCCTGAGAGTGTCGCCGTCGCAAGCCAGGTGAGGCGGGTCTCAAACACCGCAGAGTCAGCAAACGAATCGGGGGAGGGGACTGAGCGGGCAGCGCGATTGAGTGCAAAACTCTTGTCGGTGTCACATCCTGATGCTTTTCGAAATTGGGACTACGACTTAAACCTAGGACCTGGCTTTGCGCTCGATTTGTTCGAGCCTTTGACCATTCGAGACGACAGAGATTCCACTCGGTTTACGCGGCTCGGATTACATGGAATAGCCACTCTGACGGGCCATACACCGGTCGGCGCTGTGTCCATCGAGTTTGGATTGGGTGGCTCCTATATTCAGATATCCGAAGGGGCTGACTCACCTCATATATGGGTTGGTGAGCGTGTCGTCATTCTCTCATACACAGGTTTTCTCACCAGCTCGATTTTCTTTCGTCTGTTCGCCGAAGACGTCTGGTTGTCTGACGATGCGTCTCGGCGCGGCATCGCTCAGATTCAAGATACAGGTGTCATGATCGGTTATTATTTTGAGGGGATTGATTCTCTCTTTAGGGACCGACTCTAAGACGGACCTGTCTGCGTCGGAAGCGTTTGCTTGTTTTGCAGCGATGAATAATCCGCCAGCACAATGCGCGGATTGGAGACCAAACGGTGGTTGCTGTTGACGAGACCACAGAGCTTGAGCTTGTCGGCCTTACCACGTACGGCGATTTCCTCGACTGGCACCGCGTGGATATCGGGCGGCAACTCGGCATGCTTTACGAGCTTGGATGATGCCATGACGTTGAAATCGAACTGTCGGCACGCATCTTCAATCCTCTTGGTGGTATTGATCGCGTCTCCAAGCATCGCGATCTCCACGTGGAGGTCACCGAGTTCACCCACCATGACCTGTCCCACGTGCATACCGAAACGAAAGCGCGGACTGTGCCCGTAGCGTTGTTCGAAATACGGTCGCTGCTCCTTTAGGGCGATCATCATATCGAACACGCACTGGACCGCGGCGGTGGTTTGTTCGACGGGCCAGGTAATGATCACTTCATCACCGACGTAGCGGTAGATCGTGCCCCTGTGCTGTAAGATGGGTTGGGTCAGCTTGAAAATCGTATCGTTTAGAAATCGCATGAAACCTGAGTCCCCGATCTCTTCGGTGAGCCGGGTGGAACCGATCAGGTCCATAAATACGATGGTGCGTTTCTCATGCCTGGGTTTCATATAGGTGCCGATCAAGAGTTTGAACAGCATCCCTTTACCGATATGTGGGGTGGCTTTGTACAGCAGGAGCAGTAAGAGACCAATTCCGACTGTCAGGATAAATGCACCCAAAAACTCAAGGTCAAATGCCATTGGGTCGCCGGGGAGCCCGAACATCGCGTAGGCGCTGATGCGACCGAGCAGAATGCTCAGAGAAATGCTGAACAAGTAGTAGGTGACGCGCCCGGTTAACACGATCGAGAGGCGGGTTCGACGCACAATCCACATTAGAGAGCCTCGGTCGAATAATGTCTCCAAACCACCAACCATGACCCCTGCGCTCAGTCCAGTAATCAGCCCTCGCACGGCGCCAACGACGGCTGTTTGACCGATGGGGAGCGCGATCGCAATGCCTAAAACGGTACCAAAAAGACCGCAAAACAATACGACCGTGCCCAAGCCGGCGAGCATCTTTTGGGAGCGTGCCTGCAAACTGAAGTGCCTCAACGATTAGTGGTCCGCTTTGTTTGCATTCCCGACAAAGGCAAACACACAGACCGCGCCCATAGCTACCACGCTTTGCAAGCTAATTGCAGTGTATTAAGTGCTTCTAAGGCTCAAAAATAAGGCTGCGTATGAGTGAGGGCAGTCAAGATGCTGGCACATCAGCGTGGAGGGATCACACAACTCACGCTTGTCCAGACCGACCAGGGCACGACGCGCACCAGCCGGCAGTCGCTAAAACGAAAGGTCTTCTTTAGCTTTGGTTTTCGACCCTTAGATGTTTGGTCACCGCGCATATAAACCGTGAGGTGCAGCCGACCGGCTTTGAGTTCAATACGGCGACAATCGGTGATGAGGCGATAAACCGGGCTGAGCGGGCTGCATTTTGAGAGGGCCTTCACAGTCCCTTGACCACGAAGCTTCAAACGCCCTTTTGGCAGTGAGAGCGGCCGACCGGGCCGTGGCTGTATCTTGCGGACAACGGTTGTCCATTCTGCTGACTTCGTAGCCCCACTTTCGAGCGCAAACACGTCTTGGAGCCCAATTGCGTCAACTTGGGTATCGTCTGTGGCGTCACAGTCGACCTCCCAGCCAAGGCCAACGCGCGCAGCAGTGAGCGCGGCGCAGCGCTTGACCGAAACGAATTCAGCGTTCTGCAATATCTTGACGTGAGGTTCATCTGGTCCAACACGCAATTTCAATCGGTCACCATTGAGACCGTGGATGGTGTACGCAACACAAGCACGTTTTGTCTCGGTCGTGGTCTCACATTCAGTCATGGCACCACGCTGGCCTGCAAAGTTCAGTAATTTGTCTTTGAGCATTGCGTTGATATCGGTGGCACGCGTGGCCGTGAGGCCGTCTTGCGAAAGCGTCTGCTGACTCCAATTGATTTCAGCCCAGCCAGTCGAGATGAGACAGGCGCAGCAAGCCAGGAGACGCAAGAACTGTATGGGCATTTGGTTCAAGATCGCTCTCATCAATTGGTTACGGTCGGCATGCTACGCGTTCTGTTGGGCCTCGTAAAGAATCGCATCTGCTTCGTCCCGCGTCAGTTTGATCGCCGTCCAGCAGACATCCGCAGGTAGTCTGCGTCGGGCTAGGGATGCGACCTGTTTACGACGGGTATGCCAGTCGAGTTCACCGTCGTAAAATGGACCGAAACGTCGGCGACGTAAGTATCGAACTGCTGCCACGAGTTCTACGGATGTGCCGGTGCTTTCGTACTTTTCGGTGAGCATCGCGACCGCCTCATCGAGTTCGGGTGACCGAATCCCTTTGCGGATAAGCTTCATCCGGATCGCCGCGAGCCCATCCCCCCTACGGTGGTAGCTCTGAACGAGACCTTTCGCGAGCGCTTTATCGTCTAGCAGCCCGACGCGTAGGCAGAACGACTCGGCTTTGGCGACCCATTCTAAGGCCGTGGCTACCACCGTCTCACTGCGTGCCTCATAGCGTTTGATCTTGCGGGCCATGACCTCACGAAATCTCTCGATGCTCGCTGGAAATCTTTGCAGATAGGAGACAGCCATTCTTTCGACCTGTTGATAGGTCAGTGGTTTTGGTTTGCGGTACGTCTTCATGGCTGCCTCGGTTGCGTCGGTGAGGCCGCTCCGTTCAGCGCTTTGTGGTTGCGTAAGCGCTCGCAAGCCGGCTCATGACCACGTCGGCAAGCACCATCGAGGAGGATTCGCGCGCGCGCCGGACTCGTTTTGCCAAATTGCCCGATCAAGAGCATCTCGGCGAGCTTGGTGCACGCCCTCGGTCTATGAACCTGGCAGGCAAAATACAGCTTCTCTGAAGCTGCCTTGTATTCGTTCGCTGTCTTTGCCGTATCCAACATCGAGAATCCAAGTAGCTCACAGCCGAGGCGATCGCCTTGATCACAGGCGATTCGGCTCACCCTTCGGCGCAAGGCGTGGGCCTGTGGATCGCTTTCTTCGAGGAATTGAGCCAAGTCAATGCAGGCTTCTATCAGGCCGTCGGTGCAAGCGGTCGACATCAGACGCCGACCTTCTCTTTGCGTTGACGGTTCGGAACTTCTGAGTTTGCTGCGGCCCAGCGTTCGACACCGTGTCTTGATCCCACGCGCGCACCCGAGCTCTTCAATGTGCGTCGCCACTTGGCGACAGCTGAGGGGCCTGCTGACAGTACTTGGTCCCTCACATTCATTCATGAATAAGCCAACAAAACGGTCACACGTATCCGAGTCTTTTGCGCAGCGCGTCGATGCTTGAATGAGCGCTCCGTCAACACGTGCGGAAAAATCATGGTGTGTGGACCAGATGATCCCAGCCAAGCACGCCAGCGCCATGCTGTAGCGTCCCGGCTGAAATGTTGACGTCTCTTGTCTGGGGTTCACGGCCAGAGTGAGAAGGGGTGTCAAGCCTGCGGCCAAATAGGGGGCAAAACGTGTGTGATCACCGCCATCGAAGAACGCTGATGTTTTGGTGAGTACAGCGAGCAAAATGAGACAACCGACAGCGTAAATCAGACCGGTTAAGAACGCGTGGGCGGTCGATGGTGTCGATTCGCGATAACCTGGCCATGAGACGCCTAAAACCAGCAGATAACCCGCTGGAAACACGCCGACGGGAAAGACTGAGTTGAGCCCTGTCAGTTGATAGAGATGGTCGATAGCAGCAAAAATAATCGCCGCCGCAACGGTGGCCAAGATGTGCCCTTGTGGTTGCAGCAAGCCGATAGTGAGGGTCAGAACGAGCAGTGAGACGCCGGATTCATGCCAAGGGTAACTCAGTAAAAAACCGCGGGCTTGGTTGATATCGGCATACATCAGGAATACGCAGACCATCGCAATGACGACCGCATGGACTGGGATTCGACGGACGATGCGCCGTGCGGCTGTATCACCGGGTTGATGGCGTACTCCTGTGCAAACAAGGGCCGCTAACAAAAGCCCCACCGCGCTCGGGTTTTGCCCTGGCCAGCAGAGGTACATTAAACCGGTCAGAAACATCGGCCTCAAGCCGAGGGCGTAGTGGGTTGAATGTCTCATCTCGAACATCATGTCGAAGAGGTAGACCAAGGGCAGCAGTGACAGCCAGCCGACAACACCTCCTAACCCAATGGTCTCCGATGATAGCCCCCAGCCAAAAAGTGCGCAGAGAGACACGATGCGATAAAGCTCCGGTCGCTTGAGACCAGTGATAACGATGCGTCGGTCCCGCGCATGCTCATGGCTCACCACAACCCGCAAACAGAGTGCGAGGCCGAGGATGGCGGCCGTCATCAAAAGGGCAATCGTCGATGTGTCAGGCCTGAGCTGGGGTAGAATGGACGATGCGATCGACATGATAAAGAGCGCGACGATCATGCCGAGGGGCCTGTAGCCCTGGCTCGTCGCGTCTTTCGTTTGATTTGCATTCGTCATGGCCGCAATATGACATTGTTCGCCCGACAAAAAAAACGGCATTACTGGTTTCGAGTTTCTAAATGTACACGTTTTCTATCCAGCGACTGGCTCTGATTTTGGGTAATGCTGGTTATTTTAGGCCATCGCGACGACCAAAAATTGTCCATAGGTTGGTTTGTGTCCTCTTGGTCACTGCGGGCGCCCTCCTCGTCGGTTGCGATGAGTCCACGCCACGTCCGATGCTCAGTCTAGATAGCAGCTTTGTTGGGCTCGATGGGCCGACTGTCGTCGATGATGCGCGTACTCAATTCGATGATGGTTCTCAAAGTCATGCTCAAGTCGACGCCTCGGAGCTCGATGCTAAGACCGCGCCATCAGATGCCGCGACGGCCAGTGATGTTGGTGTTTTGACAGACCAATCACCTGCAGGTGATGCCGCAGCACAAGACGCTGCTGTGACCAACGATGTGGAGGCGCCGATGCCACCGGGCGCTTGCGGCGAGCTTCCGTTTGTCAATCTGAACGAGCATGCTCTCGATAGCGAGCCCGGCTTTCAGCTGTCTGGTACTGTTCGCGGTAATCGATTTCGTCTGTCCTGCAGTGCCGACGGCACTGCCGGCGCTGACCGCGTGCATCGATTGACCGTGCCATCAGCCGGCACTTGGGTCCTCGAGACATCGGGGAGTCAGATCGACACAGTCCTGGCCGTGCGGACCGAATGTGAGCGAGCTGTCACCGAGTTAGCCTGCTCTAATGACGCATCGGAAGCGCTGGCCGTCCGCCATAGTGCGCTCTCGCTGGACTTGGTTGCAGGCGAACATATCTTTGTGATCGTCGACACCTACCATGGCCTGTCAGCAGGCGAATACACGCTGACGGTTCGTCCCTTGGAGAGTGCGGACGACCCTGCGATCACGCGTGCCGATGCGTTGCAAATGGGTGAGTCTGCTTTTGATTTGGCGTTCGGTTTGGCGAACGCATACTCATCTCCGATTTGGGCCGAAGTGGAGGTCATAGGCGAAGGTAATCGGGCGGTTCAAAGCGTGCACAGAGTTGAAGGGCCTGTCTTTGTAGATAGCGGCGTGCAGCAAGGCGTGGTGTCGCTCTCAGACGTGCGCTTCACTCGAATGCCCGAAGAGACGATTAGAGTTCGTGTGATGGACACCCTTGGACGCTGGTCATCGTGGCGAGATATCGTCTGGCTCGATGCGTCGCCACCTGGCATCATGGGCTCTATCTGCGGCGGTCTTGGCTTTGGATGCGACGATGGACTCGTCTGCGCTGCGGCGCAGTGTACCGACGCTCGCGAGTTGCGGAACTGTCCCGCGCATTGGCCCACTCGAACAATTGAAGTCGATGAATTTGGCCACGCGCTGGTGCGGGCCGATAACTCAATGGCCGATGGGTTGCGGGCTGGCTCGTGTGGCGGGGGGACGGCAACTCAGATGTTCGAGCTATCGGTTCCCAGAAGCGGACTTTACCAATTTACCGTCACACCGCTCGATGGCGTTGGCTCGCCGATTTTGTTTCTCAGAGAGTTTTGTGATTTTGATGAGGCAATGCACCAGAGAGAGCTGGCCTGTGGCATCGATGTCGACCCGGAATGGTTTCTCGAACCGCCGGTGGTGGGTGCATCGCTCAGAGCACAGCTCGACGCGGACCACACTTATTTTGTCGCTGTGGACAGTCTAGGTCGCAATGGACAACCAAATTGGAGCGGCCCTTACGCCCTGGAGATGGTACCCGTCAACCAGCCACAGATAGACCAGGCGCGCATCGTCTTTGATGGTGAGCGAAACCTAATAGGCGTATACTTGAGCGGACGAGATCGCAACCCATCCACAGCGGCGATTCGCCTCGCGGCGGCGAACGGAAGCGTCCTTCCGTTCTCGGACGAAGAGACACTTTGGCCGGTCGACATCCACACCAGGCACCAAGATGACGAACAGTTTTTCTTATACGGACTGATCGATGTGACCGGTCGTGTAAGCGCAAGGGCGGCCCGCTCGGTTGAAGCATTCGTGTATGATACCACCCGACTCACGTCGGTTGGTCACCTTGTCGAATTCAGCGAACCGGCGCTGCTACAGGCCGATGAAGCATGCGATCCGATGGCGATTGTGTCTCGTTGCACGGCACCGCAAGTTTGCGTGAATGAGGCGCCGCCGCGCTGTGACACCCCGCAACCCTAAATCGGCAGACACGGCGTTCAGTCACGCGGGCCACCGATGATTCAAGCCTGAGCATAATTTGGCATCGGGCATTCTGCTCATCCCCAGCGTTGAGCGCCTGGTGGGTTTACTTTGTAATTTGCTGCCAAAATGTGCATTGTCCTGCGCAGGGTGAATGGATGTTGGGAGCGTCTAGAAATGCGAGCATTTTGGTATATCATTGGGGCTTTATGTGTACCCCAACTCGTCAGTGCGCAAGAAGTCGCGAGCGAAACAAGAGCGGTTGTTGCAGGACCTCAGGTCGAGATCGGCGGCTTTGTGAGGGCGCGCTACGGCAGTATCTTTCAGAATGAGGACGGCCCGGATTTTGTCGGTCAGAACGACGGCTTCATGGTGGAGAACGCCCGCCTTGTCGCAGACATTCGACAGGGGATCATGCGGGCGTTTATCTCGATTGATGGCGCCATCGACCGCCGCGCTGCGGCCAATACGGCCGAAGGTCAGGTGGACGTTGGGCTTCGAGATGCATGGGTTGGTTACGAGACCGCCCGGGGCTTCGGATTGATGGTGGGCCAATTTAAGCCTGCCTACGATGCGGAAGAGTTGCAGAGCACAGCCGACATGTTGTTCATCGATCGGGCGGTTGAGAGCCGCGGTGTTCGAGGGGTTGAGGGCTTCAATATCGATGGCCTCAGTCTGACACGTCAGGTGGGTGTTCAGTCCTACGGACAGTACCCGATCGGGGCTGAATGGCGGGTCGCCTATGCGCTCAGTGTGACCAACGGGAGCAACGCCAATCGGCCCCAGAATGACAATGACTCGCTCGCCTACGTCGGTCGTTTATCCATTCATCAGGGTGAGTACCTCACTCTCGGTGGCGGTGCTTACATGAACCGATTGACCACTGGCGTCGCACCAGACCTACTCGCAGAAGACCAGGTTGGTTGGGTTGTTGACCTGCATTACCGGCGTCCCATGGGTGGTTTCACCGTTCTGCTCTCAGGCCAATTTATGGAGACCAGCACGGAAGCTGTTGATGTGCCCAATGAACCGAAATTGACGGCGCGTGGTTACCATGGCGCCGCCGGATTCGAATTACCTATGGGCCTCGCTGCTGCCTATCGATACGCCTTTATGGACCCAACCGCTGATTTTGAAGCGGAAGATCCTGCAGCCCAAGCGGTGCTCGATATCGACGCGGTGACGCTCCACACATTGAGCTTGGGTTATCAGTTCAAGTCATTCCCGGTCAAAGCACAGGCCAATTATACCTTTGCGGCCGAGCAAAGCGGTAGAGAGGTTGATAATGACCGTCTCGACCTTCTCGTGCAGGCGATGTTCTAGTCCAAGCAATGGGGATATCAATGGCTAATCATAAAGTAATGATGGCTCTCATCTGCCTGGGCGCGCTGTTTGTTGCAAGCTGTCAGGATACCGAGCCAAAAGCCACCGCAAAGCGTGTCGCCACCCGCACTGAGCTCATCGGTGGCCCCTCCGCGCTGGGCGAGGTGGGTGACTTCATTCTCGAAAATGAATTCATCAGGGCGGTCGTCCAAGACAAAGGCTTCTCCCGCGGTTTTGGTGTTCACGGTGGTAGCCTCATCGACATCGATCGAGTCCGCGCAACACAGGCTGGCGATACTGCGGGCGGGCGTGGCGCAGACCAATTCGGAGAGCTCTTCCCCATCGCCTTCTTGCAAGCCCTCGTGCCCGACTCTGTCGAGGTGCTAAACGACGGTCATGATGGGTCCGAAGCGCAGGTGCGGGTCAGCGGCACTGGCGGTGATTTTTTCACCCTCACAAAGGCATTAAACCAAGCGATCTTGAGTTCCCACGAGCTGCCCGACGACATTAATCAGGCGCTCAATGTCGATGGCCTCGATGGTGAGCCAACCATACGCTACGACGTGACCTATGGGTTGGCGCCCGGCGACCGGCATCTGCGAATCACGGTGCGCATGACGAATATCTCCGAACAGGCATTGAAAATTCCGTCGAGCACGGGTGAGCTGGCGCTCAGCATTCTCGGCGTGTCGCCGGATCAGTTCCAGGCGCCATTGGGGATGGTGCTCTTGTTTGGCGCAGGCAACCGTGTTTTCACGCCTGGCGTTGGTTACGGCGTACGCTTTGCGCTCGATGATGCATACCTCGCAGGTTCAGATCTGCCGTTTCCGGCTCTGCCCGGCATCCTCACACCAGGGCTGATCAGCACGAGCACCAATGGGATCTCCTATGGTCTGTTCGCGTCGGGTGACCCGTCCACGCCAAATTTTGTAAAGAGTCGAGTCGATGCGGACGGCAATAACCTTTATGAGCAGGCCTACGGCGAGACCGTAGGTGACGACACCATGCTTGTCCCTTTTCTGGCGTCGGCTTTCACAGGTCTGTTCTATGCGCAAACGCCAAACGAATTTGAGGCCGGAGAGCATATTGAGTTTACCACCT
Source organism: Bradymonadia bacterium (assembly GCA_049889275.1). Lineage (GTDB taxonomy): Bacteria > Myxococcota_A > Bradymonadia > UBA7976 > UBA1532 > UBA1532. The sequence continues at coordinate 24,986 of JBMHDS010000129.1, read as the reverse complement.
ATTTTGTGGTCGGTGATGGCGATGCGGCCAGCGTTCTCGATGTCGCCTACACGCTGCAAGACAAAAAGACCGGCCTGCTGACAGGTCGCGTGACCGACTCGTTCACGGCCGAACCTGTGGCCGGCGCCTCGGTGCTTGTATACGGCGACAACGGTCGCCCCGTGAGTCAGTTTTTCTCCGACGCCACCGGGCGCATCAAGGGCAGCCTGTTGCCAGGGCGGTATACGGCCCGTGTTCAACTCACGCCGCTCTTGTCAGAGCCCGTGGCCTTTGAGCTTGAAGCGGGGGAGAGTGAACATCTCGTCTTGGCCGCGCCCACGCCCGGACAGGTTGTCATTAACGTCCGTGACGACAGTGGCCGATTGCTGCCAGCGAAGGTCACGGTTGTGGGCGTGACCGATGCCGATAAGGCGATGCTTCATCCACGCCAATACCTATTCGATGTCCACTCCGGTGAGCATTGGCGAACCACTGATCTTGTCCCCGATGACCCGGAGGACCCGAGCACTAGACGGTTCATCGAGACGGCCACCTATACGGACAACGGTCGCGCCGTACTCGAGCTCGCGCCGGGGAAAGATTGGATGATCTACGTCTCGCGCGGCATCGAGTATTCTGTCGAGCGCCTGCCCGTGAATTTGACCGTGGGTCAAACAAAGGAAGTTGCCGTTGTGCTTAAACGGGAGGTTGAGACCCCTGGCTATGTCGGCGCTGATTTTCACCTTCACGCAAGCCCATCTCTCGACTCCGACCTGTCGCTCGATGAGCGTGTGCGAAGCGTCGTGGGTGAGGGGGTTGAAGTCCTTGTGAGTACGGACCACAACTTCATCACCGACTATGCACCCACCATCACGGACCTACAGCTAGAGGCCTGGGCGAACTCGATGATCGGGTTGGAGCTGACCACGTTGGAGTCGGGCCATTTTAATGGTTATCCTTTACGGCGTGAGGTCGGTGCCATGACCAAAGGGGCGTTCGAGTGGTCACTTCAACCACCTGATACCATCTTTGACACCATTCGAAGCTTAGGCGAGCTTGGGCCAGAGCAGACCATCGTGCAGGTCAATCACCCGCGGGACAGCATCCTCGGTTATTTTGAACAGTATGGTGTCGATCCTTTGACGGGCAGCTTACCGGAGCCAGTGGATTGTACAGCGCCGTTGCTTAATCCTGCGGCCTGTATCATTCCGCCAAACGGGTCAGCATTTCGCACCGCTGACGGCCTGAGTACGTTCAGTTACGGTTTCGATGCCATTGAAGTTCTAAACGCCAGCGTCGCGGGGCGTCACCACCACGCTCGCATGCCCGCGAGCATTGACGGATTAGACGTACCCGATGAACTCCGCCAGAACCCACCAGACGAGGGCGCCATTCTGTGCGATGGCGACAGCGTGGCCGCCGCGGGTGCTGCGGATGATTGGTTTAATATGCTGAACCTAGGCCATAAATTCCTGGGCACGGGGACGTCGGATAGCCACGACGCCGATGACCACCCTGGCGCTGGCCGAACATTCGTGTACATCGGCAGTGATGACCCGGGCCGCGCGACCTCCGAGGCGGTTGTCAAAGGCCTCAAGTCTGGACGCGCCATCATGACCACCGGACCTTTCGTAGAGGCGACCATCAATGACCTGCCCATTGGCTCCACCATTGAACGTGCAGGCTCTGAGGTCACGCTCAAGGTCAAGGTGCAGGCAGCGTCATGGGTCGACGTCGACCAAGGGATTGTCTGGGTGAACGGTCATGTCCGTGAGCGGTTCCCAATTCAACTGACAGAGGGTCGATTTCGTTTTGTCACGAACCTGACCATCGAGCGCGATAGCTGGGTGGTCATTGAGGTGACCGGTGATTCATCGATGTTTCCAATCTATCGACCTGTTGATCTGCCGCCGGTGTTGATCGGCGATGCGCTTGCGAGCTTCGCCGACATATTAGGATTCGGTGGCGACGCCCTCGGCGACCTGCAGCCGAAGTTGACCGGTCAACATAAGCCTATTGCGCTCACAAACCCCATTTGGATCGATGTGGATGGCGATGCGGATGGTGACGGTGAGATCTTTGAAGCGCCGGGTAATTTGCCGGGTGAATGCGATGGATTCCAAGTGGTCTACGACAAGTCGATCCGCTTTGAAAACGGTCAAGTCCCAAGCCTCATGCAACCGAAGCCAAAGGTGACCTCATCCTATGGGCTGCCGAGGTTCAAGGGAGACATTCTTGATGTTCGGACCATCTTCGAACAGTTTGGCAGGCATAACCACTAAAGCGAGCCCATGACTCGTCTCATCGCCTTTATCGTCTTCTGTATCGGGCTCACTCACCTCACCGAGGCGGCCGCCCATAAAGCAAAAATTGCCCGAAAAGTGATGGCGACTGCAAAGGCTCAGTCGGGCGAGTTACACCTACACGTCTTGCTCTGGCAGCATCATGCAGGACTTCGGTCAAAGCGTATCATCGCTCAGTTTGATCTCGACGGGTCAAAGACCTTTAATCAAGCTGAGAGTCTACTCGCAGGCGATGCGCTGAGCGCAGAAGTCATCGGTCGCTTTGTCGTCTTCCTCGATGGTGAATCATGGCTGCCAAAGAGCGCCGAGGCAAAGAGCATTCGACTCGATGAAAAGACCGTCGAGACCGCAGTTCTCTTGACCTACTCGGCGCCTTTAAAGCAATCATTTTCGCTTCGGTTTTCTCTTCATCCCAAGTCAAAGCAGCATGCGCGTAAACTTGATTTGACCACGCTCGCCCCGCTTATCATCGCAGCGGGAGAGCAGGCGGCCAGCGTGTCAAAAAGCCACCAACTCACGCCGAAGAAAACAGTCGATTTCGAGATTCGCTTCGATCCATTCATGTGGCTAGAGCGCCTTCAGGTCAAGCCATTCTAGAGCCTAAGAGCGCCAAACGCGGTTGGGCGTTTGTTCGCGGATTACGGTGCCTACCACCCATCTGTTTAAGTTTACAAAGAGGGTAGGTGTCTCGATGGTATGTCGACGTTTTGCCAATGGACGCTTTGGTCTGTCTTAAGCGCTGAGGCGAGTTGGAGGGATTAGTGTCGGACTCGGCTCTCGGGCTTGAAATAATCACTTACATAAATAGGTCCATAAGCGCGTTCGCCGGGAAACTGACCCTGCGCTTTGTAGTCGACCATAAGCGCGTCTTTCTCTCGGTACCGCGCGAAAACCCAATCGGACAAGGCCTCGTCGGTCATGTCGAAGGACTCGATAGGGTGCCGTGTCACGTGAATATCCACACGGCGCACCTTGCGCAGAAAGCAGTCGACAAAGGAGGGCACACCGTCGGGGTAGCCCATGCTGATGTCGTAGACTGCATCTAAGTGGTCGCCCAGGCCCTGCATGGTGGCCACAAAGCCTTTGGTCCGCGGCACTAGGGTCGCTTGTGGTACCGGCAGTCCATTGGCCTGTGCATAGGCTTGAGATTGAGCGAGTTTCTTAGGTGTCGCCCTTGTGCCTTCCAAGAACGAGACGAGGAATACGGGAATGTCGTGTCGTTTGAACTTTGAGAACAGGTCGAGGACGTCCTGTTTATCCCTCGCCCAGTTGCGCTTTAAAAAAATGCAATCGAGCATGACCATGCCCCAACCGGGTCCTGGTATCCATTTGAGGATGTCTTTGACGAACCACTTCATGTCACCGATGCGCCCACAGCGCCATGCAAAGCAGAGCATGACCATAATGTCGGCTACGCTTTGGTGGTTCGAGGTGACAAAGACGTTCTCTTGGAACGGCACCTTATCGCCTGTGATACGCACATCGATTCGGTTTTGCCGCTCAGCCATCAACGCCCACCAACCCCAGATCGAACGGGCGCACCAGCGGTTAATGCGCCGACAGAGCTTCGGTGAGATCGGGTAGATGAGCATGCTGAGTACTTGGATCGGGTTGAGAACAAAAGCCAAGTATAGGAATGAGATGACCATTCCCAATAAGCTAAACAACCATTCGATAGATTTCCGCATGGTGACCTTCTACAGCGTTAGTGGATACATAACAAGGAAGGTGATTGCTTGCTTGTAAATTTGTCGACAAAAGCCTAATTTGCCGCCGTCAGACTCTTCAGGAGATCAAAATGAAAGCAGGTATCGTTGGCCTACCGAACGTGGGCAAGTCCACTCTCTTTAATGCCTTGACCGCAGCAGGCGCAGAGAGCGCGAACTATCCTTTCTGCACAATCGAGCCCAATGTGGGCATCGTCTCGGTGCCCGACCCGCGTCTCGACGAGATCCAAGAGCACATCACCACCCAAAAGGTCATCCCGGCGGTGGTCGAGATCGTGGACATCGCGGGCTTGGTGCGTGGCGCGAGCCAGGGCGAAGGTCTCGGTAACCAGTTCCTCGGGCATATCCGGAATGTGGACGCGGTGCTTCACGTGGTGCGCTGTTTCGAAGACGGCGATGTGGTTCACGTGGATGGCTCCGTGGATCCGATTCGCGATATCGACACCATCGATACGGAGCTTATCTTGGCTGACTTGGAGTCGGTTGAGCGCCAGCTAGAGCGAGCGAATAAAAAGGCACGCGGTGGTGATAAAGAGGCCATCGCGCGGGTCGAGCTCTTGGAGCCAGCAAAAGCCCTGCTCATCGAGGGCAAAGCAGCACGGGCAGGGGACTGGACGGAGGAGCAGGAGAAGATGCTGCGCACCGCCGGGCTGATCACCATCAAACCCGTGTTGTACGTCTGCAATGTGGATGAAGGATCTGCGGTGGACGGCAATCAATTCACCCAGACGGTCAGCGAGCACGCAGCCTCTCAAGGTGCTGGCTGCATTGTTATCAGCGGTCAGATCGAAGCTGAGGTCTCAGAGCTCGACGACGAAGAGCGCGATGAGTTCTTAGATGACTTGGGCCTGAGTGAGCCTGGTCTCAACAAGCTCGCCCGCGCAGCCTATAATCTCCTTGGGTTGCACACCTACTTCACAGCCGGTGAAAAAGAGATCAGGGCGTGGACCATCCCACTCGGCGCCACAGCGCCACAGGCTGCCGGTGTGATTCACTCCGACTTTGAGCGCGGGTTTATCCGCGCACAGGTCTATAGCTTAGAAGATCTACACACCCACAAGACCGAAGCAGGTCTCAAAGCTGCCGGCAGACTCCGAGCGGAAGGTAAGGATTATATCGTCAGCGACGGCGACATTGTTCACTTTTTATTCAATGTGTAGAACCCCCCGCCTGAGCAGGTGATTTCAATCATTTAGACCGCCCGCTGGCGTCAAATTTCGCCCCCAATCGCCCCCAGTCATCCTCAAAATGGAGACAAAACGGGGACAGCGAAAAAAAGAACGCATGAAACCGGGCTGAAGTTTTACCACCGTTTAAGGAGGTCCTGGTTCTTCTTGCCAATCCGCTTTATTCTGAGCATCTGACACCCAAGGACTCAAATGCTTTACCTCAAGTCGCTGAATCGATCGAATCTTATGCTCGCCTTAACCCTAGCCACCGGGCTGGTTGCATGTGGTGGCGCGCAACAAACTCCAGATGAACCGGTCGAAGAACCACCTGTGACCCAAGACCAAGGGACTATCGATGATGGGCAGGTCGATCCGGCCGATGATTCGCAAGTTGATTCGGGCGATGTGATTGAAGAACCGCCAATCGATGCAGATATGGAAACGGGTGACGACGGTCAGGATGCGGGCGTGCCAAGCGATGAAAACCCGTTTAGTCCTGAATTGACGGGTCTCCAAACGAACTTCAAGTTTATGCATGATGGCCTGGCGAGGAAGTTTCATTTCTATGCACCCGAAGGGCTGATTGATGGTGAGGCGTATCCTTTGGTGATGCTTATGCATGGTCATGGCGGCTCGAGCGACCAAATGGTTGGTTTGAGTGGGATGAGAGCGCCGTACCGGATTTGGCTCGGCATCGCGGAGCGGGAAAAGGTCTTCATCTTGATTCCCGAAGGCGTGATTTCGCCAGACGATAAGTTGGGTTGGAATGATTGTCGCGCTGATACTGTGACGAACCCTTCAACGGATGATGTTGGGTTTCTTGTAGGCCTGTCTGAGGCGATGACTGACGTATACCCAATCGATGAGAATCGGGTTTATGCGAGCGGAACTTCCAACGGGGGGCATATGTCGTTGCGGTTGGCGATTGAGGCGGGTGAGCATTTTGCGGCGGTTGCGCCGTTGTTGGCGGCTTTGCCGACCGATTCCAAGTGTTCGGAGCCTGATATGCAGGTGGCGCTGATGCTCATCAACGGGACCAACGACGAGATTCTGCCATACGATGGTGGTCAAGTTGCAGGGAGTCGAGGCGGCGTGTTCTCGACGCTCGATACGATTGCAACATGGCGAACCCTCAACCAAAACACGGCGGAAGCTTCGGTGGAAAATCTACCTGATATTAACACTGAGGATGAGTCGATCGTCGTACGAACCGATTACGCTGGACCCACCAAACTTCAAGATGTGACGCTCGTAACCATCGACGGGGGAGGGCACACGGTTCCAAGTATTGAGGAACAATACTCGAACTTCTACGAGCGTATCGTTGGAACGCAGAACCACGACGTTGAGATGGCCGAGCTTGTTTGGGGGTTTTTGAAAGACAAGGCTCGTTAGAGCAGCGGGCCTTTCCCTTCATATTGTTAGTATTGGAGGCTTGGGTTGAAACCTGGAGCTCTTCGCTTAAACCCAACTCGTTGTACGCAGCGGTCCAGAGGCGTTGAGCTTCTACAAGCGAGGCGCTGATTTCGGTTCCATGTGTAGAACCACTGACTGAGTCGCTGATTGCAATCACTGAGCCCAAGTGATTACGTCAAAATTCGAACTCAACCGCGACCAGCTGTGTTTAAATTGGTGGAAAAATGGGCATACTCACCTTTCTGAAGGGATGCCGGAGCGATGATGACCCTCGACGGTGAGAACGAACTAGCCAGGCATGCACTTCCCGACGGACGCACGTTGGTCTGGCGCGATGAGAGCTCTCCGTACGAAAACTGTTTGCATATCTACCTCTTCTCGACCGATGGCCACATCGCGGACGCACTCGAAGCGGGCGCGGCTTATGCGGACCCCATTCTTGCTTTTCAGAAGGAAGGGCAGGATGTCTTCGATTTCACCTTTTTCAAAAACGAGAGAGTGTATCGTCTCACAGTCGGCCGGGAACCAAAGCTGCGGATGCTTCCTTTGCCATGGGGCTTTCGCTACAAATCGCCGCTCACGCGCCATCTTCTCTCGGTCAGTGTGCTGGAACGATAGGTAACGGGAACAGTGACCACACGTGTTTTGGGATCCTCAGCAATGCAGTCAACCTAGACCACATGCTCAATATAAGCGCTTAAACGGCGGGACATGACCCCGAAGCCGCGTCGCATAAGTCAGCGTCGACGATAAGTTTGAGCCCATGCGGAGCGAACATGCTGTCAGACCCGCAGCGCAAAGACTGAACCCATGGGGCGCCTAAGGCATCAGAGTTGAGTTCCAATTTGACTTACGGCACTTTAGCTCGCCCCCAGACGATTTGGCGATAAACGATAGGTAAAGATATGGACTCATCTTTGATCTGGACACTGACGCTTATCATCGCATGCTTTACGGGATGCGATGGTGTTAATGACAAAGAGAACGCACAGTCGATAGACAGTGGACCTATCATCGATGTCAATACACCCGCTAACCTTGGCGACACCGCCGTTGTCGACGTTGGGAGCGCCCCCGACGCTGTGTCTGCTCCTGATGAGATGGGCTTTGCCTTCACCCATAAGATGGTCAAACAGACCGGCGAGAATCCCTTTGCGTCGTTGGCGTACGAATGTCGTCAATGCAGTTTTGCACAATGGGAAAGTATCGACCCGCCCGAGGGATGGACAAAGGGACCAGCACAGATAGGACTTTTCTCCGCACCTCACTCGGCTCTAAGGAGCCATCCCGAGATAGACGGGCACGCTGATAGCATGGACTTTTTAGAAGAGGTGCCGGGTAACGAATACCAGCTGATCGCCATGACGCGGAGTGGCCGACTGGTGCAACGCGGACCCGGTGGCATTGTGGCTGAAGTACAGGTGCAAAGAGACACGCGCTTAGTCTTTAAGCCAGGCATGCGTGTCCACCAACTCACCGATCCTGAGGGCCATATATTTGTGCTGTTCGCGCATCATGTGGACACTAATTCAACCCAGGCAATCGATTTTCAATCCGAGGACGCGCTCGCCTATCTGACACCACCCACCGGCTACACTTATTCGACCCGCATTCTCGAGGAAGACTTAGCTCTCGATTCAAACAACCACGACGGTGTCGTGACCGTGCTAGCGATTAGAAGTGAGCTCAACTCCACCTGGGAGAAACTCTAGTCGCGTAGAGGCTACCCGAGGCCATCGATCACCCAATGGATAGTTGAGCGTGATCTGCGATGACTGCGTTGCAGCCCTCCGGAGACAGCCAACGCCGCATAACATACCATACAAGCTGCAGGCTTATTTGCCTCTAGGTTGGTCTGACCGTCCACAGTTTGAGTCGATTCTATTCGTGCTTCATGCCGATCTCCGTTTCATTTGATCTTGCTGCATTCTCGCATTTATGCAGATACTGACCGGTACGAAATTTGGCAGACGAGGTCAGCGCTAAGGTACAAATGCTCGACCATGCATCATCGGAAAATATGCTCACTGTGCACATTTTGGCTGTGTGACGACTGAGTGAGCTGCGTCTCAATCATATGAAAAACTTTTAGTAAAAGGGGCATAAGAATATGAAAACAAGAGTCTATTTGATGACGCTTGCAGCCTTCATCGTGGCGTGTGGGTCTGGCGGTTCGGATACAGTAGATAACGGCACACCCGACGATATGAACGGTGCTGCGCCCAGTGTTCAATCAGAGTCAACCTATGCAGTCTTGGAGGACATAGATGTCACCTACGCAGAAGGTCTCGCCCATGATGAAACCAGCACGGAGCCGATGGCGCTCCCTTTAAAACTCGATATGTACTACCCGGAGACGGATTCAGGAAATCGGCCCGTCTTTATGTTTATCCATGGTGGTGGATTTAAAGGTGGGACCAAGAGCAAACCTGAAATCATCGCCATGGCGCAGCACTATGCGTCTAGGGGCTGGGTGTTTGCGTCAGTGGATTATCGAACCACAGAGGAATTATGCGACTCAGAAGAGATGCCGCAGTGCGAAGGCAAGCTCATGGGCCTCGCTCAAGATGGGGTCGACGCGCTCGTCGAATTCTACAAGGGGATCGCACCGCGACAATGGGTTGAGTTCCTCGTTGCGCAGCAGCCCGGCTCCATTAAGACGCTGCAGCAAGGGATTGCACAGTACCCGGCCCAAAGGGATGCAAAAGCAGCGCTTCGCTGGATTGTGGCCAATGCCAGCACGTACAAGATCAACACCGATTACATCACGGTAGGTGGCGCCTCAGCAGGGGCTGTGACGACCCTCGCATTGGGCATCTCCAACCTCGATGACTTCCGGGACGAAATCTCTGCCGAAGACGACTCGACGCTGTCCACAACCAATCTCGATGCAACCTACGATGTCAAAAGCATGGTTTACTTCTGGGGGTCAAACGCCAAATTAGACCTCCATGAGGGTGTCTACGGCCTAGAGCAATACGACCGATATGACAGCGAGGATCCCGAGCTGTTTATGGCGCATGGGACAGGTGCGGACCCTGTCACACCTTATGACGAGGCACTCGAAATGCAGGATATCTATTCAGATATTGGGGTGCACAGTGAACTCGCGACCATCGTTCAGCCAGACGGAAGCCCGGCAGGTCATGGTGCCTGGGATGGGCAATTAGATGGCAAAGGTTTGTCGGAGCTTACCTTTGATTTCTTAGTGGAGAGACAAGGTCTGAATCGCCAATAGAAATCACTCAATGAGGCAAACACGCGCTCCGGACTGCTCGAGCTTGGTTTAGGTCATCGATGACTTTGCTTGAAGCAGACGCAGTCGAGTGTCCGAGGTACAAAAGAGAGGCAAAATTATGAGAGTTTTTTTACTATTAATCATGTCCGTCTTGGTTGGATGTTCTGAGAGTTCATCCAATGACATGGACGCTGCAGACGCGACCGTTGAGTCGGTGGACACAGGCCCTGTGCCAGAGACCGACGCATCCATCGATACCGTCGCGCGGGGCCTCAAGAGTCTATACATGGGCCACAGTTACTTTCGCCGCCAGGCAGAGGCGATGCAAGAGTATGCTGATCTCGCCGGTATTGAAGGTCATGACTCAACCACCATCTTCTACGGTGGCTTTAAGGGATCTGCCGCCGCTATCTGGAACAACGAATCGGCGCCTGATTCGCAGGCGATTGTCAAAGGTCATCTCGATGGGGGCGATATCGAGATGCTTGGTATGACCATCTTTGTGGATGAAGAAGCCCCCGAAGGCGACGTGAGGCGTATCGACAGTCAGATACAGGGGCTCAAGAACTGGATTGAATATGCCCGCTCAAAGAATCCAGATACCATCTTCTTTGTGGCGCTGCCGTGGTTAGGGCGGCCCTTGGACTATGTTGGGGAGACCGGCGACCCGCAGACCAGTGGCCATGAGGCCTACCGGGCGCGGATCCTCGAGTCAGAAAGCGGAATCCTGCCGCTCATCGACGAGTTGCGAGACACCTTTGAGGATTCAGAGATCTTCCTGCTCGCGTACGGTCAGGGCTCGGTCGAGTTACGTACGCTCTACAATACAGGCAACCTGCCGGACGTTGACACCCTCGTCAGCGAGGATGGGCTGCTTGGCATTCATCGCGATACACACGGCCACGCAGAGCAGTTGCTGACCGATTTGAACACCTTGGTCTGGCTTGAGTCCATCTATAACTACAACGTACTCGAGTTCAGCAAAGAGTATACCTACACAACGGATATCAAGCAGCTCGCCCACGACGTGGCGAATCGACAAAACCCCGCCTACAAAAGACAATTTCCCTAAACGAATGCGTCGCTTCTAGCGCGCTAATGGTGATTCATTACACCTGAAAACGACACTTTCGCTCGCGGTATCTCGACAAGACTCATCCGCCCATCTCCCACCAGCGGCTTTGAGTCAGCATCCAATTCGCTGACTCAAATGCTCTCGCGTCGCGATGCGCCTTAGATGCGTTTGAAATCGGCGCTGTAAACAGCTCACGCTCTGGCTGATCCTTTGTGTGCTCAATGAACTCATGTCGCATAGGCGGGTTTGTTTGCCCACTCTGACAAACGCTCTCTTAGCTTGAACCGTACCTTCCGTACGGCATACTTATCAGAAGTGTGCCGATTCAACTATGGTCCCACTCACAGAAGGGGGGCTTGTTGTGAATTTCAAATGCAGACATATTGTTTTGTTTCTGGCGCTTGGCGCAGTTTCCGTAAGTGGCGCAGCAAACGCGAACGGATTGCCGGACCTGTTCGATTACATAAAGGTGTCGCGCAAGGCGAGTGCTAAGAAAAAGAAGAATTATGAATGGGTGAATGCCTACGCGTTCTCCCTGGCGAGTCTCATGACCTACATTCCGACTCATAAAAAAAACAACCGAGTGTCGACAGGTCAAGAACGCTTTAAAGCTATCGGTCTTTAGTACTGTAGAGAAAATCAGAAGACAGAGTTTTCGGGTGCAGTCCCGAAGGGCGTCTTGGGGGCCGAGGACTCAGCGCCCGTCGACACCCAATATTACCTACTGTACAATGATGAAGCGGTGGTGCTCGTCTTTCGCGGCTCAGAGGGAGAGCTGTTATCGCCAAAGGGCTCCAAGCAAAACGTGAAGTTCGTGCGAGATTGGATCAATACTGATGCGAATGTAAAGTTCATGCGTCGTTGGGGTCGTAAGATGGGTAAGGTCCATAGTGGTTTTTATTGGGCCTATGCAGCAGTGAAGCGTGCGCATAGCTTGATTCCTCGCATCAAGAAATGCATGAGGCATAAAGACCCTCACAATCCAGGTAAAGGTAATCGAGGTAGAAAGAGGGCTCTATTTCTGGCAGGCCATAGCCTTGGCGGCGCCGTAGCGCAAGTCGCCGCTTTCGATATCAGTCGTTACGAAAAATATCTGTCGCTGGCATCTACTCCTATGGGAGTCCGAGGGCTTTCAGCCTTAAGCTGAAGCATAAATTTGGGATGCAGTTTGGGCCGACTGCGCATCGCTGGGTCAACAATAACGATCTTGTGACCGGTGTTCCGCCCGCGGGCTTGTTTCATCATGCAGGTCGGTATCATCACATCAAAAGCAAAAAGAAAGTTGAACTCGACCGGGGGATGCACTTTCCTCGAACCCCGAGTGCTGGTGATCACAGCATGGTCCGCTATGTGGAACGTATCTGGGGACACACCCCGATCAAGTACCGTCGGAAAGTTTTTGGCTCCGCGAGATTTGATCTCACGCCCACTAAGCTCATTCAACGGGCTTTTCGAGGTGTGGTCGTCAAAGTAAACGGGGACATTAGTTTTTGAGATAACGGGGAGTCGACAACGACGGAGCTTCCGTTGCTAAAGCATAATCCGGCGCAGCTAATCGCAAACAATGTGACAGTCGGCCAGAGCCTCAACTCAGGTCAGTCACGCTTGATTGAGCACTGATTGGGTTTTAGGCTCAACCCATGCAAAACGCCGATAGATTCCTAGTCGTATTTGGAACCGACCACTCGCCGTGGGTCCAAACAGTCTTGCTCGCATGTGACGCATACGATGTTCGATATCAACTGAAACCATTTCCCCCGTCGGTTTTGGCATTTCTGCGATACGGATTGGTCATGCCGATTTGTCGTTTTAGCGACGGAACTTATACGAGCGACTCATTTCGTATTCTCGAAGAGCTCGGGCGGCGGTACGGAGGCCCGCGAGTGTCAGATGCGGATCTGTCTGAGCAGCGATACCTTGAACGTGTATTTATCGCCTATGTCTTGAGTCGAGCCCCGCGTGGTCGCCGACTCACCTTCTTTAATGCCTGGTCCAAGAAGAGGGATTCATCTGACAAAATCCTATGGACAGCTCTGCGTGCGCTCGTGTCGATCTACTTTTTCGTACTCATCATCTTTGGGCAACGCAGCTTAAACCGAATGAAAGTGCCACTTTTCCAAGAGGGCATGCTACGCGAGGCGTTTGCCCGATGGTCAGACATTCTTGAAAAGCAACCTTATCTAGGGGGAGACAAGCCGAGCGCAGCCGATTTTGGGCTGCTCGGCCAGTTCCAATGCATGGCGAGTGGATTGACCGATCAGACGCTCCCACTCGTCTTGGAATACCCCGGACTGATGCTTTGGCTCGAGACCATGCACCATCGGGTCGACGGCTATGAACGCTTGCACTCACTCCGTTTTATTGATCCGAACTCAACGGTCAAGTCTGCACACTTATCATCTCAAATTTACTTTTACATAGCGCTCAGTCTGGCCATATTAGCGTTTCCAATCACGTTCATTTTTTTAGTGTACGCATTGCTAAAGCGAGGCAAAAACGCCTCACGAACAGGTGCGCTGTCATCCACTTGGTGATCACATTTGATATGACGCGTGCCGCAGAAACTCGGCAAGAGCGTCCCGACGAAGGTTTTTAACGTCCCATGACGCCGACCAAAGCCTATCTTATACCCGTAGTGCGATCGCCTTTGAGCGCATCTCCAGTTACAGATTCAGTCTGCTCAGTGACCGCTATAGGACGAGTCTGCGGTTTACGGCCGACTGCATTCAAACCGTCAAAGCGCATTGTTGATGAACCCTTAAAGCTGATATACCCGCCGCGAGCGCTCATGGGGGCGTTTGATGGCTCTAGACCGGCGCGATTCTGGAATGAGTTGTTGCATACCCTAGAAACGCTTATGGCAGCGTCTGTCGACCGCATCCCCTCAGCCATCCAAGATCAAGCCGTTCTCGTTTGCTGATGGGCATGAGCACTCCCACAACATCATTTATCCTGCCACCATCGGGTAATTTGAGCACAAAGCGGGCGGCCAGGTGAGCGCCGCCACAGATCGAATGGTCGGTGCCGTTCGCCAATATGTTCTGAATGGCAGCGTTCTGAACGGCCTCGATACCCATTGCAGTTCGCTTGTGCCAAGCGCTGCTGCGGCCCAGCTGGACGCGGGCATTCGGCCCAGGCAGTCGGACAACATCATCCGCCGGCAGGTAAAATGCCATCATCAACCAAATCCAGCCGTCTTCTTCGGCGCTCGGACGATACATGAGCCAGGGTTGAAGATGCGAGGTATCACCCATTCCATCTAAACGTGGAAGTGGTCGATTAACAGGAATCGAGACATAGAAATCCTCATCGACCGTGAGGCCCAAATGCGCCGGCGTGAGATACAGGGGAGAGTCGACCGCGACCATGCCCAGACCACCATAAGGGGGCGTGTCCGGAGGACGCATATCAGGGGTCATCACGGTCGCATCGTCCTGCGACGGCGTGCTTGCATCGTTCACCTGACGACCCGCATCGCCGATGACTCTGACATCCCTGATTTGGGTCGCGTCTTGACTGCCTGATGGTCCCTTATCGACAGCCATTCCCATATCAACCGTTGTGATGCCGGTATCTCGACTGGCCTGTTGAGGGGACGTCGTCTCCTTACACGCACTGAAGCCAAAGCAAGCTAAACCGATGAGCGTTATCTTCAATAAGTGAGACATGGATCCCTCCCCGAACCGGTGCCGGGCAGCCCGATTTCGCCAAGTCCAGGTATCACTGGAAAACCAAAAATCGATATCCCTTGAGTGAGCAATGCGTTGCATTCGCGTTCAAATTCGAGCGCGCCATCTGTACCAATATCCAAGAAACCCGTGAGGGCAACCAAAGGGAACTGAGGGCATGTCGCTGTGCAGAAAGCGCGCTGCATCACGTCTCGAACCGTCGTGTCAAAACCTGGAATGTCTGCGTCGGGAAACATCTCCGCGAGATTTGGCTGGCTCATGCAACCATCCACATAGCCTTCACAAATTTGGCTCTGCCAGCGCACGAGATTCTGAGGGTCACCGTCGGCACAAGCAAGGAGCTGAGACATGAGGTGGCAGATGCCCACCGGCTGTAAGGCGCCGATAGGGGAGTGATGTCCGAGCACCGAGCCCCAGGCTCGCCCCAAACCAGCGCCAAAACAACGCAGTGGAGCACCGCCCGGCACACGGGCAAGATTGCAGAATCCGTTGACATCATTGCACTCGGTGTGGGCGCCTATGATGCCGCTCTCGATGTCAAAGTCCGGCATACCGCTGACGATGGTATTACAACTTCGGCACCCCTCACTCATATACGCCGACGCTTTTGCCTGTAAGCAAAACATCATGCCATCGGCATAAGCTCTGAAAGATGGCTCTTGGCCGCAGGTAAAGTACTCGGCAGGCAAGCCGCGTGGTCGCTCGCCGTTGCTTAGCGTACGCATATTGCTGCAGATGGCATAATAGCCTTCGAGTCGGTTCTTTTCGCATGAGCCACAGTCGGTTAAGCATTCGCGAACGCGCAGATAAAAACCGCACGAGTCATCAGCGCTCTGCGGTGTGTCGGGCCCTGCAATCGGTGTTGCGTTTGGGTTGTCGCACGTGTCTGGACCACCACGACAGTGAGAGGGTAAGTCGCTCAAAAACATACGCCCCGGATTGTCGGGGCCTGGCCGTCGAGCGGTGGGACACGGGAACTCGCAGCTGCTAAAGGCGCTGTTGTCGTATTGTATCGGGCGCCGATTGAGGCAGCGGAGATCACAGATGTTGCCGCAAAGTGCGTCATCTCGACATCGACCACCGTTGGGAGAGCCAACACAATCGCAGTCAGTTTGGCATTCGTCGGGCATCTCATCTCGCTCCCGACACTCAAGTTCACCGTCACCACAGTCGCATTGCATGGGTGTCCCGAAACATGAACCGGGCTGCCCGCCTGGCATCGCTTGACAGCCTGTGACACCGACGCCGCGGTGTTCGGGTACAGCACAGAACGCTTCGAATGTTGGACAATCTGGGCGCGAACAGTTGCCACCGCCCACGCTGACCTCGGGAAAACCTAAGCGTTCGTAATAAGCGCCATCAACGCAGTCATTGAAGTTGAAGTCTCCATTTCGCCCACAGGCTAAATCGGCCTCTGCGCAGTCTTGGCAGGCTTCACATTCACCACATTCAGGCACGCATACGCCGTCGCCACAGCGCTGTTCACCGCAGTCGTCCGGCGGGTTCGCATCCAGAGGAAGCGCTGCATCCTGGCCCGCGTCAGCTTCATCTAAGACGCCAAGGTCTTGCTCGTTGGCTTGCCCCATCCCCGCGTCGTTGCCAGGCATTCCGTTTGCACCACAGAGTTGCTCTCCCATCGGTGACAGGCATTCGTTACAGGTTTGGCATTCACCACATTCTGGTTGACACCAGCCATCATCGCACTGAGCTTGCGCACATTGGGCACGCACCACCGATATGGACGATGATCCAATCACAAATAAACACATGAGTCTGAGTTTAAAAGACGTCAAGTAGACTTTCCCCTCCCAAAGAAAACCATAACCTCGGTTCAAGCCTACTGATGCGTCCTGGGCTTTGGCAAGAAATCTCAGATTACGCTGTGTCCGTGCTTGCATGCATTGTGCGAGATTTTCACAAATTGAGCCAATGGAGGCGACAATGCACCTGGTGGCGACATCTCTCACCTTGGTTGCGCTTACGGTGCGTGAAGCGACGCTCTGATGTTTCACACCAGTTGCCATGAGACGCCATACGTATTCGGGCGACGTCTCGGTCATTCAAGATCTGTGTGTTCCGATTGTGACGACGACTGCGACAGCTGTGTGGTCTGTCAGGTTTAAATGTGTAGACCTGGCTTCGAGCCTTTTGCAGTCCGAAGGCTGTTTGAACTCAACGGCGCCTCAGCTTGTCAAACGTGGCCTGATACCTAAGCTTACGAGTTACTGTTTGGCCTCGTCATCTTCTGCTTCGCCGCCTCGTTCAGGTTCATCGGTTTTGACGGTTTCCGTTTCACCAGTACCGCCTTTTGATCTCTTCACGCATTGGTAGTGCGCCTCCATAGACCTCACAAACCTAAACCCACTATACATGGCCTTGCCTGTCTGAATGTGGGCTGGAAGCGCCGTCAAACCCGCTGAAGCCGGCGTCGCCGACCAGGCAATCATCGCAGTCGCTGCCGCAAGCGCAGTGTTTCCTGCGTTTCTTAACATGGCGATGGTTTCTTGTTCGCACTGTGCGTAGTAATTGGTGCACTGGCCTGATGTAAGGCAGATAGGAAACTCTCGACCTGGTCTGAAACGATGGGTTCTGACATGTTTCCAGCGATGACCTCGAGGACTTGAGACGCGCTCTTCAATTTTAATGCCCAATTTGCCTGTCTCGGGGTCGGCACGCACCGAAGTTAGTCGCCGATCGATCAAATACCGACCTTGGATAAAGCTTTTCGGTACGACCACCCTTGATGTCCTCGGACGCTTCTTGGTTGAAGAGCGCCTGTGCATTTGCTGCGCTTTTGTATTCGCGCCTTTTGCTGTGCGTGGGGCCCGTTGACCCTTGATATGGTACGTCTTCCCGTCCGCATGCAGAATGACCCACCCGAAACTGCGAGACGGGCTGCCCAACGCAAATTCCCCCTCTTGGAGCTCATTGAGAAGATTCGCTCTAAGCCATTTAATGTCTCGACACTTACGGTCAAAGAACCAGGTGTCTTTCGGGCATGGCTTGGCTTGCGCTTGAGGCCGTCTATTTGCAATCGGCGCTTTTCGTTTCTGGCCCTTCCTCGCTTTCTTCACCGAGGTTTTCCCGCTTCGTTTGATTCGTGGCTGTGCCTGAGAAATTTGTACAGTGGAAAGGCCCACTACAGCGCAAGACATCATCAACAAATTTCTCAACATTAACGGGGTGGCTCTCATATCGCTCCTGACCTTTAAGTCACTCAGTGGCATAGATGTTTCGATAGCATAGCATGCCATGACTTAAGCCAGACGAATCTCCTTAATCACCTAGGTGAGTATCGCGTTTACGGTATTGGATGCATTCAAATTAAGGAGTCAAGTGGACGCCCCATCCAGTCGCGCCGATGGCGCGGGTGGACCGCCCGATACCTTCGGCAACCCTTCTCCTGATACGACAGACGTCGTGGGTGTCATCCGCAGCGTTCAAAACACGAGGTATATGGCAGCAATCTAAGTCATGCTTGTCGCGCATTTGAACGCGATGAAATGGGTACAGCTGGCAATGACTCGGTCTTAATGTGGCGTCCACCCGATACCGATAAAAGGGGTGAAATTCTGCGTGCCATGGACAAGCTTGTCTACGAGTGGCTTGTCCCGTCGGTCGTAATAGCGGACACGGTATTCTAAGCGGAGCGCCAAGCTGACGGTCTCGTTGATGGGCACATCGCCCCCAAGATTCAGTAGCCAGGCCACTGTCTTTGATGTCCGCAGTGGATTATCGGTATCGCCGGCCTCATCGGGTAAATCATCGCGGGCATCGTCGCTTCTGATACCCAGCAATCCGTAGCCCAATTCGGCAAAAATATAGGCCCACTGCGCACGCACGAGTGGGCCAAACCACAGTTCACTGTACGCGCCGCCTGTCTCACCGGCGGTGACGGTGCGTCCATTTTCTACGCCTTCAAATCGGCCTGCCTTTCTGGTCCCGATATCGTAGCGCGCATACAGGCCACCACTCAGGGGCCCCCAAATTCGATGGGTGGCAATGCCGGAGAACCCGAACTCGAAGGCTTCAACCAAGCGTTCACCCCGCACGCCGCCGACCTCAGTTTTGATCTGCTGCTCGAAGCGGTTCAGGGTAAGCCCAGTATCAAAACGCCAGTCCGCCGCTGCAGGTTCGCTGTATCCAGCCTGGGGGAAGACCATTATGAGAAGCAGCGCAAGAATCGCATGAATGTGCCGTTTGGTCATGGACGTCTCCTGTGTCGTAGCTGTTTGTTGTAACGGGTACGCCTTGCTTCGCAGGACGACCGGCCGATCGCTCATTAAATATCGTTTACCATGAATTGGAATCGATGGGATAAACCGGGTTTTAAAGGTTGAGTCACTTCGGTGTGACGCTAGTGATTGGAATCGATGGGATAAACCGGGTTTTAAAGGTTGAGTCACTGCGGTGTGACGCCAGTGATTGGCCTCATCTCGCTTATCGCCGGTACAAGATGTCTCCTTCGGGATGTTCTCATCGGAGCCCGTCATCAGTCCATAGACCGTGAGAATAGCTTCCGGCGGTTCGACTCAAACGCTTGCCACAGACTGCAGACGGCAAGACGAACAGGTCTGACTGCTGCCACAGTTACATGCGAGATGATGTAGATGATTTGCTACCAGGTGTACGCATATCGGAGTTGGTCGCCTTTCTCGTCGAGTCCTTCGCATTGTTTGAATCCGAAGCGTTCATAGAGCCTTATCGCAGCCCGATTGTCAGTCGAAACATCCAGCTTCAGGCAAGACACGCCGTCTAATTGCTGAGCCCATTTGAGGACGGCTGAGCACAACTCTAAACCGAGCCCTTGACCACGGGACACGGGATCGATCCACATGCCGAGAAGCCACGCTTGATGAGCGATAACCGCATCTCTGGTACCGCGTACAAGCCCGATGTCATACTTACCATTTGGTCTCAGTGTATATGCGGCGAAACACGCCATTGTTGCAACCTGCTGAGACCAGAAAACGTCCACGCGGGCGTTCATCTCTTCGAGTGTTGTTCCAAACGCTTTAGGTGAATCATGAACCGAGCGTAGTCTCAGAGCCTTCAAGCGCTGCCAGTCTTGCTGTTGCAGCCTTTCGATCGTGGTCACTTCAGACATGACGTCTCCCCTGGATTGTGCTCTCCGTGACCAGGCTACGGCATGGAGTTCAGTCATGCACGAGGATTTAAGCATCCTACTGGCTTAGGCTTACGCCGAGGTGCCAGGCGAATATTTCGGTTCGGGGTGCGTCGGTGGTGAACTAGACTCTCACTGGATTTACCAATGTGGCACTCATTGCGGCCAATTCTACAGTTCTGTGACGCTCCTTGGAGACGGGGAGCGAGGTTGAGTACATCTCCATCATCACATAGGAGTTACCCATGCTGACAAATGCATACCGTTTTCTTGCCCTGGCCATCACACTTGCGATGCCTGTTGCGAGTTATGCCAAGAAGAGTATTCCGAGCAATGGGATGTACGTGAGCTTCCACAAGAATGGACAGTTAGCGGCGAGGAAGTTGTACAAAGACGGCGGACTGGATGGGCCGCAGTTCACGTTCTACAATAACGGACAGCTCAGGGCCAGGGAGGCGTATAAGGACGGCAAGAGAGATGGCCCCTTCGAGCGTTACTACAAGAACGGACAGCTGCGGCACAAAGGTGCGTACAAAGCCGGCAAAGGACATGGGCCGTTCGAAAAGTATTACATAGATGGAGCGCTGCAGCAGAAGGGCTCGCTCAAGGATGGCAGAAAAGACGGCATCGTCGAGAACTATCACGCCAACGGACAGCTTCTGCACAAACGCTCGTTCAAGGACGGAGCGCGCGATGGGGCCTTTGAGGATTATTTCAAAGATGGGCAGCTGAAATGGAAGGGCAGATTTAAGGACAGCAAAAAAGAAGGGCCCCACGAGACGTACTACAACAGTGGACAGCTGCATCATAAGGGCACATTCAAGGATGGCAAAAAAGAGGGGTCGTTCGAGCGCTATTACGAGAATGGACAGCTGCAACAGAAGTTCGCGCATAAAGACGACAAGTTCGATGGGCTGCACGTTGAGTACCACAAGAACGGAGAGTTACAGTTTCAGGTATTGTACGCGGATAACAAGAGAGAGGGGCCCTTGGTTGCGTACTATGATAACGGGCAGCTGTCGAAGAAGGGCACGTTTAAGAACGGCCAACGAGAAGGACTGCTTGAAGAATATCATAAGAATGGAAAGCTGAAGGAAAAGGGCACGTACGACAACGGCAAGAAACAGGGTGCGTTCGAGAAGTACTTTGAGAACGGAGAGCTGAAGGAAAAGGGCACGTATAACAACGGCAATAAAGAGGGCGCGTTCGAGAGGTACTTTGAAAACGGACAGCTGATGATGAAGGAAGCGTTCCGGGACGGCAAACCAGACGGACCTCTCGAGAGGTACTTTGAGAACGGACAGCTGAGGCAGAAGAAAGCGTTCAAGGACGGTGCACCAGATGGGCCCTTCGTGGTGTACTTTATGAATGGACAGCTTGAGGTGCAGGGCTCGTTTAAGGATGGCAAACAAGATGGACCCTATGTGGGCTACTACGCAAATGGGCAATTGCATCACAAGGGCGCGTTCAAGAACGGCAAAAAAGAGGGACCGTTTGAGATGTACTACTTAAACGGACAGCTGAAAAAGAAGGCCACCTTCAAAGACGATAAGCGAGATGGGACATCCGAGAGGTACTTTGCGAACGGACAGCTGCGGGACAAGGGTACGTATAATGCCGGAAAGAAAGATGGCACGTTTGAGTACTATTTCGAAGACGGCGAACTACAAGAGAAGCGCCTGTTCAAGGGCGGCAAGCGGCTCCCCGATTAGTGCAATTACTAATGTCGAGTCAGCGATCTTATGCTGACTCGAAGATACTTGCAAAGAGTGTCTTGAGCTTCCTATCCTTCCACAGTGGGGAGCGGTGTAATGGACGAGTTCCAGATCCAAAATGAACAACAAGCTCATCTATCTGCGGTGACCGGTTGGGCCAACCGCTGTCGAGAGCATCTTGAGATGCTGGCGCGAGACCGGGAGGGGACGGTTCATTTCCGGCCCAGCGCTGGTGGCGTTGCTATGATTGGTCTCTTACCCAGCCGGCCGCAACGGGGCCGCTCAGGATTTCGGGATCTCGACCGCCTTTCACGGGACTTTGAGTTGCTCTTCGAGAGACACTGCGTCGATGTACCGCAGGGTCGGCCGACCCCTGAGAAGGCGCTGCAGTCATGGATGACCGCAAATGCCTATCGCCACGGGCGGAGATTGGAGGCTCTTGACCGTGTAGCGGCGGATGCTGTCACAACCCTATTTGTTGCTGACGAATTGGCGCTTCCACTCGGCTCCGGAAAGCGAATTGTTTGCGACCTTCTAGCTCTTCGTTGCTATCCAGATGGTCGACAGATTCCGGCGGTGATCGAGCTTAAATCGGCACGGGAGATGAAGCGGTTAGTTGAGCAGGTCGAAAGCTACGCGTCGGTGATCGAGAAAAACCAGGGTCCCTTTGAGGCTTTGTTCTCTGCGGTGCTCGGCCAACCGGTCTGCTTTTCGGGTCCAGCCGAGCGCTGGATCGTCTGGCCACAGGCAGGCGTGTTATCCGATCCTCGAGCGGAAGCACTGCGTGGCCAGGGTATTCGAGTGGTTGGCTATTCACAATCGGCGCAAGGCTTTGCGTTCCGAGTGGAGCGTGCGCCATGAGCGATTGGCACTGGAAGGACCTGCGCTTCCAAGTGAAGTCGGATCCATTTCGGCGGGCCCAACGCCGTCTGCTACAAGGTTGGTGGCGTGCCACGCAGCTTGGTCTGCCGGCTGGCCGCGACGAGTTCGGGCTGCTGCGCAACAACATGTTGCCCAAGTCGGCTCTCGCGGAAGACCCGTTATTGAACTTTCTCTGTCCCGAGGTCGGTCGCTATGCAGAGCAGCGGGCTCCGATTATCTTGGCTGAGGAAGGAACACTGGAGCAAGACCGCCTCTGGCGAAACCTGCTGTCGTCGATGCCGCTCTGTTTCAACCTCTTTGGTAAGCTTCGAGCGAATCCCGATGCTGCGGCTCAGGTACTCGCGCTTGTAACCGAGTTGGACGTGGCCGAGGTGGATGAGATCGAGGTGGAGTGGACACCGGAGGGCCA
Organism: Bradymonadia bacterium; assembly: GCA_049889275.1. GTDB lineage: Bacteria > Myxococcota_A > Bradymonadia > UBA7976 > UBA1532 > UBA1532. The sequence goes on along the minus strand of JBMHDS010000129.1, from coordinate 2,259 downwards.
AGGCCTACTCGGCGATAAGACCGCCTTTGACGCCTTTGTGAGTTATCGAACGGTCGATGGAAGGCGTGGTTTCTTTGCTGTCGAGACCAAGTATACGGAGTCCTTCTCGCGCAAGATTTACGACAAGCCTCGTTACCGCGAGGTAACGGCTTGGGCCGAGTCGGGTTTCCGAGCGGGGGCTGCGGATGTGCTCAGAGGCATCGAGACCAATCAGCTCTGGCGCAACGCCCTCCTCGCACTCGCCGTCCGCCGTGCCCATCAATTTGATGAAGGCCGTGTCCTGTTGGTCGCGCTTGAAGATGATCCTCACGTTGACAGGGCCATGAAGCTCGTCTCCAGTGTTCACGACGATCCGCAGGGTCTTATTCAGGTGGCAACGCTTGAGCGTTTAATTGACGCGGCAAATCAGCAAGCGGAGCTTCGCGAATGGGCCGCTGACTTTGAACGGCGCTATCTGGATCTGAGCCCCTTGAGCATGCGCGAGCCCAATGGCGCGCATGGGTTCCGTCCTTGACCGAGATTGAAGAGCTTAAGTGCCAGACCCTTCTGGCGTTATACCTATCAACCTGCCCAATTCGTTGGTATTTCTGTGCGTAAAGCAACATCGGTATGAGGTGCTGAGAGCAGAAAGCATCGTGGCGAGCTTCGAACTCGTCGAGTGCTTCCCTAAATGCTCTTAGCGAATGATCAACTGAGTGTAATCTGATTTTTTCGAGATGAGGTCAGATGGTCAGCGCTGCTCGCTACACACTCAAGCAATCAAATGTATTTATCGGGACTCTGTATTCGGCGGGGCTGTGGTCTTTTCTTGATCCGCGTGGAACATGGGGACGCTTGTATGCCGCTGCGGGTTCACTGGACCTATTTCGGTAAGGTTTTCGTGACTGCGCGACAAGTAAAGGGATGACACACAACGCAGAAGGACACCCCAATGGAACTCACTCGGCTATTTATATCACTCATTCTCTGCCTCGTGAGCACGGGCTGTATCGTTGACCGAACCGTTGCGGTAGATCCCGACAACGCCCATGGGAAGAATCGCCAGCCTTCTGAGCCCATTGCATGTGACATTGAAAACCCTGATTGCGGAGAGGGTTTACGGTGCGCGCTCATCGACCCATGCGGTTCACCGTGTCCCGAAGGCGCCGCTGAGGATGGACTTGCGTGCCCTCAGGTGTGCATCGAGATTTATGCGTGTGTTCAGCCCTTGGTGATCGAGGACATCTGTGACCCGAGGGCGAGCCGCTGCGGTGATGGCCTGACCTGTACTGTGGATGAAGGTCGATGTGGTCCCACCGATTGCGCCGCCGAGGGCTGCCTTGAATGTCCGCCTGTCTATATCTGTCAGCCCGAAGTCGCCGCTGTCACATGTGATCAGGTTGAATGTGAACCAGGTTTTCGCTGTGAGATTCTAGTCAGTGAAGGCTGCGGGTATGCCGACCCAGTTGAGCAACGTGAATGCGAGGCGCTGCCACCTCAAACCGCGGTCTGCGTTGAGCAGGACGAACACCAAATCGGTGAAAGCTGCGATGACACTATATGCCAGCCTGGCTTCGAGTGCGAAGAGAGCTACGTTTATCTGCCGTGTAATGGTCGAGGTTGCGACGATCCTGTGGATGTACATGTCTCGTGCGAGCCGATTCCTGAGCACATCATTGGTGAAACATGCGACGAGACGACCTGTGATGAGGGCTACGAATGCTGGGAGTCTCCCGCTGTTATCTGCCAAGGCCCAGGTTGCGATGAAGGCGAGCCAGAATTCATCGTGAGCTGTGAGCGCGAGACAAGTGTCAATGGGACTAGTGGTGACCCTATTCCATGGCCAAGCGCTGACTGAAGCCTAGCCGAACATGCGCGGACCGCGTGCTGTACGATTCTGGCCATGCAGCGTCTGTTCACATTCTTCGGCCGCAGAATACATGCGAACTGGGATTATGTTTGGGCGCGCCGCTTTGAGCTTGCGAATCAATCGCCCCTTCACATTGCTTTTGGCAGGGCGCTTTACCAGATGTCAACGCTCGCACCGACGCTGCCGATAAAGCCCCTGTGGGTCTCAAGTGCTGAAACCATCGGCAAGATATAGCCCATTCGGCTTGAAATTGTTAGACGCGGTGAGGTGTATAACAAGACACCAACTTGGGGGGACAGCTGAAAGCTGTGGGCGCGCTTGTCTCTGTTTAAGCCATATAGTCCACCGATATCGATGCCGAAAGTTGGAATCAGCCATCGCCGCCTTGCATCGGGTTCGAATGACACTTG
>JBMHDS010000128.1:0-69060 GCA_049889275.1 Bradymonadia bacterium | reverse complement strand
CACCGCCGGCACCGCCTGCAGCACCCGCACCGCCGGCGCCACCTTCGGCACCCGCACCGCCGGCGCCACCTTCGGCACCCGCACCGCCGGCGCCACCTTCGGCACCTGCACCACCGGCACCGGTGCTTGCGTCGTTCATTCCTGAATCTGTTTGAGTCGATGTCTCGTCCGCTTCACAGCCGAGCGTCACGCACAAAAAAATGGCGACAATCAGTGTGCTGAATTTCATCTTTTCCCCCTGGCGTCGGCTGCTTGGCCGTTAAATCCTTCCTGAGAAGGATTGCACGGCAGCACGGTCAAGGTCCAGCAAGAACATGCGCCGCCGGGCAGCGTTTTGTTTGAGCATTCGAGAACGTTAAATCAGCGCCGCAGGAGATCGTAGCGCCCCGGCGGGCCGAGGAGCGAGACTCGATAGCAAAAGGATAGGCCGCGCTTTTCGCCCATTATCCGGGCTGCGCTTTGTAAGGCGAGCCGCGCATGCTGCTCACCAACAACTCGCTGAGCGGCGGTTCTAAACAGTTGATCATCTTCATCTATGAGACGCGCCAGGGCAGCTTGGCAGGGTTTCCAAACGTCGTACCGGACGTAGAAATAAGCGTGAACGAGCACGGCGCCCAGCAATAGATATGTGAGCAGACGGCCTATCACGGGTGTTCAGGTGTGCGCATGTTCACGCTGCGATCCGATTATATTTACGCATGATTAACGACATCGTGAGCCTGTCAGCCGCCTCACCGCGCTTGTTTCTTAAGCTCACCGAGCAGGCCGATGGCTTGGTCTCGAAGCGCTTCTAATTGCATCACGGCCTTTGTCTCTATGGCGGGTAATGTCTCTATGCGTTCGCCTGCGGCTCGTTTGTCAGCAGGCTTTGAAAATGGATCATTGCGAATGGCTCGAGCTTGGGCCGCTATACGCTCGATGGTCTTAGGCAGCATTTTGAGTGTACGCGCTGCACGTTTGGCGACCGCCGCCACCTTGTCGGCGAGTATTGCCTGTTCGCTGACTGGTGTCGAAGGCCCTGTTCCAGTCCCACCGAAGTTCGCCTTGAGCTTGCTCTTAAGCAGGTCAAGCTCAATCTTAAGACCTACCGTCGTCTCTTGGAGTTGCAGGTGAAAGGGCACTGAACGTGCGGGTTTTAACGATCGTGCGAGATTGGCAAAGTAGAGCGCTGTGCCCGCGACCACGGTGACCGTCAGCAGCATGCCGATAACGACCCGTTTGCCATTCGTCTTTGTATTTGACTCTGTATTACTCATTCGATTCGTCTGTATCCTCTGTATCTACTGGCGACCGACACTGGATCTCGCATCGGCAGTCCTCGCTCTTGGTCTCTGGTGCTGCGGTCCACAACTCCCAGAGACGCGAAACGTGTCGCGAACGTTACCCGACGACGGCTATACCACGCTTCAGTAGCGATGGGTCTTAGGGTCTCGGACTGTTCTTCTGTATCCGCTCAGCCAGTATGCAGGTCAAGAATGCACGCAGGGCACTTTCATTCAGACCCACCAGAAACTCACCACCGTTGTCGGCAAGGCGATTAAACCCCATCGACAAAAGATGCGTTTTCTCCAACGGGACCGGTACGCGCTTTTGGTGCACTAGCCTAAACAATGCTTTGAGTTCATCCGTTGGTACTTCGGTGAGGCCAAGTCCTGCCTGTTGCATCGGTATCTCCTATTAGGCGCCGGCGAAAGCAAACATGAGTTGCGCACCAAAATAAAGAGGTATTCCCCACAGTTTGTTGCCAAAACCTGTCTTCTTAAAGCGTCCGCGCGCCACAGAAATGTCTGATAGCCAGAAAGCAAAGGCGGCTGTGGACATCAGCAGGGAACCCGTCGCGAGCGAGAGCGCGACCATCAACGTGATGACGGAGATGTAAATTCGAACGGGCATCACCAAAGAAGGGGGGAGGTCGGGGGCAAAATAACTGTACACATACCATGCGACGAGACCTAGGATGCCAAGTGCGAAAACGGCGTGCCAAGCATCGAGACCCATATAAAAACAGGCGATCGCGTAAGCAACATGAGCAAGCAGAAACGAAAAAAGACCCAACTTGAAGAAGCGGCCCGCAGCTCTCGGGATGAGGAACAGGTCGCCTAACACCGACAGAAGAAGGCCGGCGAATATCCACTGACCATGGGTTGTGTGCCAAAGGGTCATCGCAACACCGGCGAGTACAAATCCAAGCGCAGCGATCGGCTTAAATAGCCAGCGACCCGCCTGCGAGTCTCTCCACTCTGAGCCGAGGAGCCCGAGCACCGCGGCCGACGTGAGCGCGCTGCAAAATAGGTAGAATTGAAATTGAAATGTCACGTTCTGGTTTCCCTGTCTCCCGGAAAGTCAATAATCTGTTTGCCACCGAAAGTCCCTTTGTAGGCGCCGAGCCAAGTCACGGAGACGTCATGGCTGGTCTGCGCAGCGTTCACGAAGAGACCTCTCGCCCAAGCTGGTGTATCTGACGGCGGGTGGCTCACTGCATGCTGTATCGACTCGTCATCTGCGAGTCGGATTGTCAACCCTTCGTCTACGAGCCAATCTGCATACCCAGAGCCCAGTTCATGGTATTTGATGTCAATCTTCTTCTTTTCCCCGAGCGTCAATGCTTCACCTGATTGTTCAATCAGGTGGTATTTGGTGACCCAATCGATGTGGCCAACCAGTGTGGTCGACTTATTTTCGAGTTGGTCGAGTAGCTCGCCCCAGAGCGCTACGACCTTTGACGACTCAGGGCTCTTGACAGTTGACGCTTCCACGAACTGTCGTGCTTTGTTTTGGTACCAACGTTGCAATTCCAGACCGGTTTGGTAGTCCCCGTTTTGCATGTAAACTGCAATACCCAAATTCGGATCAGCGCTGATGGCGTGGAGTGCGTCGATTGGACTCGACACCCGGGGCGCCTCGGCGAGATAGCCTGCTTCGATCATGTCGATCACCAACATAGTGCTGCCCAGTTTGACAAATTCAGCCACATCGAGGCGATTGCTTTCCCCGAGTCCGAGCTGCATACGGATGCGGTCATTGAAAAGGAGGCGGATGACTTCAAAGTCTCCCAAAAACGGCAGCACTAAGCATTTGAGCAAGTGCCCGTTATCGAAAACAGAGCGGCCCTCCATGGAGAGAGCAGACCGATCGTAGCGTTCAATGCCGATGGCCTTTTCGCATAACTGAAACCCAAACCGGTCATCGAGTACACCCGTACCAGCGAAGATTGTTCTGCTCACGATGAAAGATGCCATCTGCTCGCGAAGGCGATCAAAAACCAACCGGTTCAGGCCTTGATTCAGCAGAATTAGGGCTGGTGCCAATGATACGGTCTGAATGAGATAGGCAGCATAGGCCAGCCTCCGATGAAAGTCCGCGCTGTTGTTCTGCAGCGATGCTGTACCGTCTTTGTTTGAGCGGACAATTCGCGAGATGCGGACCGCGACGCTGTTGATGATATGGGCGCCGAGTGCCAGGCACGCCAGCGGTAAAGCGAGGGCTAACATCAAGCCAAGCCCGAACGGAAGCCACAGGAGCGCTAAGGTGGCGATTATACGAAAGAGCGTCCGTCGATAGCCCGTTGGGCCTGCAATTTCGTAGCTCTCTTGTGGACCGTAAATATTGCCAAAGGCATCCCGCGCATTGCGTATGAGAGCAAGCTCACCGTGATAACCGGCGTGGGCGAGTTGGGCCTGCGCGAACGGAATTGCCGAACGTAAAAGCTGCTCCTGTGCACGTTGATACATCAGCAGCTGTAAGGGGCCGCGGCACTCCGGTGTACCACCTTCGAACAGGCCGGTTGTCGGATGGGTTGGTAGATGTTCATAGCAGATGCTGCCGCCGTTGCTCGTAAAGTATTTTTGCTGGAATGTGCGACGCCGTGCCGGCACGAGGGCTGTGTGCTGGCCCAGAGATGAGACCAGAGCTTGATAAATGAGTCGGTGGTCCGGTTTACCGAGGGCATCCCTTGCGGTGTAACGAACTGCATATTCGGTTTCTAAACCGCTCAGGCGGGTGAGCACGGTGACCTATTCGCCGCCGCCGGGTACTTCGCTGTCGTACAAGTACTGTTTGGGGGTCTTCTTCGCGTCAGTTACGATTTTCTTGAGCTGTTGCGCCCATGCACTCCGGTTCCGATCCGTTCGCTGGACATCGTCTCTATTTGATTTATTGCGTTGCATCTCGTACCCCTCCACAGTCTAACAGGCGGTAGTGTATCGTAACGTTGCGGCGGTATGAAGAGCCAAGTGGAGGTGGTGATGGAGAGACGCGCATTTGTCGCTGGTGCGACGGGATTGACTGGTCGATTTGTCGTTGAATACCTCATCGAGGCAGGCATAAAGGTGACGGCTCACATTCGACCTGATTCATCCCGTGTGGATCATTGGACGCGGTATTTTGCTCGACTCGGGGCAGACACGTCCACCGTTGCCTGGGACCAAGAAGAGATGACGCGCGCGCTGGCGTCGCAGGCGCCTGAATTTGTTTTTGGGTTGTTGGGGACAACCAAGAAACGCGCGCGATCGGGTGGGGGCGATTATCAGGCCGTTGATTATGGACTGACCGCGATTCTCATTCGTGCTCTGAGCGATCTGGAGGCGTGTCGCTTTGTCTACTTATCTGCCGCCGGCGTGACCGATGACACCCAAAATGCATACTATAAAGCCAGGGCTCAAGTTGAGAAACGACTCCGCAACTCCGACCGCACTCATTTGATCGCACGTCCCTCGTTTATCGTCGGAAATCGCGATGAGAGCCGACCGCTCGAGGCCATGGGGGCGCCTGTGCTTGATGGAATGCTCGGACTCGTCAGCCTCTTTGGCGGGCGCGCGTGGGCGTCGCGATACCGGTCGATGACAGGTGAGGAACTCGCCCGTGGGCTCGTTCATGCCGCACTGACGGATTGCGAGGGCATTCTCGGCGTGCAGGAACTCAAGAGGCACGCAACTCTATTGGTCCAATGGATATCGAGTCGGGACCAAGAAACCGAGTCGGCATAAGGTCTCGATCAGCGATTCTGGCAGGGCGAGCGTGTCTAGTGTGACACCGGCCTCGTCGATAGACCGTAGGACTGCCAATGCGCCCGTGTCCATCTCAAGAATATCGAGTTCTCCGTCTGCCGCACGTTTAATCGCCAGGCTATGCGGCCTGCTTGGCTCGTTTTCATGGTTCGTCTCGATATCTCGAATCACTTTGGTGAGGTCGAACTCAAAGTTCATCAACTCGGTCTCCTTGGCGACGCACCACCTCTGAGTTTTTGCCACATTGAACTCAAACAAGGCGTCTTGGGTCACCGAGGCGGTGCGCGGGTGAACGAACGCTGTCTCGTAACGCGCCATTTCAGCGGTGAGGCCTGGCGCCTCACGGTCCAAGAAATCGCTGAACCGGCGCGCGAGCGGGCGTCGGACCAGATGGTCGCCACTGACAAACGCGTCGACCACAGGTGCAAAAGCATCGCCGAGGAGCGCTGCGGTGTTCGGTAGTGTCGCCTCTAAGCCCTCAGAGATTTGGGCTCGATGTCTCGCTTTACCGTGGCCATAATCGTATCCAAGGGCCAGCACGTCATCGGATTCAGGTAGATACCATTCGGTCGTCATTTCTTGGTAGCTCTGCGCGACGGCCAGTACCTGCGCCTGGGTGGGGTTTGACGCCAAATTTTGAACGAGATCGCGCAACCGGTCTTGGCATTCCCCCTCGCAGTCCATGGACACCACCATCAGCCGCCATGCCAGGTCTTGTGCGCTCCAGAGGGCTCGCGAACCTGCGAGCGGCCTACATTCGCCTTCGTCAAGGATGCAGTTCATGACCTCGATAACCCGCGCTTCCATGGCGTCGAGGTTGTCGAATGCGGCTTGTGCCGGCGTGAGAAACAAAGAGCGAAACCAAGCGAACTCCTCAGATTCCAAGCGCGCGCGATTGGCCAAAGTCCAGGTGAGTGCATCGTTGTTCAGGTCGAGAGTTGCGTACCGATGGCCAGACGGAATACCCGTTCTACGCGTTCGAGCGATCGCCGCCATCTCGCGTTCAACAAAACGCTTTCCCTCTGCTTTGAAATGTATTCGAGGCGTCGAGAGCGGTCCGAGTTCGGCCGCCCGCTTACAATCGACGCAAGACTGACCGAAGAGATCGCCGCCATCGGCATGCTCGGGGCAGCGGCGAAGGTCAATTTCGTCGAAGAAATACCAAAGGGCGACGGGCAGGAGCTCCGAGAGGCGTGCTGAGATACTGTGAAACAGAGGGCTCGCCTTGGTGTGCCACGCGAAACCAACAAGGGCATGACAGAGTTCGTGGGTCGTCCACTTTTCATCATGGCTCGGGTGGTAACTGGCGATGGGATTGTCGTAGCGGAAATGACTATATTTATGCTCTACGAGATGTCCTGCTAACCAATGGGGTCTCGCAGAGAGTCCTTCATGCCCCGGAGGGCACCAAGCTTCCGGTAAAGGCATGTGATAGCGATGTTCGAATTGGCTGAAGAGCAATTGACTCGCGCGGGCGAGTTCCGTGATCTTTGCACTACTTGTAGAGCGTTTGAGCTCGTGAACTGGTACGTGAAAAAAAGGGTCAAGATTCATATGCCGTTTATGGTGCTAAAAGCTTATGATTGCAAGCGCTGGTTCGTTATCTTCTGTTGGCCTGTGGCGGCTTTACCGAGCCAATTTTGTAGCTGAATTTATGGGGGGCAGTGGCGTTGAGCGAGTTGACCGCACAGTTTGATGACAGGATCTGTACGATCACCCTGAATCGCCCGGGTCAACTGAATTGCGTCAATGACGCCATGATGTCGCTGTTTGAGACAACGCTCGCGTCACTCGAAGCGACGGAAAGGCTCAACGGCGTGATTCTGACCGCAATGGGCGGTCGTTCTTTTTGTTCCGGCGGTGACCTGACTTGGCTGAAAACCTTAAATAACCCTGATAGCGGTGCTCGAATGGGTCGCCGTATGCAATCGATCCTGGAACGATTGAGTCGCTTGGCTTGCCCCGTCATCTGCGTGCTCAATGGATTTGCCCTGGGGGGTGGGGCAGAGATCGCGTTGGCTTGTGACATTCGCATCATCGAGTCGCACGCCTATCTATCCTTCAAACAAGCTCAAGTGGGCCTATCAACGGGGTGGTCGGGTGGACCCCGTTTGCTGAACACCGTCGGCTATGCCGTAGCTCTTGAACTCTTGGCGACGGGTCGGAAGTTGAGTGCACAGGAAACGCTCGAACTCGGTCTCTGTACGCATATGGCGCCCACCGGAGCAGGTCTCGACAAAGCGCGAGAACTCCTGAGTCTGACGTCCCGATCGGCGCCGGCTGCGCTCAAAAGAACCAAGGTCTTACTCCGTCGTTTGCAGCAGGCGACGAATCAGCAAGATGCCTTCCGGCTCGAGAATGAAGCCTTTCGAGAGCTCTGGTTCGGTGCCGAACATCGCGAGGCGTTGCGCGCGTTCGCCGATGGTCGACGTCCGGATTTTGATCTCGATTAGGATTTGGCAGTAGGCCTCTGGCGGGCGCTTTCAACGCTGTTTTTTTCCATATGATTTCGTTAGAGTTTGAGGCCGTAAGCAAAAGGTGGAGTGAGTTGTGGACACACGTTTAATTATCGAGTCGGTTGAGCGTCTACGGGATACCTTTAATCGCGGTGTTACCCGGCCTTATCAATGGCGAATGGAGCAACTCAACCAATTACAGGCCTTAGTCGAGGAAAACACCGACGCGATATTGGAAGCCTTGCAGGCGGACCTCGGTAAGCCAACTTTTGAAGCCTGGGGTGCAGAGATTGGCGTGACTCTGAAAGACATTAAAGAGACCAAGCGCCACCTAAAGACTTGGATGAAGCCCGAGCGGGTCGCCACAGCGCTGGTGACGCAGCCAGGCAGCTCTCGACGCTACAAAGATCCCCTCGGCTGCGTACTGATCATTGCGCCTTGGAATTATCCATTCAATTTGGTCTTTGCGCCGCTCGTCGGTGCGCTTGCAGCAGGTAATACCGTACTCGTGAAGCCGTCCGAGGTCACAGAGAATACATCAAGGCTCATCGCTCAGCTTTTGCCGAGATACATCGACCCATCAGTGGTTGCTGTTGTCGAAGGTGGCATTCCTGAGACCACAACTCTTCTTGAGCAACGATTCGATCATATCTTTTACACCGGTAACGGCCATGTTGGCCGTATCGTAATGACGGCGGCTGCCCGGCATCTGACACCCGTGACGCTTGAGCTTGGTGGCAAAAGCCCAGTTTATGTGCATGAGAGTGCTGACCTCAAGACGACCGCAAGGCGTGTCGCCTGGGGAAAGTTTCTGAATGCGGGACAAACCTGTATCGCACCCGATTATGTACTCGTGGACGAAGCGGTCCGAACGGCGTTTCTCGACGAACTCAAGGCTGCCGTCTCGTCCTTCTATGGTGATAACCCCATGGAGGCAACAAGTTTTGCTCGCATTGTAAGCGATAAGCACCACGCTCGTTTGTCTCAGCTGCTTGAGAACCAAAACGTGTTCGTGGGCGGTGTGACCGATCCCGATCAGCGTTACATTTCACCGACGATTCTTATCGATGTCGAAACCCATGCGCCGGTGATGCAGGCCGAGATATTCGGGCCGATTTTGCCTGTCTTAAGCGTTCGCGGGGTCGATGAAGCCGTTGAGTTTATCAACGGTCGCCCAAAGCCGCTCGCCCTCTACATCTTTACAAAACAAGATGAGATCGCAGAGACCGTCCTGAGTCGTACCTCCTCGGGCGGTGCGACGGTGAATCACTGTATGCTGCATTATGCGGTACCCGGCCTCCCGTTTGGGGGGGTCGGAGAGAGTGGTATGGGCGCCTACCACGGTGAAGCGACATTCGATACGTTCACCCACAAAAAATCGGTATTGAAGAAACCGTTCGCCATCGATCCTTCGATTATGTATCCGCCATATACGGCGTCCAAAGAAAAGTGGCTTAAGCGTCTTTTGTAGTGGGAAAGAGCGGCCGCTGTCCGATTAAATATGCGGCAGCGGCTCTCAGATGGCCGCGATGATTACTGAGCGGCGTCCGCGAACTCGACGTAACTATATTCGATCGGCTTGCCGTCGATACCGCGGGGTGGGGGACTGATCCAATCGGCGAATTGTCCGGGTTCTGTGACGCGCTTCATCAAGCTATGGACATATGCCTTGTCAGAGGCGGTTGGCAACCACTCGTCTCGGCGCGCGTGCCAGGCGTCCGGTGACATCCAGTTCCCGTCGATGTCGAAATGTAGACCCGCGTAGATGCCCTGGTGGCGATAAAACCGGCGGTGGGGCAGCCTCAATCGGACATCGCAACCTTCTTTTTCGAGGGTGCGATTCCAAGAAGCCACCGTCTTCTCGCAATCTTCCACGTAGGCATCGCGGAGTACCTCGTTCATTGCACGACGCAGCGGCAGGTCTTCAATGGTCTGCTTGCCGTCATTTGAGAAGCGGGTGAGCTTGTAATACTGATCGAGTGCCGTGTGGTCGTCGTACTTCTTCATCTCTTGGTCGCGGCCTTTGAGCCCCGCAGCAAAGAATGTCGCTGCGTTGCTTGAGTCTTCGCCACCGAAGAGATCCAGAGACAGCGCGTACCAAAGATTGATATGTCGCTGTACCATGTCGAGTGGAATGGCGCCGAGCTTGCGTGGGTCGCCCTCCTTCATCTTTTCAGCAGTGCGCTTGACGATGCGAGAGATGCCCGTTTGGCCCACAAACATGTGATGCGCCTCTTCCGTCAGCATAAATGTACAGGTACGCGCCAAAGGATCGAATCCGCTCTCCGAGAGCGCTCGCAGCTGGTACTTGCCGTCTCGGTCGGTAAAGGTTGTGAAGCAGAAGAAGTTTAGCCAGTCACTGCAGGGTTCGTTGAACGCACCGAGAATGCGTGGGCTGTCGGCATCGCCGCTCCGGCGCTCGAGCAACTCCTCCGCCTCTTCCCGTCCATCGCGGCCAAAATAGCGGTGTAAGAGATAAACCATCGCCCACAGGTGTCGTCCCTCCTCTACATTGACCTGAAATAAATTCCGGAGGTCATAGAGTGACGGGCAGGTCATACCGAGCAAGCGCTGCTGTTCAACCGAAGCTGGCTCGGTGTCACCCTGAGTGACGATAATGCGGCGCAGGATGTTGCGGTATTCACCCGGAACGGCCTGCCACGCGTCTTCACCCATATGGTCGCCAAAGTTCACTTTGCGGTGCCCATCGAATGGCGTGAGAAAAATACCCCAGCGGTAGTCGGGCATCTTTACGTAATCGAAGTGCGCCCAGCCGTCTCGTTCTACGGACACGGCGGTTCGCAAGAAGATCTTGTCTTCCTGGAACCCCTCGGGCCCCATCTCCATCCACCAGTTCAAATAGTCGGGCTGCCAAGCTTCCAGCGCCCGCTGGAGGCGCCGGTCATTGCCTAAATCGACGTTGTTCGGTATCCGTTCTTGGTAATTAATACTGCCCATCAGGTACGCTCCCAGTTAAAACGCGCGGAGGTCGGCTGTCCAAAAGCCTTTAATGCGCCGTGTTCACCAACGGCGTTCGGCCGCTGGAAGATCCAGTTTTGCCAGGCGGACAGCCTGCCAAAAATCTTCGTCTCTAGGGTCTCTGGACCCGCGAACCTGAGGTTCGCTTCCATACCGGTGAGTGCGTCGGGCGACATGCTCGCCCGCTCTTCCAGTGCAACCCTGACCTCGTCCTCCCAGTCGATGTCATCCGGATTAAACGTCACTAATCCGAGGTCGTAGGCGTCGGCTGTGCACAGTAACCCACCTACGGTTTCTAAGGCCCGACCCGTTGAGTCAGGCTCACCCAAAAATCGCGTCTCGAGCCGGCTTAAACCATTGCCCATTGGATATGCGCCAGCGTTCATATTCGTGAGCCCAATCGCCACCGCCTCATCGGGGTCATCCAGCATGAAGAAGCGGTCGGCTGCGAGCGCGAGCTCGAACAACGTGCCCACGAAGGCTGAGCCTTCCCCAGCCAAAGCAAAAATCGTCTTTGCCGTGTAATCAAGTCTCTTCAGCGTCCGCTTGATGTAGTGCCGTGTTTCGCTGACGAACCAGTGTGAGCTGTACTCGTCCAGTCGTTTGTCGATTGCGACAATATTCTCAACGGAGCCCGACGTCTCGAGGACAACGCAGCCGACGTCCAGTAGGTTAAGACGCAGGTGCAGCAGGCAGTCGTCGATCTCGCGGAACACCTGCAGTGGCCACCAAGTCACACCAGCGCTCGTTATACCATCGATATCCGTCGGTCCCTGATCCTCCGGCGCCTTGATATGAAGCGTCGCGCGACGCTTGCCTCGGTCAACGATCATATCGACATAACGATAATGTCGGCTGGCATCTTCATCGACGCGGCAGTCTAAGCGCGTCCATTCGATTCCGCCTGCGTTCGCTTTCGTCTTTGGCTTGTCCAAAATAGCGTCCACATGTGACTGAACGCCGGCATCGAATTTTGACAGCTTGTATGTCGCATCGATGAGCCGCCACTCAACCGCGCGCTTACCTCTCACACCTTCGGCAAGGCTAGAGAAATGGTCGGCCAAGTCGCGCCGAACGCCACGCTTGTCGACCACGCGTGTCAGCCCGCCTGTTCCGGGTAAGACCCCGAGCAGCGGGACTTCCGGCAGGCTTACCGCCGAACTCCGGTCATCGACGAGAATGATCTCATCACAGGCGAGAGCCAGTTCATAACCGCCGCCCGACGCCACGCCATTACAAGCGGCGATATATGTCTGACCGCTGACGGCGCTTGCATCCTCGATGCTCAGCCGCGTTTCGTTCGTAAACTTGCAAAAGTTCACTTTGAAAGCGTGCGTGCTGGTCGAAAGCATGTTGATGTTCGCACCCGCACAGAAAATACGGTCCTTGCCACTCGTGACGACCACGGCCCTCACATTAGGGTGCTCGAACCGCAGACGATTGACCGCATCTGCGAGCTCGATATCAACGGTGATATCGTAGCTGTTCAGTTTCAAAATATAGTCACGGTGCGCGCCCTCTTCTTCGATGTCCATCGTCAGGGTCGCAACCTCCCCGTCCACACTGAGTCGCCAATGGCGGTAACAGTCCGGGTGGGTTTGAAAGTCCTGGATCTCCATGCGGCACCTCCTCTGCCATACATAACCGATGCTAAAAATAGTGACTTGGATGCATTTTCTCAAGAACTATATTGCATTATGCTCTGGTTATTGGTGCACTATATTGCATGAAAAGCGTTCGTACCATTGTCGCGGCACGCATCCGTAGTCGCCGAAAATCTCTCGCAATGACAGTCGCGACCTTGGCTGAGAAGAGTGGCTTAAGTGTGCGATATATCGTCAGCGCAGAAAATGGGCAGGCAAACTTGTCGCTCGATAAATTATCGCAGCTTTGTAGTGCACTCGATGTGACCATGGCGTCGATGGTTTCGCGTGAGGTGCGGGGTGAAGTCGACGAGTTGCTGTCTCAGCGCAGCGTCGTCGAGCTCGCTGAAATCGCCGCATGGCTGAAGCGGGCCTACGGGACGTCAAGACCCAGAATGGTCGCCCTTCTCGGGGTTCGTGGTGCAGGTAAGAGCGCTGTTGGGGCGTCACTCGCGTCGGCCATGTCTGTCTCGTTTGTCGAGCTCGATGCCATGATTGAGCGGCGCGCTCAGCTCAATTTGGCAGAGATCTTCGCGTTGCACGGGGAGGCATTTTATCGCCGGCTCGAGTTTGAAGCCCTCAATGAGGTTGCGGACCGAGGCGAGCCCATCGTGTTGGCCACCGGAGGTGGTGTCGTGACCGATAGCCAAAATTTCGCGCGTCTCAAAGATTCGGCCACCACGGTGTGGCTCAAAGCCAGCGCTGAGACACACTGGCATCGGGTGATTGAACAGGGAGACAAACGTCCGATGCGTGATCATCCACAAGCGATGGCACAGCTGCGGCAACTCATGACCGAGCGAGCGCCACTCTACAGCCAAGCGGATCATACAGTGGACACCTCAGGCGCTACTGTGTCGGGCGTTGTTGACGAAATTTTACAAATTCTTGGAGTAACAATAGATGTAGGTTAATGTACTCTTATGAACGCATTAAACCTACAGAAAAGCCGAAGTGATTCCCCTCGACCCTTCCTAAAATGGGCGGGTGGCAAACGTGCACTCATGGGTGAAATCATGTCCCGCATGCCGGATGGACCCATCGACTTATTCGTGGAGCCCTTCTTGGGTGGCGGAGCCGTGTTTTTTGAGTTGGCGCGACAGGGACGAATTAAGCGCGCCATCTTAAACGACCGCAATCCAGAGCTGATTCACACCTACACGATGGTGCGGGATGAGCCACATGCCGTCATCGAAGCGATACATCAATGGTCTCCAGATGAAGAAACGTACTATGCAGTGCGAGGGCTTGCGGCGGAGAGTCTGTCGGACGTGGAGCGCGCAGCCCGGGTCATCTGGCTCAACCGGCTGTGCTTCAATGGCCTCTACCGAATCAACAAGAGCGGTCAGTTCAACGTGCCCTATGGCAAGTACAAGAAACCACGACTCGTCGATGTTGATAACCTTCTCGCAGTGAGCGAGGCGCTGCAGTCTGTCACTTTATTTAACGCCGATTTCTCAGCGCTGTTGGCGATGGCGGGCGAGGGCGCGGTGGTTTACTGCGATCCCCCGTATTGGCCGCTCAGTGACACAGCATACTTCACAGCCTATGACGGCAATGCTTTCACGAGCGATGACCAGGAACGGCTTGCTCAAGCTTTTGCTGGCTTGAGAGAGCAGGGGGCTAGAGGCATCTTGTCAAACTCATGGACCGATTCAACCGTCGAACTGTATCGTCGCCATGGCCTCAACATCGGGCAGGTTTTTTGCCGACGGAATATCAACCGTAAGGCGAGCGCCCGAGGTCCAATCCCAGAGATTATGGTCACCACTCACATTGAGCAGGCAGACGACTCGGAACTTCCAATCGCGGCCCAAGCCTAAATGTTAAACCGGCCGTAAACGGTCGATAGACGTATCTGGAATCACCATTTCAGTGTATGCTGCGCCCATGTCGGCACCACTCTTTCAATTCAATCGCCACAAGGACGACATCGAGCGTGAGGTGATCGCGCGCTCTGTCGATGCCTTCGCAGCCTATGCGGGTCAGGACCAAACCCGCAGTTTGCAGCTCGTCTTAAATGACGCGGCCTTTCACGAAATTAACCGTTTAGAGAAGGTGCGGGGTCGAGAGGCCCAGCGGTTAGAAGATTGGAAGAACCTTGCACGCCGAATCGGTCGAATGACCGAACCAGAGCTGCAAGACGAACTCAAACGGCGGGCCGATTGGTACGTGAAAGACGTTGTCGGACACTTTGACAAAAAAGTGTATCGGTTTGCCACGTCCGTGTTGCCGATCGGGCTGGGTGCGTTGTTCAACACAACCGACCTAGCGCAGGGGCTTACACAGGTCCGCGACCTCGCCTCTCGCATCCGCGTCGAGGGTGACGTTGACTCAATTCGGAAGCTGTCCAAGCAAGGCACGTTAGTGATGGTGCCTACGCATTCGAGTAACCTAGATAGCATCGTGCTGGGATGGTCATTCGTGCACGCTCAGTTACCACCCTGCACATATGGCGCTGGCAAAAACCTATTCACGAACCCAATCCTTGGCTATTTCATGCGCAATTTAGGGGCTTATCGGGTAGACCGACGGCTTCGGCATGTTCTCTACAAGGACATTCTCAAACTCTATTCTCAGGTCTTAATCGAGCGGGGATACCACAGCCTATTCTTCCCCGGGGGCACTCGCAGCCGTTCGGGTAAAATTGAACAACACCTAAAACTCGGTCTTCTCGGCAGTGCCTTGTCTGCATTCTCCGAGCGACTCAGACGCGGTGATGAACGGCCGATTTATATCGTACCCGTCACGATCAACTATCCACTCGTGCTCGAGGCTGAGACCTTGATCGAAGATTATCTCAAAGAGGAGGGGCAAGCGCGCTATATCATCGATGATGACGAATTCAGTCGGTTCGGCCGTATCGTTCAGTATGCGGCCCGCGTCATGGCTTTGCAAACGACGATGGTGATCCGATACGGGCAGCCCATGGATGTGTTTGGTAATGCCATCCAGACCGATGGCCGGAGTATCGCCCCGACGGGTCAGGTGATCGATCCGATTGGCTACTTGTGTCGCGACGGCGAACTCACCGTCGACAGCGCTCGAGATGCAGAATACACCCGGCAGACTGGTGCAGCCGTCGCCGATGCATTCTTACGGGAAACAGTTATCTTGCCGACCCATTTTCTCGGGTGGCTATTGTTTGAACGGGAGCGCCGACTCGCGCCCGGCCTCGATCTTTTCGCATTGCTGCGAACAACCAGTGGTGATCGCCACAGCCTGACCGAGCTTTGCGACGATGGGGAGCGGGTCCGAAAACTTTTGGTCCAGGCCGAAGAACGGGGCCAACTTCGACTTGACCCAGCTGTACGACAGTCTCCGATCGACGAGGTCATCGATGATGCTGTGCGAACTTACGGCATGTATCACTTACGTAGCGCGGTCGAATATGGCGAGGACTCAGTCATCGTGCGCGATCCCAAAACACTCTTCTTTTACGGAAACCGCCTCGATGCATGGTCGGAAACGCTGCGGGAGGCGGTCGCGTGAGCGCTTGGGGCATCATTGGCGATGGTCCCTGGGGTCTCGCGTTATCCGCACGGTTGGCACAGAACGGTCATCAAGTCACTGTGGGCGGACTTGTCCGTAAGCGCAAGGGCATCCCCAGGGGTGTCAAGCACACCGTTGAGCTCGATAAGCTCCTCAGCGACCATGAACGTTTGATTCTCGCCCTGCCAATCGATCAGGTCGAAAATTTCCTCGAAACTTACTGCACACACTTGGGACCTCGACAGCGCATCATGAGCACCGCGCGGGGATTGACGCCCTCGACCCACTTGCGCGCTACGGAAGCGATTCGGGCCCAAAGCGCAGTGCGTCAACTCGCAGTGCTCGCTGGCGCTGCTGGCGCTCGTGCGCTCCTCGATAAGGCTCCAGTTGCGTTGGTTGTTGGCTCACCGTTTTCCTCTTGGTCAGCAGAGGTGCAAAAAGCGCTATGGTCACACTCTCTGCGCATCTATACCAACGATGATATCGCAGGTGTGGAACTCGCAAATGTTGCAGCGTCTGTCGTGGGCGTTGCCCTCGGTGTCGCCCGTGCCATCGATGTGGGCGCGGCGGCTGAAGCGACGGCACTCACGCGCGCACTCGCTGAAATGAACCGAGTTGTTGGTGGACTCGGAGGCCGGGATGCGACCGCATACGGTCTCGCTGGTCTAGGTGTCCTCGGTGAAATGCTCTATGCAGGTCAGGGTGCAAGTTTTCGGGCTGGACGAAGTTTGGTCGATGGCACCTTTGATGCATCTCATTTTCGCGAGGTCAGAGAGTCGACCCGAACGCTGGCTGCGCGGGTGACTCGACATCGAATCAATGCACCGCTTGTGATGGCGGTCGAAGCGATGTTTTCGGGAAAACTCACAGCTCAAAATGCGCTCGCGAGACTGATGGAGCGTCCCGTCGGTGCCGAGACCTAGACAGCGTGGAACGTGGAGACCACGAAAGAGGAGATGTTTTCGTTGAGTGATGATTCTCTAGATGGCGTGAACACTAAATCGCTGGTGGTCATCGACCAGGATGCAAAAACGCGTCCTTACAAGCCTGCAGCTGGCGGTCTTGGTGCGCTCACATCCGTTTACCGAGAAGCCAAGGATACAACGGGCCTGCTCGATGCCGCAAAGCGCCTGCTCAAGATGAACCAGGCGGACGGTTTTGACTGTCCAGGCTGTGCCTGGCCCGATCCTGATGCGGGCCAACGCTCACGGTTCGAGTTCTGCGAGAATGGTGCGAAAGCGGTGCTCGCAGAGGGAACCAAACGACGCGTGTCGCCCGACTTCTTCGCCGAGTATGCCCAAAATGACTTGCTCGATAAGAGCGACTATTGGTTGGAGAGACAGGGACGCTTAACCCACCCCATGGTCTTGCGGCCTGGCGAACAAAATTATGTACCCATCAGCTGGGATGATGCCTTTACTCTCGTCGCTGACCATTTGAATGCGCTCGAAAACCCTAATCAGGCCGTATTCTATACGTCGGGCCGCACCAGTAATGAGGCTGCATTCTTGTATCAGCTTTTTGTGCGGATGTTTGGCACCAATAATTTGCCGGACTGTTCCAATATGTGTCACGAGTCAAGCGGCCGCGGTCTGTCGGAGACCATAGGCATTGGCAAAGGCACGGTAAGCCTCGAAGATATCGAAACCTCCCAGTGCGTGATCATCATCGGCCAGAACCCGGGTACCAATCATCCGCGCATGTTGGCGTCGCTGGAAAAGACCAAAAAAAACGGTGGTCGTATCATCGCGGTCAACCCTCTGCGTGAGCGTGGGCTCGAACATTTCGCGCATCCGCAAAAGCCGCTCGCATTGCTGGGTCAAAAGACCGCGCTCTCAGACCTATACCTTCAGGTTCGTATTAACGGCGATGTCGCTTTTTTAAAGGGGATGATGAAAGTCGTGCTTGAACTCGAGAGAGAGAATCCGGGCACGGTCTTGGATAGAGAGTTTATTGAGACTCGCACAATCGATTATGGGGCGTTTCGCGACGCGCTTGAACAGGTCACTTGGACCGAGATTGAGGAGCAGTCGGGACTCTCTCGTGCCGAGATTCAAGCCGCAGGGGAAATGTACGCTGCCGCTGACTCTGCGATCGTGTGTTGGGCGATGGGTCTGACACAGCACAAAAATGGCGTCGCTAATGTGCAAGAAGTGGTGAACCTCTTGCTCTTGAAGGGCAACCTCGGTCGCCCCGGGGCGGGTGTGTGCCCAGTACGCGGGCACAGTAACGTACAGGGTGATAGAACCGTAGGCATTGTGGAGAGACCGTCCGCAGCTTTGCTCGACCGTCTGCAGCAGGTTTTTAAGTTTGAGCCGCCGCGGGACCATGGATTCGATGTCGTGGAATCCATCCATGCGATGCATGATGGGCGGGCCTCAGTCTTTTTCGCTATGGGTGGGAACTTTGTCGCTGCAACTCCAGATACGGCATACACCATGGCGGCTCTGGCCAATTGTGAGCTGACAGTGCAGGTGTCCACTAAGTTGAATCGCTCTCACGTCGTCACGGGCAAAACAGCGCTTATCTTACCCTGCTTGGGGCGCTCTGAGCGCGACTTGCAGGACGGTGGCGCTCAATTCGTCACCTGCGAAAACTCCATGGGCATTGTTACGCGTTCGCAGGGGCACTCACAGCCTGCGAGCCCCGACCTGATGAGTGAGCCGGCGATTGTTGCAGGGCTCGCTGCAGCGACCTTGGGTGACCGGGTTGATATGAATTGGCGCGAACTTGTGCACGACTATGATCGCGTTCGAGACTTGATAGAAGAGAGTATTCCAGGCTTTGAAGACTACAACCGGAGAGTGCGTGAGCCCTCGGGATTTGCCTTACCCAATGGGCCCCGGCAGCGCGTGTTTACGACCCCATCCAAGAAAGCGCATTTTACTGTCCATCCAATCCCGCGTATCGCTTTGGACAAAAATCAGTACTTGATGGCAACGGTCCGCAGTCATGACCAGTACAACACGACGGTCTATGGTTACGACGACCGATATCGCGGCATCTATGGACGTCGGCGAGTGGTGATGATGTCTTCCGATGACATCACCGCTGCAGGTCTAACTGAGGGCCAACATGTGGACATTACCAGTCATTTCCAAGGAAAGATGCGCACGGCGAAGCACTTCGTGGTGATGACTCAGTCTCTGCCTAAGAAATGCGTAATGACTTACTTCCCGGAAGCCAATGTGTTGGTTCCGGTCGATAGTGTCGCAGACAAGAGTAATACCCCTGCAAGTAAGTCAATTGTCGTTTCAATTCAGCCAAGCTCGGCGTCATGACAGGGCGCCTGGCTTTGTCTGATAGCACGTACCGCAGGTCTGGATTCTCATCGTGTGCATTGTGAGAATAGGCCAACCTTTGATAAACGTTCGAACGTCCATTGATTCTTATGCTGTGAGGAGAGGCTTGAAATGCTCAGATTAGTGATAGTGACTGCAATGTTTTTTTGGGGCTGTTCATCGTCAGGCGGTTCGGGCGATTCAGGCGGCGCCGGAGGCAGTGAGGCCGACCGAGGCATCGCTGTTGATATGGGCGGTGCAGGCGGTTCGGGTGGAGCGGGCGCGATGGGCGGTAGCGGCGGGATGGGTGGCGCTGGTGGCTCAGGAGGCTCTGGTGGTGGCATGGAGGAGCCAATCGATTCGCGTTGCCCCGATGCCCAAGCCGGGACATATCTGTTGGTGGCCTTTCCCGACAGAGTTGACGCCTATCGACAGCGCATGTTTGGTGCAACCTACCTTTGTAAGTTCCTAGATCTGGCCGGCAACGGTATCACCGAAGCGTCTGGAATTGCCTTTAACCGCGATGGCGACAAGGTTTTTGTCACTCAATCAGAGGCGGGTACTGGTACCGTCTATGAGTTTAACACGAATGGTGAGTTCGTCGGCAAAGTAGGGAGCAATGTCAACCTGCAGGGCGTTCAAGGCCTGTGGAATACATTCGGAGATACGTTTATCGCGTGGAGCCGTATGAGCCAAAACTTCTACGAACTGGGTCCGGATGGACGCTTTAGGCAACCATACTCCCCGCCAGTCGAGCGTGGTTCGCGCGTGGAGGCGGTGACCGATGTCCTTTTCTTGGACCAGGATTCAGTCATCATGACGTTTAGCGATCGCCCCGCGAAGCTTTACAAAGCACCGTTTGCACCAGATTTTCCAGAGGATGAGGTCGGACCGGCGAATGCGGTCGCTGGTGTGGAAACCGAAGAAGGCATTAAGCTGCTCATGACCGCGCAAATTGGCGGCGAAGGCAACGCCTATGGCGTAGCCTTCTACGCAGCAGCAGAGAGCGGGCGGGTCGCACCCGAGCGTGAACGCGTACTCGTCAACAGCACGAACGGTGAATTTGTAGACGGCATCGACATCTGGGCACTCGAGGGCGGCCTCGGTTTTCTCTTACTCGACAGCAACCTTGCCGGTACCGCCAAGATTGTCTCATTCAACACCGATGGCGAACTTCAGGCGACAATCCCACTCGATGGGGGCGGCAACCCTTTTCAATTCATGAAAGCGTCGATTTTCCCCGATTTCTAAAGTGATCTTTTTGCGAGCTGAGGTGGTGAATTCATGCTTCACCTAAAAGTGGACACGAGCGTCAATTGGGTCGAACAGGCTGTGTCAAACATGGACACGGTTTTGCTCGACCACGCGCACTGTGAGAAAAAGGCGGCCGCAACGGCCATTAATTTGATCTTTCGCTACCCTCATCATGCCGAGCTACTTCGACCCCTTTCCGCACTGGCGAGAGAAGAACTCGAGCATTTTGAACAGGTCTTGGATCATCTCGATGCGCGCGGGATTGCATTCAAACGGCTGGCACCGAGCGATTATGCCGGACGCTTGATCAAGTCTTGCCGGCAGACAGAACCAGAGAGAATCGTGGATACGCTGCTGTGTTGTGCGCTTATCGAAGCTCGAAGCTGCGAACGAATGGGGCTACTGGCGAGAGCGCTTGAGGAGAAGGACGAGGCGCTATCGTTTTTCTATGCAAGTCTTCTCAAGAGTGAGGCACGTCATCATATGACCTACGTGAAATTGGCAGCGTGTTTTCAGGGGCAAGATCAGGTCTACGAGCGCCTTGAAGAACTCGCGCAGGTCGAGGCAGAAATTATTTCTGAGCTTTCAGGTGGACCCAGAATGCATAACTGAGCATCACTCCTTATGTACGGAAAGTCGTCGGATTTCACATTCCGAGGTATAGTCTCAAAAAGGCGCTTGGAGCGGCCCGTCGGCTATCGAAGATAAGGAGAAAGCATGAGCGATAATCAAACCACGAATTCGCAGACTTTTCAGTTGCCATTGCTTCCATTGACCGAAAATATCGTGTTCCCGAATCGGGTGGTCACGATCCATGTGTCGGGTAATGAAAATCTCGCCCTTCTTCAAAATCACGATGGTATCGATGAGACGATCGCGGTGGGTTTTTGTGAGCCCGGAACGAAAGACGATGTGCGGTCAGCTTACGTCGCCGGTATTGCGGTGACAGCGCGTATTATCGATAAGATCAAGCTGCCGGGCGAAGGGTTCCGGGTGACTCTTCAGGGTCTGCAGCGTGTCGAACTACTCGAAATTGAGTCGGAGCGCCCTTTCTTTTTGGGACGCTTTTCGGACATTGAGGAGAGGACTCGAGACCCATTTCGCGTAAACGTCTACGTCCAGAAAGCGATCAATCTTTATGATCGGTTGGCTAACCTCAATCCTCACTTTACAAAAGAGTTTACACAACTCCTGAAGGTCAATGTCGATAACCCCGGGCGTTTCGCAGACCTCCTCTGCGCAACCGTCGACTTTGAATACACCGAACGGCACCGCATTCTGCAGGCCGTGTCTGTAGACCAACGCTTGCAGCGGGTACTTGAACTGCTCCGGGCTGCGCTGGACCGAGTCAAAGTTGCACAAGAGGTCGAAAAACGCGCTAAGGGTGATATCGAAGAGTCGCGGCGAGAATATTATCTCCGCCAGCAGATGAAGACGATCCAAAAAGAACTCGGCGACGAAGACTTAAGCCGTCGTGATGCCGACGATTACAGCAGCAAGCTTGAGGCGCTCGACCTCGATGAAGAGATCGCTGCAGAAGCGGCCAGAGAGATTGACCGCCTTAGGCACATCCAACCGAGTTCGAGCGAGTATCAGGTCATCAAGACATATCTCGACCGATTCTTTAGTCTTCCCTGGGGCCAATACAGCGATGAGCAGATCCAACTAAGTTCGGTGCGCGAAACTCTCGATGACGGTCATTTTGGTCTTGAGCAGGTCAAGGAGCGTATTCTCGAGTTTCTCGCAGTCAGGAAGTTAAATCCTGACCACAAGGGTCCTATCCTGTGTTTCGTCGGTCCGCCGGGCGTTGGCAAAACCAGTCTCGGAAAATCCATCGCGGAAGCCATTGGTCGTGATTTTTTTCGGATTAGCGTTGGTGGAGTACGTGACGAGGCCGAAATTCGTGGCCATCGTCGGACCTATGTTGGTGCAATGCCGGGTAAAATCCTGAACGGCTTGGCCCGAGCGGGCGCCATGAATCCATTACTAATGTTGGACGAGATCGACAAAATTGGAAGCGACCAGAGGGGCGACCCAGCCGCCGCGCTTCTTGAGGTTCTTGATCCCGAGCAAAATGGTACGTTTACAGACCACTATTTCAATATACCCTTCGATTTATCAAAGGTGCTCTTTGTGGTGACGGCCAACTACTTGCACGATATTCCGAAACCACTGCTCGACCGACTCGAGGTCATCACCATCGAGGGTTATACGGAGACAGAAAAATGCGAAATCGCGAGTAGACATCTGATACCGCGGGTCGTTGAACAACACGGTCTACAGAAGTATACCCCCAAATTTTCGGAACCAGCGGTGCGCGATGTAATCAGGTATTGGACTCGCGAAGCGGGGGTTCGAAACCTGAGGCGATGTTTTGAGAAGATCTGTCGAAAAGTCGCTCGTAAGCAGGTTGAAAACGAAGCTGCCAACAAGCGCGTTAGAACCGTCAAGGTCACTCCGAAGGACGTTCAAAAGTTTCTCGGTCCACATAAATACCGGCACGATGATGGAATCGACCGCGACGAAGTGGGCGTCGCAAATGGCTTGGCCTGGACGTCGGCCGGCGGCGAACTCCTGGTCATCGAAGCCCTAAAAATTAAGGGGACCGGAAAGCTCGTAATCACGGGTAAACTCGGCGAGGTCATGAAAGAATCGGTGCAGGCTGCGTTCAGTTTCGTGCGGTCGCGGCAATTGGAGCTGGGCATCGAAGAAGGCGCAATCAGCAATCATGACCTACACATTCACTTTCCGGCCGGCGCAGTACCGAAAGATGGTCCCTCCGCAGGTGTCACGGTCACCTTGGCATTGGCAAGCCTCCTCTCGGGCTTAAAGGTTCGCTCAGATTTTGCCATGACGGGTGAGGTGACGCTGAGGGGGAAGGTCCTGGCTGTGGGTGGCGTGAAAGATAAGCTGCTCGCTGCATATCGTGCTGGCATCAAGAATATCGCGTTGCCGAAGCACAACGAAAAAGATCTGGTCGACGTACCGGACGAGGTGAGAAAGAAAACGAAGTTTCACTTGCTCGAACACGTTGATACTCTCCTTGAATTGGCGTTGATTGGATATGACCCGAAGACTGACGAGGCTGTACCATTGCCTGTCGAGACTCACCTGACCGACGTTGTCGTGGATGCGTCCAACTAGGCCGCAACGAGGTAATGAGTGCCACAGACGGTTCTATCGCTGAGCGCATTGTTATAGCCAGGTCTAAGCCGTAGACATTCGCCGGTGGTCGAAAGTTTAGAGCATATCCTCTTCCACTGCGTATCGCCCTGAGTGACCAAACTGGTTGAGCGAGCGCGGGTATCGAAATCTACGGTAGTGGCATGCGGGGCCCTCACAGGGCGGACAGGCATCTTCGATCCTAGCGGACGTCTTGAGACTCAGATTTGACCTGAACTGGACCTTTGGTGGTCAGTCGCATCAAGAACAACTGAGAGGCGGCATCGCGTTTTGTGAAATCAAAACCCGCAGTCACACCACTGTCGAAGCGGATGGTCGCGACCGCTGCTGCCGCGCTTAAACGTTTCTCGATGCTTGTCTTGAAAGCGTTCTGCAAGGCGAGGAGTAAGTCGAAGACAATTGCGGTAACAGCAGTTGCTTGCGAACCCGT
The DNA here is from genome assembly GCA_049889275.1 of Bradymonadia bacterium. Taxonomy (GTDB): domain Bacteria; phylum Myxococcota_A; class Bradymonadia; order UBA7976; family UBA1532; genus UBA1532. Next base: position 45,336 of record JBMHDS010000128.1, on the reverse strand, counting down.
CGCTTTCTCAATCTCGTCGCTAAAGATTTTACCTGGCCCTGTGTGGCGAGAGAAGAAGGCAGGATAGATCGCATGCTGACCATACCGCCGTGCACCCGTCATCGCCTGCGTGTTGGACCAGTCGGGTACGCCGAATACAAAGGCTTGGCGACGTCCATCTTCTGCGCGTGCCACAATGCGGTTGCCCGCCCAAATATTTGCGCCTGCGAGGTGTTGGAGAATGGTCAGCGAGGTCGGTGCATCGAGTGGCAGGAATAAGCCGTCAAATGTGATTTGATTTATCTCTCTCACAAGTTTTTGGAAATCAATCGTAGCTGAGTCGACGACAATCTCTTTATACTCCAAGCCGGTCACAGCGCCACAGACACGGTTGAGCCAATAAGCATACACTGCGCTGGAGTCCCTCGCTCCGCGTCGAATGGTCAGAATACGCTTTACATCCCGGTCGAGTGCCGCCTTCGCAATTGTCCTGGCGCTGAGTAATGGACTGTCAAGTGCCCTCCAAACGGCGCCGCGAGCCTTCGTTGGGCTGCTTGAGCGTGTCACGGTGATCAAAGGTTCTGTCCGATCGCCTTCTTGTTGAATGACTCGTTCCGCCGTAGCGATGTCGAGCAGTGCAATGGTCGCAAAAAAAGTGCCCTCGGCTGGTGTCTTACTGAGTGCGGTTAGGGCTTTGTCGGCATCACTGCCATCGAAATACTCGAGCAGAGGAAGCGTATGCGTTTCATCGCTGGAAAGGGCATCCAATACATCTTTAAGACGCTGTCCTGTCGGTCTGTTCTCTCCGCTCAGGGGAAGTATGACCCTTACCCTCGGACGAGAGAGTAGGGGTAAGAGAGTTTGTCTGCCGGGGTCATCTTCAGCGAGCGCATCGTAGATACTCCGCAACATCAGTGATTCGCTCGGTCGATCATTCCGGCGCACGAGTTCACGAGCGAACAGACGCTTTATCTTTGCGTCCGTGAGATGTTCGAAGGACTTTGCGAGGGTGGTGGTTTGAGCCGTCCGGATGCGTGACCTAAGCTCATCTGCCCACTTCCTGTCTTGTGGATGAGAGCGGACTGCCTGAATCAAGGTCATGATCGCTTGCGCTGAGGCCTGGCACTTCGAGAACATCACCTTTAACGCAAGAGACGGTGTCTTGATTTTGCCAAAAAGAGATTGAGCGGTCATGCACCGTTTGCCCCGGACGGCGTAGCGTATTGCCGTGTGTCTCGCTGTGTCGAGTAATGGGGGCTCAGGCTCCGTCCTGAGCAGGCGCAGAAGCGCTGTGACGCCTGCGCTCGCATCCTTCTCTGCGACGAGCACGGCGCGTATGAATTGGACCTGTCGTTTGGCGGATGCGTTGAGTTTCCGCCCTTTGACGGCCTTGAGGCCGACCCGAGCGGCGTCTAGATGGCCGTCGAGCGCGCTTCTCTGTGCCTGGTTCAAGACCTGAACGACCGATGTTTTGTTGGGGGGCTTCGGTGCCGTCGGGCGCGCTTTCTTGACCTGATGACCGCCGCATGAGGCGAGGAGCATGGAGAGAAGTAGAGCGCCCGTTTGGTAAACCCGATTCGTGTGTTGCAAAGAAATTGCGTCCTCCTCGTGTCTGTCCTGTCTAAACCACAAAACTTGCGCTACTGTAAACACAAATGGGGCGCGGCTACATTCCGAGTCGCTTAGGCGCGTTTATTTCTGCAACATGGCTTCGACAAGCATGTACGCTGTACCGAGTGGGGAATAGGAAACGGACATGGTTACATGTGGACAGTGTGGCTGGGAGAACCCCAGTTATGCGGCGTTTTGTACGAATTGTGGAACGTCACTTTCAACAGCTCAGAATGACGAGAAGAAGAATGAGAGCTGGCGTTTTCGAGAGAGAACGGAGGGGGCCGACGAGTCGGATTTGCAGCCGAATGAGCGAGGCGAAAAGGCGTCGGAGGCCGTTGAGAAAGAAGATAATGCTCGCGTTGATGTGGATGCGAAGTCCGTCCCGACTGATGAAGATGTCGCAGGCGAAAGCGCCGATAGTGTTCAGGATGACGAAGAGGATGAGCGTTCTCGTCAGGTGCACATGGGGATTCGACCGGCTGCCACCTTGATCGACCTGAGTGTGCCGGATTTTCGCGAGATGGTGGGTCGGGGAGAGAAGGTGGAGAGCGAAGCGCCGGGTGGTTCTGGTAGCGAGGCCGCTGCGAGTGTGAGTATTGCGCTCGCCGACACTGAGTCATCATTTGAGGCGGTTCAGCCTGAAACAACGGATGCTGAAATCGACGGTCAGCGGGAAGCACTTGAGGCCTTAAACGAATCGGAAGGCATCTCACGGGCGCCCGCGCCGATCCGGGATTTGGGCTCATTAGACGTCAGTATTGAGAGCATTGATGGGAATTTGTCTGTATCAGATTTACACCCGAACGCAGCATCTGTTGATGACTCGAGTGAGGCGATCTTATCCAGTGTAGATCTCACGCCGATCGGTGACGAGCTGCTCGACCGTTCTTTACCCGAGATCGAAAAGCCAGAGCAGAACGCGCCGCCGCCAATGCCTCCCGCAGATAAGCTCGCGCTCTTTCGGGTTGATGATGCCGGTTCAGTGCCATTCGATTTGGAGGGCACATCATCGGTAATTGGACGTTCCGCCGATATTGGAGTGGAATCCGATGAGTATATGTCGCCGGAGCATGCTCGTCTTACCCATGATGGTTCAGGGTACTGGATCGAAGACAATCAAAGTCTCAATGGTGTTTGGGTTCGAGCTAGGGACAGCGTGGCCCTCAGCGATGGCACACTTGTGCTCATGGGTCAGCAGGTATTCAAGTTCGTAGTTGTTGACCGACCGGTGGGTGAACAGCTGATGGATGAAGCCGGGACCCGTCGCTTCGGCTCACCGAGAAGCATCAGCAGTCTGAGATTGTTGCAGCTGTCTGGAAATGGCGAAACGATTGCCCAATTCGACGTGCCCCGGGAGGGCTGTAAAATCGGCCGCGTTCTGGGAGATTTTGTTGTCGCCGATGATGACCACCTAAGTACGACACATGCTCTGGTCTTGCCTGACCAGGGAGATGGATTTTTGCTGAGAGATGTGTCTGGACGCAACGGATGTTGGGTCCGAGTGCATGATAAGCATGCGATTGGCCATGGAGATGTGGTGCTGACGGGCCGGTCGCTCTGGCGGCTCGGCCGCGTCGTGTGATCGTTCATACACACACATCCACATCCGCATTAAAAAAAAGCAGGCGTCCTTCAGTTGCCCTGCCGATATCGTTTCTCTTTTTTACGACCAAAATAACGAGGCGAGGACCCGTGTCGGCTTGCCGCCAGAACGCGCATTGGGTATAAGCGGCCCGTCCATCAGCCATCGGAGTGACCGCCATGCGTATGACAACCCTTCACGCACCGACCTTGAAAGAAGACCCGCGCGATGCAGAAGTCGTCAGCCACAGGCTGCTCGTCCGAGGTGGGTACATACGCAAGCTTGCTGCAGGCATTTATAACTATCTACCCTTGGCTCAGCGTGTGCTGCGAAAAATACAGGCAATTCTGCGAGAAGAATTGGAGTCGGCTGGGGCCCAGGAAGTCTTGTTGCCAGCGGTTCAACCGGCCGAGATTTGGGAAGAGTCAGGTCGCTGGGCCTTCTATGGGCACGAACTTATGAGAATGAAGGATCGCAAGGGGGGCGATTTTTGTCTTGGACCGACCCATGAAGAGGTGATCGTGGATTTGGTCCGACGGGATGTGCGGTCGTGGCGCGCATTGCCACTTAACCTGTATCAGATTCAAACTAAGTTTAGGGACGAAATTCGCCCGCGGGCAGGCCTCATGCGTGGCCGTGAGTTCATCATGAAGGACGCCTACTCATTCGATATTGATGACGATGCGGCGAATATCGCCTACGACAAAATGTTTGAGGCATACACTCGGATCTTTGCGCGATGCGGACTTGATTTCAGACCTGTTGAGGCTGACACAGGTGCGATTGGCGGTTCTCGTTCCCATGAATTCCAAGTTCTCGCCGAAAGCGGAGAAGATGCGATCGTCAGTTGCAACAACTGCAACTACGCCGCAAATATTGAGCAGGCGGAATTAAATCGAACGCAGGCCGAGGCAAGGCCCGCAGAACAACTCGTCCGTGTCGACACACCCGATGCGAAAACCATTGAGCAGGTCAGCGCTTTTCTAAATGCTGACCCTAGCCGGTTTATCAAAACGCTCATCGTTGCCTCGGAGAAGGGGTTGTATGCGGCTCTCGTGCGGGGTGACCATGAGCTTAATCTCATTAAAATGGCCAAGGCCATCGGTGTGAGCGCTGTCCAACTTGCGACTGACGAAGCCGTGTCCAAGCAGACCAATGCCCCCGTTGGTTTCATTGGCCCAGTACAGTTAGAGGGCGTCGTGGGCGTGATCGGTGATCTTGCCATCGAGGGCCTTAACGATGCGGTATGCGGCGCAAACGACAAGGATACCCATCTCACGGGTGTGAGCGCGGGTCGCGACTTCATTGTCGACGCATACGTCGATTTACGGTTAGCGAAGCCAGGGGATGAATGCCCGCGCTGCCATGGTACCCTCGATGGTTATCGCGGAATTGAAGTTGGGCATGTCTTTTTTCTCGGAACAAAATACAGCGAATCTATGGGATGTACCTACCTGGATGAGTCTGGTGTTGAGAAGCCGATGGTGATGGGGTGTTATGGGATTGGCGTCTCTCGCATTATGGCTGCAGCAATCGAGCAAAACCATGATGAGTACGGCATTGTGTGGCCGGCCTCAATCGCGCCTTTTCACCTCACCATATTGCCGTTGCAAATGAACAAAGAAGAGGTCGTAGATACAGCCACCGCGCTGTATGAGCAGTGCGCGAATGCGGGTATCGAAGTCTTATTGGACGACCGCAACGAACGAGCGGGCTCCAAGTTTAAGGATGCTGACCTTTTGGGTATCCCCTACAGAATCACGATCGGCAGCCGAGGTTTGGCCAATGGCGTGGTGGAAGCTAAAGTACGAGGCCAGGCCGATGCATTGGAAGTGCCTGTCGAGAAGGTGCTGAGTTGGATTCAGGAGCAGCTGGGGTGACAGACAAGCGATTATGTTTAGCGCTTGATGTGCCAGACCTGAAAAGCGCACAGAGTTTAATCGAGCAGACCGCACACGTTTTTGGCGTCTACAAGATTGGTCTGGAGTTGTTTTGCGCTGAAGGCCCGAACGTTGTGCATGCACTCAAACGATTTGGCGCACCACGTGTTTTTCTGGACCTGAAGCTGCATGATATTCCCCGTACCGTTGCGCACGCGGTATCGCGGCTCGCGTCGGTTGGTGCAGACTATCTTACAATCCATACGGCGGGCGGTCGCGGTATGATGGAGGCGGCGGCAGCCGCGGCACCAAGTGAATTACGCTTGTTAGGCGTCACGATACTCACGAGCTTAGACCTCCAGTGCTTTTCGGATATCGGTGGTCGAGGGCCGCTGTCAGATGTTGTTTTGCTTCGAGCTCGACATGCGCAGGAGGCTGGCTTGGCTGGCGTTGTCGCGAGTGCACGTGAGGTGGCGCAACTCCGTCACCAAGTCGGGGCTGATTTAGCCCTGGTGACACCGGGAATACGCTTCGCAGGTCAATCGCAGGGTGATCAGCTGAGAGTCGCAACTCCGGCGACGGCCCTCGCGGACGGGGCGAGCATGCTGGTCATCGGGCGCGCTGTTACCGCTGCCGAGCGAATTGAGGTTGCTCTGCAACGATTGCAAGACGCGGTAGGAACGACATGAAGCCACAAAACGGTCAAGACTATTGGGTACCTGGCGTGCGTGCCGTTCAGTTGTTGCTGCGACGAAACCCGGAACGCTTAATGGGCATTTGGCGGCTCAAGGACAGTCACTCGGGCCGCGATGAGATCGAGACGATAGCCAAACAGCTTGGGGTTGAAATTCATACGGCGAGTATGAAAACCCTTAACGACCGATTTGCTAACGTCGCTCACCAAGGTGTCTGTGCCCGCGTTAAACCAACCGAGTATGCTGCTTGGCAAGATGTCCTCGCATGTGATGATGGGCTCATCGTCGCCGTCGATCAAGTGACCGACCCTCGCAATTTTGGTGCGATCTTGCGAAGCGCCGAATGCCTTGGAGCGACGGCAGCGCTTACCACAAAAAACCGGGCTGCACGCCTCGGGCCCATCGTCGCTAAGACCGCGGCTGGTGCGAGTGAAGTCCTACCCGTTGCAATGGAGTCTAATCTCGCAAGGGCGATCCGCGATGCTAAAGATTGCGGCTACCAGATCGTCGGCGCCGACCTGGACGGTGTGTCGCCCGATCGGATTGACTTCGCACAGCCAACAGTGATTGTAATTGGCGCGGAAGGGCGTGGTCTACGTCGGCTAACCAAGTCGCTCTGCGACACGATCGTAACCATTCCGATCCTCGGCACAGTGGAGAGCTTAAACGCCGCGAGTGCAGCGAGCGTGATACTTTACGAAGCCTGTCGTCAGCGCCAAAAGGACACGAAGTAATTAAAAATAGAAATTTCAGTTGACCAACGCAACGGCTTGACCTATATACCGCGACACTTTAGAGCGTCGTGAAGCAAAGGGCAGGCTCAGTCGAATTGTTCTTGAGGAGTCTGGGCTGTCCTGGTAGTTTGCGCGCTCGAAGATGTGCTGGCGTAGCTCAATTGGTAGAGCAGCTGATTTGTAATCAGCAGGTTGCGGGTTCAAGTCCCTTCGCCAGCTCTTCGCCTTTTTTGGGGCGATTCGTCGGGCCATGAAAGTGGCTCGGCATACATTTTTTGGTTTAAGGTGGGGTACCCAAGCGGCCAACGGGAACAGACTGTAAATCTGTCGGCTCAGCCTTCGAAGGTTCGAATCCTTCCCCCACCACCAAAAATTGTGCCCCCCTGGGGGCATGAGCGGGAGTAGCTCAGTTGGTAGAGCGTCAGCCTTCCAAGCTGAATGTCGCGAGTTCGAGCCTCGTCTCCCGCTCCACTTTTTGTTTTTTGGTGAGTGACAGCAGTTGCTGTGACTTACGCCGGCGTAGCTCAGCGGTAGAGCGCGTCCTTGGTAAGGACGAGGTCACCGGTTCAAGCCCGGTCGTCGGCTCTGGCTCTGAAATTTTTTTTACTGCCCTGGTGACAGGGCGCTGTGTCTCGACTCTTGGCGAGGAGAATCTAGGAAATGGCTAAAGAGAAGTTCGTACGGAATAAGCCTCATGTGAACGTTGGTACTATTGGCCACGTTGACCATGGTAAGACAACACTGACGGCAGCGATCACCAAGGTGCTCGCCGAAGCGATGGGCGGCGAAGCGAAAGCTTTCGACGAAATCGACAACGCGCCCGAAGAACGAGAGCGTGGTATCACCATCGCAACAGCGCACGTTGAGTACGAGACTGAGACTCGTCACTACGCGCACGTTGATTGCCCTGGTCACGCTGACTATGTGAAGAACATGATCACGGGTGCGGCCCAGATGGACGGCGCTATCCTTGTGTGTTCGGCAGCTGACGGCCCTATGCCACAGACCAAAGAGCACATCTTGCTCGCACGCCAGGTTGGTGTGCCGGCTATCGTCGTGTTCCTCAACAAAGCAGACCTTGTCGACGACGACGAGTTGTTAGAACTGGTTGAGATGGAAGTTCGCGAAGAGCTTGCTTCTCGTGAGTTCGACGAAGAGTGTCCTGTAATTATTGGTTCGGCTCTTGCTGCCCTCGAGGGCAAGCCAGAAGGCGTCGAGAAGATCATGGAGCTCATGGCCGCAGTTGACGAGTATGTTCCACTGCCTGAGCGACCAATCGACCAGCCTTTCTTGATGCCAGTTGAGGACGTTTTCTCAATCCAGGGTCGCGGTACTGTCGCCACTGGCCGTGTTGAGCGTGGTATCATCAAGGTCGGCGAAGAAATCGACATCGTTGGTATCAAAGAGTCCAGCAAGACGACCGTCACTGGCGTTGAAATGTTCCGCAAGCTTCTCGACGAAGGTCGCGCAGGCGAGAACGTCGGTTGCCTACTGCGTGGTATCAAGCGCGATGACATCGAGCGTGGTCAAGTGCTTTGCAAGCCTGGCACTGTTAAGCCTCACCTCAAGTTCAACGCTGAAATCTACGTCTTGAAGAAGGAAGAGGGCGGTCGCCACACACCTTTCTTCAATGGCTATCGTCCACAGTTCTACTTCCGAACAACGGACGTGACCGGTGTTGTTACTCTGCCTGAGGGCAGCGAGATGTGCATGCCTGGTGAAAACCTGACCGTGAGCGTCGAGCTCATCACACCGATCGCCATGGACGACGGTCTGCGCTTCGCTATCCGCGAAGGTGGCCGTACAGTCGGTGCTGGTGTTGTTGCAAGCATCATCGAGTAAAGACGGTACTTGAACAGAAAGGCACCCGCCGTATGGCCGGTGCCTTTTGTTCGCTGAGGCCCAGGTGGCGGTAGACTTACCGCTCTCTGGGTTTCGAATTATGTAGTGTGAGGGACGTGTGGCGAGAGGCGACCAAATCAAAGTCAATCTCGAATGCACGGTGTGCACCCGACGAAACTACACCATGAAGAAGAACCGGCGCTCCGTACCGGCGCACTTCTCGGTGAAAAAGTTTTGTTCAAGTTGTGGCACACACACCGAACACCGAATTGGTAAATAGCAATCGTTGCATCGGTTTCTTGAAGGCCTGTAGCACAATTGGTAGTGCACCGGACTCCAAATCCGGGGGTTGGGGGTTCGAGTCCCTCCGGGCCTGCTTTTCTTACCCTAGACGTGGGTATAAAGAATTGCTGATAGCGCGTTAGCTTGGATGGTGTGAGGCTGAAATGAACGCCAGTAGACGAATGGTAAACATGTTCTTCGTGGGCTCTACGCTGCTCGCGTGGGGCATCTTTACGAAGACCTTTGAGTTGCTTTTTGCGACTTTCAATGTCCGCAACACGGCTTTGCTCGGAAAAGAGTTTACGCTGGCTACCCTCGCTGGTGCTGGCTTAGCTGTAGCGCTGCTCTTCTGGGTTTGGCGTCACCGAACCATCCGACCTACCCTGAACGAGGTGGGCGATGAACTCTCGAAGGTTGTATGGCCAACATGGGACGAGACGAAAACCAACACGATGGTCACCGTTGTCGTCACTGCCATCATCGCAGCCATTTTGTGGGTGTTCGACCAGGTGTTTGGTTGGTTGACGGATCGAATGCTGGGCTAATCAGCCCCTGTCTTGTTTGAGTATTGATTAAAGAGGCCCGGAGAATATTCATGGATCACAAATGGTATGTCGTGCACACCTACTCCGGGTATGAGAATCGAGTAGAGACAACACTCTGGGAGCGCGTGAAGCAAAATAACGCCGAAGAGCTGTTCTCGGAGATTCTCGTACCGCGGGAGAAGGAGACTGAGGGCGAACAACGTGGTCCAGCCCGCAAGTTTTTCCCTGGCTATATATTCGTTAAAATGGCGCTTAATACCGAATCTTGGCACATCGTGAACAACACGCCACGGGTATCGGGGTTCGTCGGTGGCGGCAAGACACCGGGCTCCGTCCGGCCCGTGCCAGAGCATGAAGTGCGCCGCATTACGGATCAAATGGAAGAAGGCGTGGAGGCCGCAGCGCCACAGCAGAAGTTTGAAGAAGGCGAGACCGTTCGCGTGGCCGATGGCCCATTCGCGAATTTCAACGGTACCGTCGATGAAGTGAACGTTGACAAAGGGAAGCTTCGAGTGCTGGTAAGCATTTTCGGTCGGGCAACCCCTGTTGAATTAGATTTTTCTCAAGTTGAGAAGTGCTGAAGAGAGTTTCGTCAGTCACTTTCTTTAGGAGCTAAAAAATGGCTAAGAAAGTCACCGGATATATTAAACTGCAAGTACCTGCCGGCAAGGCAAATCCTTCGCCACCAGTCGGCCCAGCGCTGGGTCAGCATGGCGTCAATATCATGCAGTTCTGTAAAGAGTTCAATGCGCGAACGAGCGACCAAATGGGCATGGTGATCCCCGTTGTTATTACCGTGTTCGCGGACCGTTCCTTCAGCTTCATTACGAAGACGCCGCCCGCAGCCGTCCTTCTCCTGAAGGCTGCCGGTCTCAAGAGTGGGTCTGGTGAGCCAAACCGAAACAAGGTTGGCAAGGTGACTGAAGACCAAATTCGTGAGATCGCAACGACGAAGCTACCTGACCTCAACACGGATAGCGTTGAGTCTGCCATGCGTACAGTCGCCGGCACGGCGCGTTCGATGGGTCTGGTTGTAGAAGGCTAGAGTAAATCTATTTTTTAAACCCCCGGAAGCGCAGATGGCGCGCGTAGTACCGGGGCACGCAAGGAGTAAGGTATGAGAAGGCGTGGTAAAAACCATCGGAACGCCCAGCAAACTGTAGACCGCACAAAGGAATATGGTTTGGCAGAGGCGCTCGAGTTAATGAAACAGTCGAGCTTTGCAAAGTTTGACGAGACTGTAGATGTCGCGTTCAACCTCGGTGTTAACCCACGGCATGCAGACCAAATGGTCCGCGGCGCCGTCGTCTATCCGCACGGGCTAGGTAAGGCTGTTACGGTTGCTGTATTCGCCAAGGGCGATAAGGCAGCTGAGGCTAAAGAAGCTGGCGCAGACTTCGTAGGGGACATGGACCTCGTAACGCGCATCAAAGATGAGGGTTGGTTGGGCTTTGATAAGGCCATCGCGACGCCGGACATGATGGGACTGGTCGGGCGCATCGGTAAGATCCTCGGCCCACGAGGCCTTATGCCGAACCCCAAGGTAGGGACCGTGACCTTCGATGTCACCAATGCCGTCAAAGAAATGAAGGCGGGACGGGTTGAGTTCAGGGTCGACAGAGCAGGTGTTCTGCATGCGCCAATCGGCAAGAAATCGTTCGAGGTCGCGGCGCTCGCTGGCAATCTGACAGCACTCGTTGAGATGCTGATGAAGTTGAAGCCAGCAACGGCAAAGGGCACTTACATGAAGCAAGCGGTGCTGAGCTCCACAATGGGACCTGGCATTCGTTTAGACGTTGCCGGCCTTCAGGCAGAGGCAAGTCGTTAAGTTTATTTTTGGAACTAGGTCGACCGGCCAGAGACAGTAGGTACTGGTGGTTAAATCGGTGAATCCTCATCGAGCCTACCGAGGCGGGGTCGGGTTGTTTGTTTAGCAGCACCCTCGCGCGGAACTTGCTTCGGCAAGGGCGGGCGGCCAATTTATTAGGAGGTCAATCGAATTGAACCGGAATGAAAAAGCCGAAGTCATCGATAGACTAAGAACCGAACTAGCGGATGTTCCAGCCGTTGTCGTAACTGACTTCAAGGGCCTCGACGTTGCATGCGTCGATGACCTCAGAAGCCAGATGCGAAAAGCGGATATCACGTATAACGTGGTAAAGAACACGCTGGTCAAGGCCGCGTTAGCAGGTACGTCGAAGGAGAATCTCGCTCCGCTCTTCAAGGGCAACAGCGCGATCGCCTATCACGCCGAAGACCCTGCTGCGCCAGCCAAGCTCCTTCTTGATTTCAAGAAGACGAACGAAAAGCTAGTCCTCAAAGGGGGCTGGGTTGACGGGAGTGTCCTTGATGAAGCAGGTGTGCAGGCATTGTCGAAGCTTCCTGGAAAGGACGAGCTTCGGGCCAAGGTACTCAGTTTATTCGTGGCTGCACCCACAACATTTGTCCGCACGCTTGTCGCTGCGCCAACAACCTTCTTGCAGGTGTTGAAGGCTCGCGAAATGCAAATGGGCGAATAACGAAGATTTACTGCTAGAACAAACAGCTCAATCATTAATTATTGGAGACTAAAATGAGCGACATTACACAAGACCAGGTTATCGAATATCTCAGCAACCTAACTATCCTTCAAATCAAGGAATTGACCGACACACTTGAGGACAAGTGGGGCGTTTCTGCAGCAGCCGCTGTTGCAGTTGCAGGGCCTGCAGCTGGTGGTGGTGGCGACGCTGCCGCTGCTGAAGAGCAGACCGAGTTCGACGTCATTCTTACGAGCCCAGGCGCGAAGAAGATCGCCGTCATCAAGGTTGTTCGCGAGATTACAGGCTTGGGCCTCAAAGAGGCAAAGGCTGTTGTTGACGAGGCGCCAAAGCCTCTCAAGGAAGGCGTCTCTAAGGAAGAGGCTGCCGACATTCAGGCCAAGCTCGAAGAGGCTGGCGCTGAGGTTGAGGTCAAGTAAAGACCAAGCCTCGATAAGAGAGGTCGCCCTCAGTTTTGAGGTGCGACCTTGCTTCGTTAAATCACTGCCTGCGGGCAGTGATTTTGGCGTTTTTTCGCCGGCAGTGTAAACCCGGGTAGTGCCGACGAAAAAAAACTTTTTCCGACCCCTTGCGTGGTGAGGTGCCTAAGATGGTGTCAGTGGTCCAGAGAAACTTTCGAATCCGTAACAATTACGGCGAACTCAGCAAAGTTATCGAAATTCCGAATCTGATCGATATCCAAAAGCAGAGCTATACAACCTTCCTCCAAATGGATGTGCCGGCCGATGAGCGAATCGATATCGGCCTCCAAGGCGTTTTCAAGAGCGTTTTTCCCATCAAAGACTTTAACGAAACCTGTTCCCTCGAATTTGTTTCGTACCACCTTGAACGTCCGAAATATGACGTCGAAGAGTGCCATCAGCGGGGTATGACCTATGCGGCCCCACTTAAGGTGGTTATTCGGTTGGTCGTCTGGGATAAAGGGGATGAAGAGGGAACACTGCCCTCGATCCGTGACGTGAAAGAGCAGGAAGTATACTTCGGTGAAATTCCGCTTCAAACGGATGAAGGTACCTTTATCATCAACGGAACAGAGCGGGTTGTGGTCTCTCAGCTACACCGTTCGCCGGGCGCCTTCTTTGACCACGACAAAGGAAAGACTCATTCGTCCGGGAAGCTGCTCTACAGCGCGCGCGTCATTCCTTACCGTGGCTCATGGTTAGACTTTGAGTTTGACGCCAAAGACGTGTTGCACGTGAGAATTGATCGACGGCGTAAGCTACCGGCAACGGTCATGTTGCGTGCTCTTGGCCTCTCCACGGCCGAGCTCTTGTCCGAGTTCTATGCCCTCGAAACGGTGCATCTCAGCCAATCCAATGGAGACGTTCTGTACCGGGAACCATCGGATCTACAGTTGCTTCGTACTCAGAAGGCATCCCTCGACGTAGAAGGCGAAGATGGTGACGTTCTTGTTCGCAAGAACCGCAAGTTCACCGCCAGCGCTTTACGTAAGATGAAAGCGGCCGGTGTCACTCGGATACCTGCACTCGTCGAAGAGATTGTCGGCAAGGTCATCGCTGACGATGTTGTCGACATGAGCACCGGTGAAGTTTTGGCTGAGTGCAACGAGGAAATCACCGAGGCGATGCTCGAGAAATTTCGAGAGCATGAGGTCGACGCATTCGATACGCTCTTTATCGATAACTTGCATGTGGGACCGTTCCTGCGGAAGACAGCGTCGATCGACAAGGTGGATACACCAGACCAAGCTGTGCTTGAGATCTACAAGCGCCTGCGGCCAGGTGATCCACCCACGCTAGACACGGCGTATAACCTCTTCAATAACTTGTTTTTCAACCCCGAGCGATACGACTTGAGCCAAGTTGGGCGCTTGAAGCTCAATCACAAGTTTCGTATCGATGAGTCCCTTGAGAACTCGGTTCTCACGAAGAAGGACATCATTGAGGTGGTTCGCTACTTGATCGCGCTGCGTGATGGTCGTTCAGAGATCACGTATCATCAAGACAACGGCAAGTCAGTGAACGTTGTCGTCAAGATCGACGACATTGATCACCTTGGCAATCGTCGGGTGCGGGCTGTCGGTGAGTTGATGGAGAATCAATACCGAATCGGTCTCGTCCGGATGGAACGCGCGGTGAAAGAGCGCATGAGCATGTCTCAAGAGATTGAGACGTTGATGCCGCATGACCTCATCAATGCAAAGCCTGTATCTGCGGTCGTTAAAGAGTACTTCGGTTCAAGCCAACTTTCCCAGTTCATGGATCAAACAAATCCATTGAGCGAAGTGACACACAAACGACGTTTGTCGGCCCTCGGACCTGGTGGTTTGACCCGCGAGCGTGCGGGCTTCGAGGTACGCGACGTTCACATGACACACTACGGACGCATCTGTCCTATCGAGACGCCTGAAGGTCCGAACATCGGGCTGATCGCATCGTTGTCATCGTATGCGCGAGTGAATAATTTCGGTTTCATTGAGACGCCATACCGAGAAGTAACGGAAGGCGTGGTGTCCGTCGAGGAACCACGGTATTACTCGGCGCTCGACGAAGAAGGCCACCTCATTGCGCAGGCCAATGCCGCTCTCGATGATACATTTAAGTTGGTGGATGAGACCGTCAGCTCGCGACAATCCGGGGACTTCGTCATGGTACCCCCTGAGCGCATCGATCTCATGGACGTCAGTCCGAACCAGCTCGTGTCCGTGGCGGCATCCCTCGTTCCGTTCCTTGAGAATGATGACGCGAACCGCGCGCTCATGGGTTCGAACATGCAGCGTCAAGCCGTGCCATTGCTTGTAACTACAGCACCGCTTGTTGGTACAGGTATTGAGCCGGTGGTGGCTCGGGATTCTGGTGTGACGGCGGTCGCCAGAAATAATGGGATTGTTGAGAGCGTCGATGCGACTCGTATCGTGGTGAAGGTGGACAGCGAGAACATCTCGGCAAAGCCAGATATTTACAATCTCCTTAAATTCCGACGATCAAATCAGAACACCTGTATCAACCAACGACCGATTGTCGAAAAGGGTGATCGGGTCACCAAGGGCGACGTTATCGCGGACGGTCCGGGTACCGACACCGGCGAGTTGGCGCTTGGCCGTAATATGGTCGTGGCCTTCATGCCTTGGGGCGGTTACAACTTCGAGGACTCGATCCTGATCTCTGAGCGGGTTGTGAAAGAGGACCAGTATACATCGATTCACATTGAGGAATTCGAATGTGTGGCTCGAGACACGAAGCTTGGTAAAGAAGAGATCACCAAAGACATTCCGAATGTGGGCGAGGAAGCGCTCGCAAATCTGGATGAGTCTGGCATCGTGCGTATCGGTGCTGAGGTTAAGTCGGGCGATATCCTCGTGGGCAAGATTACGCCAAAGGGTGAGACGCAGCTCAGCCCCGAAGAGAAGCTCCTCAGAGCGATCTTTGGTGAAAAGGCCGGAGATGTTCGAGACACATCCAGCCGTGTGCCGCCTGGTGTTGTGGGTACCGTCATCAGCGCTAAGGTCTTCAGTCGACGCGGCATCGAAAAAGATGAACGTGCTCAAGACATCGAAGATGCAGAGATCGCGAAGCTGGAGAAAGACCAGAATGACCAGATTAAGATCATTCGTAAGAGTGCTTACAATCAGGTCCGCGAACTGCTTATCGGTCAGACCGTCTCCAGCCGTCTGGTCGATGACCAAGGCGAAATCTTAATCGACAAGGGTCAAGCGCTTTCCGAAGAGACCATCAGCGCGATTCCGCAGATGTATTGGAATGTCATCGACCTTGATCGTGATACCGGTGTGCCCGATAAAATTGAGCGTATTATCGATGCGCTCCGTGAGGAAATTCAGGCTATCCGGGTCTTGTTCCAAGAAAAGATCAACAAGCTGAAGAAGGGCGATGAGTTGCCCCCAGGCGTGATCAAGATGGTCAAGGTTTACGTCGCCATCAAGCGTAAGTTGCAGGTCGGCGATAAGATGGCTGGTCGCCACGGTAATAAGGGTGTGATTTCGCGCATCCTGCCCGAGGAGGACATGCCTTTCCTCATCGATGGCACACCGGTCGAGATGGTGCTTAATCCGCTCGGCGTTCCGAGTCGTATGAATATCGGTCAGGTTCTAGAAACCCATCTGGGCTGGGCCGCACGCGGATTAGGTAAGCGCATCCAGCGCCTGCTCGACGAGCAATACAGTACCGAAGCGCTTAAGGGTGAGTTGAGGAAGTACTACAGCTCAGCTGAGCATCACGCGATGATCGATGAGATGGATGACGCCGACGTCCGCCGTAGCATCAGCAAGATCAAAAACGGTATGCACGTAGCGACCCCTGTTTTTGACGGGGCTCCAGAGCACAAGATTCGTGAGGCCCTTGAACTTGCTGGTATGAATGTAACGGGTCAATCGACACTCTTTGATGGGCGGTCCGGCGAGGCTTTCGACGGCGATGTAACCGTTGGCGTCATGTACATGCTTAAGCTGCATCACCTCGTGGATGATAAGATCCACGCGCGCTCTATCGGGCCGTACAGTCTTGTCACTCAGCAGCCACTCGGCGGTAAAGCGCAGTTTGGTGGCCAGCGACTTGGTGAAATGGAAGTGTGGGCCCTAGAAGCTTATGGCGCCGCCTACGCGCTGCAAGAGTTCTTGACAGTCAAATCCGATGATGTGCTCGGTCGTACGCGAATGTATGAAGCGATTGTTAAGGGGGAGAACGTTTTGGAAAGCGGTCTACCCGAATCGTTTAACGTGTTGATTAAAGAGCTTCAAAGCCTCGCACTCGACATCGAACTCATTGAAACTGAACAACTGTAAAACCGGAAGCACGAGGTAGAGCCATGAAGGACATATTTAACTTCTTCGAGAAGCCCAAGGACCCGCTCAGCTTTAGTGCGATTCGAATCGCGATCGCGAGTCCGGATAAAATTAATAGCTGGTCTTACGGTGAAGTAAAGAAACCAGAGACCATTAATTATCGTACATTTAAGCCAGAACGCGATGGCCTTTTCTGTGCCAAGATCTTTGGCCCGGTAAAGGACTACGAGTGCTTATGCGGCAAGTACAAGCGCATGAAACATCGTGGTGTTGTGTGTGAGAAATGCGGCGTGGAGGTGATCCAAAGTCGAGTCCGTCGTGAGCGGCTTGGCCACATCACCTTAGCAACACCTGTGGCACACATTTGGTTCCTAAAGAGCTTGCCGAGCCGATTGGGCAATCTACTCGACGTCACGCTCAAAGACATTGAGCGTGTGCTGTACTGCGTTGCTTACATCATCACCGATGGTGGTGAGACCCCACTCAAGACAGGGGACATCCTCAGTGAAGATGAGTACTATGATGCCTTAGATGAGTATGGCGACGACGCCTTTGAAGCTGGGATGGGGGCAGATGCCATCAAGATCCTTCTTCAGCAGCTCGATATTCCGTCTTTGGCGGTCACGCTTCGGGAGCAGATGCTTGCAGCGACGAGTGAAGCCGCGCGTAAGAAGCTCGCAAAGCGACTGAAGGTCGTCGAGTCCTTGAAAGACAGTAACAATCGTCCGGAGTGGATGATTCTGGACGTTATCCCGGTCATTCCACCGGATCTGCGGCCGCTTGTGCCACTCGATGGTGGCCGATTTGCCACCAGCGACCTGAACGACCTCTATCGACGAGTCATTAACCGAAATAATCGTCTCAAGCGCTTAAAAGAGCTGAACGCACCAGAGATCATCATTCGCAATGAAAAGCGAATGCTCCAGGAAGCGGTTGATGCCCTGTTCGATAACGGACGGCGAGGGAAGGCGATCACAGGTCCGAATAAGCGGCCATTGAAGTCGCTCAGCGATATGATCAAGGGTAAGCAGGGTCGTTTCCGGCAGAACCTGCTCGGTAAGCGAGTAGATTACTCAGGGCGCTCGGTTATCGTGGTTGGCCCAGAGCTTCGACTGCACCAGTGCGGGCTTCCTAAGAAGATGGCGCTTGAGTTGTTCAAGCCGTTTATCTACAGCAAGCTGGAACAGCGCGGCCATGTAACGACGATCAAGACGGCCAAGCGCCTCGTCGAAAAGCAAAAGCCGGAAGTGTGGGATATCCTCGATGAGGTGATTAAAGAGCATCCGGTGATGCTCAACCGCGCACCGACGCTGCATAGACTCGGTATTCAGGCTTTCGAGCCCGTACTGATCGAAGGCAAGGCGATTCAGCTACACCCGCTCGTCTGCGTTGCTTTCAACGCCGACTTTGACGGCGATCAGATGGCCGTCCACCTGCCGCTTTCCGTCGAAGCTCAAATCGAAGCACGCGTGCTGATGATGAGCTCGAACAACATCCTGAGCCCAGCGAGTGGTCGACCGATTATCGTGCCGTCTCAAGACATTGTTCTCGGTTGCTACTACATGACGCGTGAGCGTCCCTTCGCCGTCGGTGAGGGTCATAATTTCTGTGGCCCCGAAGAAGTACGAATGGCATACGATGCCGGCGAGTTGGAGCTTCAGGCGCGCATTAAATGCCGCCTCAACGGGACGTTGCACGAGACGACAGCAGGTCGAGTCCTACTGTCAGAGATTCTGCCGAGCGGCCTCAACTTCTCTTTGGTTAATAAGACCTTGCGAAAGAAGGAACTCGCAGCGCTCATCGACGCGGCATATCGTCAGTGCACGTCGAAGGAGACCGTCATCTTGGCCGACCGTCTCAAAGATATCGGCTACGCCAACGCGACCCGCGCAGGTATCTCGATCGCCGTTGGCGACCTCACCATTCCGGAAGTCAAAGAGAAACTCCTTGGCGAAGCCGGTGTTGAGGTCAAAGAGATCGAGCAGCAGTATTATGACGGGTTGATCACCAATGGTGAGCGCTACAACAAGGTCGTTGATATTTGGGACCGGGTCAGTAACGCAGTCGCCGAAGGTATGATGGACGCGATCAGTCGCGAGACGATGGTTGGGCCCAACGGTGAGACGGAGGAAACAGACAGTTTCAACTCGATCTTCATTATGGCTGACTCCGGTGCTCGTGGTGGTCCCGCTCAGATTAAGCAGCTCGCAGGTATGCGTGGTTTGATGGCTAAACCATCCGGTGAAATCATCGAGACACCCATCACCGCGAACTTCCGTGAAGGCTTGAGTGTACTACAGTACTTCATCAGTACCCACGGTGCGCGAAAGGGCCTCGCTGACACTGCACTCAAGACTGCAAACTCAGGCTACCTGACAAGAAGACTGGTTGACGTTGCACAAGATGCGATCGTGACTGAGTTCGACTGCGGCACCCTTGACGGGATGGAAGTAACAGCACTCGTTGAAGCGGGTGAAATTATTGAACCACTCGGAGACCGAATCTTAGGCCGTGTTGCCCTCGACGACGTCTACGACCCGCACACAGGGGACATGCTGCTGCCGGCAGGTACAGAGTTCGATGAGGACACTGTCCAGATCGTTGAGGATGCGGGCATCAATCGCGTGATGATCCGCTCGGTGCTGACCTGCCAAACGAAGCGTGGTGTTTGTATCAAGTGTTACGGTCGTGACCTCGCTCGTGGACGTACTGTCAATATCGGCGAAGCGGTCGGTGTTATCGCTGCGCAGTCGATTGGTGAGCCGGGTACCCAGCTTACAATGCGTACTTTCCATATCGGTGGTGCTGCGGCGCGTCTCGCCGAACAGAGCACTGTTGAGTCCCGTGGGCCCGGTACGGTTGTGTTCGAAAATGTGGAAACGGTTGTCCGTCCACCGTCAGCTGATGAGCCAAACGGCGCCACAGTTGTGATGAACCGACAATCGGCACTCGTCATTAAAGACGAGGTCGGTCGCGAACGCGAGAGATACCAGGTGGTTTACGGTGCAAGTCTTCTTGTTGAAGACGGCGCTGTTGTGCAGCCGGGTACAACCCTGGCTGAGTGGGACCCGTTCTCGATTCCGATCTTGACAGAGGTCGGTGGTGTTGCTCGCTTCCAGGACCTTGAGGAAGGCGTCACTATCAACGAGGAGTTCGATGAAGTGACCGGTTTGAGTCGTAAGGTTGTCGTTGAGAGCCGCGACTCGGGTGAGCTTCGACCTCAGGTTCTGATTCGAGACCCTGAGACCCACCAGGTTAAGAAACTGGCTGGTACTCGTGGTGAGGCACGTTACATGCTTCCCGTTGGTGCGAACATCGTTGTCAACGACGGCGACCAGATCGTTCCTGGTCAGCAGATCGCCAAGATTGCGCGTGAAGCTGCGAAGAACAAGGATATCACCGGTGGTCTGCCACGCGTGGCGGAACTGTTTGAAGCCCGGAAACCAAAAGAACCCGCCGTTATCACTGAGATCGATGGTTGGGTCGAGTTCGGTAAGGATACCAAGGGTAAGCGGAAGGTCATCGTACGGCCAGACCTCGGCGAGCCTAAGGAGTATCTCATTCCGAAGGGTAAGGCACTTGCGGTTAGACAGGGTGACCGCGTCATCGCTGGTGAAGCTCTCATGGATGGGGCTCAGAATCCGCACGACATCCTCGCAGTTCTCGGTGATAAAGAGCTGGCGAAGTTCTTGGTGGATGAGATTCAGGAAGTCTATCGGTTGCAGGGCGTTAGAATTAACGACAAGCACGTCGAAACGATCGTCCGACAAATGCTCCGCCGCGTTCAGATCACGGACGTTGGCGACACCAACTTCTTGGTGGAAGAGCAGGTCGAAAAATGGCTCTTTGAAGAAGAGAATGCCCGCGTCATGAATGCTGGCGGACGGCCTGCAGTTGCCCAGCCATTGTTGCTTGGTATCACGAAGGCGTCGCTGTCGACCGAGTCTTTTATCTCGGCGTCATCATTCCAAGAGACGACCAAGGTGCTCACCCAAGCTGCACTCTCCGGCAAGATCGATTACCTGAGAGGCCTGAAGGAGAACGTCATCATGGGCCGTCTCATTCCGGCTGGTACCGGACTGGAAGGCTATCGCAACCTCAGCATTGAAACCGTTGATGGTAACGACGACCTACTCCTGGCCGACAGCGAGCTGAACGACGCGTCCCTGTCCCTTTCCTAGCCGAATCTTCTAGCAGCTGGGCGTGACCTTTCACGCCCGGCTTGCTCATGCCGGCCGCGTTCGCGTTCGCGCATCCCCGAACCATCACCCTCGAACATAGTCGTCGCTCTTGAGTGGTGTGTCTATTTTCTGCTGTTCTGGGCCGCAGACTAAAGGCGTGTTGGCTCAGTGGATCCGAGCATTGAGGTGCAACAAATCTACTCAAAAAAACTTTTAAGTACGTTCTTTTATATTGACGGCAGCAACCAGATCTATATATTGCGCAAACCATCTGTCGTTATGACTGATGCAAACAGCGCCTTTTTGTGTGCTGTTGACTTCCCGGAAGGCGGCCGATTTGAGCTCGAACCGTCGGGAGAACGACGATGTGCTACGGCACTCGTTACGAGGCGAAAGCCTGTTCTCTCTTCTTCCGATTAGTCGTAAATGTTGTTTGGAAGAGTTTGCCAAGCAAGCTCATGTTAAGGTGGGAGTCGCATGCCGACAATCAGCCAGCTCGTCCGCAAAGGACGTAAGAATAAGTCTCGCAAGTCCACAGCACCGGCCTTGCAGCAATGTCCACAGAAGCGTGGCGTTTGCGTTCGTGTCTACACGTCAACACCGAAGAAGCCGAATTCGGCTCTCCGAAAGGTGGCTCGTGTTCGCCTCACAAACGGTATCGAGGTGACCAGCTACATTCCGGGTGAGGGACACTCATTGCAGGAACACTCGGTTGTTCTGATTCGCGGTGGCCGTGTCAAAGACCTTCCTGGTGTTCGATATCACATCGTTCGCGGTACCGCGGATACCTCAGGCGTCGATAAGCGCCGACAGGGGCGTTCGAAGTACGGCGCAAAGCGACCGAAGGCTTAAGGGAGAGTACTCATGCCACGACGTAGAGAAGTCCCGAAACGCAAAGTTCAGCCAGACCCTAAGTTTGGTGATCGTACCGTTGCGAAGTTTGTTAATTGCCTGATGGAGCGCGGCAAGAAGTCCGTCGCCGAGGGTATTCTGTACGGTTCCTTCGATCTCATCGAGGGGCGCGCTAAAGAAGATCCCCTTCGTTTGTTCAAGAAGGCGCTCGACAACGTGAAGCCGAATCTTGAGGTTAAAAGCCGTCGTGTTGGTGGCTCGACCTATCAAGTGCCTGTTGAGATCCGTGGGGAGCGACGTACAGCGTTGGCCTTTCGCTGGATCATTAGCTATGCGCGGAAACGTCACGAAAAGACCATGGCTGAGAAATTGGCCGGTGAGTTGATGGATGCCGCTGCTGGTCGCGGCGCATCGGTCAAGAAGAAAGACGATACGCATAAGATGGCCGAGGCCAATAAGGCATTTGCCCACTACCGTTGGTAGTGAACCGCTTAGTCTGGGGTCGTTGAAATGCCACGCGCTGTCAAGTTGAGCCATGTCCGAAACATCGGCATCATGGCACATATCGACGCAGGCAAGACGACTACGACAGAGCGTATCCTGTACTTCTCTGGCCGCACCCATAAAGTCGGCGAGGTTCACGATGGCACAGCCGTCATGGACTGGATGGAGCAGGAACAGGAACGTGGCATCACCATCACGTCGGCAGCGACGACGTGTCAATGGGATGACCACTGGATTAACATTATCGATACCCCTGGGCATGTGGACTTCACCTTTGAGGTGGAGCGCAGTCTGAGGGTTCTAGATAGCGCGATTACCTGTTTAGACGGGGTCGCAGGTGTCGAACCGCAAACTGAAACGGTTTGGCGCCAAGCGGACAAGTACAACGTTCCGCGTTTGGTCTTTGTCAATAAGATGGACCGCATCGGTGCTGATTTTCAGCGTTGTGTGTCAATGGTTCAGGAACGGCTGGGTGCAAACACTCAGGTCGTCCAGCTGCCCATCCATGATGATGGGACGTTCGTTGGTGTCGTCGATTTGATCGGCGAGAAAGCGTACGTGTGGCAAGGTGACGACCCCGAGTCTGCATTTGAGGCCGGCCCGATACCAGCACACATGGCAGATGAGGCCGCTTCGAGCAGAGAAATGCTGCTGGAGGGCCTCGCTAACCATGACGATGGGCTGCTCGAACTTCTCTTGGAGGGAGAACAGCCTAGCGTTGAGTTGATTAAATCAGTACTGAGGCGCGCAACGATTCAGGGAGAGGCAGTGCCTGTTCTCTGTGGTTCAGCGTTCCGGAACAAGGGCGTCCGTTTACTGTTGGACGCTGTTATCGACTATTTGCCTTCGCCAACTGATGTGCCTGCGATTACGGGTCTCAAGGTGAAGGGCAAAAACGTGACCGAAGACGTGGTCGAGCGGGCGGCTGATGACTCGGCCCCCTTTTCGGCCCTCGCGTTTAAAATCGCGACTGACCCGTATGTGGGGCAGCTTGTATACCTTCGCGTCTACTCTGGTAGCGTCAAGGTGGGCAACAATATCTGGAACTCATCAAAGGGCCGACGTGAACGTCTTGGCCGTTTGCTCCGAATGCACGCAAATCAGCGCGAAGATATCACCGAGTGTTATGCCGGAGATGTTGTGGCCGCTGTTGGCATGAAGGGCGTGACGACTGGAGACACCCTTTGCCTAGAGAACGGCCAACTGCTCTTGGAGAATATCGAATTCCCTGAGCCAGTGATCAAGATCGCGATAGAGCCAAAGACTAAGGCTGACCAGGACAAGTTGTCCGGTGCCCTTGACCGGCTTGCCCAGGAGGACCCAAGTTTCAAGGTCAGCGTCGACCCTGAGACAGGTCAAACCCTTGTTGCAGGGATGGGTGAGCTTCACCTCGAGGTGATCGTTGACCGACTTCTGAGGGAGTTTAAGGTCACGGCAAATGTCGGTAAGCCCCAGGTGGCCTACCGCGAGACAGTGCGCGCTGACGCATCCGGTGAGGGTGAGTTCATCAGGCCGAGCACAACGGGTAAAGGGCAGTATGCCGTTTGCAAAGTACGTGTCGCGCCCGGTGAAATTGGAAGCGGTCTAGAGATTTCGAACGCAGCGTCGAAGGGGCAGATACCCCCTGAATACGTGGAGGCCGTACTTCATGGCATTCGAAACGCCTATCTGACTGGCCCCTTACTGGGCTTTCCGATGGTCGATTTGAAGGCTGAGGTTGTCGGTGGCAGTTTTGATGAAAATGATTCATCCGAGGCTGCGTTCAACGTTGCGAGCGCAATGGCATTCAGGGCGGCATGTGAAAATGCAGCACCAGAATTGCTGGAGCCCGTGATGGAGGTTGAGATCGTCGTCCCAGAAGACAATATGGGAGACGCCATCAGCCATGTTAACGCCAAACGCGGCGAGGTTCGAAATATGGAGAACCGGGCCAATGGCGTGAGCTTTGTCACTGCGGTTATACCGTTGTCGGCAATGTTTGGTTACGCCACTGAGTTGCGTTCGGCGACTCAAGGGCGGGGTACCTACACGATGCAATTTTCGCACTATGCGTCTGCTTCGGCCGAGGCGAAGCGTAAATTGCTCGGTGAATAATTTTTTTGGTTCCGGAATAGATCGGAACCGCGAACATAAACGTGCTCGCTTGTAAAAGAGCGAGGTAGTGAGCAGGACGATCGCATGTCGACCACTCAGAAAATTCGAATTAGGCTCAAAGCCTATGATCATAAGTTGCTGGACCAGTCAGCTACGGAAATCGTCGACATTGCTCGACGAACCGGGGCCAAGGTAGCGGGACCAATCCCATTGCCAACCAGCATAAGCCGCTACACGGTGTTGCGTGGACCCCACGTCAACAAGAAAAGCCGTGAGCAGTTTGAACTCAGAACGCATAAGCGTTTGCTCGATATTCTCGAGCCTACGCCTCAGACACTTGATGCGCTGATGAAGCTCGATCTATCAGCTGGCGTCAATGTCGAGCTGAAGTCATAAGGGGGAAAAGATGGCAACACTTCCTGTTTATAACTTGAAGCGCGAAGAGGTTGGTTCTATCGAGGTTGCTGACAACGTGTTCGCAGCTGAGGTTAAGAAGCACCTTTTCTACGAAGTGGTGAAATGGCAGCTCGCTAAGCGTCGTGCCGGCACGGCGTCAACTAAGGGCCGCAATGATGTCGCTGGTGGTGGCGCAAAGCCTTACCGCCAGAAGGGGACTGGTCGCGCTCGACAGGGTAGCCGTCGTGCACCTAATCACGTTGGCGGTGGTGTCGTACACGGTCCTACGCCACGAAGCTACGCTTACAGCTTGAATAAGAAGGTTCGTCGGGGTGCCTTGCGCTCAGCGCTCAGCCTTCGCACCTCACAGCAAAAGCTTGTGGTGGTGGATTCGTTAGCGCTGGAGAGCCATAAAACGCGCGACGCTGCGGTTGTCTTTAACGCGTTGGCTGGTGGGAACGCGCTCGTGGTCGACGGTCCGAATCGTAACCTTGAGCTCGCCGTTGGTAATCTGCCAAAGGTCAAGTATCTCAACATTGACGGTATGAACTTGTTCGACGTCTTGAAGTACACACACTTGGTGATGACCGAGCCCACGGTGCGCCGTTTGGAAGGAGCGCTTGGTAAATGAGCCACTCAGATATTTATAGCGTCCTTCGCAAGCCCCTTGTTACCGAGAAGACGACCTTCCAGAAGGAAGATGACAATCAAATCTCGTTTCAAGTGCGCTTCGACGCAAACAAGGTCGAGATTAAGAAGGCCGTTGAGAAGCTGCTTGAGGTCAAAGTGACCTCCGTGAACACGATGGTTTACCGCGGAAAGTCCAAGCGTCTTGGGCGCACAATGGGCAAGCGGGCCAACTGGAAGAAGGCCGTCGTAACCCTCGCAGCCGGCGAAGATGTAGAGTTTTTCGAAGCGATTGAAAATCTCGACGAACTCGAGACTCCGGAGGAATAGGTCGTCATGGGTGTAAAGAAGTACAAGCCAACGTCGCCTGGACGTCGGAACATGAGTTCGAGTGACTTCGCCGGTGTCACAGCCTCGAAGCCACACAAGAAGCTCACATCGTCTTTGTCGAAATCAGCGGGCCGTAACGTTTACGGTCGTATCACCGTGCGTCGGCGTGGTGGTGGACACAAGCGTCGCTACCGCGTTATCGATTTTCGTCGTGATAAGTTTGGTGTTCCAGCGCGCGTGGAAGCGATTGAGTACGATCCGAATCGTAGTGCTCGTATTGCATTGCTTTGCTATGCAGACGGTGAACGTCGCTATATTTTGGCGCCGAAGGGCCTATCGGTCGGCGACAATGTAGAGTCAAGCCGTAAGGCGGATATCAAGCCGGGCAACAGCCTGCCACTGCGAAATATCCCTGTCGGTACGACCATTCATGCAGTTGAGATCAAAATCGGAGCGGGCGCAAAGCTGTGCCGCGCGGCCGGTGTATCCGCCCAGCTTCTTGCTAAAGAAGGCGACTGGGCTCAGCTCCGACTGCCATCCGGTGAGATGCGTCTCGTGCACTTGAATTGCCGCGCAACCATCGGGCAGGTTGGTAACGAGGAGCATGGCAACATCAAGCTGGGTAAGGCTGGTCGGAGCCGCTGGCTCGGTCGTCGTCCAAAGGTTCGTGGTGTTGCGATGAATCCAGTCGACCATCCGCATGGTGGTGGTGAGGGGCGTACCTCCGGTGGTCGCCATCCGGTGAGTCCATGGGGTATGCCAACCAAGGGCAAGCGCACGCGTAAGAACCGACGCACTGACCGCTTTATCGTTCGCCGTCGTGGCGGCGGTCGTTAGGAGTATATAAGATGACGCGTTCTATCAGAAAAGGGCCGTTTGTCGATGACCACCTTTGGAAGAAGGTGGAGACAATGAACGAGGGTGGCAAGAAGCAGACCATTAAGACATGGTCTCGTCGCTCCACCATTATCCCTGAGTTTATTGGTCATACCTTTGCTGTTCACAACGGCAACAAGTTCTGGCCAGTATATGTGACTGAAAATATGGTCGGTCACAAACTCGGGGAATTCGCTCCAACACGTACTTATCGCGGCCATGCTGCCGATAAGAAGGCCAAGAAGAGGTAGTCCGGCTATGAGAGCTAAACTTCGTTACCTTCGTGTTTCAGCACGAAAGACACGCCTCGTGGCCGACTTGGTCCGCGGTAAGGGCGTCGGTGAAGCGATCAACATTCTGACCTTCACGCGCCGCGCGGCGAGTGAGCCGGTCCGAAAGCTCATCGAGAGTGCCATCGCTAACGCCGAGGCAAAGAATGCAGACGTTGATCGTTTGTACGTCGACACGATTACAGTGGACGAAGGTCCGACGCTCCGTCGCTTCCGTCCACGAGCGATGGGTCGAGCAACAAGAATAAACAAGCGTACGAGCCACGTCACGTGTGTTCTCGCTGAGCGTAACTAGGAGTCTGTTGTGGGTCAGAAGACGCATCCAATTGGTTTCCGTTTGGGTATCATTCGCTCTTGGAGCTCCAAGTGGTACGAGGAAAAGCGCTACGCTGAGTGGTTACATGAAGACCTCCAGTTGCGACGTTTTATCAAGAAGAAGCTGTATCACGCAGGTGTCTCACGCATCGAGATCGAGCGGATGGCTAACAAGGTTAAGATCAGCATTTATACGGCACGTCCCGGCATTGTGATCGGTAAGCGTGGCGCGGGCGCTGATGAGCTGAAACGCGATATTGAGAAGCTGTCGAACGGCGAAGTCTTCCTCAATATTCAGGAAATCCGAAAGGCCGAACTCGACGCGACGCTCGTTGCTGAGAACGTCGCAGCTCAGCTGGAAAGACGCGTGGCATTTCGTCGCGCTCTGAAGAAGGCGATGCAGACGGGCATGAAGTTTGGTGCCAAGGGCTTCAAGATTTCCGCGTCCGGCCGTCTCGGCGGTGCCGAGATGGGTCGCTTTGAGCGATATCACGATGGGCGAGTGCCATTGCACACGCTACGGGCTGATATCGATTATGGCACTGCGATTGCGAGCACCACGTACGGTGTCATCGGAATCAAATGCTGGATTTTTAAGGGTGAGGTTCACGCTGATAAGAGCGGAACCAGCGCGCCTCGGCGGTAACGGGTAGGTAAGATAATGCTTTCTCCTAAGAAAACAAAATTCCGGAAGCAGCAGAAGGGTCGTATCCGCGGCGCAGCCAAGGGTGGTACCGACGTGCACTTCGGTGAATTTGGATTGCAGGCAATCACAAGCGGTCGCATCACTGCACGTCAGATTGAGGCTGCTCGTATTGCGATGACACGTCATGTCAAGCGACAAGGCAAAATCTGGATTAGGGTATTCCCCGATAAACCGATTTCGAAGAAACCTGCCGAGACCCGCATGGGTAAAGGTAAGGGTGCAGTGGACCACTGGGTTGCTGTCGTGAAGCGCGGTCGCGTGATGTACGAGATGGATGGTGTCCCAGAGGAATTAGCTCGTGAGGCTTTGCGTCTCGCATCTCACAAGCTACCCATCAAGACACGATTTTTGAAGCGAGGAGAGTAAGATGAAGACGTCCGAGCTTAGAGAGAAGAGTGCACAGGATTTGAGAGATCTGAGTGATGAGCGCCGCAGAGAGCTTTTCGACCTGCGATTCAAGCATTACACAGGACAACTTCTCGACACTGCGGCACTGAAAAAGACGCGTCGCGACATCGCCCGTATTGAGACCGTACTGCGTGAAGTAGAGCGTGCTCAGGTAACAGGCGCTTAAGGGAATCGACCAATGACTGAGAATACAGAGAAGAGTCGCAACATCAAGACACGCAGCGGCGTGGTTGTCAGCGACAAGATGGATAAGACGATCGTCGTTCAATTGGACAAGCTTGTGATGCATCCCATCTACAAGAAGTTCGTTCGACGTCGCGTGAAGTATAAGGTTCACGACGAGAGTAACGAAGCTCGTGTGGGCGACACAGTGCTCATCGAAGAGACCAAGCCTATCAGCCGTCACAAGCGGTGGCGCATGAAGGCTATCACTCATAGAGCCGCTTAGTTTTGTCGGCTGGACGTAATCGTCCAGTGCAAGGAGATTAGTCGTGATTCAGATGCAGAGTATGCTCACGGCAGCTGACAACTCTGGAGCCAAGCGGCTTCAGTGTATCAAGGTGCTCGGTGGGTCAAAGCGTAAATACGCATCGATCGGTGACATCATCGTCGTGAGCGTCAAGGAGGCGCTGCCCAACTCTCGCGTAAAGAAGGGTGACCTCAAGCGCGCGGTAGTCGTGCGGACGAAAAAGGAAATTCGTCGCGCTGATGGGTCCCATATTAAGTTTGACGTGAATTCGGCCGTGTTGATTAACGATGCGAACGAGCCCGTCGGTACTCGAATTTTTGGCCCCGTTGCACGAGAGTTGCGGGCGCGAAAATTCATGAAGATTGTTTCGCTTGCCCCAGAAGTTATCTAGGGGCGGTCGCAAGACCTTCGAAGGACGAAGAAATGCACGTTAAAACTGGAGATAAGGTTCAAGTCATCGCCGGGAAAGACAAGGGCGGTATCGGCAGCGTTGTCAGAATTGACAGCCGCAAGGGCCGTGTTGTTGTCGAAGGCTTGAACATGGTCAAGAGACATAAGAAACCTGGGGCTGATGGCTCTGAGGGCGGCATCATTGACCGCGAGGCGTTCTTGGACGCTTCTAACGTCTTGTTGTACTCGGAGAAGCTTGAGCGCGGTGTCCGTACTCAGGTTCGCTACCTAGGCAAAGATGGCAGCCAGTTCCCAAGCAAGACGGAAGCTCTAGCGAGCTTCGGTGATGCGACTGGCAAGGTGACGAAGGTGCGCTTCTGCGCCAAGACAGGCGAGGTTTTCGAATGAGCGCGCCACGACTCAAGACGCGATACGACGAAGCTGTTGTACCCGCGCTTCAGGAAGAATTTAAATATGACAATCCACACCAGATCCCAGGATTGGTAAAGATTGTCGCTAACATGGGTTTGGGCGAGGCAGTTCAGAACCCTAAGGTGATCGAAGGCGCACAGCGTGAGTTGAGTGCACTCGCTGGCCAAAAGGCTGTAGTCACAAAGGCGAAGAAGTCAATCGCGACCTTTAAGCTTCGCCAAGGCATGCCGATCGGCTGCTCAGTGACGCTCCGCCGAGAGCGTATGTGGGAGTTTCTCGACCGTCTTGTGTCGATCGCGCTTCCCCGCGTTCGCGATTTTCGTGGCATCAATCCGAAGGGGTTTGATGGGAAGGGAAACTTTTCGATGGGCATCAAGGAGCACATCATTTTCCACGAAATCGACTACGACAAGGTTGATAAGATTAAGGGCCTGAATATCACATTTGTGACGACGGCTAAGACAGATGAAGAGGGCCGCGCCCTACTGCGACACCTCGGCATGCCGTTTCGGCAGGCTGGCGGTTCGAAGTAAGTACGCACTTTGGTTCTAGGGAATGGGGGTGCGTGTTGCAACCCTCAATGTGTCGCCGTTAAAGGCGACCTCAGAGAGTAAGGATTAAACCGATGGGAATGACCGATCCGATTGCCGACCTGCTGACCCGAATACGGAATGCATCGGCGGTTAATCACGAAAAGGTGCTCATTCCGGCTTCTAACTTGAAGCTTCGTATTGTCAACCTGCTGATGCAGGAGGGCTTTATCCGGAATTTCAAGATCGTCAAGG
Source organism: Bradymonadia bacterium (assembly GCA_049889275.1). Taxonomy (GTDB): domain Bacteria; phylum Myxococcota_A; class Bradymonadia; order UBA7976; family UBA1532; genus UBA1532. The sequence goes on along the minus strand of JBMHDS010000128.1, from coordinate 15,229 downwards.
ACAACCGGCAAGATGTTATCTGTGTCTATTTGAAGTACACAGCAGACAACGCACCGGTGATTACACACCTTGAGCGTGTATCGAAGCCAGGGCGGCGTGCATACGTCAAAGCGAAGAATATTCCAAGCGTCCGGAGTGGACTCGGCGTGGCGATTCTTTCGACTTCGCGCGGTGTCATGACAGACGCGCAGGCTCGTGCCCTACATTTGGGCGGTGAGCACATCTGCTCCGTTTGGTAGCCGCGGCTGAAGAAAGGAATTAGAAATGTCTCGTATCGGCAAACTACCAGTCCCAGTGCCTAGTGGCGTAACCGTACAACTCGGTGACGGCCAGTTCAGTGCGAAGGGGCCTAAGGGCGAGCTGAGTAAGAAGCTCCCGCCGCTTGTGTCTCTTGAGAATCGCGATGGCGAATTAATCGTGACACGTGCCAACGACAGCCGCGACGCGCGCGCCATGCACGGGTTGGCGCGTTCTCTCGTATTCAACTTGGTTGAAGGTGTGTCTAAGGGCTTCACCAAAAAACTCGACATCATCGGTGTTGGTTACCGAGTCCAGGCGAAGGGTGAGTATCTCATCTTTAACCTCGGCTACAGCCACCCGATCTATTACGAGGTTCCGAAAGGCATTGAGGCGAAGGCCGCAAAGCCCACGGAACTTGAAATTTCCGGTGTGGATAAAGAGTTGGTTGGCAAGACAGCGGCAGAGATTCGCGGCTTTCGACCGCCTGAGCCATATAAGGGCAAGGGTATTAAGTACAGCGACGAAGTGATTCGCCGTAAGGAAGGTAAGTCCGGCGCCCGCTAGTGGTCCGTTGAACTTGAGGGAATAGCAATGGCTATCAAGAATAAAAAAGAAGTGTCACGACAGCGTCGTAAGCGGTCAATTCGTTCGCGTATACGTGGTACAGCGGCGCGACCTAGGCTGAGCGTGTTTCGTTCGAACAAGCATATCTACGCACAGGTGATCGACGACGTGAGCGGCGCCACCATCGCGTCGGCGTCAAGCCAGTCTGCTGGTGTGCGTGAGCAACTCGACGGTAAGAAAAAGACCGAGGTTGCCGAGCTCGTTGGGCAGACCATCGCAGCGATTTGCAAAGACAAAGAGATCGAGACAGTGGTCTTCGATCGCAATGGCTTTATTTACCACGGCCGCGTTAAAGCAGTCGCCGAGGGCGCACGTAGTGGTGGCCTGATCTTTTGATCAGCACCGAGTTTTTCAATTTTAAATCAACTCTAACCGTTCGACAGAGTTGACAAACGTAGTGTAAGTGAGCTAGAAGGGCGCCCCGCGTGGGGTCACAATCCCTTTACGCTCGTTTAACGTAAACCGAGTTTTGGAGCACGCATCTTGGCTATTCAAAACCAAGTAGAGAATGATCTACTCGACAAAGTTGTCGATATTAATCGCGTCTCGAAGGTCGTCAAAGGCGGCCGTCGTTTCAGTTTCAGCGCCCTAGTGGTCGTTGGTGACGGTGATGGCACAGTTGGCGTTGCAATGGGTAAAGCCAACGAGGTTCCCGATGCGATCCGCAAAGGAAACGAGCGTGCTCGCAAGGCGATGTTCGAGGTACCGGTCATCAACGGCACTATACCACATGACGTCATCGGGCATCACGGCGCCGGACGCGTCCTGTTGCGGCCTGCGAGCGAAGGTACTGGCATTATCGCTGGTGGTCCCGTTCGCGCCGTCCTAGAAGCCGCTGGTATCCGCAACGTGCTTACGAAGTCACTGGGTACGAGCAACGCGAAGAACGTTGTACGAGCAACGGTTGACGCTCTACAGCAGCTGGTGTCGCCCGCGCAAATGGCGGCCCGTCGTGGCAAGTCGGTCGACGAAATCGGACACATCGCACCGTAGGGGTGGGAGGCGTTATTATGAGCAAGATTCGCGTCAAACAGACAAAGAGTGGAATTGGTCGACCGGAGAAACAGCGCGCGACACTGCGTGGTCTCGGGTTGAAGAAAATTCACCAAGAAAGTGTTCTCGAAGATACGCCGGCGGTTCGCGGGATGTTGACGGCTGTGCGACATCTGGTGTCGTTCGAGACGGTGGAAGAGTAAAAGATGAGTGAGCTAAGTAATTTGACGCCAGCGCCGGGCGCTGTGCGAAAGAAGAAGCGAATCGGTCGCGGAGAGTCGTCCGGTTGGGGCAAGACCGCCGGCGCTGGTCATAAGGGGCAGAAGGCCCGCCGTGGCGGTGGTAAGCCAGCGCCTGGGTTCGAAGGTGGCCAGATGCCGCTTGCGCGTCGCCTCCCGAAGCGTGGTTTCGTGCCGCGCAACCGAACTGAATATGCCGTCATCAACGTGGCTTCCTTTGAGGGGATCGATGCGTCGGTCACCATCGACCTCGAGTTCCTCAAGACCAACGGATTGGTCAAGAAGGGGCCAAAGTTGTTGAAGGTGCTCGGCCAGGGCAATGTCTCTTCGGCCTATACAGTCAAGGCACATAAATTTAGCGCATCTGCAGCTGAGAAGATTACTGCCGCCGGTGGTTCTGTAGAAGTTGTAGAGAGTTAAGGCGAGCTCACTGTGGACACCATCATTAAGATATTTCAGATCACGGAGCTACGTCGGCGCATCATGTTCACACTGTCGTTGCTGGCAGTGTACCGTATCGGCGTCTTTGTAACGCTACCCGGCGTAGACCGCGCAGCCATGTCAAAGTTCATGGCCAGTCAGACAACCGGTTTTCTGGGTCTGTTTAATATGTTCAGTGGTGGTGCCATTGAGCAGCTGAGCGTATTTGCCCTCGGCATTATGCCTTATATCTCGGCCTCGATTATTTTTCAGCTTCTCACGGTCGTGATTCCGACTCTGGATCGTCTGAACAAAGAGGGCGAGCAGGGACGTAAAAAGATTAACCAGTGGACGCGGTACGCGACGGTGGGGCTTTCGATCGTACAGGGTATCTTTATTGCCAGTTACCTTGAGAATCTAAATTCCCAGAGTGGTGTTGGTCAAATCGTAAGAGACCCGGACTTCTCGTTCTATTTCATCACTGTGCTGACCTTGACCGCAGGTAGTACGTTCATCATGTGGCTTGGTGAACAGATTACAGAGCGTGGCATCGGCAATGGGATGAGTTTGATTATCTTCGCAGGCATCGTGGCAGGTTTGCCCGATGCGCTCGTACAGATTGGTACTCAGTTCACGAATGAGACCATGGACATCATGACGCTGATTATGCTTTGCGGCGTGGTCTATGCGGTCATCGCTTTCATTGTCTACGTGGAGCGCGGGCAGCGCCGGATTCCGATTCAGTATGCGAAGCGCCTCGTTGGTAACCGGGTCGGAGCAGCTCAGTCGACTCACTTGCCCCTGCGTGTGAACATGGCTGGTGTGATTCCGCCAATCTTTGCGTCGTCGATTTTGATGTTTCCGCAGACCATCTTGAGTTGGACTGAGGCATCATGGGCAGTGGCAATTCAGAATGCATTGATGCCGGGTGACTGGCGCTACATGCTGTTGTTCAGTGCGCTCAATATCTTCTTCTGCTTCTTCTACACGGCGGTCATGTTCAACCCGGTCGACGTTGCAGAAAACTTGAAGAAATTCGGCGGCTACATACCGGGCATTCGGCCTGGTGCAAAGACCGCTGAATACATCGATCATGTATTGACTCGGCTCACCTTCGGCGGTGCAATTTATGTTGCCGCGGTTTGCGTCGTTCCAATGTTGGTCCAAGACCAATTTAAGGTGTCATTCTACTTCGGTGGTACCTCGCTTTTGATTATTGTGTCCGTTGCGCTTGATACCGTGCAGCAGATTGAGAGTCACCTCATTACTCGTGATTACGAAGGACTTTCCACCGAGCGTGGTTCTCGTATCCGGGGACGTGACCGAGATGCCGTAGCTTAGGTTACGGCCAGTTTTTGTAATTTTTGGAAAGAATGGGAGCAGACCAATGAAGGTACGTGCTTCAGTGAAGAGAATTTGTGAAAAGTGCCGCGTGATCAAGCGCCACGGAGTTATCCGTGTGATTTGCGAGAACCCAAGGCACAAACAGCGCCAAGGCTAAGACGCCTGCAGGAGGCAACAAAATGGCACGTATTGCCGGTGTCGACCTTCCGCGTAACAAGCGGATCATCGTCGCGTTGACTTATATTCATGGAATCGGTCGCACGATTTCTTCGGAAATTATCGAAAAGTGCGGTCTTGACCCCGACATGCGCTCAGACTCCCTCTCCGAGGTAGATGTGCGTAACATTCGTCAGGTCATCGAAGATAACTACAAGGTCGAGGGTGACCTCCGGCGTCAGGTGCAGCTTAACATTAAGCGGCTCAAGGACCTCGGCTGTTATCGAGGCCTTCGTCATCGTCGCGGTCTGCCTGTTCGCGGTCAGCGAACGAAGACCAATGCCAGGACGCGCAAGGGTCCTCGTCGTACAGTGACTAAGAAGAAGAAGTAAGGTTCGGGTTGTATTATGTCTAAGTACTCGACTAAGAGCAGGAAGAAGGTCCGTAAGAATATCCAATCGGGTATTGCCCATATTCAGGCGACCTTCAACAACACCATCATCACGATTTCAGACGTCCAGGGTAATGCGGTGTCTTGGTCGTCCGCTGGTTCACGTGGTTTCAAGGGCTCTCGTAAGAGCACACCCTTCGCTGCGCAATTGGCGGCTGAGGATGCCGGTAATAAGGCGCGCGAGCATGGCATGCGGTCGCTGGCTGTATTTGTCAATGGGCCGGGTTCTGGTCGAGAGGCGGCGCTGCGGGCCCTGAGCTCAGTAGGTTTCAAGATCACGAGCATTCGTGACGTCACGCCTGTACCGCACAACGGTTGTCGCCCACCGAAGCGACGTAGAGTTTAAGGATATATCGAGATGGCACGTTACACAGGTTCAGTTTGCCGACTTTGTCGTCGCGAAGCAGCGAAGCTCTTTCTTAAGGGTGAGCGGTGCTACACTGAGAAATGTTCTTTCGACCGTCGCCCGTATCCCCCTGGCCAACATGGGCAGGGACGTATGCGCGCGAGTAACTACCGCGACCAGCTTCGTGAGAAGCAAAAGGTGAAGCGTATTTATGGCGTCTTGGAGAAGCAGTTTAGACTGTACTTCAAGAAAGCGGACCGTATGAAGGGCGTGACCGGTGAGAATCTTCTCGGCCTGCTTGAGCGGCGCCTAGACAACACCGTATTTCGCTTGGGTTTTGCCACAAGCCGTGCAGAAGCGCGGCAGCTTGTTCGACACGCTCACTTCTTGGTCAATGGCAAGAAGGTAAACATTCCGTCGTATCAGGTCACTGACGGTGACGTCGTCGAGATTAAAGAGCGCAGTCGTAAGATGGCTCGCATTGTGGAGTCTGTGGAACAATCAGATCGCCGACCCATGGTTTCCTGGCTCGAAATCGACAAGAAAGAGCTGCGGGGGACCGTGAAGGCTGGTCCTGTGCGGGAAGAACTCACACTACCGATTAATGAGCAGCTCATCGTCGAGTTGTATAGTAAGTAATTCCACCATCGAGCCGAGCAGGGAGGTGCCCGCAACATCATGGGAACGGTGTTGCAATGGGAGTGGTCCTGTCTCGGCGCTTTAGCATGAAAAGGATGTAAAGATGGAACCCGTGGAAATGTATTCGAAGAATTGGCGCGACCTCATTCGTCCCTCCGGCATTGTTGTCGACGAGGCTAACGAGGGATACGGTAAATTCGTAGCTGAGCCCTTCGAACGTGGTTTTGGTATCACTGTTGGCAATTCTCTGCGCCGTATTTTGCTGTCCTCCCTGCAGGGGTCGGCGATTACAGCTGTCCGCATCGATGGTGTTCTCCATGAGTTCACGAGTGTACCGGACGTGTTAGAAGACGTGACCGAGATCGTGTTGAACTTGAAGCAGGTTCGCTTCAAGGCACATACGCTTGAGCCTCGAGTGCTTCGAATCGATACATCGAAAGAAGGCCCGGTCACCGCTGCGGACATTATCGAGGATGGGCAGCTCGAGGTGCTCAATCCAGAGCAGCACATCGCGACTTTGAACGAAGGCGGACGCCTGGTTATGGAACTCACCGTCCGAACGGGTTACGGCTACATTCCGGCGGAGCGGAATAAGACCGAAAACATGCCTGTAGGCACGATTCCAATCGATTCGATGTTCAGCCCAATCCGGCGCGTCAACTTCAATGTGAGCAACGCTCGCGTTGGTCAGCGCACCGACTATGATCGTCTTGCACTAGAAGTCTGGACCGACGGTAGCGTCGCACCGGCTGACGCGATCGCTTATGGTGCAAAGATTCTTAAAGAGCAGGTTCAAATCTTTATCAACTTCGATGAGGAAGCAGAGCCTGAGTACGTTGAAGAGACTGTCGAGAATGAGGTTCTTCAAAATGAGAACCTTTATCGCAGCGTAGACGAGCTTGAACTATCAGTGCGTTCGGCGAACTGCTTACAGAATGCCAACATCAAACTGATTGGTGAGTTGGTCCAGAAGACAGAAGCGGAAATGCTCAAGACCAAGAACTTTGGTCGCAAGTCATTGCGCGAAATTAAAGATATTTTGGCTGTAATGGGTCTATCTCTTGGGATGGACCTAGACGGCTGGAACCCAGACGCCCGGAAGGGCAAGTAATCCACTGCGGGTGGATTAGGGAGCAGGTAACATGCGACATCGAAAGTCCGGACGGAAGCTCGGCCGTAACTCGAGTCACCGAGCAGCGATGTTTCGAAACATGGCTACGTCATTGATCGAAGAAGAGCGTATTCAAACAACCGCTGCCAAAGCCAAAGAGCTTCGAGGCGTTGTTGAAAAGCTTATTGCGCTCGGTCGTCGTAACGCGCCTAGCGTTGTAGCAAAGGCGAGCAACGATGCTGAGAAGGCACGGTTGACAGCGGCACGTGTTGCGGCTGTGCGCCAAGCTGGTAAGTTGGTTCGAAACCGCTTCGCGCTGCAGAAACTCTTCGGCGATCTCGCGGAGCGTTATGTAGACCGTGACGGTGGTTACACTCGGGTACTTCGGGTTGGTCGCCGTTATGGGGACAACGCGGAGCTGGCGATTATTGAGCTACTGCCCGAAGGGTACGAGAAAGCCCCGAAGGCGGCGACACCAGCACCCGCACCGGCAGCCGAAACACCGGCACCGTCACCGGCTGAAGAGCCTGTCGACGTCGCAGAGGCGGGTGACGAGGCCGCTGCTGAGGCGTCTGCGGAGCCAGAGACTGCAGAGGCAGAAGCTGCAGGCACCGAAACGGCGGCCGTTGAAGATGCTGAGGAGTCCGAATCAGTAGCGGAAGAGGCTGCTGAGGAGAAGAAAGCAGACGAATAGTCTGCCTCGATCTCTGCAAGCGAAGAAGCCTCGGCCAACGCCGGGGCTTTTTTGTTTTTTGTGGCCGTTTTGATCAAAGCATTTGAGCTGAACGTCGGGCATGTACAGCTGTACTCGTTCCTCATTCCTCATTCCTCATTCCTCATTGCTCATTGCTCATTGCTCATTGCTCATTCCTCAGTGATACGCATGAGGCTGACGGTTACATTCTCGTTGAGAGTCACTTTATGCCCGTAATTGGAGACTCTGAATGAACTTAGGACGGTGGTGTTGACGGGAGGACGGTTTGGGTCGAGGCCAAGCTCTTTTCGGAAGTGGCAGGCGTGGGGTAGGTTATTCGTTGGCGGTGCAATTCTTTAGCTGTACGTACCAATCCGTCGTGGGGCCACTCGGAGGTGGGTAGGGGATGTAGGTCATACAGGCGAAGGTGCCTGGGGCAATTGCGAAGCCATCGGACTTGAACACGTGGACTCTTTGTGGATCTTCACAGCCGAGGAGTGTCTGATAAAAAGATACGTCCTCCTCAGGTACATTGGCCACCAAGCTTTCACATTCGAATAGGCTGTCGAGTTCGGTGTTAAGCTGAGCGAGTACGTCCGGATTTACATCACCGTCTAAATTGAACTGACCGCATCCGCTACTTTCACGACCTGTTGCCTGAAAAACACATGGTTTAAGCGCTGCGAAGAGCCTTTGTGGCACCGTGTCTACATCTTCTGCACCAAATGTGAATTGCTCATGACAAGAACCATCGGCGCTGCAAACCTCACCGGGATTACACTGTCCACCATTCAAGCAAGCAACGCATGTTTGGTTTGATTCTCGACATAGTAAGGTCCCGGTGCAGTCGCAGGATGTTTCACAAGGGGCCTGCCAGGTTCCGTAACAGATGGGCCCGGCCTGACAAAGCTCGATGGTCGAACACTGAGTGGTTCCGTTGCACGGTCCACCTGAGCCGCACATCGACGGTCGAATAGACTCGCACATGGAATTAAAGCAGATCGTTTGAGAAGGGCAATCAGTGTGGTTGTTACAGTCTTGGCCGATGGCGGCTTGTTCACATGACCCAGCCTGACAAGTCAATCCTGCAGAACATTCATCCACAAGCCCATCGCAGTCATCATTGATGCGATTGCCACAGTCGCGTTCTTCGTCTAGGCATTCAGCGGAGCCGGACGTATCTGTTGTAATCACCATATCGAAAGCGTCTGTGCTCGAATCCATGAGTGCGGGTCTTGCATCGAGGGCTCTCGCGCCCTGATCTAATCTGCTCTCCAATACAACGGGCTCTGTAGCATCGCATCCATTGGTGGCGCTCACGACCAACAGCAGCACACTGTATAACCAAGAGTTCGGACCAGGCACCTGGCAGTGAGCCGAACAACGGTCTTTCAAAGCGAGATCTCTTTGAGTTCCGAGGAGAACGAATGTTTGCCGCCGCATGCGTCACTGAACATGGAACGAGTCACCCCGGGTGCGAGTTCGTGGACGAGGAAGCCTTCGGTGGTAATGTCCATTACGGCTAAGTCGGTCACAACCCGATTGACACAGCCTACGCCCGTCAGCGGTAGTGTGCAGCGGTCGACGAGTTTTGAGACACCTGATTTACTCGATTGAATCATGGTCACGACGACGCGTTTTGCGCCATTGACCAGATCCATCGCGCCACCCATGCCCTTTACCATTTTTCCTGGAATCATCCAGTTAGCGAGGTCGCCATTCTCAGCGACCTGCATCGCGCCAAGGATTGCGAGGTCAATATGACCGCCGCGAATCATGGCGAAGCTTTCTGAGCTGTCGAAAAATACGGAGCCTGGCACAGTTGTCACGGTTTGCTTACCCGCGTTAATCAAATCGGGGTCTTCATCGCCGTCGAAGGGAAAGGGGCCAATGCCGAGCAGGCCATTCTCACTCTGTAAGACCACTTCTACGCCGGCAGGAATGTAATTCGCGACCAGTGTCGGCATGCCTATGCCCAGATTAACGTAAAAACCGTCGTTGAGTTCCTGAGCTACACGTTGTGCGATTTGTTCTCGTGTCAAAGGCATCTAGCCATCCTCCCTTGTACGCACAGTGCGCTGTTCGATCCATTTGTTGTAGTCCTGCCCTTGAATAATCCGTTGGACATAAATGCCGGGTAGATGAATCTCATCGGGATCCAGTTCGCCGGCTGGTACCAGCTCTTCGACCTCCGCAATCGCAATCCGCGCAGCTTTAGCCACCAGCGGGTTAAAGTTCCGCGCTGTTTTTCTAAAGATCAGGTTACCGTGGGTGTCGCCACGCCATGCCTTGACGAAACCAAAGTCACCATGAAGCGCCTCTTCCAATAAATATTCGCGACCGCCGAACAACCGAGTCTCCCGGCCATCAGCACGGGCCGTCCCAACTCCCGTCGGTGTGTAGAACGCTGGGATGCCTGCGCCGGCTGCTCGCAGTCGTTCGGCAAGGGTGCCTTGAGGGCAGAGTTCAACCTCGAGCTCACCGCTCAGAAATTGCCGCTCAAACTCCTTGTTTTCTCCCACATACGAGCCGACCATCCGACTGATTTGTCTGGATTCCAACAACACGCCGAGACCACGCCCATCGGTACCAGCATTGTTGCTGACGAGGGTAATTTTACTGCGGTTGAGCTCATGTAACGCTGTAATCAAATTTTCCGGGTTGCCCGACAAGCCAAACCCACCGACCAAAAGTGTGCAACCATTGGTTACATCGGCAACGGCGCTGGCTGCTGATTCGTAAACTTTGTTCATTTTACTTCTCGACTCTTTTCTTGCGTTGGGAGCATATCAGACGCACCCCTTGCTGTAAGGTGGTAAGATGCGTTAGGTCTATTTTATCGGCGACCTAATTTTGCTCGCTCTCAGTCGTTTTGAGAATGGGGTGGCCAGGAGTTGTCTAGTTGTGCTCAACCTGTATCTCGCACCAAAAAGTGGTAAGTCCCCGGTCCCAACTCCAGAGGCGATCGCAGATGCGATAAGCTACCTTGAAGAGCGGGGCATCATCGGGCCAAAAATCGCGGGTCGAGAATATGCAGCTGGCTCGATGGCGTCGCGTATTTTTCATCCCGACGCGGAGAGTCATTATGTGCCGGCGGAGCTCACCTTTGAGTCGCTCACCGTTGAGACTGTGAGGCGTGTGACATTTTTGCCCGAAGCCCAGGACATTTACGAATATCACAGCGTCAAATGTCCTGTCTGTGCAGACGGCATGGATGTAGAGGGTTTTCAAGATGCATTAGACAGGCTGGCTTTCTTTCCTGTGGACTCGATCTCCTACGAATGTCCGTCTTGCCAATCGGAACTTGGTCTACGTGAACTGCAATTCGGGCAGAATGTGGGATTCGCCCGGTTCTGGTTTTTTTTGGAGGGCGTGGCCTTCGGTAGATTACGCAGTCAGTTCGTCGATGCATTAGCTCGTAAGCTCGAACTGCCGCTCGTCGTGATCCCCGAGGTCATCGACGATCAGGCTGAACAGTGGTCAGCGCCACCGCGGTTCCGTTGAACTTCAATGAATCAAGCTGTACTCGGTGTCGGACTCGATGTGTGTGATGTCAATCGCATTGCAAAACTTCGCAAGAAGTCTGCCTTTATCTACGAAATTATGTCTCCGACTGAAGCGGCGGCGCCTCCACGAAGTGACGAAGAAATCGCTTTTTTGTGGGCGACTAAAGAGGCCGTAGCCAAGTCATTAGGTATCGGATTTTGGCAAAAGAACCTTGCATTTTCAGACATTACTGTTGGACCCACGGGCGACATCGCCTTGACTGGGGCTGCGGCATTACATGCGGGCGCGGTCACTTTTAACATAGACCGTTGGCGACAAGATAACCACGTCGTCGTCAAATGTGTGCGACTGCGAGCCGTGCGGGGGCGCCTTTGAACTACGTCGGCGAGTCAAACTCTCTTACCGTTTACAAAACTGCCTTTGCGCGCATGACCTGCAGATGTGTGTGCCTTGCTTTATTGCTCATGTGTGCGTGCTGCGAACGGCCGGAGTCGGTTGCGAAGCTTGAGCTTGCTCAGCCAGTTCCACGGGCAGAAAACGTCCTCAGAGTCGCGGTGCCTCGGGCTGCTTTTGGCCTGATTCAGCACCTTGCGCAGAACTATATGGATGCGCACCGTGGGCGGGTCGTCCTCGTCGAGGATCCGTTGGCAAGCGATGGTCCCGAACTGGCCCTGAAAAACGGCATGGTTGATGCCGCCGTCTCGTTATTCACCGGCTCGCAGACGAGCTCGCAGACCGTTGCTCAGACACGCCTTGTTTTGGCCCTCGGCGCGAATACAAGCCGTCGCGCTTTTGATGCCGCGTCGTTACGAAAACTCTTAGCTGGCGAGGAACAATCGAAATCAAACCGGCTGAGTTACGTGGGATTATCCAGGCATGATCAGCTTACGGCTTTATTGGGCGGATTGTATCCCTCATTAAATATCCTGCAATTTAGCCGTCGTTCCGCATATCAATACCACCACGGGGAAGACACGATGGCTATTGCGAGACGCACCGGTCTGAGTCGTCGAGGCGCGTGTCTGGCCCTTGAGGGAAACTTGCGACTGTTTGGTATTCCTGTTTGGGTCGGTACTCTCCAGGATGTAGACGCCAATGTTCAGTTTCGCTTCGAGTACAATCAAGAACATAAAGGCGCGCAACACTTCGCGGCCTATCTCCACAGCCGTGATGTCCAGACATCGATTGCAGATTTAGGCTATCGGAGCGGGACATGGTGATGCCTACGGAGCTGGTTCCGAGTTTTCGCAAGCGTATGTTGCCACTGGCGCTAGTCACGGGATTGCTCGTAGGTGTGGGACTACCGATGCTGTATGCCCGTGGACTCGAGAAAGAGTTTGAACGTGAGTTAAGCGAGCTTGCGCGCGATGGCGCCGACCGTATCAACCCACTGATCGATGCGCGACCAGAGTTGTGGATTTACGACATAGAAGGCCTAGACCGTCTTCTGGCGCCGTTAATAGAAGCCAGCTCGGATCGTAGAATCAGAATCGAGAGTATTTACAAGTCGCGCCCATATATCTCTGGCGATGTATCCGATAGCATTGTCCTGACAAGCGCCACCGTTGGCTTGACGGACGGCACGGGTCGGTTTGTCGGACGACTCGTCGTATCGATGGGAGAGCCCGGACGACAAGAACTGGTGAGGCGTGTTTGGATCTTGTCGCTGGTGTTGGGCTTTTTCTTGACGGCGGCGCTGTATTGGCTCCCCGTCGCGACCATTCGCAAGGGGGACCAACAAAATCATGAGCTATTACGACAGTTAAAGCACAGTAACAGTGTGCTCGAAGAACGGGTCGCTTCGCGCACCCAAGCGTTGCAGCAGACACAAGAAGAGCTCCGTCAGTTAGGCAGTCATCTGGTTGCGATTCAGGAGGCGGAACGTCAGCGTATCAGTCAGAATCTCCATGATGAGCTGGGCCAAACTCTGACAGGCCTGCGTCTGCGCCTGACGACGGCCGATGCTTTGCTCGACGAGAATAGCCCGATTAGAAAGCACTTGGAAGCAGCATCCCGAGCTGTTGACGAAGGCGTCGATCAGGTACGTAACCTTGCTTATCAATTACGGCCTCCGGCACTAGACGAATTAGGGCTCGCTGATGCACTCTTTGCGCTCTGCGAACAGTCAGCAGCTCGGTACCGCTTACGCTTTGCGCCAAGAATTGATGCGGTGTCAGTCCCAAGAGATATCGCAGAGGTTCTTTTTCGGACGGCACAAGAGGCATTCACGAACATCGCGAGACATGCCGACGCGACATCGGTCGACGTTTATCTATCGGCGCTTGAAGACGGTGTTGAGCTCGTGATTGAAGATGATGGGGACGGCATAGTCGGTGAACTCAAGTGGGGTCTTGGGCTGGTTGGCGTGCGGGAGCGTCTGCTCAAATGTGGGGGGCGTCTCGAGTTGCATTGCGACCGTCCTGATTGTGGCCTAAGGTTGGTGGCGTTTGTGCCTAGACTTCCCAGTAATCAGATATTATGACGACTCAAATTTGCGTATACGTTCTCGAAGACCACACCATCGTACGTGAAGGTGTCGTCGCCCTGCTTGAAACTACGGATGACTTAGTTGTCGTCGGTCAATGTTCAGATGGCCGGCGTGCTGTCTCAGAGATTGAATCTCTGGCGCCCGATGTGGTGCTGTGTGACCTCGCAATCCCTGGGTTAAGCGGTCTTGAGGTCATGAAGCGCGTGACCGAGATGGGGCTGAAGACCCGTTTTGTTGTTCTCAGTATGTACCACGATCACGCCTGGGTGCAGCGGGCGATCGAAGCCGGAGCGTCTGGCTATGTGCTCAAGGGTGCAGGTGTCAAAGATGTGATCAACGCGGTACGGCGGGCTCATGGGGGCGAGATGTTCCTGTCACCAGGTGCTCAACTCGCTCAAGCTGTCGACCCGTTGACGACGCGAGAGACAGAGGTTCTCACGCTTCTTGCGCAAGGTCATACGAGCCGTGAGATCGGACAACTGCTCGATATCTCAAACCGAACGGTTGAACATCATCGAGCAAAAATTATGAAGAAACTCGGCATCAATGACCTGGCGGGGCTTGTTCGGTATGCCATTCGAAATGGCCACGTGGACCAGAACTTAAAGTAGGAGCCCCTCGCGGTTTTGCTCTAGCGTTAAGGGAGCGCTTTGGGCCCTGCTTCCAGTATCGTATCGGGAATACCTGGTAGGCGCCGAATCGCATCCTGAAAAATGCCTGCCAGCTTGTCTGCCGTTTTGGCGTACGCTGCTTTGTCTGTCCACGCTGCACGTGGGTCAAGAACATCGGATGCTACGCCCGGTATCGTTTTGGGGACCTGCAGTTTGAAGACGGGATCGTACCAAAAATTGTCCTCGGACATATCGATCTTTGCATCTCGTACCGCATTGATGATGGCTTTACTGACGAGAATATCAACTCTCTTTCGTCCTGGGACATTGGGTCCGAGCCAGCCTGTGTTGATCAACCAAAGCTCTGTCCCGTGAGTCTCGATGAGATCTTGTAACAAGTTCATATAATACATCGGCTTGAGGGGCATGAACGGCTTACCAAAAAAACTACTAAATGCTGGGACTGGCTCTGTGATGCCTTTTTCCGTACCCGGCATCTTGCTCGTGAAGCCACAGGCAAAATGAAACATGCCGCCCTGTGGGCTGAGTCGTGCCACGGGCGGGAGGACACCGAATCCATCCGCGGTTAAGAATGTGATATTTGCAGGGGCACCGGTGAGGCCCGAGGCCTTGGCTGTCGGCACAAAGTCGAGTGGATAACCCACGCGTCCGTTGGCTGTTATGGTTGTATCCGCGTAGTCAGGATTGCCGTCGGCGTTGTGCGCAATATTCTCGGCGGTCGCGCCGTGGCGGATAGCGTCGAAGGTTTCAGGCTCTTTCTCCCGCAACAGGTTCTCTGTCTTGGCGTACTGACCACCTTCCATGTTGCTGACCACAGCATCGGCTGAGCGGCTATGAATATCGATGACGATCTGGTCATCGGCTACTGGGTGACCGGTGTTCGAGAGGGTTGTCTTTCCGGTGCCACTGAGGCCAGCGTGAATGGCTGATAAACCGCCTTCGCCCTCGCTTGCACCCGCATGCATTGTCAAAATACCTTTGAGCGGTAATCGGAAGTTTTGGACTGAGAAAATCGATTTCTTGATCTGACCGTGATACCGGGTGCCGCCGATGATGGTTACGCGGCCAGCAAGATCGGTGATAATGAACGCATCGCCATTTGTGTTGTCTCTTGTCTCGGCGCAGACATCGGGCGCGTGCAGGATTGTCCAATCGGGTGAAAATGTCTCCAACTCCGCCGGTGTTGCTTGCAGAAAGATGTTTCGAGCAAACAAGGCGCTGGCAGGTCGTGCGGTGATGACGCGCACGCCGATGCGGCTCTCAGCTGTGCGGCCGCTCCAAGCGTCGTTGACATAAAGGTCACCCGCTCCAGACAATGATTCCACCACACGTTGCCTGAGCCGAG
>JBMHDS010000127.1:0-9524 GCA_049889275.1 Bradymonadia bacterium | reverse complement strand
TGACGGCAACCAGGACGACCTCGACGGCTGCACCAGCACCTGTATCGAAGCGCAATGCGGTAACGGTGAGGTGGAGGCAGCCGAAGCTTGCGACGACGGTAACTTAAACAATTTCGATGGGTGTCGGAACGATTGTACACGACCGATTTGCGAAGGTGACACGGTTGATCCAGGTGAGGCATGCGCCGATGGCATCGCCTGCACCGTAGACGAATGCGACCCCGTCAATGGCTGCATCAATCGTCCCGACTCTGGCCGCTGTGACGATGGCAATCAATGTACGATCAACCTGTGTGATGCCCGATTGGGTTGTCGTATTCGTCTTGCACGCAATACGCCCTGTGACGATGGAGACCCCGATACCATCGGCGACTTCTGCCAAACTGGCCGCTGTGTACCTGGGCAACCACGCTAGTTAACCGACAGAGCCCACGCTAGACTTGCGCTCAAACATGAGAGCAGAACCGAGCCACGTGTGGGCGCGCTCATCGGTCATCTGATGACCCGCAGGCTTGTGTTTATGCGTGTTCCATTGATTCTTTATTGGTCAGGCTGGACCTCGACCTTGTCGTCATCGAGGGGTACATCGGGCTCTTCATTCTTGTCACATGAAGCTTGCGATACACCGATTTTGGAGCATTCATCGCCACCACCTTCGGCGATGTTGTTGCCATTGACGTCTAAGCACGCACACGTCACGGCATCAGTTGTGCCTTTGCATCGCTTACACCCAGTGCCGTCGTCTCGAAATCGCTCACACTGTCCACCGCCTTTCTCGCCGCTGCTACAAGCGACGGGGCTCATTCCACAGGTGGCAGTAACAGCCGCTCCATAATCTTCACCGATGGCTTTGCAGTCTTTCGTGCCACGTTTGTTGAGCTCCGCCTCCAATCCTTTCATTAACATCGTGAAGTATCTATGACTTAGACTTGCATACCGAAGGCTCCCGCTCACCGCCCCTGCCGCCTGTGGTATCCGTTTGATCGCATTTACAATTCTCAAGCACGCAGTCTCTTTCATCTCCGCGCTGATGCGACCGACCTCTCGACAATAAGGCTCTCCGCTGAGTCCACCGGCTGAGTTTGCTAATACCTTTGGACAAGCCGGTGGATATTGCTTGCCAACGCAACGTGACCATGTGGTCGACGTGTGCCAAATGTTACGCGTCACATTCCATTTGCTCATCCGGCGTCCATCATCACCACACTTACGATGCTTGCGGGTCACCATGACCTCGCTCGTTTTCTCCCATCTCGAGACCTCGATACGTTCTTCATAGAGCTTGACGTAGCGACGATTCTTGCCGCCTCGGCACGCTCGTTTCCGATACTTTTTTTTCTCGAACCGCTTTTTGATGGTCTTCGCAGCGCGCTTCTTCGATGGGCTGGCGCGGTCTCTAAAACGAATCAGGTGCTGCTCGAGCGAATTCTTACCGCTCACCACGGTGACCACCGAGGCTCGGCTGCTCACTTTTGACCGTTCGTAGGTCATCGCAAAATGCAGCGTCTCTCCTTTTGGTACTAAATTTTTCTGAATCCATTCTGCCGTTCGGCATTTGCCGTCGAAATAGAGTTCGGTCTTGGACATATCTGAGACGTCTTTAGGACATTCTACTTTTTTCCCAAACCTTGGTTGAATGCGTTTGGGTCTCCTGCGTTTTTTCGCCTTTCGAGCCGATGCGCGGGTCTTAAACTTACCTTTTTTGGCGCGCTTAGCAGATGGATTCGATGCTTTAGATGACGGGCCCGCGCTCTTCTTTTTGAGATGTTTGGTGCCAGTCTCAGCCGAGACGCTTGTTACAGCTGCGACCGATAGACAAAGAATAGAAAAAAGTAAGTGCCGCATAGACCATTCCCCGTTTTGGTTAGACGTTTTGTAGACCCGCGTCGATGGGTAGCAGCAAACGGCTCGAACGTGCATATATTCAAGCCCACACCCATTCAATGCGCATCAATCGCTGTCTAAAGTACTTACAACGATACCAGTCGGCGAGACCACCGTGAAGAACTGCAAGCGCTGATGACCTGTTGCAGTGCTATCGATATGCTCGAAAGCGTCGGTGTGCTGCCCATTTTCTTCCAGCGAAGCTCACTTTTAGCCTTGGCGCTGTTTGTTGAATCAACAGGCGCTGACTCATTGAGGACAGCGCATCGCGCGTTGACCATCTACTTAACGGTGTATTTATGGAAGCCCATCCATGCCCACTTGAACGCCAAACATCGCCACCAATGGTACACTGAGCGTCGCGCTTTCGGCGGTGAGAATAAATGGCTTCTTTATGGACACAAAGGTCATGAGATTTGGCCCCAACGTATATTGCACACCGAACAGCGGGCTTAGATCCATACGTCCGCTGTTCTCTGCCTGCTCGTCGCGCCACTCGGCAGGATACTCTTTAAAGAGCTCCATGCCGATTCTAAAAAGCCAATCCGCAGCCCCCAATCTTGATGCAATCAATGCGCGCTGTGTGATGGTCATAGGTCCCCGGTAGTCATAACGATTTCTGTAGAGTGAGCCCATCCAGAGCGTATCTGCACTCAGCCTGACGGACTGTAAGCGGTAATTGAGCTGCACGCTCAATCGGGGGTCGAATGTGCCCGTCCCAAAAAAGATGTGCTGGTGAACGCGACCCTGTCTGCCCAAGGCAAACGGGTCTGGTTCGATGCTGCCAGTCGGCACACTCACACCGGCCTTTAAGTCAATACGAAGCGGCTGTGATGCGCTTTGCTGCAAGGCGCGATAGCGAAGTTCCAGGGCAAGATCGCCGAGTCCAACCAATGTTTCGTTCCGATGGTGAATGCTCTCGAAACCATCGAGGCGCTCGCCCGCTGCATCGACAAAGTCAACCTCTGCATGCACAACCCGTAGCGGTATCCGCACGGCGAGCTCGAGCGCCTGACTTAGACCATATCCGGCGATACAGTCCGTATTGAACAAGCTCAGCGTTTGCACGTGCTCCCGCGCTTGACCAGACTCTGGGAGGTCTGGCTCAAAGTCGGCAGGCGCGACCTCATGTGAGACCTGAATTCGCGTCCCTAATGTGAAGACGGTTAATTTAAGCTGACCTTTTTGTAAGCTGTAGCCGTCTTGATCCCCGCCACCGGCGAGGTTTGGATTCGTTCAGCCACTTCAGGCGCCGCCGAGGGCAACCCCCGGAAAAGCGAAGGTCATGATGGTGCCAACCATCACTATGGTGACAAAAAGTCGATTCACTGGTCTAACGCCTTGTCGATGATGCCCCCGAGCTTGGGTAAATCAAGACCGGCTAGAGCGCCGACCTGTCGACCGGCCTTATCGAAGACCAGTACGTACGGCAACTCCGGTGCCGAACCGAGGTATTGCTTGGCGATTGCCGAGTCCCAATCATCGATATCGATGCGTCGATATGCAAGCCTTTGTTCTCGACTAAGGCGCTGCAGCATATACTCATCCACTTTACGACACGGGCCACACCACACTGCGAAAAAGTCGACTACGGTGACTTTGTCCTCGGCAAGTAATGTCTTGATGTCAAGTTGACTATCAGGCTTGGTTACCGTGCGTACGTCAAGTGCCTCCGAAGCCGCTGCAGACTCGAGGTAACGACCTTTTCCCGGACCAACATGAACGCTGTATCCAAGCTTTTGCACAATTTGACTCAATGTCTCTGGAGACTGTTTCTTTGGATCGTAGCGAACAGCGATCTCTACACGTCCCTTGTGGAATCGAGCGGCTTTGACCCCGTTTGTCGTGCGTAGTCGTTGAGCGCTTTTTTGACCACAAGTTGCACAATCGATGCCCTGCATCGACAAGACGACCCGTTCGGATACGCCACAACCGGTGGCACCGACCAAACAGACGACAAACGCAAGGATCGAAGAGAAAATCGGTTGCCAGCTGTTAGTTATGGAAGAAAGGTTCATTTGACGTCTCTCAAACACACCGCGGCTATGCGAAAAACACGATCGCGCAGACTGCCAGATAGGCCCAACGAAAGCCCTCGAGTGGCCAAGCCCAACGCCTGCCCTCGAAGAGCCCAGCCCAGACTGTCAGCGAGAGCAGTACAAATCCTGTACCCGCATATAACCACTGCGATTCGATGGACTTCTCAAAAGTGAGCAACACGCCGAGGCATGTGCCCGTCAAAACCAGGTTGAGCATGATATACCAATGAACGCCCTTGGCATCGTCTCTGTCGTATCCACGCTCCGGACCATCGAAGAGACTTGCCGTATCCACAGCGCCTCCAGCCGTCCACTCCGGAGGCCTAAACCACACTAAGACTTTATCTGCCCAAGATGTCTGTGCGCGAGATAAGGCTGCCAGTGATGCCCAGGGTCCCACGTTGGCCCAAATTGGATTCCAACTCCGAAGTGGCTTGAGCGTCCCGTAGAGCACCCGCGCCTCTTCGCGCTTAAAAGTCCCAAAGAACCGGTCCCAAATGATGAATACACCGGCATAGTTCGTATCGAGATACTCGGGGTTTGTGCCGTGATGAACACGGTGATGAGATGGGGTGTTGAAGACTTCTTCGAAGATACCCATTTTGTCGATGGTCTCTGTATGAATCCAAAATTGATACAAGAGATTAAAGGCGAACGAGGTCACGTAGACTTCAAGCGGCAACCCCAGGGCCGCCAGCGGTAAATAGAAAGCCCAGCTGAAGAATTGGCTAAACCAAGGCTGCCGCAACGCCACACTGAGGTTATATTCCTCAGATTGATGATGCACCGAGTGGGTTGCCCAACCGATATTCACGCGATGACTGAAGCGATGGTACCAGTAGTAGCAAAAGTCGACGGCCATGAAACCAAACACCCAGGTCCAGACCTCGTTTGTTGGCATTTTGAAAAGGCCGACATGCTGATAAGCCAACTGGTAAGGGATGAGTACAGCGCCTTTGACGAGCAGCGACATGGATTGGTCACCCAGCCCACAGCTCATGTCTGTAATCGCGTCGTTTAGGCGCACCGAGCGCTGCTTACGCCGGAGGGCCCAATACTCGATTCCGATCAACAGGAAGAAGAAAGGAACCGCAACGCCGATGGGATTAATGTCCATGGGCTAATCTACCATGTCGAAGAAAATCCGGCCAACGATTCTCAGGCTGTTCACCCTCAACCCCTTGAGCTTTGGCAGGTTTAACGTCGAGGGTCTGTTCCATCGATGAGATACTCTTCGCCATCGGTTCGCCCATCGCCATCGGTGTCAGCGTTTTCAGGGTCCGTCCCTAAGTCAAACTCCACTGGATCTGGAATGGCATCACCATCCTGATCCGCCGCCCGATATATACAGAACCGGGATACATCAGGTGCGTCAGCGGTCGCCGTCCGTTCATCGCTGTACATCAGCACCGGTAAACCAAACGGGTCCTGTTCGTAGCCAAGATGGCCGTAACGCCGCCGTTGGTCATTCTGGCCCGCTACCTCCAACTCCACAAAGCGACCCGCGTCAACATCGTTCCAGAAGATCAAACCGTCTTGAGCGCCAAACAGAGCTGAACGCTGACGCCGCCTGCTGAAGAGCGCCACTGTCTCGTTGAGTAAACCCACCGCTTGACCGCCACCGGCCCCTGAGTTGTCGATGGCGAATTGCTGATACTCCACATTCGGGAACTGCCCATAATGGTACCAAAGACTGCCGTCACCGGACTGGTCGGGCTCGTCAGGCACAGTGCCATGAAAGAGCTTTAAGCCTGTATCGGTGATGAGCACCGTTGGTCTGAATCCGAATTGTCCGTTCTGGGGCAAAATGGCCACGGTCGACCAGTTGCCACCGTTTCTTCGACTCAAACGAAGTTGGCCGAGGGTAAAGTCGCGGTGTGCGATGACCGGCTCGCCCTGCCAGAATGTCATATGAGCTTCTCGGCCCACGGAGCGGAATACCGCGTCAACGTTCTGAGCTTGCCATTGGCCATTGGCTGCCCGTGTTGCAAACCGGAGGTCGCGCCCCTGTGTAAACGCCGTGACCAACTGCCCATTGAGAACGCCGATTTCGCAGTGATAACCGGCTGATGCATTGTCTACTACAGTGGTGCGCTCAAACGCAGCGCCAACGAGCGTCGCCACTTCGTAGCGACCTGCGTTGTTACGAAATGCGATGGCAGGCTGTCCGTTAAACAAGGTGATGTCCGTGTCATCAACCTCATTACCGCCGAGGGTGCTGATGGCTTCCGCGACGACCACATCCGTTCGACGGCCATCGGCTGTGATCCGGGTATAAATCAGGTCTCCGGCGAGACGCCGAATCCGGCTCATGTGGATGACACCAAAAGCATCCACCACATGCGCCATGGCCCAGTTGCCACCCTCCTCATCAAAGCAGCTGCGCTCAAACCAGGGGTCACCGCATGTGTTGTTACGCCAGTCACAAAAACCAGACCGGCAATCGCTGTCGCGGGTGCAGGCAGCGCCATTCGCACACCCTACACACTCCCCGCCGCAATCGACGCCTGCTTCTTGACCATTCTGGATTCCGTCATCGCAAGTGGGCTGCGCACAGAGACCGTCGGCACCGCATCGACCATCACGGCAGTCTCTGTCCAGACTACAGCGCTGTCCGAAGAAGCAGCCGAGACATTCGGGGCCGCCACAGTCGGTATCGGTCTCGTCGCCATTGCGGACAAAGTCTTCGCAGCTCGGCGCCTGGCAGATACGACCCGTGCATACGCGGTCGATACAATCACGGGCGGCGCCGCAGCGCTGTCCTTCATTGCAGCCACCGCACACACGACCACCGCAGTCCACATCGGTTTCGTCCTGATTGCGCAGACGGTCATCACACGTCGGCGCGAGGGCGCGCACGGTCAGCTGTCCTGCATCCGCCATCCTGTATCCGTCGTTACTGCCTTCGGGACCGCGGTCACAATACGTCCACTCGAGTCCTGAGGAGCCGCTCACGCGCACGGCAAAGTCATATCGGGCAACCACGTTGGGTGCACTAAAGGAGCCCGTATAACCGTCGCGACCGTCATCTACACCGCCACCGTCATTATATCGGTTCCTTGCCTGCATATTGCGCCAAGACCAATCGGCATTGCCCTGGGGTTCACTGTTGTCCGGCCCATGACCGAGCTGTATGCGGATGCGCGGGTCAGGGTCGTTACCAGCGGTCAATGTGGTAAGGCCCGCCTCACCAAATACCGCGTTCACCGATACATTTTGACGGCCGATAACCGTACGGTCATATGGCGAATCGATTCGACAATAGTCGATGACATGCCGACAAAAGCCTTGGTCGCAATGACCGGAGTTACACGCCTCTGGGTCAACGCATTCAGCGCCATCAGCGCAGAGACCACAGACGCCGCCACAGTCAACGGCGGTCTCGCCTTCATCGAGCTCGCCATTAAAGCATGTCTGGGGAACAACGCATTCACCGTCTACACACTCGAGCCCGTCTGCGCAGCCTGCATTCGTCTCAGGCTCACAGAGCGCACAACCACCGTCGACGCAGTACTGTAAGGTCGGATGCTGGCAGTCTTGATTAGCCTCGCAAAGGTCGCAAACACTCGGGCCACTCAAGTTTGGTGCTTCGAGATAGCAATGCTCGTCGGTGATGACTTGCGGTTGTCCACCTGGCAGAGACCAAGCCACAGCGAGATTATCGCCGCCGCCACCTTCCTTCATGAGCGCCTCGAGCAAGTAAACCGTATCGGCTTCAAGCTCGATTGCGGCTGAGCCTTGCTGGGCAAACTTGGTCCACTGTTGAGGTGCCGTCCAGCCAGGTACGGTGGCAATTGCGTTTAAGTCTTCGTCGAGTCCCGTCGCAGAGAACGATAATTCACCGTTGTCATCACTGGCGATCCAAAAACGGTACGTGTTGGTCTCGGACGGCACTAAGAAACAGCGCAGGCGAGCACCATAGTTATCCGCTTGATTGGTGCGAATTTCCATTCTGGTGAGCACTGCTTCGTCGGTGGGTTGGTCCGGAAAAGTCGCCAGGCCGCGGAGTTGCGCGATGGTGGTACCGCCGACGTTTAGCCAGCGAGCCTGAGCGATACCTGGTTCTGCGTCACCACCATTGCAGGCTTCTTGCTCGCAGGCCTCAGCGTCTGGATTCTCATCGATCTCACCATCACAATCATTGTCTCGATCGTCGCAGATCTCAGCATCGAGCCGGACACAATCGGCGCAGTTAAAGGGTGCATGTTCGTCGATACGGCCATCGCAATCTTCGTCGATATCATTGCAGACATTGTCATCCCCAGCCTGCGCTCCTGGGCGACAGTTGTCTTGGACAGCGCCTGCCACACAAGACGTCTGTCCTGCAGCTGCGCACACACCCAAACCACAGCGCGTCGCCTCTGAGACGTAATCTTCATCCGTGCGCCCATCGCAGTCATCATCCACTCCATCACAGCTCAAATCAGCCGCTGCGCCAGCGCCCTCGCGACAGGTATCGATAATGGCGCCTGCGTCACAGCGGCGCTCGCCTGCAGCAACACACGCGCCCACGCCGCACGCTGTGGCTTCCACCGCAAACCCCTCGTCCGTACGCCCGTCACAATCTTCGTCTGTGTCATTACAATCCCCGTCGTTACCTGTCGCCTGGCCTATGACGCAGCTGTCTTGGACGGCGCCTGCCACACAAGAGGTCTGCCCCGCCGCTGCGCACACGCCCAACCCACAGCGGGTCGCCTCTGAGACGTAATCTTCATCCGTGCGCCCATCGCAGTCATCATCCACACCGTCACAGCTCAAATCAGCGGCTGCGCCAGCGCCCTCGCGGCAGGTATCGATAATGGCGCCTGCGTCACAGCGGCGCTCGCCTGCAGCAACACACGCGCCCACGCCGCACACTGTGGCCTCCACCGCAAACCCCTCGTCGGTACGCCCGTCACAATCTTCGTCTGTGTTATTGCAATCCGCGTCGTTACCGGTCGCCTGGCCTATCATGCAACTGTCTTGAACGACGCCTGCAACACAAGAGGTCCGTCCTGCAGCTGCGCACACGCCCAAACCACAGCGGGTCGCCTCTGAGACGTGATCTTCGTCCGTGCGCCCATCGCAGTCATCATCCACACCGTCACAGCTCAAATCAGCAGCTGCTGCAGCGCCCTCGCGGCAGGTATCGATAATGGCGCCTGCGTCACAGCGGCGCTCGCCTACAGCAACACACGCGCCCACGCCGCACACTGTGGCCTCCACCGCAAACCCCTCGTCGGTACGCCCGTCACAATCTTCGTCTGTGTTATTGCAATCCGCGTCGTCACCGCTGGGCTCCGATGGCTCACAATTCTCGACCACAGCACCGTCGACGCAAGCCGTGAAGCCCTGAGCGGCACATGCACCGACGCCACATTCGATCTCTATAGGTACAAAAGCCTCATCGGTGAGTCCATCACAGTCATTGTCTAATCCATCGCAGATCTCGGGCCCACACTCTGGTTGCGCATCACCTGCGATGCCTGCATCAAGACCGCCTGCACCACCTGCACCACCTGCAAATACTTCACCTCCTGCACCACCGTCAGCACCGGCAGCTGCTTAAACAGCAGCACAGGCAGCAGCAACTTCAACACCAACACCACCTGCACCCGCCGC
>JBMHDS010000126.1:0-5609 GCA_049889275.1 Bradymonadia bacterium | reverse complement strand
GCTCAATGCCCGGCCAGCGCGACACGAGGGCAGCTGTGGTGGTGGCGGTAGCGAGGCGGTGATCGAGTTTATCGCACCGAGCGCAGGCCGTTGGCTTTTCTCCACATCTAATCCGGTGACGGGTTCCGTCGATACGGTGCTCTACGCGCGTACGGTTTGCGGAGAGCCGTCCACCGAGACACGGTGCGATGATGATAGTGGTGATGGCGTCACAAGTCGCTTAGCTCTGCAGCTTGAAGCAGGCCAGATTATTTTTATCTTTGTTGATGTTTGGGCAGGGGATGCAGGGTCCGTTCGGGTTACTGCCGAGAAGATTTTGCCCGGTGGCCTAGGCGACCTGTGCGATCGGCAACGCCCCTGTGCAGAAGGTCTTGTCTGCTTCGGTCGCGACTTTGATGACTTTGATGACTTCGATGACTTCGACGATTTTGACGATTTTGACGAGGGCGCGGGCGTCTGCACGGAAGTTCGCGAACGAGTTGAGGGCGAGCAGTGTGATCCTAGGGGACAGACAGGCTTGTGCGAAGACGGGCTCGTCTGTTTGCGTACGATGGGCAATCGACGTGAAGGCAACTGTACCCGACCTCAGGTTGTCGGAGAGGGCGCTGCGTGTGATGTAGAGCGCAGTGTGCTGATTTGTGATGAGGGTTATGCGTGTGCAGAGATTGGCATGGAGGGCACCTTCTGCCTGCCCATCGACATTCAGCCTGAGAATGCCATTTGCGACCCCACAGATGTCACTCGGCCATGTGTGAGTGATTTACTGTGTGTCGCCCAGCCAGACGGTGCGCCTCGATGTAACCAAGCGTCCACCGAATGTCCGGAAGACTGGCAGGTCATCGCGCTGGATCAGGCAGCGGGGCTGATGATTGATGGAGATCACGCTGCCAATGGGATTCTCACCGAAGTCTGTAACCGTGAGCGGGAATCGACGGCGTCTGTGTTTCAATTTACGGCACCGGAGTCTGGTACATGGATCTTCGAGACCGGTGCCCATAGCGATGGACGTACCCTCGACACAGTGATCGAATTGAGAAGTCACTGTGGCTTTGGTGCGCCCAATTATTTGCAATGTAACGATGACGGTGGGCGCAACTTCTTCAGTCGCGCAAGTTGGTCGGCTATGGCAGGTGATACCGTCTATGTCATCGTAGGTGGCTTTGCTGGGGAGGCAGGTGCCTTCAGTCTGAGCGCGTCGCGACGTTGAGACATCGGCCTCTGAGGCGTCCAGGCTAAGAGGTCTACAAAGAGAGATGAGCGATGTCACCCAAAAGTTGGCTTGAGCGACATAGCAGCGCGTCCGTCGGCGTGATCTTGGCGAATGGTTGGCTTGGTCGCCCTTATGATACCCATGACCAGATTGATACGTTTAGTCTGTCGAAGGGTGGGCTCGAGCTCGATTGTGGCCAGGGATTACACATTAAAGTGCGAGCACCCCGGCTTTCCGTCGAACAAAACGAGCATGGACATTGCTTGGTGCTCAGTCTGAGCAAGAAAAGTTGAGCGATGGTTAGGACGACAAAGTCTGAGCCAGCTCAACAAGTCAGCTCCGGTACCATTTATCTTGTCTCTTACGGTTGGTGATCGCTGTCGCGCATTTGGAGGTCTCGCTTCTTTGTTGGCTGAACCGACGCGCGAGGGGACGTCGTGTTTAAGTTGTTAGGATTTCGGCGTGCGTAGCGGGTATGATTAGCAAGACTTATGTGCGCTGCCTGCGCGCTCTTCGTACTGGGTACACGCCTCTTTTTTGAAGGCATCTACGAGCGCTTGGCAAGCCTTCTTGTCCGCTGCGTTAGAGCAATCGGCGTCTTTGTAACATTTGATCTCAGCCGCAAGTGCTGCCGACTCGTTTTCATCTGATTGCAGATTGTTTTCAGGTGTCTGTAATCCATCGCCGTCCTCATCGCATGTGCATTGATGACCATGGGTGTCCTCATGGGTCTGTATACATGCGGTCACAAGTTTGGCACCTGTCTTGTCCTCGCTGCCGTCGGTGAAGTTATCCTCATAGACGCAGATGAGCACCTCACCATCGTAGCAGCCAACACCACCATATGGAGCTTCATAGCCGTCTTCTTTCATGGCCTCTTCGAGCTCCTCGCATGGCGTCTTACAGTCGTCTTCGCTGACACAGACGACCTCGGCTTCAGAGTGCCCTTCGTCCGCATTGTTACCCTCTCGCGGGCCAAATTCGTTCACGCCTTCGCGTATCGAGACCTCGTTTTTGCGAGCACCAAAACTCTGTTTATGCTGGTGCTGTTTCAGCGTATGCAGGCGCTTTTGGGTGTGTTCACATCCTGTACTGCGAATCTGTTTTGGGTGGGCCATTGCGCTCGAGGCCATCAACAACGATAGGCTCAAAAGTGCACGTGATGTCAGTGTTGGGATAGATGCGTTGGTCATGGTGTATTCCTTTTCGTTTTCTGGAACACACACTGAGCAAATACGGGGCCACAGTTGAATGAGGGTCGTTTATAGTTTGCAAGTCATTGCATTGATTGACGAATCATTTTTTTTGAAGAAAAACGGTGAGATCTTGGCTGTCTAGTCGCCCTTGACAACATCGAGCAGGGTGTCAATCAAACGTGACAGTTCCACTTCGGGCACTGGGGATGGATGTGTGAGGCTCGATCACTCAGCGGGCAGCTTTTCTCACACGCAGGGACATTCGCTAGGGTCATGACTGCAAAAGACGTCAATGCTGTTCGAGTCTTCGATCAACGCACGAAGCCGCGCTTGATTATTGCGAGCGCGACGCGCGTTGTTATGAATTCTATTACCGACGCTCTGACTCCATTTGCTGGTCTTGCCAAACAACTCTCTTCGTTGGTAATACGCGTCGCCCGCATGCAGGACCCAACCATCCGCTGTGCGCACAGCAACGCCGGTGTGACCGACGGTATGCCCAAAGAGTGGGACGAGCAGAACATCGCTTGCCACACCGGGTAAGTCCCGGACGGTTTCAAAGCCATACCAGGGCTCTCCTTCTGCCCCATCGTACTCGCGCCATATGGGGCCATGGGCCAATGTATGTTTGAGGTAGCGATTGCGGTCCATCGGGCTTTTGGGGGCGAGCGCACGTGACTTTTCTTGTTTGAAGACATGCACATGCGCGTGGGGAAAGTCGACGAGGTCGCCACAATGATCAAAATCGAGATGGGTGGGGATGATGTGGCGTACGTCTTTGGCCGAGTAGCCGAGACCCTCGATTAAGGACTTCGCTGAGTGAATCTCCGCGTTGTCTCTACGGAGACCGAAGAGATAGGTCCTGAGCCGTCCGATCTTTGGCAGCGGGTTATCGGCGAGCGCTCGCCCCATGCCCGTATCGATGAGCACCAATCCTTCGGATGTCTCCACCAACAGACAGTGATTGACCACGGTCTCCGGGAATGTGGCTGAGAGCTGGTGACCCCGAGGACAGGTCGAGCCGCAGTTTAAGTGATGAGTGATCAGGCTCAAGGTGACAACTGGCTCCTCGCATTGATTCGATGGCAGTCAATGTCATTAGGTTATTGTAAGCATCCTTTGAGTAAAACGTTTTGTTCCTGAAAAGCGAAGCGGCTGAGCTGACGCGTGAGGCTCAAGGCGATCAATGGCGCTTGCCAAAATTGCTCTGACACCTTTATCTTCTCGCTGACCTGAACCAGGGGCACGGTCGATATAAGCGAGGATAATGTAATGGGTGTCTTACTTAAGATGAGGTCGAGCTTAGGCGCGCAACGCGCTCGGCTGCGTTATACGACAGCGCTCTTAAGAGATAATCCCCGTCTTGTTTTCGCACCCGTTGTTCACCATGCCGGCATACAGCGAAGTGGGACTAATTATTTGAGGACTTTGTTGGAGGGAAGCTTCGGCGTCCGAGTCTCGAATGCTGTGGATCCGAGTCGCGACCATCCGAGACATAAGCACTTCCGAGTGCAATCGAATATGAGCACCGTTGTGATGGACCATGCGTACAGACATGGTCATGCCTTCGATGAGATTGATGGATACATCCAAGCGGTTGCACCGCGTTTGGGCCCAAAACCGGAGACATGCGTCGTCATCTACAAAGATCCTGTGAACTGGCTTGAATCGATTATTCGTTGGGGGGTTCGTTGTCATTGGGTATCGAATGAAGACGATGTACTCAGAACCGACCTATGGCGCACTTGGATCGGTGAGTACCGCGCTTATTACGAGGGTTGGCACGCATTTGAACAGGCTGAACCGAGCCGGGTAAAACTGCTGCAATATGAGGCTCTGATTCTCGACCGGGAAGCGACGATGACAGCCCTTGCCGATTTCCTTGGACGGAACATGGTCGGCTCGCGCACAAACGTCGTCAGCCAGGTCGCACAAAGCGATAAACGCAATCTCGACCGCTTAGAGAGCGATTGCACGAGCACGCATCTCTCGCAATCTCTTGTGGAATCAGTCTACGCGCTCATCGGCGATGCTCAGCTCGGTGTGCACTATCACGGATAGCGCGTGGTCACGGAGTCTATCAAGTGTGCGTCAAGCCGAATCGATCACAACGACGATAGGGTAAGGTGTATACTCGCTGAACCTTACAGACCTGAATTGGCGCCCATAAAGTCAAGGCAGCGTGTTGCCCAGTCATCATAGAGCGTATGGTCTGCATAAGCGGCTTTCAGCTCTGCCATGACCTGACGCATACTGGTTCTGTTTATGATCTGTCGGAATGCTTGGTAATCTTCCGGGGCATCAGACGTACCCGAGATGACCTCACCTGGCAGCGCAGTGAGGTATCCCTCATCATCGAGCCAATCGCCTGCTGCGAGCTCTGATACAGCTGCGGCCGAACGCTCAGCGTTGACGCCTTCGATGCGGGCAAATCGACCGGCATACACAGGGGAGGGCGGATGTAGATCGAACGCCGTTCGAACACCATTCTCCATGAGCGCCATGGTGCCATCGGCCCATCTCTCGCGGGATGCTGAAAGGGTCTCGTTAGTGTCGTTTGCGCACATGAACCAGGCCGTGGGCGTTGCGGTCCTCTCGGATACCGCGCTGACGCCGGTTGCGCAGAAGGACACAACCGCTTCGAACTGGGGTAGCGCGGCGCCAACCGTGACTGCAAAAGCACCTCCGTTGGACATGCCTAGAGCAACCCGTGGCCCGTCTGCAGGCACATGACCTCGCTCGGTCATCATCGTCGAATAAGCGACAATGTCTTGAAGGTCCGCGTTCATATCCACAAAAGGCGCGACATCCCATCGAATCTTACGGTCTCCATTTTGGTCGCCATCGGTGACTTCTTTGGCCTCCGGCACGATGACCGCATAACCCCGCAGCGCAGCCGCCATTGCCAGGTAACGTGCCGCAGGTTTATCGATGATATTCGCGCTGCCGCCCGTGCCATGAAAGATGAAGAGAAGCCCCCTCGCGTTCTCGGGGATGACGGTAAAGATGCGTTTATTGCCCTCTGTCCCTTCTCCGGTACGTCGCTGCACGTCGAGGTCGACGACCTGAATCTGAGGACTCAACGTCACATCGTTCGCCGGCATGACGAAGCGTAGATGCCATTCCGCTTGAGGTGGCGTGGCAAGGCCATCTTGTGTCCAGCCGACCACCACTTCGTTGAAAGGGTTATTGGCCGCAAAGAC
>JBMHDS010000125.1:0-3410 GCA_049889275.1 Bradymonadia bacterium | reverse complement strand
CCTGGTGCGTTAAAGACCACTACGCCTTGGTCACTGCACGCGTCAAGGGGAATATTGTTTACGCCTGCTCCGGCCCGTCCTATCGCAACTAAGCTATCCGACAGGTCGGTAGCATCCAATTTTGACGAGCGGACCAAAATGGCATCAGGCTGAGCCATCTCTGAAGCAACTTCGTAGTGCTCACGAGGCAAGCGGTTTAAGCCGGCAACAGAGATATTGTTAATGGTCCGGACTTTGTACATCGCTTTGCCTTAACTCGCTTAGCCGTGGGTGCGTTCGAACTCACGCATAAAGTCAACCAACGCATCGACACCCTCTTGCGGCATCGCGTTATAGATGCTGGCGCGCATGCCACCGACGCTTCGATGGCCTTTAAGCCCGGCCAGCCCCGCATCATCGGCAGCGGCAAGGAAAGATTGGTCAAGCTCAGCATCGGCCAACGTAAAAGGTACATTCATAATCGAGCGATCTGTAGGCCGCACCGGATTGGCATAAAAATTTGATCCATCTATGGCAGCGTAGAGCGTAGAGGCTTTACGTTTGTTAGCTTCTTCAACAGCAGCGATTCCGCCACGCTCTTCCAGCCATTCGAAGACAAGGCCGGCCAAATACCAAGCGAACGTATTCGGCGTATTCAACATAGAGTCGTTTTTGTTTTGCTGCGCGAAGTTAACGACGGCCGGCGTCATCGGGTGTGCCTCGCCGACCAGCGCACTATCCACGACGACTAGGGCTAGACCGGAAATTGCGATGTTCTTCTGCGCGCCAGCGTAAATAACACCGTATTTGGATACGTCAATTTCCTTGGACAGGATGTTGGAGGACATATCCGCAACAATCGGCACGCCGCCGACGTCGGGCTCTGCATGAAACTCAACCCCACCGATAGTCTCGTTGGGTGTGATATGGACGTACTCCAAGCCATCGAGCGAGTCCCATGTTTCCCGGTCAGGGACACGGTCAAAGCTCGTTCCTTCGCTGGAGGCAACGACCCGAACGTCTGCGTAAGCTTTCGCTTGTGCAATAGCTTTTGTCGACCAGGAGCCGGTATTGACGTAGCCTGCGGCGCCTCCGTTGGGCAAAAGATTGAGCGGCACGGCAGCGAACATCATGCTAGCCCCACCTGGAAGGAACAGCACCTGATAGCTGTCCGGAATACTCATCAGGCGACGAAGCGAGCTTTCGGTCTCCTCAGCGACACTCATAAACACCTTACCGCGATGGCTCATCTCCATCACGGACATCCCCGTACCTCGAAAGTCCAGGAACTCTTCTTTGGCGCGCTCCAGCACTTCGAGCGGCAGCGTCGCAGGCCCAGGATTAAAGTTAAGTACTCGACTCATTAAATTCTTCCATTAGAAAACTGCTTTGACTGCAATTCTCAACCGGCTTTGCTGCCCTCAAACGGGACAGCCACTGTAGGCGTTATTCGGTGGGTTCTGCGTTAGCGCCGTCACCCGACGCCTCATTCCCAGGTTGCGCAGCATCACTGTCTTTGGCATCGCTCGCCGATTCACCAATTTGGGCATTGGCGTCAATGCCCGCCTCGTTCTCTTCGTCTTCATCCAGGTCATTTTCGGATTCAACGACGCCGGTGAGCCCTACCAACAGTTCGCCACCATTGAGGCGGATTAACCGAACGCCTTGGGTGTTGCGACCCAATACACTGACTTCATCAACGCGCGTGCGCACTAACGTGCCGCCGTCAGTGATGAGGATAATTTCGTCAGATGGACGTACGCGGAGCGCACTGACTACTGCACCGTTACGATCGCTGGTTTGGATCGAAATCAGCCCTTTTCCACCGCGGCCCTGAGTGCGGTAATCACTCAACTTCGTGTTTTTCCCGTAGCCGTTAGCAGTAACCGTCAGGACCAGATCCTCTTCACTGGCCTCATCTGTCACGATCAATGCCTGAATGCGACCGGATTCGTTAAGTTCCATACCGCGCACGCCGCGAGAGACGCGACCCATCGCACGCACATCAGATTCCTTAAACCGAATGCACTTGCCGTTGTCTGAGAACAGCATGATGTCGCTCATGCCGTCGGTAATGGCGACACCAACCAGTTCATCACCATCGACCAAGTCGACTGCGATGATGCCGGCGCTACGAGGCCGAGAGAAATCCACCAGACGGGTTTTCTTGACCGTCCCTCGTGCGGTCGCCATGAAGACATAGCCGTCTTGGGAAAACTCGCGAATCGGCAAAACAGCGTGAATGCGCTCGCCGTCCTCCAAGTCCAACATGTTGACGATAGGTGTACCGCGCGCAGCGCGACTCGCCTGGGGCACTTCGTAGACTTTCAGCCAATAGACTTTGCCGCGGCTCGAGAAACACAACATCGTGTCGTGCGTGTGAGCGATAAACAGCTTGGCGACAAAATCTTCTTCTTTCGTCCGAGCCGCTGTTTTACCTCGCCCACCTCGACGTTGCGCGCGGTACTCTCCGAGGCTTTGCGCTTTTATATAGCCCTCGTGCGAGAGCGTTACGACGACATCCTCTGGTGTGACCAAGTCCTCGCGATTGAATCCTTGAAAAACGTCACGGATTTCGGTCCGACGTGGGTCAGCATAAGTCTCACGAAGTTCTTCGAGTTCACCGCGAATCTCTGCCATCAAACGCGCAGGATTACCGAGGATGTCGAGTAGATCATCTACCTTGGCGAGCAACTCTTCGTAGTCGGCGACGATCTTGTCTTGCTCTAGCCCGGTCAGTCGATGCAGACGCAAATCCAGGATGGCCTGGGCTTGGCGCTCGGAGAGGTGATAGCCATCCTCTTGCAAGCCAAACTCGTCGCCTAACTCTTCGGGGCGAGTCGCTTTTGCGCCGGCGCGCTCGAGCAGCGAAGACACCACGCCTGGGGCCCAGACTCGGCCGACGAGCCCTTGACGTGCCTCGGCGGGAGACGCAGACGCGCGGATGAGTTCGATGATTTCGTCGATGCTGGCAAGCGCAACCGCCAAACCTTCCAGGACGTGTGCACGCTCGCGTGCTTTTCGAAGGTCGTAGACTGTACGTCGAGTCACTACCTCCCGGCGGTGACGGATAAACGACTCGATCACCTGTTTTAGGTTCAACAGGCGCGGCTGGCCTTCTATCAAAGCGACTATGTTGATGCCAAAGACAGACTGTAATTGGGTCTGTTGGAACAAGTGATTCAGGACAACCTCAGGCACTTCACCGCGACGCAGTTCGACTACAACGCGCATGCCATCTTTGTCAGATTCATCTCGGATCTCCGAGATGCCTTCAATTTTCCGTTCCTTTACAAGCTCAGCGATGCGCTCTTGGAGCCGTGCTTTGTTGACCTGGTAGGGCAACTCGGTAACGACGATACGCTCACGCCCGCTATCCATCGGCTCGATGGACGTCCGGGCGCGCATATAGATACGGCCGCGACCGGTAT
>JBMHDS010000124.1:0-34618 GCA_049889275.1 Bradymonadia bacterium | reverse complement strand
CGGCCAACCGATTCAGATCGGGCTGGGCGAAGTACCGCCTGAGACGGTCAGCATCGGAAAGCCTGGTCGGGGCGCACTGGCACATGGGATTCCGTTGGCCAGTGGCCCTTACATGAAAACACGCAAGGGTCGTAACTATGGAACGTCTGAGCTGGTTGACCTCATCCGTGATGCCGTTGATGCCGTAGCGGAGCGCTTTCCTGACTCACCTGCATTACATATCGGTGATCTGTCGCGCCGACATGGAGGTTCATTCAAACCCCATGTGTCACATCAATCAGGTCGTGATGCAGACGTCGGGTACTATATGAACAAGGGCCACAGCCCGAAGGGGCTACAGCGTGTAAAACCAAATAATCTAGACGTCGAGCGAACCTGGGTTCTCATGGAGAGCTTTCTGCGTTCCCGTGAAACCCAATACTTGTTTTCCGAGCGAAAACTCATTCAAGCCTTGTTTGAGCACGCACGTCAGCAGCCTCATCTAACAGACAGTGACTTGAAAGCGTGGTTTCCCAAGCAAATGGGGGTAGAGGGCAAGAGTAAGCTGAGGCACCTCAAAGGGCATGATACACACGTTCATGTGCGGGTCTATGCGCGCCGCTCCCGCGGTGACCTCGATATGGTGGCGGGTTCCCTGCGCTCTAAGTTGAAGGCGACTCTCGCGAAAGCTAAAGAGACGGCCGGCAGAGACCCTGATGGCGTAAACTGCGGTGGACATGCCACCGTCCCTGACGTGACTGTGGACCAAGTGGCGGCCAAGCCAAACGCCGCTCCGTCACGGAAGGCCGTATCGGCGAATGCGGTCGCTGTGAGGCCCGAGTTAAGCCTATACGAGGTATCGACAATGGCTGCACCGAGCCGGGTCAGCCAGCGTAGAGGACTTAGGTCCCGTACACTGGCGCGCATGAGAGCGCAGCAGGCACGGGCACGCGCTAAAGCGAGCCGAAAGAAACAGCGGGAGGCTCGCCGGACTCGGCAGGCCAGTAAAGACCCATTGGTGCCGAGCATCAATCGGGGGACCCGTCTGGGCGCTCGCATTCAGTAGAGTGACCGTTATTCAGCTGGCATCTCGAGATTATCCGGTGCCAGCCCCAGAGTGATACGCAGTGCGCCCTCCAAATTAAGCTGATCAAGTTGAACACTTCGTTCCTGGCTAAATTCGGGGGCAGCGGTCATCGATATAATCTGCGGTGCGAACGCGGCGAGCGCCTCGGGATCGATCTCGATGGTGCCGAGGCCGAGGTCTAAGCCACCAACAAGGGCCGCGCTGATCTGCTCCCATACGATCTGCTGTAGGGCGACCTCGAGGAGTGATGTCGATAGCGGCTGCTCTGAGACCTGCTCCACGAGCTGCACGGTGACATCGGGGACATCATCTAAACGTAACTCTAAGTTATCGCTATCGAAGCGAATCACCATGCCGGAACGCAGGCTGACCCTGAACTCGTCTGCCCCGGCCGCGCCTGGACTAGTCGCAAAGATTGCAAGCTCGCCGATTTGTAACTCAAACTCGGTATCACGCCGGCCCTCCGTGGGCACGATCATCGGTGGAAGTTGGGCGCTCACCCGAACGGCCTCTATGATGAGCTCTAGGCCTTCTGGAGGCGGGAAATCCACCTCGAGGAGTCCAGCACGCCAGACCTCGTGCAGTAAGGCGTTGAAGAAGCTGAGCCGCAGGCCGATGCCAATGCCATCGCCGGGCGCGCTCGGCCAGGCGGTTTGTGGCAAGGCGACCACACCGGGGTCATTGGCCTTCAGCTCGATAGGCTCTCCATGGAACAGACCACCATCTAATACGTAACGGGACCAGGCTGCAGGCCGATGCTCTGCCGATACCGGATACAAACTAAGGGTCATCTGCACTGGGTCAGCACCTTCAATACCAGGATCGAGTTCCAGCGGCAGGTTGCGCAGATCGCCAAAGAGACCGAGGAGCGCGTCGCGTGTGAAGTCTGCGATTTGAGTGCGCACGACGTCATCTACCAAATCACCAAAGGCGGTCTCAATCGTGCGGCCGATACCACCGCCTCCAACGGTCAACAGCGCACCGACACCTGGCGCAGCGAAGTCACCAACGACGGACTCCACCACGACCGCTGAGTCACCAACGTCCACGGTGAATTGCTCTTGGACATCAAGAATCAGTTCAATGCGGGCGGCGACCGCGATGGTGATCGTTCCGTCGAGGTCGAGAGACGCCCCCTGTAGGTCGATGGAACCACCTGTGGTCACCGATACCTCGGGAAATCGAAGAAAGAGTTCGAGCCCAAAGTCAGTGATCAGGAAATCAACTTCTGCAGGTCCAAGCGACGCCTCACGAATCGAAACGGCACCCTCATCGGCTCCGAACAAGGCGTCGGCGTCAAGCAGCGTCTCCACATCGATCAGCGCGAAGAAGACCTCGAGAAGGTGGCCAAGGGATTCTACCTCGATTTCTGCTTGCATTGCGTTGAGCGCGGGAGGGCGACCCGAGCCGAATAATCTTTGGTCAAGCCTGAGTAGCCCTGCGCTCTCGAAACTGACCCCCTCCGGTGAGACAGGAATATAGCGCGGCGCCCACTGCACATCGCGGGTATCCGTGGTCGATTCGAGGCTGATTCCATCGTCCGCAAAGACGGTGATCGTGTTGGTGCCGAACTCGGCTTGAACCTGCGTTTCGAATTGCCCCATCTCGTTGGTCTCGACCGGCTCACCGTTGACATAAACGCGAGTCTCGTTGCTCAGGTCTTGTACGGTGCCGGCTACGGTCACCTGACGTTCATCTTCACCGGTGAATGCCGCCGCTCGGGATGGTTGTGTCACAGTGATTCGCGGTGGACCATCATCTGCTCGAAAGGCGCGCTCACCGCAAATCTCACCCATGCAAGCCAGAAGCAGCCCGGGCCCAGAGGCGCTGAAAGACACCGCGTTATCTACAACTTCGGCGATACCTTCGGGCTCTGTACGATATACAACGTCCGTGGCTGGGACCTCTTCACCGATTCGATTGTATGCCCGTACAGTGATGGGGTAGGGCGTATTCGTTTTGTACAGCGCGCGGGTCTGGTCAATATCGAGCTCAATCCAGGCGAGCGGCTCCAAGCGAGCGTCGACCACCGTTCCTGCGTCCATGACCAAGTTTGTGCTGTCGGGTTGGGCGCTGTCAGTCAAGCTGATATCGGTTTGAGCGCTTGACGCGTCATCCGGCGCACGAGTCGGTCCAGAGCTTGAGTCATCGCACGCGACCATCAGAGCACCCACCAAGAAAAGAAAAAGGCTAGACTGTTTCATGGGCCGAGTTCTCCATCCAATAAGATGTGCGTTTCTGATAGGCCGAAGCGTGGATTGGCGATACCCAATGAGGTGCCCGCGGGTACTCCATATTCGATGAGGTCATCGGGTAGATTGATCGCGGGTACGGGGAGTGAGGGCAATGCTTGTCCGAGCGCTCCAGCTGCCAGGGATTGGACAACCCGCCCTAAGTCTTGCTCAAGGGCCTCTTGGTCCGCAGCTTCCATTTGTACGCCTTCGACCAGGAGTCGAAGTGATTCAAAATTAAGACCGTCAGCACCGAACTGGAGTTCTCCGGCCGGTGTGAGCCCGATATCGAGCGTGAGCGTCGCCGCCATGATGAGACCGATAGGCTCCTCAAATAGCTCAGGATAGCTCAGCGCCCCCTCTGCTGGACCAAAATGAAGCCGTATCGCATCTTCACCAGGGATCGCCTCGACCGCCGGTGGCACTAACAGCTGAAAGCTAAAGCCGAGGCCCGCGCTGTCATCACCAAGCAATGCGCCGGCGTCTTCGATGCCAAAGAAATTAGCACGCCACAAACCATGCAGCAGCTGATTGACCAGGCCTAGATTGATAAGCGCGCTGAGGTTGCCAGGCTCCATGCGTTCAGGGGCAGCCAATGGACCGAACACAGGTACACCCGCAGACGGCAAGGCGTTACGAATCGGTCCATTGACGCGGGTCGATAACCCGACCCGTAATCGCTGTTCCGTTGCGTTCATGGTGCTCAAGCTTGTGGGCATTTGGAGTTGGATGGGCTCTCCAGAGGGGGACTCAACATCGAAACCAAGGCTGAATGCTGAGAGGTCCAGGCCGCCGAGCGCGCCGGATAGAATCGTGTCCAATTCGCTGCCTATGAAGCTACCAAGCGTATTGACGAGCTCGTTGCGTATGGTGCCTTCCACGAGTGGGAATATGAGGTCGATGAGGAATCCAGCGAAACCGCCAAAGTCGCTCTCGAGCGCCCCCACTGTGATGGTTTGATTTTCGCCCGTGAGTTCGGGCACGCCTTGTGCGTTGACCGTCAATCTAAAGCGACCGCCGACTTGAATGGAGCGCGCCTCAACATAACCCGAGGAACTCAAGGTGCCGGAGACAGCTACATTGACGCGTACGTTGTTGAGTCGCATGGAGAAGGTAAGACCTCCATCATACAGCCCTAAAGAGACGGTTTTGCTGCCCCGAATCTGTAACGATTGATATCGAACCGTGGCTCTGAAGAGGCAACCAAAGAACGAATCCTGCAAGCATCGGTTGTTGATGAGTGGATTCTGAGACAGCGCTGCGTCGTTGAGAACTTGGATGAGCGCGGGCGATTCTACCACTAGTCGGAAAAGGTCGGCGAAGCTTTGTAATGGGTTGGCACCTGGACCATCGTCGATGGCACTCGGACCAAAGTCGAGTGTAATAGCGTCGTCGATGCTGTCGGCCTCGGGCACATATGACTCTGCAACAAAAAATGGGCAAATGATCTGAGTCTCTTGGCCAAATTCATCGAGGGCGGTGACCGTAACGGTGTTAATACCGGGTGCGGTATCGAGCGGCCAGCTGAAGCCACCCGCGTCATCGATGGGCACTGGAATACCATCCACTTCGACCAATCCCACCGTACTGGTATCACTGACCTCGCCGCGCAGTATCACATCGTCGGATAAGCGAAGCATGGCATTGGGGGCAGGCGATAGGCAGCGAATCGTAGGCCCTGAGGAATCAACGCGGATGGTGAATGTGCGCTCGATTGTCGCGCCATCTTCGAGCGCAGCGCTGACTGTAAGGGTGAAGATACCTTCCTCAGTCAGCTGAAATCTGCCCCGCCCAAACCCAGGCAGCTCAGGTATCATCGACCAGCGGATGGGGCTGTCTGTGACCTCATTACCAAATGCATCCACGAGGCGCGCTTCACTGGTCAAGATGGTGCCGACGGTGTAGGCATCCCGCTGAGGACTCAAAGATACGATGAGCTCCGCGCCCTCGGCAGGTTGGATGACGAGCGGCGCACCACCGGAGCTCGCAACCCCATCCGCGGTGCACGATATCAAGTGCCGGCCAGCGGTTGTACCGGTCGCGTCGTTACCGGTGAAGGTGATGTTGTTGGGTTGCGCGATGTACATGATATTGGATGGGGTGGTCTCATTACCATAGGCGTCCTCTGCGAGACAGCCAACCGTACTCGAACTGCCCGCCCTAATCTCGGCGGGCTCGGCGGTGGCGGTTAGGCGTGCTGCAGGGCCTGCGACCACCTGCCACTGCGCTGGAGTCGTGTCTTGAAGTCCGAGGCTGCCCGCGAGGCAGCGAACCTGATATTCACCCGCCCGTTGTCCGATGTAAGTACCTCGTTCGTCGCCAGAGACCGCCCAGCCAACGGCCGGCCGTATCTCAACACGTGTGATCACGTCATCAACGGGGCTGCCATCTGGGTAGAGTACGCTACACGTGACCCGTTGGGTATTGCCGGCGGCTGTCTCTTCCATCGACAGTACCGTCTCCACCCGAAATGACGTCTCTGGGATGGGGGCTGAGTCAGGTGGCGGCGGCGCGGCATCAATTGGCATTACGGCCAAGTCGGGTGCCGCAGAATCGACTGAGATCATCCCCGCGTCCGAGGTGCCGACGTCTGGTCGAACGGTTTGATTGGGGGGGGAGGAGTCTTGGCAGCCGGAAAAAAAGGTAAGCGCCAAAACAATGCCAAACGAATACCTCTGCATTTTGAGACTCCATCACGGGTGCTGTGCCGAAAGCATACAATAGGTTGGGCCTCCGCTTCGCGGTTTTTTGAGCGGTCATTCCTTTTTGGATGATAAGGCATGCGGAATTGCTCTTGGACCGCTGTGTTTTTTTGTATCGGCCATAATTGCTTTAGGTTACTAAGCGGACCATTCGAATGAATACGGAGCTGCGGAGATGACGGATTTGGGAACAGATCGCTACATGGTGACTTCTGCATTGCCTTATGCGAATGGTCCGATACACATCGGTCACGTGGCTGGTGTGTACTTGCCGGCTGATATTTACGTCAGATATATGCGCCTGTGTCGCCAGGATGTCGTGCACGTTTGCGGTTCGGACGAGCACGGTGTGCCGATCATGCTCAGAGCGCGGGCGGAAGGTGTTGACCCGCAGGATGTGGTCGATCGTTTTCACGGTATGATGTCGGCTGCTTTTGAAGGTCTTGGGGTCAGCTTTGACTACTACGGGCGCACGACGAGTCCGACTCATCGGGAGACCAGTCAGATGTTCTTCCGATCATTGGCAGATCAGGGCGTATTCGAGGTCGAAAAACAGTCACAGCTCTTCGATGCTGAAGCCGGATTGTTCCTCGCGGATAGATTCGTTCGAGGCGAATGTCCCAAGTGTGGTTTTGATGACGCCTATGGAGACCAATGTGAGCAGTGCGGCCAGACGCTGAGCCCAAAAGAGCTCAAGAACCCGCGCTCTATGATCACCGACTCAGAGCCCGTGCTCAAAGACA
The DNA here is from genome assembly GCA_049889275.1 of Bradymonadia bacterium. Lineage (GTDB taxonomy): Bacteria > Myxococcota_A > Bradymonadia > UBA7976 > UBA1532 > UBA1532. The sequence continues at coordinate 27,876 of JBMHDS010000124.1, read as the reverse complement.
CCGCGCATTGGTATCTACCACTCGATAAGGCTCAAGCCTGGCTCGAGGAGTGGATGGGTGAGAAGTCACACTGGAAGCCAAACGTGCGCGGCCAGGTGAAGAGTTGGTTGCAAGAAGGCCTCGCAAAACGCGCGATGACACGTGACCTGCCCTGGGGGGTGCCTGTGCCTCAGGATGTAGCGGAGAACGCCGGGATCGATGCGGACGGCAAGGTGATGTACGTCTGGTTTGATGCCCCCATAGGATACATCTCGCTCACGCGGGAATGGGCACAGAAACGCGGCGATGGGGAGGCATGGAAGCCGTATTGGCAAGATTCGAACACCAAACTGATTCACTTTATCGGTAAAGACAATATCGTGTTTCATTGCGTCATCTTTCCGGCCATGCTGAAGCTCAAGGGTGACTACGTGCTGCCCAATAATGTGCCGGGGAATGAGTTCCTTAATCTGAGGGGTATGAAGACATCGACCTCTCGTGGCATCGCTGTCTGGCTGCATGAGTTCCTTGAGAAGTATCCCGCCGATTACCTCCGTTATGGTCTCACAAAGGTCATGCCGGAAACACGTGATTCGGATTTCGCTTGGGATGGTCTGCAGGCTGCGGTGAACAACGAGCTTGCCGACACACTGGGCAATTTCGTCAACCGTGCGTTCGCGTTTGCGAAAAAACATTTCGACGGTAAGGTTCCAGCGCCTAGCACCTACTCCGAGCTCGATCAGGCCATCGTAAAAGCGCTCGAGACCACATCAGAGCGGGTGGGTGAACTCATTGAGAATTATCGGTTCCGCGACGCGCTCGAGGAGGCGATGGGACTCGCGAGGGCCGGCAACAAATATTTCAATGACAGCGAGCCATGGGCGACCCGTAAATCTGCACCCGAGCGCTGTGCCACCACGATTCATTTGTCCTTGCAAGTCATGGCGACCCTATCGGTGGTGCTCGATCCATTTATCCCACACATCACCTCGCGTTTACGCAAAATGCTCGATTTCAAAGATGTCCTCGACAGTTCGAGGAAGGACGGGGCGGGGCGAGTGGACTGGCAGAGCGCTGGTGAGCTTCATCTTGTGGCCGGCGCGGCACTTGGCGATTCGGAGATTTTGGTGAACAAGTTGGCAGATGAAGTGGTCGAGCGCGAGACGGAGATCCTGTTGGAGCGCGCAAACGCAGGGGCTAACAATGAAACTGAAGAGCCCTACGAGCCCCTCGAGGCGCCAATTAAGTTTGATGATTTCCAAAAGCTGGATCTGCGGATAGGGACCGTTCTTGAGGCTGAAGCTGTGCCAAAGAGCAAGAAGCTCATCCGAACCACTGTAGACCTGGGTTTCGAGACGCGGCAGGTTCTCGCCGGTGTGGCGGAGCATTTGACGCCCGAAGAATTGTTGGGTCGTCATGTGGTCGTTGTGGCCAACTTGAAGCCTCGAAAGATCTTTGGTTTTGAGAGTCAAGGGATGTTGCTGATGGCGGAAGGTCGTGACGGCCGCTTGGTCCCTGTTGGGGCAGACAGTGAGCCTGGCTCAGTCGTTCGCTGATGCGTGACGGTATTTCAGAATTCGAGTCTTTGGTCCATTTCTTCGAAGAGCTCATTCCCTTCAATAAGTATCTGGGTCTCAAGGTGGAGCGCATTGCGGTTGGCGAGACGCGCATGATGATCCCTTTCGCGTCTTGGTTAATCGGTGATCCAAATCGGCCGGCATTGCATGGGGGCGTCACCTCGGCACTCGCCGATGCGGCCGGCGGCTTGGCTGCCCTCACCACGCTGGAGCCAGGTACGGCCGTATCGACTATCGACCTGCGCATGGATTTTCTACAGCATGGGTTAACGGACGAAGCGCTATGGTGTGAGGCGGAGGTCCGGCGGACTGGGGCTCGTGTTGTGGTGGTCCACATGCGTGTGCTGCAGCGTGGTGATGACCGGCTCGTTGCCGAAGGGCGAGGCGCTTATAGCATCAATCGTCGTTTGCCCTCGACGGCGCGTTGACCGACGATTTTAAAGCCTGCTTCAGTGCCGCCCATCCTCGATAGCGGGGTAGGGCCCGCTGCCCACGAGCGATCGCATCGCGAGCGATCCGGTGTTCGCCACGCTTTGCTGCATAACGTGCGAGCTCCGTATAGGCGTCGATTAGGGTTGGCATGGCAGTGATCGCTCGATTATAGCGGGCGTGGACTGCATCGAAGCCTTCGCTGTCCACAGCAGAACGGGCCACCTCGAGCAGGACTCTGCCATCGTTTGGATTCGCTTGATAGGCGCGTACAGACTGGTCGCTGGCGTCATCAGCCCTTTCATTCGAACGATAGTAGCGAATGAGTTCTAAGTGGGCTGAAACGTTCTTTGGGTCGAGCGATGTGGCTTGTCGCCAATGTTGTGCGGCCTCAGTGGGTGCACCTGCTGCGAGGCGACCCATGCCCCACTGTAATTGGATCTCGCTATCGGTCGGACGTCGCTGGGCCGCCTGGGCAAATGCCACAGCGGCTTCATCAAACGCGCTCGATTTTGTCAGCGCGATCGCCTTAAGTATCCACAGGTAGGCGTCTTTCGGGTTTTGCTGCAGAACAGACTCTGTATAGGCGATGGCCTCGTCATAGAGCGCGAGTTCAGTGAGCGTGTCCATGACGAATTGCGCAAAGAGGTGATGCGCCCCCTCGGCGTTGCTGAAGGCGCGGGTGGCCGCTTGCGATACGCCCTTTGGCGGCGTCTTCGTTTGGGCCGGCGTCGGTGCCTCTACGTTTTGGCACCCCAGCCAAGATGTGATCGATAGCGCCAGTAACGGGAGAATTCTCATCGGCTTATGTTAGCTGGAGAAGCCGGTTTCAACGAGTACTTTGTAGTGGCCTGATTCACGCAAGAGTTCATCGTGTGAGCCCGATTGAACGATACGGCCACGGTCGAGTACAAGAATGCGGTCGGCCTTCGCGATGGTGGACAGTCGATGAGCGATCACCAAAACGGTCTTTTTGGCGAACAACTCCTCGATCGCCGCGTCGATGAGATGCTCGGTCTGAGAGTCCACGCTCGACGTCGCTTCGTCCAAGATGACAAGCGGCGATTCCCGTGCGAAGGCCCTTGCCATACTGATGAGCTGTCGCTGTCCGGCGGATAGGTTGGACCCGCGGTCAGCGACTTGGAAATCGTAGCCAATCGCGTCGGTTTCGATGAATTCGGCCGCCCGCGCATATTTGCAGGCTTGTCTCATCGTAGCTTCGGTCACGTTTGAGTCCCAGAGACGCACGTTTTCGGCAATGCTGCCTTGGAATAGATAAGGGTCCTGCTGAACGACGGCGACGTTATCTAGGATATCGTTTTTGTTCAGATCTCGGAGCTCGTGGCCATCTAAGGTGATGCGACCTCGATAGGTGTCGTATTGGCGCAAAAGCAGCTTGCTTATGGTGGTCTTGCCAGAGCCGGTCGCGCCCACCACCGCCACGACCTCGCCTGGCGATATCTGGAATTGGATGTCATGGAGAATCTGAGGCCCGTCGTCACTGTAGCGAAAGGATACCGCCTCAAACGCCACATGACCCTCAGCCGAGGGCCGTTGCGTTGCGCCATCTTTGGTTTCCGTGTTGGTGTCGAGCAGGCCAAAGACACGGTCTAATGCAGCAGCGGACCGTTGGATCATCGCCATCTTTCCGGATAGCTCCCGAATCGGCACGAAGACCTTCGTCAGGTAATCGATGAAAGCGACCAGCAATCCTAATGTGATGCCATCGACCTCTACGCCGATAGCCCAGGCGCCATAGGCGATCATGATGCCGACGGCGAGCGCGCTCATTCCGTCCATGACCGCGAAAAGACCTGCATCCCACCAGTTGGCTTTTCGATAGGTGTCGAGGTAGTCGTGGGCTTGGCGCCTAAAGGCTTCGTCGGCGCTGGTTTGTGCACCATTCATTTGGATGACCTGCATGCCATGAATTTGTTCGGCAAAATAGCCGTTCAAGGCGCTCAGAGATTTGCGGATGCTGGTATAATAAACCCTGAGTCGTTTTCTGAAGATATTGACCACCAATACGATCAGGGGGGAGAGCGCGAAGGAGATGAGCGTGAGCTTCCAGTCGAGGCTGAGCATGATCGCGAAGGTGCCAATGATCATCAACGCGTCCGCGACGAGACCGACCGCGCCCCAGGCGAGACTCTCATAGATCGCTTCAACATCGTTGATGGTCCTGGTCATGATTGAGCCCGTTGTGCGTTTGTCAAAGAACGTTTGGCTTTGCCGCAGCACGTGGCGAAAGATGGTTGAACGCAACTGAGCGATGGTCTTCAGGCCAGTTTTCTGAAGCGTGTACATGCCAAAAGTCTTGGTGATAAAGCCGATGAGGACGAGTCCCAGGAATTGAAGCGCGAGACCGGGTAAAACTGTTGCATTGCCCTCGCCGATCCCCTTGTCTATAGCCTGCTTCAGCAGTAAGGGCTGGTACAGTTCAGCCCCGATTCCAAGGGGGATAGTCGTCACTGTAATCAGTATGAGTCGCTTGCGATCGACGACGTGCGCCCACAGACGCTTGAGCAGCTGCCAATCTGTCCGCTGGGTATCAGACATCGATGGTCACCTCCGCGGACTCGCCATTCTGGAGTTCCCAAGCGCGTTGGTACAACCCCGGGCGAGAGCACAACTCACTGTGACTGCCTTGGTCGACGATGCGACCCTCGTCTAGAACGATAATGTGGTCGGCTTGGGCGAGGACCGAGATTCGGTGTGACGCCATGATTGCGGTGCGGCCATCCACGCGTCGGTACACAGCGTTGATGAGGGCGCTCTCCGTGGCGTGATCAACCGCGCTCATGACATCGTCAAGTATGAGCATCTGAAAGGGCCGATAGAAGGCGCGTGCGAGCGCAGTACGCTGTCTTTGCCCACCGGATAGAGTGACGCCGCGCTCTCCAACCACCGTTTCAAGCCCGTCGGCGAGGGCGTCAACCTCGTCGGAAAGTTGTGCGTCCGCGAGGGCGTCCATGAGGCGTCCATCCTCCACGGAGTCGCCATAGGAGCGTAGGGCAATATTGTCTCGAATGGTTTGGCTGAAGAGGAATGGCTCCTGAGGTACCAATACAACGTCTTTCCAGTACGACTCCACTCGAATGGTGTTGATGTCGACGCCAGATAAAAAGGCTTGTCCTTCGGGTGGGTCATAGGTTCGTGCGAGAATTCTCAGCAGGGTACTCTTGCCAGAGCCCGTCGGGCCAAATAGCCCGAGGGTTGAGCCCGCTTTCACATCAAAAGTAATGTCTTGAAGACTTGGCTGATTCGCCTTGGGATAAGTAAAGGATAGCTGAGTAACCTTGACATCATGACCCTGGGCATTTGGTGTAGGGCAATCCGTCTTGCCTTCCGCTCGGTCGATGGGGGCGTCGAGCACCTCGTAAATGCGTCCGAGCCCGACTTGGCCCCGTTGAAAGGCGCCGATCAAGAACCCGAGCGAGCGGAGCCCCCCCGAAAGAACTGTGATGTATGTGATAAACGCTGTCAGTTGGCCAAGTGTTAATTGTCCGGCGATGACATCTCGCCCTCCATAGTATAGCACCACCACCACACAGAGTTGGCCCGCCACGCCGACGACGGGTAGCAACCATGTTCTAATGGATAACATGCGTTCGGCGAGGTCGAGTAGCTTGCTGTTTTCTTTATCGAAACGTTGGTGGGCACCGCTGAATGCATTATGAGCCTGTATCAGGCTCACACCTGCGTAGGTCTCCAAGATTCTCTCGCTCAGCATACTGAGCTGCGCCAGTGCTTCCGCCTGCAAAGACCATAATTTGATGACGGCCCAGCGCATAACTAGGGCGCCTCCGAAGAGGGGGACCACGCACAGCAGCGCGAGTTGAGGGCTGAGCTGTAACATCCGTCCCGTGGTGAGTAAGACAATAAACGTCACGTTGAAGAGCTGAAGGCTGCCAAAGCCAATCAGCGCGCGCATGGCGTTCGCGTCGTTGGTGCCGCGAGAGATGATGTCGCCGGTGGCCATCTTGTCAAAATAGGCTCGAGATTGCCCAAGCAGCTTTCTGAAGATGTCTGACTTGACATAGAACTCCACCGCGCGCCCGGGGTTAAAGAAAAGCGTTCTGCTCAGGGTACGAACCACCATGATGGAACAGCCCGCGAGAAGCATGATGCCAGCCCAACCCATGGGTGAAAGACCCTCGGGGTTTGTCTCGGCGATACCGTCGATCGCATACTGAATAAATGTTGGGATCGCGACGGTGAGGAGGTTGGTGGCGATGAGGCAGATCAGGCCGAGTGCATACCACCAGCGATACCGGTGAGGATATTCACGCCAAAATCGTAACAACTGATGCAGGCGTGCCCGTTCCATTGACTCTCTCGTTCAGCTTTCTGGCGGTCCCGCCGGTTGATGCACCAAGGGAGGCGGAAGTAACAGCGCTCGTTGCCACTTCGGTTTAAAATTTAGTTGTCGCGTTCTCGAATATCGACCGGATTTGGGTCGCACTCACAGATCGTGCAGCCCGTATTGTCTTGCAGGAAACCGCCTTCGCATTCAAGGGCACAGTTGTCTAGAGCTGGACAACACTCGCAGCTCGGGCAGCCAAGCTCATTACGGGCGTACCCGAGCTCACATTGATTATTGCAGACAGGTTCGTCGCAGCAATCACACACTTCGCAACCGCGGTCGTCACGGGCGTAGGTTTGACCTGCCCCGCATTCATTGAGGCATTCGAGTGGTGGACATGCATTACATGCACCGGGGTTTGAGTGTACACCAGCGCATGTCGCCTCACATTCGTTGCGATACGTCACGCCATTAAAACCGCATGCCGGCTCATCGATATCGGGACAGTCACACTCCATCGGCTGGCCACCGTCGCCGATACAGCCGCAGCCGCACGCATCGTTATAGGGCTGTTCATCCGCTTCGCACCCGAGGAGATCCTGGGCGGCTAGGCGCTCACACTCTTCGATGGTCACACCAAATACGCGAACGCCAGGTAGGTCAGGGCTTGGGCATTCCGGGGCGCCAGAGCAACGCCCTTCCTCGCATGCCTGACCCGGCGCGCAGTCAGAGAAATCCATGCATGGTGTGCCGCAGTTTGGAGAGCAGCGCCCTTCGATACAGCGGTAATCACAATTGGGTCCAGCATCCCCGCAGTCGGCAGCATCAACACATGCGTTTGGATCACAGGCGCCGGGCCTTGCTATCTCAATGTTCGCGCATGCAGCCTCGCAGGCATTGTCATAGGTATTACCATCGACACCACAGACAGGTATGTATTCAGGCCGGCACTCGCAAGCCGTGCCCATATCTCCCTCTGGGCTTGCATCCACTTGAGCTGCATCCGCCCCGCCGCCAGCGTCATTTTGGACGCTCATATCGCCCGCGCCACCGGTGCCAGAGTCAATGGCTGCGGTGGCATCCTGGCTTCCGCCGGAGCCGCCGACGCCTTGGTCTGTGAGCATGCCGCCCGTTCCGCCAGTACCGCCTGCGCCGCCAGCGCCGGCGCTACCGCCAGTCCCGCCACTGCCACCGGTTGCATCTTGAGCGATTGCCGCATCTGTGGCGTTTGCGTCGTTCGCGACCGCACCATCGGCGCGGTCTCGTTTCTCGGCACTACATGCCATCAAAAATGCCATAGAAAAAATCACTGTCATTTTGATTATCGGATTCATGCTCAAAGCTCCAGAGCTGCGCCGTCGGCGTGAAGGTTGATCGATGTGCTTACTATTAGACGAAGTGCGCGTCGACGGCAAGAAGGAGCGTCTGTTGAGAACGGGGATGTCTGAAGCTCAGTGATTCCGCGTGGAGATAGAGACGTTGACCGAATGCGCGCTGGCCATATAATTCGTCCCCGAGAATTGGCGCTCCGAGACCTTCAGGCGCCGCGCAATGCACACGAAGCTGGTGGGTGCGCCCCGTCGTTGGCTCAAGATGCACGAGATGACCAATCGAGGACTCTTGTAAATAAGTATACTGCGTGAGCGCAGGTTTGCCCCGCTCGCAGTCGACAACCTGATGGGGGCGTCCAGAGCGCACAGCCGCAAGCGGAAGTTTGATGGTTCCCGATGGTTGTGATGGCGCTGACTTAACGCAGGCTCGGTATGACTTCTTTACGTTTCGCTCCATAAACTGCTGGCTCAACTGCTTGTGGATATCGCGGTTTTTCGCCAGAACCATGACACCTGACGTTTCTTGATCGAGTCGGTGGATGAGCATCGGGGCATGAGCACTCACCGTATAATGACTGAGTCGGCAGACGAGGTTGTCAGCGGTTGTCCAATGGCGCCCAGGCGCAGAGAGCAACCCGGGCGGCTTGTTGACCACGAGGAGGTCATTGTCCTCATGAATGACCATTTCAGTGTTGAGTCGGGCGCCAAAGGGGACCGTACGGTGCCTGGCGTATTGCAAGCCGCACACCAGTGCGTCGAGGCGACCCTGTTCGTCGAGCTGTTTGTAGAGCGCTTCTTGGACGGACCACTGGGTACGCGGGAATGAGATGGCCAAGAGTCGATAGCCGAAAACCGCGGCATGCTGACACAGCGTCTCAAGCGCAGTGAGTTGCTCGGTAGGGCGTGTGCTAGGGTGATATTCATGGAACCGCTCCTTAAGCCGTGCGGTATGGTCGCGCCGCGCTTGCTTTAGCCATGCGACTCTATCTCGCAATTGGCGATGGGCTGACTGCAAGCGCTTGAGGTTGCTGGTCGCGTTGGCTCGAAGCTGCCGTAAAGCTTCGGTATCACCTTTACTTTCACGATCGAGCGCAGCGTTGTCCGGCGCATCCGCCTTACGCAGTTGGGCTCTCGCGGACTTTCGGCTCGCGAAATGCTCTCGAGCAATCCGAATACTGCGGTCTGCCTTTAAAGAAGCCTCCGAAATCTTCTCGTCGAGGAGATCGCAGGCCTCATTTTTCTCCCGTAGCTCTTTGGTGCAGTGGTCGATTGCAGCCAAGTTTGAATGGGTGTCGTCAATGAATGCCGCTGGCACTCGGGCGCGTGCGTGGTGAGGCTGCTGGAGTTCGGGCAGTCCTGCTGCGCCTAAGACTGCCACTCGACCATCGATCCGCTCCACAACCGCGAGGGCTGCGGGTGCGTCTACTGCATGCAGTTCATGGTAGATGCCCATGAAAAGCTGCTCCAGCCCGAGACTCCGTATGGAGCTGAATTTGACTTCATGCGGCGAGGGGCAAAGACGGCAAGATACCCGTGAGCTTTGGACTCGCTCGAGCGCCTTGACGAGCCGCTGAGAGTCTGTTCGAGGTAGCAGTAGGCACGCCGGATCGAAGGTGCAGAATTGGGCTGATTGATTCGAGATCATAAACAAGTATGAATGGGCCCGCCATTGTATGCACTGCAGGTCTGTCCCCAGGGGCAAGCGCTCGTGTCGGACATGCAGAGCTTAAGACAGGTCGCTGTCCCGTCGACCGTGCCACAGATGGCGTTCGCTATGCAGTCCGAGGTCCTTTCGCAAGGCTCTCCAAGGTCCTGGCTGCCATGAGGCTCACAGCGACCAAAGACAGAGCCGAAAGATGGAGGCTGACAGATCTGCTCATTCGGGCAATCTGATCCCCCGACTCGGCAGTCGGTGGGGGTGCAAAGGCCCATGTTAAAAGATTCATCAAATGGGGTCGTCGGGTCATCCGAGCGCCCGTACTGAATGCAGCGCTCGTCAATCCCGCAGCCGAAACCACCAACGGTGCATAGAGCACGGCAAATCCCGCGACCATCGCGTCTGCCGTTCGGGTCGAGGGGATCATCTTCGTCCCCGATGCACAGTGAGCCTGGTTGGCAGATCATTTGCGATGCTTCATCGTTGCCGCGTTGGGCTTGGTCGTCGCAGGCCGCCCCGATTTGAGCCCGGCCTGCTTCAAGGCAGAGGCCGATGGCAGCATCTTGCACCCCGAGGGGTCGGCAAGTCCCGGTTCGGTTCCCCAATGCACAAGGGCCATTCAGTTCGTTCTCACCGCAAAAGCTGTAATAGCAGACGGACGGACGTTCAGCGCCGAGTACAGGTTGGCAGGCCATGTTATCCGGGCATGCCGCATCGTCTTCACACACCAAGAGACACACGCCCGTGTTTTCATTGGTGGCGGCGCAGGTTTGGCCGTCGCTACACGAGTCAATGGTATCAACGTCGCAGGCCGCAAAGGGCCCGGGGATACATTGGCCGCCGTCGCAGCGCCAGTTGTTTTCACAGTTGTAGTCAGATGCGCAAGTGTTATCAGCGCGCAAACAGCGCCCGCCAGAGCACATCTCATCGCCATCACAAGGGTAGGGACACTGCGCGAGGCTATCTCGAGGCATCTCACAGAGGCCCGTCTCTTGATCACAAAAACCATGACGACCACAGCCTTGGCCGCGGCAGTCGGTGAGGCAGACTTGCACGCTCATGGGGCCGCCGTCGGCTTCATCAACCTCGACCTGGCGTAAGCCGCAATGCCAGCCGTCTCGACAGGGCTCATCGACGCCACATGTGGAGAAACAAAGGCTGCGTTCGCCGCTCGCTAGACAAATGCGTCCGGGTTCACACGTTGACGTTTCATTACATTCTTCTTGGCAGAAACCGCCGGGTGTCGGCACTGGGGCATCATCTTCTGGCGCGCATCGGTTACTGGCACAGTCCAGGTCTTCACGACACGCATCGGCAGCGTCTTCGAGTGGTTGGCAGCAAACTGAACCCATGCCATCACATTCACCGGTTACGCTTTGGCCCTCACATTGGCCCTCGCCCACACAGCGACCAGAGGTGGCGCAGGTCAGCGACGTGCAGCACGTCGTATCGGCGAGGCAGCGCTCCGGCTGGCCTGGAGATGGGCACTGCTCCGGCGCCACACATACACCTTGTGAACCGTCATTTGCTGTACAGCCATAACCCCGAACCCCCATGCCGCATCGAGCCCTCAGTGATTCAAGGCGAGTCAAAAGCGCTTCGGCCCGAGCCTCGCAGCTCGATTGAGGCATCAAAAGCTCCGGTGTGTCTTGGCAATGGGCCAAACACTGCGCTTTGATGGTTTGTCGGCTGTCACCTGTCGACAGATCGCAGTCCCATGCCTCCGGCAGGCAGGCGAGGGTTGTCAAACAGAATGTCTCACAGCTGTCCGCAGTCAGGCTGGCGTCTGGTTGCGCCGCGTCGGTGCTTAAGCCGCCATCAAGCGGCGAGGGGCCGGGTGATGCGATATCGACCATTTGCATGTCTGCCTCAACGCAAGCATAGGTACCGTTGCTCTGAGGCTCGCAGCGCTGTGACGGCGGGCACTGGCTTGCTGCAGGCGCGCAAGGCGTACCGGTGCTCGAAGCGGGGGCCGTCCCGCTTGTGGAAGCATTATCGCAGCCGGTAAGCATGCACAACGTCAGTAAAACAAAGCGGCTTGAACGCATGGGTTACCTTTCGCTTAGGGCCGGGGCTATTGGACGCTCATTCGCCTTGTGCCTGAGCACGCCGCGGTCCTGCTTGCTCATTCCTTTCACCAGAGTGGGCGAGAAGTAGGCGATGGTGCAGAAGCAGCGGCTCTTTGACTTTGAGCCGAGACGCATGTTCGCGCCACAACGCCAGACCGGTCTGCTTTTCTCCTGTCAAAATGTAGCTGAGCATCGTCGCTTCGAGCAGCACCATTTCGTTGATGCCCGCCTTGGGCTCAGCACTCTTCAAGAGTGGTCCGGCATGCTTGAGAATCGCTTGTACATCCCTGCTGCCGATGGCAGCCATACTCAGTAACCATTCGTTGGTGATGGGATCGAGTTTCGGCACACAGCGCCCGGTGAGCACGCGCGACCAAAGGCGTCCCGCGGCGGCCTTATCTAGATAGGTGTTGGTTGCTTTACCAACGTCCATGATCGCGCGGCGTAGGGAGACTGGATCACCTATTTGATCGCCGCACTTAAATAAGCGGTTAGATAAGTGCTTTAGGGCGTCCATGTCAGCCCGACGTATCCAAGCCTGATGTGGGCCGGTCTCCCCAGCGACAACACGGGCGATGGCGGCGGCGCCAAAGGTGTTTGATAGGGGCGGGAAGAGTGCTTTGCTCGCGTCTGTATACGAGGGTAACGTTCGTTTGTCCCAGTCGACGTCGTAGCGCTGATTTCCTTGGAGCATGTCGATTATTGGTACGACCGTGGTCCGCAGTTTAAGAAGGTCTTGGGCCGAGGCCCGCAAGAAACGCTGCTTTGCTGCATGGTTGTCCAAATAGGGGAAGTAATCTGAGTTGGGCGGCGCTTCATAGCTGTCAAACAACGGATTCAGGGTGGCTAACGACGCGATCCGATAGACTTCGAAGGCGTTTGTTGATTCGATGGCGTGACGGCCCATTCGACGTGCAAGCTTTGGTGCTTTGAAGATGTGGTCAAGGAGCGGGCCCGTCGGGCGGTCCAGAGTGCAGATGATGGCAATGTTACTGTCATCGGTGGCGAAGAAGGTGATGTGCGGAAAGGTTGTCCGCATCGCCTTGACAATCGAACTGATGAGGTCTGGCGTTAGCTCATAGAGTTGAACCCACTGAGCGAACACGCCCTTTGGCTTGAGGTGGCGAGAGACCCGTTTGTAGAACTGCTCTGAAAACAGCGACGCGACCCCCGAGACCCATGGGTTTGAAGGTTCGCTAATAATAATGTCGTAGGCGCCATGTGTGGACGACAGGTACGTACGTGCATCATCGATGACGATTTCGCTTCGAGGGTCATCGAATAGCGGTGTGCTGACGGGCCTAAAAAATTCTGCGCCGTCCACCATTTTCGGTTCAATCTCGATGGTCTTCACCGTTTTTGGTTTTGGGCTTGCGAGCACAACGCTCGAGGTCATGCCGCAGCCAATGCCAATAACCGCGACCTCTGCGGGGTCCGGGGTTAACGCGAGTGGGATCGACGCTAGGAAGGCCTGCGTGCCCTCATCGCTGGTTGGTGGTCCATCTGTTTTTGGGTTGATGGATGCGTCAGGCTTGCCATTGGTTATCAGAATCAACCGGCCGTCCGTGCCCCTTACCACGTCGACCGTCGATGTCTTACCATCCGCATGGTAGAGAGATTCGTAGTTGTCGTCCGACATGATACGGGCGACTCGATAAACACCTGATGCCATCCGCAGCGGATCAAATTGGACAAATAGCCCTGTGAACACACAGAGCGTGAGACCAAATGTTAACGCTGCTTGCCATGCCCGTTGGCGGTTCAGATGTCGGTAGATGAAGACCGCAAGTGCGATGTCGACTATCGCCCCCAAAATAATGAGACCTTTGAGGCCGAGTGCTGGCATCGCGATGTGTGTGGCGACGAGCACGCCAAGGATTGCGCCCACGGTGTTGCTGGCATAGACCTGTCCAATCGAACGTTCGCCGTAGCCTGACTTGAGCAGCGTTAGGGTGATCAATGGCAGGGTCATGCCCGCGCAAAAAGCCGCAGGCAGCATGATCAATATCGCGAAAAAGTGGCTCGCGAAGTTGAACAGCCCAAAACCTGCCTCCGTACGCGTAAGCCCACTCATGAGCCACGCCATCATGTCAAACGAAGTGTTGTAGAGTGCGAGTGTCGCGATGGCGAGGGCCCCCATAACGAGCTGGACGCGCGCGAGGAATGCGGCGGGGCTCGCGAGTTGGTCTATCCGGCCCTTAATCCAGTAGCCGCCGAGGGCTAAGCCGGCGATGAAAGTCCCCAGCATAATCTCGAAGGCATGACTTGAGCTGCCGAGCACCATGCTCAGCATTCTCAACCAGCCGATCTCGTAAAGAAATGATGCAAATCCGGTGAGACCGGCGACCGCGAAGAGCAGTGTTGGCGATGTCGAGAAGGCTGAAGCATCGGTTTTGGTTTGGGTGTCTAATGTCTGTGGCTCCGCTACGCGCTTTGCGATGAGCCAAACCACAAGACCGACCATGAGATTAATGATGCCTGCCAGCAAAGTAGTGCCAGGGAGACCGAGGGACTTAACAAGGAATAGACCCGTGGCAAAGACCCCCAGAGCTGCGCCGATGCTGTTGGTAAAGTAGAGCATGGCGAGCGATGACCCGGACAGATTCGGAAAGAGGCGGATGATGCCTCCGCTCATGAATGGGAAGGTCATGCCGAGCAGTACTGACGGTGGAAGAATCACCGCAATACACAAAGCCTGCTTGAACAGTTGCACGATCGTTGGGTCACCGAGGCCCGGGATCGCCGAGTCGTAGGCCCAAGTCGTGAGCGCATCGAAGAGTGGTTGAAAAACGAGCGCGAAGAGGCCGATCGCGATCTCGGTGTAAGCGTATCCGGCGAGTAGACTACGGAGACGGTTCGAATAGCGTGCCGCGATCCATGAGCCGAGGGCCATTCCCCCCATAAAAATTGCGATAACGAAAGTCTGCGCATAGGCGGAGTGACCCAAGAACAGCTTCAAATAGCGGCCCCAAATGGCCTCGTAGATGAGTCCTGCGAAACCAGAGACGGCGAATATCGCGAATAACGTCCACCTCATGGATATGAGCTGGCCGCCAATTTTTGCTGACGTGTTCATGAAATGGGCCCCATGTAAGGCAATGTGGTTTGCACTTAACAGGAAACGGAACGGGGGAACAGAGCAAAGTGACGTCGAGTCATCATGATGCGTACATGGCGTTCACCGCCAAAGGTTCACCGTGATTGCTTACCCGAGTCCGCTTTATCTCCGCGTTTTGCGTCTTCATCACCGCGGGCAGCGGCTGCCTCGGATTGTGCTGTAAGTCTAACAGACTCGGCTTTGATCTCTTTGTCAGCCTCGATCAGGTCCGGCGGTGTGTCTGGGTGAATGGTGTTGGTTGGGTCGCCTTGAACCGGCTCGCCACTCACTTCATCGGCTGTCTGGACGCCAGGGATTTTTGCATTATGGTCCTTCGCGGGCGGCGCCTCAATTTCGGCTGGGTTGGGCGCAGGACGTGCTGGCTCCTGATCTCGAACTCGCTTGTCCAGCTGGTCTATGGTGTTTTTTAGGTTCTTAAGCTTTTCCGTCAAAGCCTTGTTTTGGGCGCGAAGTTCGGCGACTTCTGTTTCGTTCGGCGCGCGCGACGGCGCCTTCTTGCTTGCGCCTTGTACCGTTGTGTCGGACCGGTTCACGGGTGCGGTGTTTGACCGCGTCAGCGCAAAAACAGCGACGATGATTGCGCCAATTGATATCGCCGTGGGGAGGTGTTTCATGAGAATCCTGTGAAACGAGTTGTAATGATACCCCAAAATACATCATTCTGTTTATAGGGGCAAAAGACAGTTCGAGGGACAGAATATGAGGGGAAGAGCCTTCTTAATTAGGCTACTTTGGCTGAGTGTGATTTTTGGCTTGGTCGCTTGCGGCGGTGATGATGGCTCGGGCGGCGGTATGCCACCACCTCGGCCAGCCGATGACGGCGGCCCTGCGACCAAGCTCGACTTTGGGACACCTCGGCCGGATCCTGATCTGGGGGCAATCGTTGAGCTCGACGGTGAGATCATTGAGCCAATGGGCGATGGAGGCATCGTTCCTCCGGTGCCTGACGCTGCCAACCGAGACCCCGATGGCGATGGTGTGCCTTCGGCGATAGATAATTGCCCAGACGTCGCCAATGCCGACCAGGTTGATTCAGACGGCGACGGCATCGGGGATGCCTGCGATGAGAGTGGTCCTTCCGATGTCGATAACGATGGGGTTGAGGATGATTTTGACAATTGTCCCAATGACCCCAACCCAAATCAGGAAGACAGCGATGGCGACGGAGAAGGTGATGCGTGCGACCCGCCCGATACGGATGGTGATGGCGTTATCGATGAGCAAGATAATTGCCCCGCCGTGCCCAACGCTGACCAGATCGACACGGATGATGACGGCATAGGCGATGAATGCGATCCTGACCCCACGGGGGCGGACACCGATGGTGACGGGTGGCCTGCTGAGGCCGATAACTGCCCAGAAGTTGCTAACGAGAACCAAGCGGACCGAGATCAAGATGGTGTAGGCGATGTTTGCGATAACTGTCCGAACGTTGAAAACCCAGGCCAGGAAGATTTTGATAACAACGGACAAGGCGATGTGTGCGAGGGCGCCGCGGAAGGCGATCGAGACAATGACGGGGTCGCTGACGATCTCGACAACTGCCCTGACATTGCCAATCCAGACCAGTCGGATGTTGATAACGATGGGCGCGGGGACGCGTGCGCCGGTGTCGAGGGCGATCGGGACGGAGATGGCCTCGCTGACGAGTTCGACAATTGCCCAGATCTGGCCACTCGAAATGTCTCAGACCAAGACCTAGATGGTGTGGGTGATCCTTGTGATAACTGTGTCGCGGTAGAGAACCCAGACCAGTCGGATTTAGATGGTGATGGCATTGGTGACGCTTGCGAGGGGGCTGACGAACAAGATTCTGACGGCGACGGAATCTCTGATGCGCAAGATAACTGTCCCGATGTACCGAACCCGGGACAAGCCGACACCGACCGCGATGGTGTTGGAGACCTCTGTGACAACCCGGGCGAAAATGATCGAGACGGCGATGGTATCAGCGATGACCGGGATAATTGTCCCGACTTGCCTGTACGAGATCTGAGCGACGCTGACTTAGACGGCGTCGGTGACCCCTGCGATAACTGCCCGGGGGTTTTTAATCCGGTGCAGGGAGATGCCGATGGGGATGGCACCGGTGATGCCTGCGAGGGCGGTCAAGTGGTCGATAGCGACCGAGATGGGCGCCGCGATGAAGAAGACAACTGTCCGGATGTCTTCAACCCGGACCAAGCGGACGAAGACAACGACGGCACAGGCGACTTGTGCGAGGATGGCGAGGTTGTCCGCGATGAAGATGGCGATGGCGTTCCCGATGCCATCGATAACTGTCCGGGTGTCCAGGCCGCGGACATCTCTGACTTCGACCTCGACGGCGTGGGTGATGCCTGCGACAACTGCTTGGAACAGGCAAACCCGGATCAAGCTGACGCAGACGGCGATAATGTTGGGGATGCATGCGACCCAGATATTGTACGCGATGCGGACCAAGATGGCGTGGCGAATGGGGATGATAATTGTCCCGACGTCTTCAATCCTGGTCAGCAAGATGAAGATGATGATGGTGTCGGCGATGCCTGTGACGATCCAGCGGTCGCCGATCGAGACGGAGATGGGGTTCTCGACATCTTCGACAATTGCCCTGATTTGGCCAGCGCGGATCAAAGTGATAGCGACTTGGACGGCGTAGGGGACCGTTGCGACAATTGCCCCCTCGACCCAAATCCCGATCAGGCGGATGCGGACCGTGACGAAATTGGTGATGCCTGTGAGGCGTTGCTCGTCCCGGACCGCGATGACGATGGCATCGGTGACGCCGATGACAATTGCCGAGAGGACTTCAACCCCGACCAGGCGGACCGTGACGGGGATGGCGTTGGCGACGTCTGTGACGCAGTCGATGCGTTCGACCTCGATGGGGACGGCATTATCAATGAGAACGACAATTGCCCAGAGACACCATCAGCGGACCAATCTGACTTCGATCTCGATGGTGTGGGTAACGTGTGCGACAACTGCCCACAGGTCGCAAACGCTGATCAGGGTGATTTGGATGACAACGGCGTTGGAGATGTTTGCGAGGGGTTGGTTGGTAACGACCTAGACGGAGACGGCGCTGCTGATGTTGACGATAACTGTCCAGAGGTGGGTAACGCCGACCAGAGAGACGTGGACGGTGATGGTGTTGGTGATGCGTGTGATGCGCTCAATGATATCGACTTCGACGAAGACGGCGTTCTCAACGACGTGGACAATTGTCCGCTTGATGGGCCACCAGACCAGTCCGACTTCGACAACGATGACGTGGGTAATTTGTGCGATAATTGCCCCGAGGTCTTTAATCCCGATCAAGCAGACAGCGATGGCGATGGAGTCGGCGACGCCTGCGTCGATGAGCCCCCGGCCGATATAGACAATGACGGGGTCGCCGATGGGGATGATAACTGCGTGGACCTCGCCAATCCCGACCAAGAAGACGCAGACCAAGATGGCATTGGTGATGTGTGCGATCCCATCGACGAGCGCTTCGATCGCGATTCCGATGGTGTGCGGGACGACGATGACAATTGTCCCGATTTTGCGTCGAACGACCAGAGCGATTTCGACCTGGATGGTGTTGGTGATGTCTGTGACAACTGCCGTGAGGTGGCTAACCCCGACCAGGCCGATGCGGATGGCGACGGCATTGGGGATGATTGCGTGGACCGACCCGATGACCGAGACGGCGACGGTGAGCCCGATGTGTCTGATAACTGTCCTGACAACTCAAACCAGGACCAGGCTGACGTAGATGGGGATGGCATCGGCGACGCCTGTGACCCAGTCAACAATCTTCTCGATTCCGATGGTGATGGCGTTCTGAATGACGATGACAATTGCCCAGACCTCGCCAGCAACGATCAAAGTGATAGCGACCTCGATGGCGTCGGTGACGTCTGCGATAACTGTCCACTGCGCGCAAACGCCGACCAAGTAGACGTAAATGGCGACGGGACCGGAGATGTCTGTGAAGGTGATGGCGGTGTTGATTCGGACGGTGACGGCGTATTCAATGATGCCGACAATTGCCCCGATGACTTTAACCCCGCGCAGGAAGATGCCGATGGAGACGGTATTGGCAATGATTGCGACGATGAGAACGCGCTGGATCGTGATGGTGATGGCATCCTCAATGACGAGGATAATTGCCCGGATCTAGCGTCTGGCAATCAAGCGGACACCGACGGAGATGGTGTGGGTGACGATTGCGATAATTGCCCCGCGGTCGCAAACCCCGATCAAGACAATCTCAATGATTGCGAGGCGGCTGTTGGTGACCGCGACCTAGACGGTGTTGCCGACGAGGTTGATAACTGTCCTGCGACGCCGAATCCGGAGCAGCTCGACAGGGATGAAGATGGTCGGGGAGACGCCTGCGACCCCACCGACAACACGGGGGACCGCGATGGTGATGGCATCCCAGATGGAAGTGATAACTGTCCCGATGTTGGCATCAACGACCAGTCTGACCAAGATCTCGATGATGTGGGGGATGCGTGTGACAATTGTATCCTCGTTGCAAACCCAGACCAGGCTGATGCAGACCAAGACGGTATTGGAGACGCGTGCGAGCAAGGTGGGGTCGATAGTGATTTCGACGGTGTCGTGGATGCCATCGACAACTGCGCCGACAGGCCGAATCCAGGCCAAGAAGATGCGGATGAGGACGGGATTGGCGATGCCTGTGATTTCGTCGATAACCGCTTAGATAATGACGGTGACGGTATCTTGAATGAGGACGACAATTGTCCAGATTTTGCAAGCAATGACCAAAGTGATACCGACCTCGATGGTGTTGGTGACGTCTGTGACAATTGTCCGATTCGAGCCAATGCAGACCAGGCGGATGCGGATGACGACGGTGAGGGCGATGCTTGTGAAGGCGCGGCGGGCCGTGATGACGACAATGATGGGATCTTCGACGATGTCGATAACTGCCTTGGTGTTGCAAACGCGAGTCAAACAGACACCGACGGTGATGGCATTGGCGATGCGTGTGACCAGGTCGATGACGCGGATCGAGATGGTGACGGCGTGCCTAACGAAGAGGACAATTGTCCGGATGTCGCCGATGGCAATCAGGCTGA
The DNA here is from genome assembly GCA_049889275.1 of Bradymonadia bacterium. Lineage (GTDB taxonomy): Bacteria > Myxococcota_A > Bradymonadia > UBA7976 > UBA1532 > UBA1532. The sequence goes on along the minus strand of JBMHDS010000124.1, from coordinate 8,332 downwards.
TTCTGACGGAGATGGTGTCGGAGACGCATGCGATAATTGCCCACGGGTGGCCAACCCCAACCAGGACAACCTCAACGACTGTGAGGCAAATGTCGATGACGCGGACGAGGACGGAGTGGGGGACAATCTCGACAATTGTCCCGACCGCGCCAACGCCGACCAGGCCGATGGAGATGGCGATGGGGTCGGTGATGCGTGTGACCCCTTCGATGGGCGTTTAGATGCCGATGATGATGGTGTGTTAGCTGACGTTGATAATTGTCCCGACGTGGCCAATGCGGACCAGTTTGATACCGATGAAGATGGCCTCGGTGACGCCTGTGACAATTGTCCCGAAGTCGCCAATCCTGATCAGGCCGATGCAGATGACAACGGCATCGGTAACGTGTGTGAAGATGGCGTTCTGGATGATGATGAGGATGGGGTCGTAAACGCAGATGACAATTGTCGCGAGGTGCCAAATCCGGACCAGCTCGACAGCGACGGGGATGGAATCGGGGATCTGTGCGATGACGTCGACAATCTAAACGATCGTGACGGAGATGGAATCGTCAATGACGATGACAATTGCCCCGACCTGGCCAGCAATGACCAGAGCGACTTTGACCTCGATGACATTGGCAACGTTTGTGACAATTGTCCGGAAGTAGCCAATCCCGACCAGGCCGATGCGGACGGAGATGGTGTCGGTGACGCCTGCGAGAACGTTGGCAGTGATGCTGATGAAGACGGCGTATTCGATGACGACGACAATTGTCGAGAGACTGTCAATCCGAACCAGGAAGACGTGGATGGCGATGGTATTGGTGATGCCTGTGACCCCATCAACAATCTTGTCGATGCGGATGGTGACGGCGTTGAGAATGAGAATGACTCATGTCCGGACCTATTCAACCTTGACCAGAGCGATACCGATTTAGATGGTCTGGGAGATGCATGCGACAACTGTCCAGAGGTTGCAAACGCGGACCAGGTCGATTTCGATGGCAACGGCGTTGGTGATGCGTGTGAGAATCTAGCGCCAGATGCCGACGATGATGGCGTGGCGGACGATGTTGATAATTGTCCGAATGTGGCCAATGCAGACCAGGCCGACATCGATTCCGATGGCCTCGGTGATGCATGTGATGAGGTGAACAACCTTGTGGACCGCGACGGGGACGGCATCGAGGATGTTGATGATAATTGTCCAGATCTCGCGCTGAATGACCAAACGGACAGCGACCTAGACGGCTTGGGTGATGCCTGCGATAACTGCCCAGAGGCGGCCAACCTCGATCAGACCGATACCGATGGGGACGGTTTAGGCGACGCCTGTGACCTCGATGATGATGAAGATGGTGTACCCATCCCGGACGATAACTGCCCAGAGGTTGCCAATCCAAATCAAGTGGATGCAGACTTCGATAACGTCGGTGACCTATGCCAGCTGTTCTTCTTGGATACCGATGGCGATGGCATTGCAGACCACAAGGATGGATGCCAATGGCCGAGCCAGCCAGGAGAAAACTGCGCCGATCTCGATGCAAACGATTTTGACCGCGACGGTGTCATCAATATTGAGGATCAGTGTCCTTATGTGAGCGACCCGAACCAAAGCGCCGATGACCCATGTATCGATGATTTTGACAATGACGGCATTCCGAATGACACGGACACGTGTCCGGAGGTTGCCGATCCAGAACAGGCGGTTCGTGAAGATGGCAAGGGCGTGTTGTGTTCAGTCGCAGTGCCCGGTCCTGGCGATGATGACGGCGATGGCATCCAGAATGCCGAGGACAATTGCCCCGGTCTAAATACCGATATTTTGACCGATTCGGATGGTGATGCATCGGGCGATGAGTGCGATAATTGCCCGTTTGTGCCGAATCCAGGCCAGGAAGATAGCGATAATGATGGTGTTGGGGACGCGTGCGAAATCGTCGACCCTGATGGCGACTTGGTCGACGATGCAGTTGATAATTGTCCTAACATTGCTAACATTGGTCAGATGGATTCCGATGGGGACGGGGTCGGAGACGCTTGCCAAGCATTTTATCGCGACGAAGATGGGGATGGCATGCCAGACTGGCAAGATGATTGTCCATATGCTCAAGGCGCGCAGCCGGTGACCTGCGAAGCGTTGGAGGGGCAAGATGCAGACGCCGATGGCGTGGCCAACGGTGAGGATGTGTGCCCATTTGTCTCGAACCCCGACCAGGACCCCGCGGCCTGCGAGAATGATCAAGATGGTGATGGGGTCCTTGACGATGTTGATAACTGCCCTCAAATCGCAAATCCCGATCAGGCAGAGGTTGAAGAAGGCCTCGGTGTGGTCTGCTCAATTGCAGCACCGCCCGCTGGCGATGATGATGGGGATGGCGTCATAAACCGCGAGGATAATTGTCCGGGCGTGGCTTCAGATAACATTGAAGATGCCGATGGAGATGGTGTTGGTGATGTCTGTGACAACTGCGTACTTGTCCGCAACGCCTTTCAATATGACAGTGATGGAGACGGTTTAGGCGATGCATGCGCGGGTGACGATTTAGACGGGGATGGGGTCGTAAATGACCTCGATAATTGCCCTGACTTGTCAAATCCTGAACAGACCGATGTTGACAGCGATGGTGTGGGTGATGCCTGCCAAGACTTCTTTCTGGATGATGATGGCGACGGACAGCCGAATTATTTGGACGAGTGTAAGTGGGCGAATGCGCCGAATGAAGATTGTCTAGCACTTGAGCAAGGCGATTTCGACGGAGATGGTGTGATCAATTTGGAAGATAGCTGTCCGTATTTTAGTAATCCAGACCAAGGCGATGGGGATGCTTGCCTTGATGATTACGATGGTGATGGCGTCTTAAATGTCGAAGATAACTGTCCGGAAGTAGCAAATCCGGGGCAAGAAACGCATGATGGGGTCAATGGCCTTGCATGTAACCTTCCGGTGGGGGGATAGGACAATGAATATGTTTACCAGGGGCGTTGGCATAGGGCTGCTGAGTCTATTCTTCGTTTTGCCGGCTTTGGCGTTTCCAAATCAGATGATGCAGGAAGGCTTGGTTAATGATGCTCAAGGGCGTCCGATCGAAGGTAACTTTGAGGTCCGCGTAAAGCTTTTTCGACAGGCCGAGGGTGGTGTAGCCGTCTATACGGAGACACATCCAGACGTGGCGTTTATCGGAGGCTATTATGCGGTGGCTATCGGCTCTGAGGAGGCACTCGACCCGACACTATTTGCCGACGCTTTGTTTCTTGAGGTGACGATCGATGACGGGCAGCCATTGCTGCCTCGTATCCAACTGCTCAAGGTGCCTGTGGCGTTTCGTGCGGATCTTGCCGACAACGTGACCGGCAACATTACACCTTCGAGTGTGTCGGTCGGCGGGAATGTTGTCATCGATCAGAACGGAAGTTGGGTGGGTGACCCAACGGGGCTGAGGGGGCCGGCGGGTCCGCCCGGAAATGACGGCGCACGTGGGCCAAGAGGTCCGGAAGGACCACAAGGGCCACAAGGTGAGCGTGGACCAGCGGGTACGGCTGGCGGCGACGGCGAGAACGCTGACCCCAATGAGGTCGCAGCGATTGTTCTAAACGTATTGGAGAATGACCCAAACAGGCTGCCTTATGTCCGTAACGACCGCGACGCGCCTAAGGCGGGTGCATTGCAACTCAACGGGGGTGATTTAATCATTAACGAAGGTGCGATCCGTGTCGTCGGCCAGCATCGCGTTGGGATGCAGTTGACTAATACGGACGTCATCGGGGTCAATCGCTTACGATTCGCGGATCCCGGTACCGACGAGGGCATCCGTTGGGATGGAACCGGGGCGTCGATCTTCGTGGCACCGGCCGACAACGGCAACGGTGACGGTATGCTCCGCCTGCTCAATGATGGCGAAGGCATCAGCCTCGAGGATGATGTCATTGCCCGACAAGACCTCCTGGTGAGCGGTAATCTACAGGTAGATGGGGCCGCTGAGTTGGTGGGCGGTCTGCGGACCAATGCGGCCCAAATCACAACGGCAAACATCACGAATGCGTCGGTTACAAATCTGCAGGGACCGACGAACGCGAGTGACATGACCCTTGGCGGCGACACCATTCTTCAAGGCAACATCTCGTTGAATGGGACCGTGGCGATGGGGCCAGATGGTGCGTTTACAGGCACAATGCGGACCGGAACCATCGAAGCTCGTGGCAATGTGGACGCTTCTGGCTCAGTGACCGCTCAAGGGAACGTGGACGCCTCAGGACGGCTACGCGCAGGCGGGCTTGGTATTTGGGTTGGAGATGTTCAAGTCTTCGATGGCCAGGGACGGTTGCTTGTCATGCGGCCGCTTGCCTGCGCGGTCAATCAGGTCATGGTGGGGATTGATGATGCAGGTCGTTCGATCTGCCGCGATGTCACCTGTGCTCCAGGCAGCGCCTTTCGGGGCTTTGCAGCCGATGGTTCTGCGTTGTGCGAACGGGATGACCAAGGTATCGCGAGCATACCGGTGAACACTTGCGGGCCGGGACAGGCGATCGTTGCGATCCGCGCGGACGGAACCACCGTTTGTGGCCGCCCGAGAGCGGGTGACCGCGTCTGTCCGGATGGAGAGGTTGTCTCTGGCTACAACGCCGATGGGTCGGTGATCTGCGTAGCTGGGGGCGGTGGCGACGTCGAGCTGCCAGCAAACGCATGCGGACCTGGGCAAGCCTTGGTGGCACTGCGTGCCGATGGGACGAGTGTTTGTGGGCGACCGCGAGCCGGCGCGCAGGCCTGTGCTGACGGTGCCGTGGTGGTTGGGCTCGCTCAGGATGGGAGCGTGCTGTGCCGCCAAGATGCGACCGGCCTTGGCGCTTTGCCTGCGAATACCTGCGGTGCGGGTCAGGCCCTGTTCCGAATTGCCGCCGATGGAACCACCGAATGCCGTCGACTGCACTCAGGACAACAGGCATGTCCAAATGGGCAGGTCGCGACGGGGATTCAGCCCGATGGCACTCTCGTTTGTGCGGTTGATGCCCAGGGTATCACTCAGCTGCCGAGTCGTACATGTGGCCCAAATCAGGCCCTCTTTCGTATCGATGCGGAGGGGAACACCGCCTGCCGTCAAGTTCACGCGGGTGTCCGGGCGTGTGCGGCGGGCCAAGTTGCGACTGGAATCGCAGCGGACGGTACACTCACCTGTGTTGTGGACAGCGAAGGACTCACTTCACTGCCTGCGCGTACTTGTGGCCAAAATCAGGCGCTCTTTCGCATTAACGCGAACGGCGGTACCGAGTGCCGGCAGTTGCATGGTGGCCAGTCCGCTTGTGCAGACGGAGAGGTTGCCACAGGTATCACAGCGGCGGGTGCCCTGGTTTGTGAGCCGGACAATGCGGGACTCACGTCAATTCCTGCCCGTACCTGTGGTGCGGGCCAGGCTCTGTTCAGAATCAACGCCGATGGCACTACAGCCTGCCGCCGGCTCCGGTCTGGTCAGGCAGCCTGTCCTGCGGGTCAGGTTGCAACGGGTGTCAATGCCGATGGTACGCTTGTATGTGCCGCAGACCAGGTGGGGTTGGCGAGCTTACCGGCCCGAGACTGTGGCCCCAATCAGGCGCTGTTTCGTATCGACGCCAATGGCAACACCGCCTGCCGTACCCTGCATGGTGGGGCTCGCGCGTGCCCTGCGGGACAGGTTGCGACCGGCGTCCGTGCCGATGGTCAGTTGACATGCGAGGTTGATCGACAGGGCCTCACCTCGCTGCCAGCGCGTACTTGTGGGGCAGGGCAAGCGCTCTATCGGTTAAATGCAAATGGCGCAACAGCGTGTCGCCAGTTGGTGGCGGCAAACCAAAGTTGTGATGCAGGCTTTGTCGCTCAAGGTGTAAACGAGACGGGCGCGTTGGTTTGTGTACGCGATCAACGTGGTCTGACCGCTCTGCCGCGAACGCGTTGTCCAGCGGGGCAGGTTGTGACGGGGATCAATGCCAACGGGAGCGCGGTTTGTGGTGTTGTCCGAACAGGTGAGCAGTCTTGTGGGCCCAACGAGAAGATTATTCAAATCAACAGCGACGGCACGGTCGTCTGCGCCGCAGACCTGAATGAACAGGCGGAACTGAATCTGCCTGCAAGGACCTGTGCGGCGGGTCAAGCGCTTTATCGGATTAACGCCGATGGCACGACGGCGTGCCGCCGCCTGCATGCTGGACAAAGAGCTTGTCCAGCAGGGCAGGTAGCAACGGGTGTGAACTCCGATGGTTCTTTGATCTGTGCGCCCGACCAACGAGGCCTTACCTCGTTGCCGGCGCGTACATGTGGGGCGGGGCAGGCACTCTATAGGTTGAACGCGAACGGTACCACCGCGTGTCGTCAGCTGACGAATGCGGACCAGAGCTGTGATGCTGGCTTCTTCGCTCGGGGCATCAACGCGGAGGGTGCGCTTATCTGTGAAAGGGACCGGCAAGGCCTCACACGACTTCCCGCCACAACGTGTCCTGCCGACCAGGTGGTGATCAGCATTAGAGCAAACGGGAGCGCGGTTTGCGGGCCTGCTCGGAAGGGCCGTGTTGAATGTCCGGCCGGTCAATATGTCGGCACGATCAATGGTGATGGGTCCGTTATCTGCGTGGCCGACCGAACAGGCCTTACCGGACTACCTGCGCGCAGTTGCCCCTCAGGTCAGGCAATATACCGAATCAATGCGGATGGGACGACAGCGTGTCGGACACTCCGCAGCGGAACGCGCGAGTGCCCAGCGGGTCAGGTTGTAAGACGTATCTCGAGCAGTGGCGCGCTCACATGTGTTGCCGACCAACGTGGCTTAACGTCGCTACCGGCGAGGACCTGTGCTGCAGGGCAAGCTTTGTTTAGAATCGATGCAAGTGGTGCGACCGAATGTCGGACGCTCCACTCTGGCGCACGTGCCTGTCCTGGTGGTCAAGTTGCAACAGGCGTATCTGCAACTGGCGCGCTGACCTGCGTCGCCGATAGGCAAGGGCTGACGTCGATTCCAGCGCGTACCTGTGGTGCGGGGCAAGCGCTCTACAGAATTACCGCTAATGGTGGCACCACCTGCCGACAGTTAACATCTGCAAATCAATCATGCGACGCAGGCTTTTTTGCGCGGGGCATTAACGCAAATGGCGCGCTCGTCTGTGAAAGAGACCGTCAGGGGCTCACAAGTCTGCCATCCAGGACCTGCCCAGAGGGTCAGGCTCTCGTGCAGATCGCTGCAAATGGTTCAACGGCATGTCGTGCGATCGTACGACGTAATCAGACCTGCCCGAATGGTCAGGTGATGCGAGGCATCGACAATAACGGCGTGATGCGATGTATTGCCGTCGGTGATGGCGGCGGTGGTGGCCCTGGTGGTGATTGTCGACGAACATTTACCAGCTGCAAGAATGCACGGGATAACGGATGCCGGGTATCGGGCACCTACACGCTGCGACCACCGGGGACGGGAACCAATCGTACAGTCTATTGCGACCAGACCACAGACGGGGGTGGCTGGACATTGGTCTCGAGTTCGCGTGACCCGGTAAATGACCATGGCCAGGGCTATAGCTCTTACGTGAGTACGCTTGCGCCTGGCGGGAACATGTCTGCTGTTTGGCGCGATATGCGCGGCTTCAGGCAGAACGCTGACCTCCGCTTTACGTGCCGCTCATACATTGGTCGTGCGACCGACCGGATGACCGTTGACCTGAGCTTTTATAATGTGGGGTGGTATAAGGAATGGGCGAATGCGGCCAGCGACGGGAATAGTTGTTTTGAAGAGTCCAACGGCGGAGGCGACACCCAGCCTGAGCCTGCACGGCGCAACAACATCAATGGTGCTTACTTGCCGTTGAACAATAGCTGGAATCGTGGTTATTGCGAGGGCGAGGATTACTGTGGCGACACAGGAGACTTCACCGTTGACTTCGATGACCGCTGTATGGATAGCAACCAGTCCGACGGTACAGACTGGGGTGAAGATGACAGCAGCCATAAGTGTGGCCGAAGCGGTCTGGGTTCTGGACAATGGTTCATCTTTTTTCGCGAACGCTAAGCCCTGCTCAATTACTGCTTTTGCAGTCTCGACTCCACAGCATCGGCTTCTCGGACGAGCCCTCTAGTACGTAGAAGTGCTACACCGGGCATCAGCTTGGTGCGGGGGGTGACGTGGTCAGCCCCCCTCAGCAAGACAAGCTTTGCCTGCTGTACATCGCTTAAATCAAGATGCGCCCGCGCGAGGGTCAAGACGGTTTCTGCGTCGACACCGCCTCGCTGCAGGCGCGCTGCAAGCATCTCTTTTGCGATGAGTGGGTTGTCGAGTTCTAAATGTAATTGAGCCAGCCTTATATCCACGTCATCGCCGCTCAGCTGCCTATAGCG
>JBMHDS010000123.1:0-4370 GCA_049889275.1 Bradymonadia bacterium | reverse complement strand
GGCGCCGGAGGGCTTTGTCGCTGAGGCGGGCGATTGCAACGATGGCGACGCGCAGATCAACGTGGGCGCGCCCGAGCGCTGTAACGCCATCGACGATGACTGCGATGACAGCGTGGACGAAGGTGAGACCGTAGGCGATGTACCCACTTGGTACAGAGACGCCGATGATGACGGCCGAGGCGATGCGGACAGGTCTGTGGACACATGTTTGGCGCCAGAGGGCTTTGTCGCTGAGGCGGGCGATTGCAACGATGGCGACGCGCAGGTCAACGTGGGCGCGCCCGAGCGCTGTAACGCCATCGACGATGACTGCGATGACAGCGTGGACGAGGGCGAGACCGTAGGCGATGTGCCCACTTGGTACAGAGACGCCGATGATGACGGCCGAGGCGATGTGGACACCTCTGTGGACACATGTTTGGCGCCAGCGGGCTTTGTCGCTGAGGCGGGCGATTGCAACGATGGCGACGCGCAAATCAACGTGGGCGCGCCCGAGCGCTGTAATGGCATTGATGATAACTGCGATGATGAAGTGGACAACGGTGTGCCGAATGATGGGGCAGGTTGCGTAGACCCAGGTCCACCTGCGCTCAATAATCGCATTCAGCGTGCTCAGCTGACGATTCGTAATGGCAATAACGCCGGTGATGACGGCGCTCTTGAGCTCGAGCTCATCGGGACGGGGGTGACACAGCGCCGAGCCCTCAACAACGTGGCGTGGGACGACCACATGCGTAACACCGTCGACGTCTACGATGTCTTGATTAACAATGCGCTCTTTTCCAGAGGTCGGCTCGCGGGCGGTCAAGGGCGGATTCACTATGACGATTCAGACGCATGGGCGTTTGCGTGTGTTCAGCTCAGTTTCAATGGGATTAATGTCTATTGCCGTGAATATCCTCAGGAGATCACCCTCGATCGGGGTGCTACTGAGCGTCATTCATTTACACTGCCAAACCCGCTTCCGAATCAGTCGATTCAATGTACATGCTACGACCGTTATCTCACGCATGGGCCGATCATTGGCGCGACGGGCTCAGATCGTGTTCGGATATGGGGACGCACAGACGCATTGCGACGGGTGCGCCTTCGTCTGGGCGTCGAGCAGAATAATCTTCAGACAGTCTCCTACCGTTATGGTGACCCGGCAAAAGACAATACCTTCGAGTTTGACATCTACGGCCTCGAGTCCGATCAAACCTACTTCTACCAGATCGAGGTGGACGGACAGACGACACCGGGCACTTTCAAGACGGCGCCGGATGAAGGACAAGCGGGTGTCTACGAGTTCGCTGTTGGTTCATGCGCAAAAACGATTCCATCAAGGCACCCGGAGCAGTTGATCTTTGGTGCCATTGAAGCGCGCGATCCAGACATGATGTTCATGCTCGGCGACAATGTCTACTTCGACTCATTGACCAACGGTGATGCACCGGATGTCGGCGCGATGCGCAGCTATTACCGCGATGCGATTCAACGCCGCGGTAGCTGGGCTGAACCACACTATCCGCCCTTGAATGTTTATGACCCATTTAACCCAGCGGTCAGGCCAGACACCTCTGATCGTTCGCGTTGGTGGGGGAGCTTCGGTCGCGATGCCCGAGCAGACCTTTTCTCATCCACACCCATTCTTGCTGTTTGGGATGACCATGATTTCTACAGCAATAATGCTGATGCCTTCTACGATGATGACCGAGGCAGAAAACCATGGACGATGAACTCCATCGACATGTTCCGCCAATATTGGCCAAACCCCGATGGGGGACAGAGCATCGATAACCCGGACCGGATGGGCATTTACTTCAAACAGACCTGGGGCGATGTGGATATCTTCGGTCTCGATACTCGTTTTCATCGCGACGACACTCGCCGGCACATGCTTGGGCGCGCGCAGCTCGATTGGATTAAACGTGAGCTGAGCGCATCGACTGCAACCTTCAAATTTGTCTTATCGGGTAGCATATTCGGTGGACCGAGCGACGACGACGAGAAGTGGCCTTGGTTCGGCGCAGAGCTCAATGAGTTCTACTCGCACATTTGGAATAACGGCATCGGTGGTGTCGTGCTGATGTCTGGTGATGTTCATGTATCTGCCATTCTTGAACATAGAAATCCCAACAATCGCGCTGACCCGTATATCATTTACGAAGTGATCAGCTCTGGGCTCGCAAACTACGGGCCCAATTCAGGCAACCCGAGTGATTATGGCTCAATCATTCAGATGCGATATCTCCCGCCATTTGATTATGATCGCAGGCGCACCAATGCATTTGCGCTTGTCACCACGAACAGTAACCTAGCGGATCCACGCCTCTCAGTGCAGTTCTACGATGAACGGGGCAACACGGCCTGCTCGGATTGCCCGTTCCAAATTCGCCGGAGCCAACTTGGCCCGCGCTAATGAAAGCGACTCAATGGCGATGTTGAGTGCCCACGATTTACGGGGAAATGATGAAGTCGTGCGTGTGGCGAGTCTTTGGCAACGCCCTTCAGCATTGATCTCGCGCATGTGGTGCCATGGGTAATCCGTACGCCGCAATGGCAACGCTGACCGAGCGCCGGCTGGTCGTAGCGGCTTTATGCGCGCTCCTATGTACGTTGTCGACCACCAGTGAAACACGCGCTCACTCTTGGTACGGCGATGATTTTGTCGGTATCGGCATCGGCGCAGATTGGCGAATGAACGATGCGAATAGCCCCGTTGATGTATTGGTCACTTTCCGTGATGTACAACTCGGCCTCATCGGGATTGGTTGGATGGGGGACGTCGTATACACGCCAGTTCACCATCATCACGCCCTTCGGCTTGGCGGTGAGCTGTATGCGGGTATGTTTGGCCTGCAGTTCTCCACCGCTTGGCACAGCGAGCAGGGGCTTGGATTTGGTGCCCGTGGCATTTTGCTTGTGCCTGAGACGTCACCCATATTTGTCACCGCTGGGGGTCAGCAATTTGCGCAGGGCAAGACGGAGTGGCTTTTGGGCGTATCTATTATGTTTGGGCTCGACGGCGAAGGTTTCCATTGGTAGGGCATGGCCCTCAAGGCGTTGCCGAGCGCTTGGCTGACCTCACTCAGCTGCGACCACAAAATTCAGTCTGTAGGCCGTTCTGTTTGCACCCTCTTTCCACCAAAAGGTGTACGTGCCTGGACCTGGGTTTTCAGCGAGCGCCGGCACCATATAAGGGCCAAAACTAAACCCAGCTTTGAACGCGCTTAGCAGGTCGTCGCCTGCGTTCTTTGCGAAGGCTGCACCGATGAGCGGATAGGTTTCGGGCAACTTAACGAAGTTTTCAAATGTATCGGAATCCCAGTCGATTTGAGCTGAGTTCGAGAAACCAATGAACGCGCCTAGCTGTTGCTCAAGCGGTGCACCACATGCTGAGTGGACCGCTTCCACAGTCAGTTCTTCGATCAGAATGCTTGTGAGCGTCTGACCCTCGGCGAGTGTAAAGGTGAACGTATCGGTATATGACTCGTGATTCGGATAGTAAGGCGCCTGGCCTCCATCCGGTGTCTCGATGCATTGCTCTTCCTCAGCCGGTACCGATGTGCCGACGATGTGATTGTCACCGGCTCTCAATGTGATGACTGTGGGTGCGCTCAGGTCCCCAGAGAGCTGTCCTTGATCGACATTGCCCTCATCCCAGGTGACACTCGTTGGCTCATCCATCATGTCGCTGGTGTTTGATTTATCATCACCGCAGGCATAAGCGGCAAAGGCGACAATGCTCAACGCTAGAAGCTGATTTGTCTTCTTCATTTAAATGTTCTCCTCATTTTGTATCGCGATGTGCACGCGTTTGAACACGGCAGTTCGTGTGCTGTCTAACAGGACTGAGCCTCACTGGCAAATTGAGGCGGTTGAACCACTGAACGCAGCGTGGCTTTGTTGATTGATTCCGAAGGCCATGAGCCGACCGAGATGTGCATGTTTCCATGCATGTCAAGAATCTCCACGGTCAAAAGAAAAAGGCGACTTGACCGCAATGGCCAAGCCGCCTCTAGTTCGACCCGAAGGTCTTAGGGGAAATCTAGGATCTAGAATACAACGACGGTGATCTTCATTATCGCATCCCCGGCTGGTCATCTTCCATGTTGGAGATGGTGGTCTTCTTCATGCCCTTTTTGTTCCATTTCTTCACCTTGTGCATGAGGTAGGCGAAGGTACTGTTCGCGGGCAGCTCAACCTGTGTGCGGCTGCGGCTGCTCGCAGAGCCATTGCCGCTCAAACGGACCTTGCCTTTGTCCACAGAGACATCGAAGGAGCCTTCGTTGGCGATTTGCTCACCGAAGCTCGCTTCCACCACAACCCAAATCTCGCTGACGACCCGACCGTCTAGGCCCTCGTCACGCAGTGACTTAAGCGCGCTG
>JBMHDS010000122.1:0-3197 GCA_049889275.1 Bradymonadia bacterium | reverse complement strand
TCGGCACATTGAAGGCGGCTCATGTTCGTCATTGTGGTCTTAAGGCCAACGAGCCCGGCACTGATTGGTGGCAACCATCCGATGACCGCTAAGAGTCATCGGCGTGTTCAGCGGGTGAGTTCGCGCGGCGCGTAGATTCGGAGATGGGAAGACCTCTCTTTTTGTAACGATTTTGAACAGCCGCTCGATGATTCTGGTACGTCTGTCTTGTGTTCCCTCTGGTCATTCGGTGGGAGAGCGGCTTGGCAGACGGATGTCATGCTTGGTTTGGGTTATCATTTCTAAGCAGTATGCGCGCGGTAAACGTAGCGTTTCAGGACCAGCTGCGGCATGCTGGGACAAGCCGCAACCGACCTTCAGAGTATCGATGCTAACGGACGAATCAAAGGACCTCATTCTCAGTGGTTACGCTCAGGGTACGCCCATTAAGCGCTTTGGCTTGAAGGGCCGAGGCGAGGTTTTTATCGTGGACGAGAGCTGTGTGCGTTTAATCGACCGCGCGTCACGATTTTTGCGCAAAGACGCCGAAGCCTTCGTACGGGTTCTCGGTGCCGTGTCGGCCGCCGAAGGTCGCCCACTCCGGGGCCATCTGCTCATCCGCAGAGCCCCCGTATGCTCAAAGGCCCGCCTATGGCTCAATGAGCAAGGCATCCACTTGGATCGCTTTGACGCATGATCAGGTGCACAAATCCGTAGGCTCTACTTCGGCATGCGCTCTAGGGGAAATCAGGTATAAAAGGGAGTCAATAGATATGCGTTTCATTAATTTCTTGGGCACGGTCGTCCTTTTAACGCTCGCTGGATGCGGGTCCGGAACGCGGTACCAATATTCGCTTTCGCCGGCTGCCGTCGATAAGGTGGCGCCGCCCGCTCAGACGTTGAGCGCTGAACATGTGCCCATCGCTAAACAATCAAAGGCCAAAAAGGCGATCTACGATAAGGTCGTGAGAGCGCTGCCCATTGGATATCGAAAAATGCTCCGCCGTGACCAGCGGTTAGAGAATGCCGCTGAGCTCATCGCGTGGTCGTTCAGTGACAATGAAGAAGCGACTAGTCGGGCCTTGGACGACGCTATTCTTGAGCACTATGGGGTGTACAGTGCCTCAAGGGTCTGGTCGCCATCGGGTTGGGTCTCATTGGGCATGGATTCTCAGAAACAACTTTCCAATAGCCTACGCAAACAAATCGCGAAGCTGCGCATTAAGTTTATCAAAGGTCCTCACAGAATTGGTGTGGCGCAGATTTCATCCGGGTCAAGAACAGGTGCAATCGCTGCTGTGATTACCGAGGATTTACTCCGTCTTGAGGCATTTAAACGTGCGGTTGAACCAAGTGAAAAAGTGAGACTGAAAGGTAAGATTGAGCCGCACTTGAGTAAACCTAAGCTCTATGGGTTTTCGTCACCCCGTGACACCTTCGTGGAGCCCCTATTGGTCGATGAGTCTGGTACTGTGAGAGTCAACTTCACCGCGCCCTCTGAGCCCGGTGTGTATAACTACAGCGTGAGCGCAAATCGCGTCGACCGGAGAACGGGCGAGGCCGAGTGGCTGACGCACCGTTTGGCAAGCTTCAAGCTCTATGTCGGTGTGCCTGTTCCGTCGATGCCACGTGCAACCGAGCCCAACTGGGTCACAGGCTTCACTGCAGGCGGCTTGAAGGAGAAGATCCTCGATGACCTGAATCGTGCCCGGGTTGCCGGTGGCCGCGAGCCATTACAATTGATCGCTGACCTCGATGAGGCTGCAGGCTATGTCGCCGAGAAAAAGAGAAAAAATAAGGATCCAATCGAGAAAGAGTACCTCGATAAACTGCCTGATATTTATCGCGATGGCCCACGCGTTTTCCGTTCATTCTATTTTGCCTCCATCGACGATCTTGTCCAACGACGACTCAAATACCCAGGCAGTTATCGCGCGATTATGAATAAGGCCTACGACAGCGTGAGCATAAAGGTGGTCAGAGATAAGCGAGATGACGATGTTCGCGGCTATTGGGTGGTCGCGATCCTGACCGCCTTGCCCGTCTCAAAAGAGTAGAAACCGGCGGAGATAAAACCTGCTGTCCCTACACCAGATGAGTCGCCCTTCATTGTGCTCTTAAAGGCGTTCGTGGCCTGGTATGGCACGCTATTCATTCAGCCGATGGGCATTCGAGTGCTTTAGTCGGGCCGTCAACCCCCGCCATACTTGGCACAGGACCATGCCCTACTGGGCACAGCATCAAGCCACTCAATGTCGCGTAAACGCAGACGGAGCGGCACCACATTCTCACCAAAGCCCGACCTTCAACACATCCAACCAGCGGTCTAGAGCACAGGGGGCGGCTATCGCGTACCCAACGCCTAGACCATATCATTCAAGACCTTAGGTGGTTTTGTCTAATGGCGAAGCAGTGAGCCAATCATGGGTAAAACGGCAGAGATGATGAACATCGTCAACGACAACGCGAAACCCACTTTGTGTAGGCGTCGTGCGAATAGGTTTAATCGGGTGACCCCGTCGATGTGCTTGGCCCAGAGGTGGAGGAGCCAACCGACTAATCCCACCGGATAGGCGATGATGAGCGCGCTGAAATACACCCAGACCATTCCGTAAATAGCAAACCAAACGCCGCACCCGATCGCCAGACAATTGAGGACAATCGCTGGTTTGCTACTCAGTGGATTTGGGTTGAGATCTGAAATGCTCGGCACCTCCACTTGGATTCTATCCCCGACTCCGTGTGTCTTCAATTTTGGACCCCTTCGGTGGTCTTCAATGACCACCACACAGAATGCGGTACGGACTTGAAGATTAGATCATTCAATGTGTGGGTATATTTTTGTGAAGGCGTGTCGACACGTGCCTTGGTCGAGCTCAAAGCCGACGCTCCGTCGGTCAAACCCCAGATTGTCACACCGGCACGCGCTTGTGGACTTTGACTGGTTCAAGATTAAAAGGTGAGGCGTATTTCACAGGTCCATGGTCGTCGCAGTGATCGCCATGACGGTGGTGGAGATGGCCTTCGACAATGTAGTCGATGACGAGGTTAGGCGTATTTCACAGGTCCAAGGTCGTCGCAGTGATCATGATCACCGTGGCGGAGGGTTTCAGTGGGAGGTATTTTGACGAGTTGGCCACGCGTTGTGACGTCTCTTTTTTTTTTATTCGTTTCTCACTCTCTTTGCAAGCGTGCTGCTCCCGTTTGTCGTCTACATG
>JBMHDS010000121.1:0-12941 GCA_049889275.1 Bradymonadia bacterium | reverse complement strand
CGCTTCACCTTCGAGACGCAGCGTAAATGATCCCCAGGAGTGGTAGTGTAGACGTTGGTCGGTGATGTCTGAATCCGTGCAGGCGCCGTTCCAACTGAGCGGTACAACCACTTCGGTGACCTGCATTGGGTCGAGGACTGTGAGCCTCTGTTGAAAATTAAGAAAAGCGCCAATTGTCACGGCCCAATCCGGTACTTCAAGAGTGACAAAGCCAACACCCGTATCAGGTATTGTCACGCTGTAAGTGCGATTTCTCTGAGGCGTCAACAAAACCTGGCCCGCATCTCCTTCAACGGCGACAGCCAAGACCTCGTCGGCAGCTGCATCGATGAGCGCACAAGCCGCTTGCGCGAGCGAGTCGTTTGGGCCCATGGGTAAATCGGGTCGCTCGACCATATTGTCGTTAGGCGCCATATCGTTTTGAGACGCCGCATCCGGCTCATCGACCATGGCAGCATCGGGCATCGAGTCAGCAGCCACGCGTTGGTCTGCTTCCATCTGCTCGTTGATGCCCGCATCGTCAACAGGACTGCTCCCATCCATCGAGATATCAGGGTTCATCGCGACAAATACAGGGCTCGATTGTGATTTCTCGTCCGAGCCACAGGCGGCCATTGCGACCGCCCAAAAAATCATACCCACGTGTTGATATCGCCTCAAAGTTCTTCTCCGCGTTCTAGGGCCTTGCAGGTGTGTTGCTAGAGTCATGTTCTGCATCATCTAAAAAAGCACTCGCTTCGGTTGCAATCGACATGACCGATCAGCTTCTGAAAACAGTACCGAACCATATTCCGACTGTCAGCTTCGGTTCAACGTGTAGACATCGCCCAATTTGATTTGACATTAAATGTGGGATGTCGATACTTGGAAGCCTATACCCTACTGGGGTATCCAACTGCAAGCTTTGATGCCATGGAATTCAAATTTTACCGGCGGGACAGATCACATTCGTTGTGGGTGCTAGCGCTGACAAGCTCAGTGGTGCTCGCGAGCTGTGGTGACGCTAATCGTACTGACGACCTACCAACGGAAGTGACCGTTCAATTCTCGGCAGTGGTGGGAGACAAATCGTTCAAATGCGGTGAGATGTACGACGAGCTGGGTACCAACGCAGCGGCGCTCGCATTTACCGATTTAAGATTATACGTCCACGACATCCGTCTCGTCGATTCATCAGGGGCTGAGTATACCGTTGAACTGACAGATGATGGTGTTTGGCAACAAGCCGGTGTCGCTTTACTCGACTTCGAAGACGGATGCGGCAACGGCACATCGCAACTCAACGGTACGGTCACAGGCCAAGTCAGGCAGGTAGACTATCAGAGCATCCGGTTCAAGGTCGGCGTGCCTGAGGCACTCAACTCACCAACAACGGTGCTTGAGAACCGAGGGAGTCCACTCAATCAAAGTTCGATGTTCTGGTCTTGGCGTTCCGGCTATAAGTTCGTTCGGTTAGATTCTGCGAGCTCATTTTTTCGTTTTCACCTCGGAGCGGTTGGTTGCGACGACGACTTTAGTTGTTCTGAACCCAACATCCCCGAATTTGAGGTGCTCGGATATTCAGCAGCCAATGATGTCATCCTGCTCGATGTACGAACGCTCCTAGGAGATACGGACTTGACCATGAACACAGAGGGCACAGCACCTGGTTGTATGGGCGAATCCAGCGATCCAGACTGTAGCGGGCTCTTCGACCATTTCGGCCTCGGCTCGAGTGACTCAGAATCCGCCTTCCGATTGGAGTCACGATGATGGAAACGACCGGCCGCGCTCATCCACGTCTCGGTGGTTGTAAATCCGTGCGTGTGATTCTTCTATACACAACGGTTTTCTGTACATTCGCTTGTGGTGAAAACGACACAGCACAAGAGCCATTCGAGATTGAATTTCCGGTCGCGTTTCCAGACGCGCCGATCCCTGAAGACAACGTACCGACAGAGGCCAAGATCGCACTCGGTCGCCACCTCTTCTATGACAAACTCTTAAGCGGCAACGAAAGTTACTCATGCGGGACTTGTCACCAACAAGCGTTGGCGTTTACCGACGGTAAAGGCATTGCCGTCGGCTCAACGAACGAAGCGCACAGCCTCGGCTCGATGTCCCTTGCCAATATCGCTTATGCAGCGACCCTCGGCTGGGGCAATCCAACGATGACCACGCTCGAGGCACAAGCCCTTGTGCCAATGTTCGGCGAGGAGCCAGTTGAGCTCGGTCTGTCCATATTGACAGAGAGCGAGCTGCTCGACCGGCTGCGCGCCGAAGAGCGCTATCAAATGCTCTTTCCTGAGGCGTTCCCTGCATCGGAAGACCCATTTACGGTGGCGAACGTGGTGAAAGCCATCGCGACCTTTGAACGCACATTGATCAGCGCTGACTCCGCCTACGACCGATACCAAGCGGGAGACCGCGATGCGCTGACCGAGTCTGAAAAGAGAGGGATGGACCTGTTCTTCTCAGAGCGGCTTGAGTGTTTTCACTGCCATGGCGGGTTCAACTTCAGTGATTCAGTCAAGAGCCCGGAGTTTCCGTTTAGCGAGAAACCCTTTCACAATAACGGCATGTATAACGTGGCAAACTCTGGTGCATATCCAGGCAATCAAGGTGTGTACGAGTTGACTCAGGAACGAGAAGACCGAGGCACCTTCAAGGCGCCTACGCTGCGCAATATCGCGGTCACGGCACCCTATCTTCACGATGGTTCGGTTGCGACTCTGGAAGAGTTACTACAACTTTATGCAAACGGTGGACGTGTGATCGACGAGGGCGACCAGGCGGGTGACGGCACAGTGCATCCAAACAAAAGCCCATTTATCGCAGGCTTTGTGCTGACTGATGAGGAGGCAAAAGATTTGGTCGCTTTCTTAAACGCCCTGACGGACACAGCCTTTCTTACAAACCCAGCCTATGCTGACCCATACGCAGAAGCAGCACCATGAGGCCATTTTGCCGAGTCGCCTTGATCGCCATCGCGTGCGTCTTGCCCATGGGTTGCGGAGGCGAAGACACTCATGGTGAGGCGGGCAGCGAGGGAGCCGGGGACACCGTTGAGAGTGGACAGGCCTTATACACGACTCACTGTCAATCGTGTCACGGCGAGAACGCGGTCGGCACATCGATTTGTGGCAGTTTAATCGGCGACCATATCGTGCGTCAAAGCGACGCCGCCTTGTTTCGTATGGTGAGTTCGGGCACCGGGGGGCGTATGCCAGCCTTTTCAGACACATTGACAACGGACCAAATCATCGCCGTCTTGGAACACTTGAGAACGCTGCAAACCTCGGATGCAGACGACTAATCGAACGCAAAACTTACCCCGCGCAAATGTCGAACTGCCTAAAGGCGCGTAACGGCAGCGATTCCAGACTCATCAACCGGAGGAAGGGGGGTCTCGATGATGCGCGTAATAACAGTCCTGTGGTTGTTGAGTCTTAGTGGACCGGCGCAAGCACACTTACCGAATTTTTCTGAAGTCCAACACAGTATCCGCGATACCGCGTGGACCATTGACGACATCGACCTGTCCATCGTGCTCTACCACGAGGTGACCTGCGAGACTGAATTGCTCTGGCTTCGTTTTGATGGCCTTGCCGGAGAAGAGCTCTTCTTTCAATTGGGTGTGCCCGTGATCGACGCGCTCGTGGACCACCGGCCGGCGATTGCGCTCATAGCACCAGGATTACCAGCTCACGACGGCGAGCTGCCGTTCGCTCTGCCCGAAGGCTATGGCGCGCGTGTATTCGAAAGTCGGGATATGCTGGAGGCGACGCCGTTTTTTGAGCCCATCACTCAAACCCAATCGTGGATCTGGATTGAAGAACGATTCAATCTGCCTAAGGACGGCGAGGGCTTTCTCGTCGCCTGGAATCCAGATCGCACAGCCAGTAAGTTGTGGGTCGCCGTGGGTGAGACCGAGGATTTCAGCGGCGCCGACATCAATGAATTTAGCGGTTGGTTAGAGAAAACCAGGCGATTCCACGAGACCGCACAATACGAAGACACCGACCCCATCGTCGCGACGCGTTGCACCCCGCTCATGGAGCGTGGAGACGACCAAGCGTCAGGAGGCTGTTCAGTGTCGACGCAGCGACAAAACCCTGCGGCGATTCTACTGTTGACGCTCGTGGCTTGCGCGGGACTAAGACGGCGTTCTGCAAAGCATACGTAATCGGCTTATCCGAGTACGCTGAAGTCCGCAAAGGTCGCATAGATCGCGAGCACCAAAGCGATCAATATGGCGCCGACCAACTTTGCGTGCGGCCACGGCGTGATATCAACATCGCCGGAGTGGGCATGTACCCAAGCCTCGTCGCGCGGTTTGATGGCTGTAAGCGCGAGCATCAGTACGATAAGGAACGCAAACACAGCACCTAAGAAATGGAACTCATGGAGTTCAGCCACGAGAGGCTGGAACGCGGGCACAAAATAACCGGCCGCGATCAGAATAAAGCCCAACACCAGGGCGAGCTTCGCTGCAGATGCCGGCACCCGTCGATTGACGATACCAAGCAACACCACCGAGAAGATGGGTATGAAGTACATGCCGTTCATCTTCTGTAGGTAACCGAAGATGCTGTCTTGACCTGCGAGCAGTGGTGCAACGCTCATGGCGATGAGCGCGACGACCCAGCCAAAGCGCTTGCTCACGGCGACCACCTGTTGGTCATCAGCCTCCCGGTTGATGAGTTTCTTATAAATGCCGAGACTGAAGAGTGTTGAGACGCTGTTGAGCGCCGAGTTAAACGAGCTCAGAATTGCACCCACCATGACGGCGGCGAAGAAGCCAACCAATGGTTTGGGTAGTGCGTTTTTGACCAGCATGCCGTAAGCATCATCATTGCTCACAGAGTCACTATACAAGTGGAACGCGATCAGCCCAGGCAACACCAGGATCAGTGGACCTAAGAGCTTGAGCCCGCCGGCGAGCAACACGCCTTTTTGGCCTTCGGCGAGATTACTCGCGCCGAAAGTTCTCTGGATAATCTGTTGGTTGGTGCACCAGTAAAATAGATTGAGCAACATCACGCCGGTAAAGAGTGTCGAGAACGGCACCGACTGAGAAGGCCCGCCGATGGAGTTCATCTTGTCAGGGTGCGCAGCCTTCATGATCGAAAGCGCGCTGAATATGCCGTCATCGCTAATGAGTGACAGACCATAAAAGGAGATCAAGATACCGCCCACGAGGAGGCCAAAACCGTTAATTGTATCGGAGACAGCCACTGTACGAAGACCACCGTAAATGGCGTAGATTGAACCGATGAGGCCAACCAGCCATACCGTCGCCCAGAGCTGCTGCATCTCGGTAGACAAACCTGTGAGCGCCTGCAAATCGAGCATGCCGTTGAGACCTTTAGCGCCCGTGTATAAAATGATGGGCAGCAATAAGCCGGCATAGGCGATCACAAAGATAAAGGTGGTAATAATACGCGTTTGGCTATCGAATCGAATCTCTAAGAACTGTGGCACCGTGGTGATGCCACTCTTTAGAAATCGAGGCAGAAAGAAGAGTGCCATCAAGACCAGGGCGACCACCGCGATGACTTCCCAGGCCATGACCGACAAGCCATCTTTAAACGCTGCACCATTGAGGCCCACGAGCTGTTCAGTGGATAGGTTTGTCAGCATCAGGGAGCCGGCGATAAAACCAGCTGTCAGCCTTCGACCGCCCAAGAAATAGCCCGCAGCGCTATCATGGTCATCACCCTTGGTCATCCGCCAGGTGATAAAGGCCACAAGACCCGTAAAGAACACAAACGTCGTGAGAATCATTTAAAGCCCCTCCACTTAAACGACCGAAACTAAAACAAAACATCCGGGTATTTGGGTGGCGCAACATACCAGCAAAGCTGATTGGATCAATGACTAAGCGACAGATGACTGGTGAATTGTTTCAACCCGTCAATCCCGCTGCCTCAAATTTATTGATTCATGGCGACAAATGCGGTCGGGGCGGTCCCATACGAATCCTGCGTGGCGAAGATTGAACCAGTATGACGCATCGCTGCACGTCCGGCACCCGGAATTGTGGATGTTGTGTAGCTAAAGTGAATAAACTAACTGGCGCGTCGTTGCGAAACCACTTAATTTGAGGCGGAAATCACTAATCAACACTGGCGACGGTCGGGAACACGACGTCAGATGAGCACCAGGGTGCTGGGGGAAGGGATACCTAATGAGGTCTAGAATATCGGTTTTGGCGACCGTACTCGCCTGTGTATGCATCACGCCACTCGCCCACGCAAAGGGCAAAGAGAAGTGCTTGGCCGCGAAGACCAATGGCGCAGGTAAAGAAGTGGAGGGTGGCGAGTTTTTTGGTGCCATCAACAAGTACGACAAGACTTTGATCAAGACCGCCATCTCGGCGATGTCCCATTCTTGTGCGATCACTCAGGAAGCCGCCGCTTTCGCATTCGATGAGCTCACTCGGCGTGGCTGGATCTTTTTGAACAAGAACGGCAAAGCCAGTGAACGCTCAGCTCAGGGCATCATAGAGGCTGGACCAGGTCGTGGTTACCTCGCCTATCATCCTAAGAACAATAACTTGGTGATCGTCTTCCGTGGTACCGGCGTCAAAGGCGAAACCATGAAATTGATCCATAATATAATCCTCGACGCAGCAGCTTGGCGGACTGGAGTCAGCTGGTTGCCCGCCAAGATATCGAAGTCTTGGAAAGGGCTCACTGAGAAACGACTCAAGGCTTGGAAGAAAACCAGAGTCCACGCAGGTTTCGATATCGCCTATGGCAAAATTAGCAAGTCGGTAGAGACACGCCTGGCCGGTTTTCTTGCCAACACAAAAAAGACACCAAATACCTACTGCATTGGCTTTAGCCTCGGCGCGGCCATGGCCACCCACTGTGCAGCACACGTTCAATTGCGATTCGGGCTCAAGACGAGACTTGTCGTCGGCGCATCGCCCCGCGTGGGCGATGAGGCGTTTAGAAAAGCATTTGATAGCACCATCGATGAGAGTGTGCGAATCATGCTGGAGAAAGACCCAGTCGCTCAAATCCCGGGTAACATCGCGAAACGCCAGTACGAGCATGTCGGTAAGCAACTCTTGCCCATGTATCATGACTCAAAAGTGGGCTTTCGCATTCCCGAGGCATCACTCGTCAAGCTGGCTCATCACTGGTCAAATTCAAGACCCGTCGCCCTATTTGTAAAGTTCGGCAAGTATCATCATTACCTGCGGTACAAAGAGGCGCTGCGCGTACAGCTCGACCGCTGCGCAAAACATTGCAAAAAGGGCAAACTCGTTGAGCTCGTGAGAGCCGAGAGAAAAGCCTCGTCCGAGGGGATGACGAGAAAGCAGCGGCAGGCAGCGCGCAAGCAGAAGCGTAACAAGCGCCAGAGCGATCGTGCGGAGGCGAAAGACGAACGGCAGGAGAATCGCGCCAATCGAAGAGATAATCGCCAAGAGACACGTGCCGACCGCAAAGAAGACCGCAAGGACAACCGCGCCGAGCGCAAAGACGACCGCAAAGAGAACAAAGCGGACCGCAAAAAGGACAAGAAGAAAAACAAGGCAGATCGCAAGAACAGCCGAAATGACCGCAAGAGTGACCGCAAAGAGAATCGTGCGGACCGCAAGGAAGACCGGCAGGAGAACCGTGCTGATCGCAAAAAGAAGGGCGCAGACCGTAAAGAGAACCGACAAGATCGCCGCGACGACAGAAAAGAGAATCGTGCTGACCGCAAGGAAGACCGCAAGGAGAATCGCGCCGACCGAAAAGATAATCGACAAGATCGCCGCGCCGACCGAAAAGATAACCGCCAAGATCGTCGCGACGATCGAAAAGAAAATCGCGCCGAGCGCAAGGATGATCGAAAAGATCGCAAATGCGAGAAACAATGCCGCAAGAAAAAATCTAAGAAGGCCGAGAAGAAGTGCATTAAGGCCTGCGGCAAATAAACAAACTCGCCTACCGTGAGCGATACCTAAGATTGGGTGCGGTCTGAATTTGACCGCGCCCGCCCCCCATATTGACCAATTTTTCCTGTCGTCTAAAACACCAGGCTTAACCGTCATTTGCCCCATGCGAGCGACCAACGTGGGTGCAACAAAGATGCTCGCCGAGATATTGCGAGTTATGATAGGTTTATGAGGGAGGTTCGTGTCTATGTCTATCTCGATGAGAAGAGTCGTCGCCGTCTTGGCCTGGTTCACGCTCGCTGTGGGCTGTTTAGCCGATCCCCCACCGTTCACCAATGAGACCAGCGCCGACTCGCGCGTTGCAGATAATGACGCCCAGATTTCAGGCACCATTGATGGTGATGTCCGCCAAGATTTCGGATCAGAGCCGAACATGGACGTCGGTGTAACGCCTGACTTCGACAGCGCAACACCAACGGACGCCACGGTCTCCATAGACAGCCACAATCAACGTGACCAAATGGTTCGTCCTGTTCAAGATGCATCGCCCGAGAATGATGCACACGTGGATTCAGGCCCCCAGCCGCCCCGCTATGACGAGGTCCACTTTGCTGCAACATACGACTCCTTTAGTGCGAGTAATCGAGGCACAGTGGGCGAGCAATTAGAGCGCGGCGTCCGCTCCTTCGAGTTTTCGTTTTTTCCTTATGGAGATTCGGGCAATGGCATGGACGGACGTTGGCCCATCGGTATGCCTAATGAAGATGGCATCCCGGGCGCCGGCGTGGACATCGGCAATGGAGGAGATCGCAACCTGTTGGCGAATCCATCCAACAACTTGCTGAGGAACTGGCTAGGACTTATCGAGCTGTGGTCTCAGGACAATCCGCAGCATGCACCGATTACAATCTTCTTGAGACCGCACGTAAACCTCGCGGAGGTAGACTCTGCCGCCCACGGTAATCTGAGCGGACTCAATCAGACCATCGTAGACATCTTTGGCAGTGGTGAGGCAGATTCGCTCTATCGACGCGCGGACAAAGCGAATCGTCCGTGGCCTGCCATCGGTGACTTGCGCGGCAAAGTCATCACGGTGTTGAGCGCGGGTGAAGACGCGCTGGATTATGTCCAGCAGGTGGGCGCTCGAGTACGAAATGGCAATGGAGACGAGCACCAGCAGGGACATCCAACCATCGCGCTCGAGCCCGGTCCCAATGACCGACGGCGCGTTCTCTTGGTCTTCGAAGACAGCGACGAGACACTGGTTTACTGGGTCGGACTCTATAACGAGGCACAAGGGCGCGTTTCATGGCGGGTATCCGGGCGACTCGCAGAGGGTCATCGCCCAGCGGTTATGTTTCTCAACAACCAATACGCGGTGCTCGTGTATGACCGAGCTGATAAAATCTACACGATGACAGCTGATTTCACAGCCCGGGCGAATCAACTTCAGCCATCATGGTCTGCAGAAGACGAAGTACACGGCGGACACAGCCCGAGGCTCAATCGCGTCCCCAACGACGTGGCACAACGAATCCGCTGTATCTGGCGCCATAACAATCATTATGACGATGATTTATTCAGCCTGCAAAATAACGGGCCGGATAGACGCGGTCACGAAATGACCGACGACTTGAACGATGAGGATAACACCGTGTCTGGGCCGTTACAGGCAAGCGTCGCTGCAGACGGCGCAATACAGGTTCAAGTTGAAGGTCGAGCACCCGTTCGTGTTCGTTACCCCGCCGTGATGTTTATCGACGCGGAGAGACGACTATTTGGGGAGGAGTCCCGTGCGATCGATGATGTTCTCAGTCTTGCTGACTTTGTGACCGCCAATGCACCAGAGGTAGACGAAGGCGATTTTGGGGAACCGTTTCGATTTGCTGAGAGAGCACAACCTAATGTGGTCAAACGACTCAGACGGGTGCGCGAAGAAAACAATGTTGTGCCAGCACAAGCACAGCATATCGCCACCGATGAGGTCACCAGTGATTGGTTTGATGCGTATATGACCCGACTCGAGGCGATGGACTGGTTGCCGGCAAATTAGTCTCTCGTCTATCTTGCAACATTGTCGATGCGTCCGAAGCGAGGTGAGCGGCGCACAACGCATCTTGCTCTGACGCGCGACTCACCGCGCGACAAAAACGCAAATAGGTCTCTGCGATGACGGTGACATTTGGCCTTCGCGCAACATCACTTTTTCGGCTATAAGGGCGTCGGTCGACGAGAAGCCAACGGATGAGAAACATGCGCAGAAAGGCCACAAGATTGTTTTTGATTCTTGCCGGTGTTGTTCTCGTGGTGGTTGCGGGTATCTTGTTGAGCGTCGGTGCGCGGTCAGGAAAACGCGCATCGGGCGCACGGCTAGACCGGATTAAGGCCTCGCCACAGTGGCATGCCGATAAGCAACGCTTTTCCAATCGCATGGGGCAGTATCAAGCGTCGTTTTTTGAGATGGGCCGGAAGTACTTCTTTGGTGGCTCAAAAGAGCGCTTGCCAAAAGCCGAGATTAAAACCATCAAAGTTGACCCAGCCCTGTTTAAGAAGCCGCCTCGGTCAGGCCTTCGTATCACATGGGCCGGGCACTCATCTTTCATCATTGAGCTCGATGAACTCAAAGTGCTCATCGACCCCGTGTGGTCAGACCGTGCATCGCCATTCACGTGGGCCGGACCAAAGCGTTTCTACGCGCCGCCATTGCCGTTAGATGATCTACCGGCCATCGACGCGGTCCTCATCTCGCATGACCATTACGACCATCTCGACTACGAGACGGTTTTGCATTTAAAAGACAAACCCCTCAAATGGCTGGTTCCCCTGGGCGTCGGCGCCCATTTGCAATACTGGGGTGTGGACGCAGCCAAGATTGAAGAGCTCGACTGGTGGGAGAATCGAACCTTCAAGGGCGTCAAACTCACGGCGACGCCCGCGCGACATTTCTCCGGTCGGTCAGCGATGTTCTTAGATCAGAACGCAACGCTTTGGGCTGGCTGGGCGCTCAACGGCGCCACCCGCAGCGTTTTCTACAGCGGTGACACAGCCCTTCACCCAGGCTTCAAAGAGATTGGAGAACGTCTCGGCCCCTTTGATCTGACGTTGATGGAGACAGGCGCATATAACTCGCTGTGGCCCGATGTGCACTTAGGACCAGAACAGGCCGCCCTTGCCCATCAACTGGTCCGCGGCAAGGTGATGATGCCCTCGCATTGGGGGCTGTTCGATCTCGCCTTACATGGCTGGACTGAGCCAGCTGAGCGCGTCATCAAAGCAGCAGAGGCTTTGAATGTGAGTTTGTCCATCATCAAGCCCGGTGGCACCTTCGATATCGCTGACGCACCGACGATCGATCAATTCTGGCCAAAGACCCCATGGCAAGGGGCAAATGAGGCGCCGGCTTGGTCGACTGAAGTAGAAACATTGCAGGCCCCGCTGAGAGCAAAAGCGCTGTCTTCACCTGACACAGAGCCATAACAACGTTGCTTTAACGCAGCGCCACCAGCTCTGGCATCATCGATGCGCCCCCTGCGAGCGGGCTCGTACAGCCCGTAAAGCCGAATCAACCTCATTGCATACGAATTGATGTAAGAATGATCGAGCTGCGCGTCTTGTATCATCGACGTGGGATAAAACAATGAGGGATGGTCATGACATTTGAACAAATACGTAAGGTACTGAGTGTATTCACCTTGGTCACTATCGCCATGGGCGCAGCCGGCTGCGAACACGTGGAGACATCATGCGCGGTGGCACCGACTTGTGAAGCGAATGAGACCGAATCGCAGGATCAATGTGAGCCGGGTGAAGAGGGGTGTCGGGAAGAACGCAGTTGCGATGCCGTCGTTTTCTGTCGGGAGCAGCTCGACTGTCCCGCCATCGCCTATCAGTGTCCCGCTGGGACAACGATGTGCGATGCACCTGATGAGGATGGCGCTTGCGAAGAGTTCACCATGGGCGGTGAGGGTTGTGAGCAAACGCTCTATTGCCGACCAGAGGAACAATGTCTGGCAGAGTTGAGTTGTGAGCCAGACGAGCAGCTCAGCGGTGATGCATGCACAGATGATGAGGATGACTGTCGACGGATCGAGCTCTGCGGTTCTATCGGTTATTGCAGGCCCGTCGCGCAATGTTTGGCGGTCCCAGTGTGTGAGCCAGACGAGATGATGAGCGATGCGGTCTGTGCTGACAATGAGGATGGCTGCCGCGCCGTCACGGAGTGTGGCCAGACAATCTACTGCCGCCCCGACGTCAATTGCGACGCTGTACCGGTCTGTGACGAGGGTGAGTCGAGCTCTGAGGTTGTCTGTGCGGACGATGAGGAAGGCTGTAGGGCGTTGACCGTTTGCGGTGAGACCATCTACTGCCGTGCCGACGTCAATTGCGACGCTGTCCCGGTCTGTGATGAGGGTGAGTCAAGTTCTGAGGTTATCTGCGAGGGCGATGAAGAAGGCTGTCGGGCATTGACTGTTTGCGGTGAGACCATCTACTGCCGCTCGGAGACACGAGTGGCCTTGAACGAGTGCCGAGAGGATACTGATTACATCCGAGACGGCTTTCAGTACGATGCAGTCCGGATAGATGGCGACACCTTATTGCTCAGCGTGTCCTACTCCGGTGGTTGCGAAACGCATATCTTCGGCGGCTGCTTCGGGTCTTTCTTGGAGAGTAGCCCTGTACAAGTGCCTGTCACCATCTCTCATGACGCCAACGGTGACATCTGCGAAGCCATCGTCAGTGAAGTGATTGAGCTCGATCTGATGCCGCTACAAGAGGCATACCGTGCAGCGTATGGTGTTGAAGAAGGGCAAATGTTCCTGAATCTTGATGGCTACGACGGACGCATCGTCTATGAGTTTGGTCGATAGGCCAGTTGTTCGAATATAGCGGCCGTATCGTCTCCGAATTCGGTCTTGAGTACAGAGCGCCCGATGAGCCGAGTTAGGTGTGGTCTGACGGATTATGGACTCAAGACCTCTGCATAAGCTCGGTAGGCAGCACGGGGCCGCCTGTCTATATCGAACAAGCCCCACCACTCCTCGTTAAACACACCATCAGGATGAGGGCC
>JBMHDS010000120.1:0-15286 GCA_049889275.1 Bradymonadia bacterium | reverse complement strand
ATGCCTTCAAATGCCTACGCCCCCGTGGAAGACTAGGCAGGTGAGGGCTGATTTGGGCTCCAAGCTTTGAGTTAAAATTTTAGGTGTACCATGGATGCAGCAGGACGTGTGCTGCAACTCGGTTGCAGTGTGGATGACAGGGCAGCGCTCTAAGCAAACAGCTCATCCTAAAACAAGCTCTTCGGCCGACAGAGTCCGAACAGGCATTTATTTGATTTGCACCATGTGCTGTCCTTGCAATAGTCCCACTTTTCTCCTTTGGGCCTGCATTTTTTGGTCTGACTCAAATCGGTTAATGGTGAACCACAATATTGACCTTTCTTACAGCTCTTGTGGCTCTTACATTTATGGGCATTAGCGCAGACGCCGGCCACGCCCTTCGCGCCAAAACATCGGCCCGATTGGCATTCTGCGCCTTTCGTGCATACAGCGTTGAGGCCCTTCTTCTTTTGGCACTTATTCGCACCGATACCGGATTTGTTGCAAAACTGGCCGGACTTGCAGTCACCGTTTTTTTGGCATTTATGGGGTGCACTACAGGTGCCTTTTCCAAGACCTTCCCCGCAGCGATTGGACGCACAGGCATCGTTGCTCAGACAAGATGTGCCCTGTGCTTGTCGCGGTTTGCAGTGACCCGAGTAGCGATTGCAGTACTGCGCTTTAGAGCAATCGCTGTTGGCCGCACAGAATTTTTCAGTCTTGTAAATGCCCGCTACGAGACTGTAGGGGTCCTTGAGCTTCTTGCCCTTCTTGTCGAGCAGTTTTTTTCGATCTTTGGATGGCATTTCGTCGAAGATTAACTTGGCGATGGTGGACATGTCGTGGTCGTCTAAATCAAGCATGAGGCCATCGATAACGGGGATATTGGACGCGCGTTCGGTGGGAGTACCGTCTCTATTGACGACCTTGATTTTGTTTTTTCCGCACCCACTTTCGTTGCCTACGCATTCTTTAATGTATTGAGGGGTACCAACCCAGGGCCAGTCTGCGACAGGTAGTGGAACGGCCGGAATCGGGTCTTGTCCACGATACCAACGCCGCGTTCGAATTTTGGGGATGAGCTTGTGATAGCGAGCTCTCCAAGATTTGCCACCAACCCGAGGTGCACCGTAGGTATAAACCGCATCGACTTCTAGATATGGCTTGTTCACGTCAGTCAAAATAAACGCCGAGGCCATGGCCAAGGCCCCACCGAGGCTGTGGCCAGCGAACACAATGCTTCGCCGCTGTCCTTTTGGTAATCCCAGCCTTGCACACCGAGCGAGCTGTTTGATCACTTCACCATTCCAAAGTGACGCCACTGCACCGTCGTGAAAGCCTAAATGGAGATCAGCCTTTCCATTCTTCACAGACTTCATTTTGTAGGTGCTCTTCAGGGCCTGCGCATCTGTCCAAAAGTCGGCTTTTTCTTTGGTACCGCGGAAGACGACGAGCACCAGGAGCTGATTGTAGAGGACATACACGTTATTGTCCCAAGTGGTTGTGCCCTTCACTGTGTACTTGGCGTTTATATCACATAGTTTGAGACCGAGAGCGTGCCATCGTTTTATATTGATTTTCTTTTTGTCGGCATAAGACATGTTCTTGTCGGGCGCGTAAGCGGTCTTGGACGCAATGCCGAATAAGTACGCATTGACCCAGGAGTCCAACCCTGTTTTGCCGTAAATGGATTCGAAAGCATCGAATGGCTTTGTTTTTTTCTTCTTTTTGAGTCGCTTGGTGACGATTTTTAGGCCCTTGAGCCGATTGTCCTTTGTCAGGAACTTGAGTGCCTTGAAGTGCTTGGCTGACACTTTGTTGGCTCTGATTTTGCGTTTCTTGGACATCTTGACGGCTTTCGCCTTGTTGTACAGCTTTCCTTTCTGCGCGAAGGCGGGTACTGCCAAGCCCATGGCAGCAAGTATTAGGGTGATTATCCCAACTCTTAGAAAATGCTGTATCATACTCATCGTCCCCCTCATTAGATGTGAATTAAATCTTCTCAGCCGGCAATCGTTAACTGTTAAGGCTGTCAACAATGGGTCTAATATCTGACAGGTCTCAATAGGTTGTGACCCATGGCCTCAGTTGGTGTGCTCAAATTGATCTGCTGCTCAGGTGATTTTGTCGGTGTGTCATGGCTATATGGTGCTTGGAGCGGCGCTGAGTGCAGACGAACGAGCAGAGCACTGCGTTTGGGACAAGATGGTTTGAATGGCCATTTGGCGCATTGTAGCTGAGCGACTTAGACGTTCAATTGGCGTTCGTTGTGGACATTCTGGCCCGCGAGCGGGATGTCACGGGCCTGCTGCAAAATGGGGGTCGCGTTGCAGGATGCGTTGCTTAAGTGAGATAGTAGGTGAGTCATGATTCGCAAAGTCGCGAAGTGCATGCACGCCCGGCGCATGCGAGTCAGCCCAAGTACAGCTCTTCGCGGCCGCCCTTGTCAAAGCAGGGTTCACCCAGTCCCACCTAAGAAATGCAGGCGCCGCCGTGCAACTGAGAAGAGGTGATGGCCGATACGATTCGGACCTAGCCACCTCACCCCCCACTTGAGCCGTGACAAAAGCTCTTAAACAGAGCGCCTTTTGTTGTCAGGTCCGTTCGGTGCATTGCTAAACCAGCTGCAAAGCCTCTAAGCTCGATTGAGGTTTTGCTTACAGGGGGATTGGTCTTGATACATCGAGTTGTGGGTTCGCTCTGCCTACTCGGCTTGTTTGCGTGCGGTCAAAGTGCGACGACGAAGCGGTCACAAAAAGCTGACGCCACAAAGAAGCCCGCTGCGAGTCAGCCCAGCGAGACATGGGCGATCGCGTACGTAGATGGCGTGGGTAATCAGTACGAGTTTACGCGCGCAGACGGCCGCGTCCATTTTCGTTACACACCCGTAACACCGGAAATGAGCTCAAGTGGCACGTATAGCGGCGGCAGCCCCAAGCGTGGCGTTCTTACACCGGACCAGGCGAAGGCGTTGGTGGCTCAAGCGACAAAGTGGCATGAGGCGACCGGTGAACACGTGAAACGCAGAAGTAAAGGCGTGAGCTCTTTTCGCGTCGCAATCGGACAGATTCAAAGTCGCTTTCTTATTCCTGAGCATCGCTTGGGTAAGCTCACGCAAATTCTCACCGCAATCCGTAACTGAACTCGCATCGGATGGCGGTGCATTTTGGGGCCGTCGAGATACAGAGTTCTGGCTATGGTCTGGATGCTTTGACACGTCTGACTCGTTGACGGGCGAGATGATTTGCGGCCAGTTGCACTCAAACTCTCGCTACGCCGTTTTTTGGGTGGTGGCCCTAGACGATGGATTCCCATGCGCTCTTAAGCGCCTGAGTGCATCGGGCGGGGACATCCTCGGGTTCTTGTGGATAGAGCTGAAGGGGCCGATTTTGCGCAGGCCACTTCTTTAGAGAGTGCTTAAGCGTTTAACAAGACGGGGTCCATGTGACATCGCCAAATTCTTGCTGGCGGGTCAGATTACAGGGCGCAAACCCATCCATCGGTGGCAGGTCAGGATCTGGGCACTCGAAGACATCGCGGTAGTAGGTGAATGTCGCCGAGCCATCGTTTACGGAGCAGACTCCCCTTTTTTGACGGGCCGGAAAGCGTGCGTCGCAGGTGAGCAGGCTGAACGAACACTGGGGGTTGTCGATACATCGCTGAGCGATGGCCCTTAACTGCATGACTGGCAAGACGGAATGAAAGTCATCGCAGCGACCGCCTTCTCCCGCAGGTGTTCGACTGAATTGAAAGCCTTCCACGGGCGTTTCTTGATCGATTGGCAACGTTTGGTCCTCAGGCATCTCCTCGTCTACGGGTGGCTCTTCGTCCTCGCATTCTCCGGTCGACGCGATCACTGACTCGAGGAGGCGCTCCTCGTGGAGTTCGATGTCGTCTAATCCAATGACGATGCCGCTGACCTCTAAATCAACCCCGCTCTTCAGCTCAAGACAACCGCTCACCCCCGATAGATCTAAATCGTTCGAACTCAGCGTACCACTGACTTCGCCCTTACCCGCGCCTTCCAATTTGGGGGCCACCGCAACCTTGGCGCCGAGGGCTTTGTAGAGCACAAAGCTTGTAGACAACTCGACACCGATGCCAACGGTCATATCGCCTTCAGCCTCAAAGGTGGTGGTCACCTCGAATGGCGTCGATTCGCCCTCTGTGTCTGTGGACCAACCGTCTGCATCTGTCCAACGGCTCTTAGAGATAAAGGTCTGTCCTGCTGACCAATCGACGTTAGCGGTGACGCTCGCCTCAAACTCTGCCGATGCGATGAGCTTGCTCTCAAAAATCAGCTCCGCGTAAACCCAGCCCATACGCATGGGTTTAGTGAAGGTCAGCGGCGGTGATTCTGTATCCGCGACGTTGTCGAAGTTTGAGCTGAACTCGAATCCGCCATTAACCCCGGCTTCAACGCCGAGCTCCACGTTGAAGTACTCCTCTTCATCGGGTACCGCGAAGCCAAAGTGAGCATCCACAATGATTGTGCCGCTGACCGTCAAAGTCCCCGTTGCGGTGGCGGGGTTCGTGCCGAAACCAAAGTTGTGTTCGAGGCTGTCTTGGTAGCTAAAATCCCGCTCACCTTGGATTTCAAGAGCCTGGCGTCGTACCGCGAGAGGACTTTGGTTCTCGTCGAGCATGGTCGCATCGCCTAGAATTTCTTTGAGACGTCCTTTGACGCGCACGCGATTGAACACGTCGTCGCGTTCCACGCGGCGCACGGTCAAGATCAGTCGGTCTCGAATTTGAGTGCTGACATTGGTCACGCGTCCCATAATTTGATGCTTTGGACTAAAGACGATGTTGTCCACCTCAAAGTCATGGGGGGTGCCCCGTTCGTGGACAATACGCAGTTGATGGCAAACGTCGCCGAATCGCTGTTTTTCCTCGTCGCTCTGCATGGGGGCGGGGCCATCGCAAACGCCCGCCGGCGTGATCCTGACCTCATCGAATTCGCTGAGACCATCGAGGTTGATCACGCCCTCGCGTAACTCCACCTCATAGATATCCCCGTCGGCGAGCTCCGGCGGATTCGGGTCGGTCCGCGCCGTTTCTCCACCCATCATTGTCATATCTGTGCCAGTTTGCGTTTGTGCGCCACCGTCCATGGCATTGGGGGTCATGGCGCCTGATGCACCTGTCTTTGACTCACAGCCGATGGTCGCGAACAGCACCACAAACAGCGCTGCATATCTTTGTTGAAGGTTCATGGAATGCTCACTCCCTATTTTGTCTGATGGCCTCTTGACGAAAACGCGCCGACCATCTCACAGATGAATTCAGAAGGCGAGTCAGCCGCGATGTAGGTTGTGTATTCTGAGTGGGCCCGCTCTGTGTCAACGTGGGCTGTGTCGCTGCATCATTGAGTTCGATGACCACGTGTTTCTGTGATTCGTGAGACGCGCTCCCTCTGTCTGAATGCTGCGTTTTTAAATCCCCACCCGTTCTCTCATCGTTTGCCATGAAGGCACGAGAACATGCTCCTACGACGCGAGGTGGCCGGTCAAAAAACAGTATCTATTCCCTCCGAGCGCGTCTCACAATGGCGGGACCGCCTCGATTTGGCTATAGTGTGGTCGGGAATCCACAGGGGACGAATCATGTTGCAATCTCGCGTACACTGGCTGGCGTATACGTGCCTTGCGTTCACGGTCATTGGGCTGTCCGCATGCGCTGAAGAAACAGCGACCCAAAGCGCGGACGAAGCCTTTCCGGATGTGGGGCTCGGTTGTCGAGTGGAGCGTATTGGTCCGGACAATTGGCGTGTCACCTGCCCGAGTGAGGATGTCGCTGTACCGGCGGAAGATGCGGGTGTGCAAGTCGTAGATATGTCCAGTGACGCGATCGATGAAGGCACCATCATAGCTGATGTGAGCGTTGATCTCGGTGCTGAGCCCGATGTCGCCGCGGCCCGCTTGCCCTGTACCCCTGAACTCACGCTCAGCGCATCGCAGGGGGCTGTGTCGCCCTTTAATCTTGTTCGGTTTGAAGCTGCCGGTGGCTCGGGCGAGTGGCGCTTTGAATTCGTTGAGAACAACTCAGGTGCCACGCTCAACAACATCACGGGGACGTACCTCGCTGGGGCAACAGTCGGTGTTACAGATGAAGTCATTCTCACCGATCTTAACTGCGAGGGCAGTGTGCAACTGAGCATCGAAATCGTGGAGCCGATGGAAGCTGCGCCTCTTCAACCAGAGCTTGAGCCGGGAGACGTCATCGAGTTCACAGCCCTCAAAGGATCGGGCGAATTCGAATTGCTGGTGTCTGCGAATCGGAGTGGCGGCGAAATTATCGGTGCACTGAGTTATCGAGCGGGCGAGCTCGTGGGCAATGATATCTTGGTCATTAGAGATACGAGGACGCTGAGCCAACAGACCATTACGGTCAGTGTGAAACGTGAGGTGCGTTTGACCGTGACCCCGTCGGTTACCTACGTGCCGCTGGGCACGCGAGGGACGATCTCAGTGACGGGTGGAAGTGGCGTTTTCGATTACGACGCACCGGCGGGTCTCGGGCTCGATTCGCATCGCTTCGAGGCTAATGAACCAGGCACCTACAGAGTCGACATCGCTGATCGGTACGGCGAGAGACGCACCGACTTTACGGTTGTGGTTATGCCCTCTTTCGATGCCGACACAGTCCCCGTCAATGACCACACGCTGTCCGAGCGCGTGTTCGAATTGGGCGATATGAATGGCGATGGCATCGTCGATCTCGTGGTGGCGCGGGCCGAGTCCGATGGCCAGGCCCATAATGGCGGTGAGTTGGCGATCTTTCTGTCCGACGAAGATGGCTTTAATCCCGAGCCAGACCAGACCTTCTACGGTGTGAATCGAGAAGATGAACTCGGTCGGGCCATCGCGGCCGTCGACGTCAATGACGACGGCATCGTGGACCTCATCTACGGGATCCGATTTGCAGACAATAATGGCCGAAATAGCGGCAGCTTGCTCATCCATCTGGGAAGACCAGAGGGCGGATTCCACGACGCACCATCGATGGTGCTCAACGGCCCAAACCAAGACCTAGAGTTTGGCTTTAGCGTTGCGACCTGTGACTTTAATGGTGATGGCTACCTGGACATCGCAGTGGGCGCCCGTGCGTATGAAGATCGAACCGTGCCGAATGTACAATGGGATCATGGCGCGGTGCTCATTCACCTCGGTCATCAGGATGGTTTTCTCCATAGCTATGACCAAATCATTCCAGGTCGGCTGCCCAACGGAGATGGTGTTTGGTCGGAAGTGCGCTCAATGCATCTCGGACAAGCCGTTGCCGCCGGAGATTTCGACGATGACGGACTGTGCGACCTCGCCGCATCGAGCGCTCAGGCACCCGGCCATGTCTTCTTGTACAAAGGTCGTCGACCCGACGGCCTCGATCCAGGTGGGGTTGAGTCACAGCCTGCCCTGTGGCTCACGAGCGATACATCGATTCATGAGAACCCCGTGTTCGGTGAGCGTTTAGCGATGGGCGACGTCGACGGTGACGGCAAGAGTGACCTGCTCATCGGTCACCATGGTTCAGACCATAATGATCTGCGCAATTCTGGCGCCGGTCACTTGTACCTAGGACGCTCGCTCGAACAGCGTGATGGCCCTCAAACATTGAATTCGTCAAACGCTGAGTGGACCTTCACCGGTGCTGCCCACGACCACGCCGGTATGGATGTGAGGATTGTGGATGTCGATGGTATCCCACCGCTCGACATTCTGCTGACATCGGTCTACTCAGACCGGCCTGGGCTCTGGGATGTGGGCTCAATTCACACATTCTACGGACGAATGGATGGTCTCCCCTCCGATGTTCCGAATGTCAGCATTCATGGTTTAGAAGCGGCCTTTCGGCTGGGCGTATCGGCTGCGCCAATGGGCGATATGAACGGCGATGGGCATCCTGATTTTGCGGCGGTCAGTCATTATGGAGGGACCGAATACATGAACATCGGTCGCCCCTTCATTTTGGTCAGCACACTGGTTCCGCCAGAGGAGGTTGAAGAAGGTGATGAGGTTGCGCCCACCGTCGACTATCGCTTTGATGGTCTCGAGTTGAATTGGCGACCGGGCGGGTCGTTTTTTGGCAGCGGTGTCGCGCTGCTCGGTGACATCGATGGCGATGGTCGCGAGGAAGCGATCGTCACTGCTTCGCACGCAACCCACCCCGAAATTGGCATACGCAGTGGTGAGATGTGGCTCTACGAGATGTCACCCGATGGCGATATTTTGAACAGGATGCGGGTGCCGCCCTTCGTTGGGCATTCGCCGTGGGATATCATGGGGTCGGCTAAGTATATCGGTGACTTCGATGGCGACGGGCATGGCGATTTCGCGGTGCAGCTCAATAATGACGAGCGCCCTCCGCAATTCGATGAGTCTTATTTTGTTCCCGACGCGTGTGTTGCGCGTCTGAACGACCAGGGCGGCATCTTTATCTTTCGTGGTGGACCCGATCACTTCGACTTGGTGCCAGACTACGTGTACTGGGGTCAGGCGAGCGGCATCGTACCCGATTCATTTATTGGTGCTGGGGACTTCAACGGCGATGGGCGTGCAGACCTCGCCGTAGGTGCATGGGCCAGAAGCCCAAACGGTGTTGGTCGTGCAGGCTCGGTGACTCTCATCACAGGCCGGACCGATCCTGCGCCTGACCGGCTGACTGTGATCTGCGCGCCTGAATTCGAATATTATGGGTCCATGATCAGGCATCACATCGGTTTTGCGCTAACTTATCTGAGTGACCTGGACGGTGATGGATGTGACGAGCTCGCAGTGGGTGGTCGAGGGTATTGGACCGGCGACCTACATTGGCGCGGCTCAGTGCATATTCTCCATGGTTTTGGCGGGCCACGATGCGCGCCTCGGCTCGAGGTCACAAAGCTCTCACCACCGGCACCTTGGGGACAGTTTGGGACGGCGCTCGCGAGTGGTGATCTCAACGATGATGGTCTGCCTGAGCTCGCCGTCGGCGCGCCATATGCGTTCGTGGACAATCAAACAGCCGGCGGGGTTTATGTCCTTGATGGTCGGTATCTGAGTGGGTTGGATAAGCATGAACCCTCGCAAGCGCCCTATGAGTGGGTGGGCCCCGGTGACGCGACCCGTTTTCTACCTGGCCAGGGAGAGGGCTCTGAGACCGGTCGCGGTGTCTTCATCAAGAATCGCCATGTTGGCGTTGTGACAACCAGCGACATCGTTGACGATGTGGCCTCAGTGTCCACCCTTCGCCTGTACGGTGTTGATGCCCAAGGGGTCGTTGATCTGGAGCCGCGTGCGCTCATCGTCGGCGAGCCCCGCCGGCCCGGAAGTCTGCTCGGACAACGTGAAGCCATCGGTGTGCACCCGACCGCGGATGCTGTGATTTTAGGTGCCACCCGTGGCAGCGGTGCTGGCGTTGACAACGGCTCCGCCTACTGGGTGGATTTATCGGTGCTCACCGAGTAGGGCATTCGGGTATGCCTGCAACGAGCGTATGCACATGCAACAGATGCAGCGGTCATCTACGCCGACTGGCTGTCATAAGCTACAGATATCACTGAGCACTTTATCTCGACCGTTCTCAAACGCGTTGACCGAGTGAGATGATCGATCACCTGGACCGTTTGTAGAAGAGCCGGGGGCAATACTCCTTTGTGACCGTTTGAGACTTGCCGTATGGCAACGCCCACCGTTTGAGGCGGTTTTGCGCCGTCTTGGTCTAAGTCAGGCGATTGGCGTCAATGGCTTAATCGTGGATTTGGCGACTGGGAGACCGCGGGTGACAGTGCTTCTTAGTCCGGCAGGTCGGTACAGACAAACGGGCTGTCTCGGGTACAGCCAAAATCATTCCAGCCCAGTCCATCGATCAAGCTCATGGTGACGCATCGCTCATTGCCTCGCCAGTTGTCGGGCTGGTTTGGACCCCAAGCTTCGTAGTCGAGGGGGGCGCCGGTGACCCACTCGAAACGACCCGTTCCAGTTGGATCATGGAGCCCTATCCAACCTTGCCGTGTTGGTGCGCCCATCAAAGTTCCTCGCCACAGCATATCATTGGCGATGGCACCCATCAGCTGAGCGTCACGAATGACCGCGAGACGGCCACCCAAAGCAGCACATGCGTCACGGGCATCGGACCACACTACGGGCCGGGCGCAATAAAGCGCATTGCGAACGCTGCCGCGCTCACACGCGCAGACGCCCTGCCTCGAACCGCCGTCATCGATGATCCCATCACAGTCATTGTCCACACCATCGCAACGTTTTGCAGTCGGCGTACATGGCGGCGCTGGACTTGCGTCGGGGCTTAAAGCTGCGTCAGCGAGCTGGGCGTCCGAGGAGAGCCTCGCATCGAGAGCAGCGTCTGGCGGCGGTGTGCGGGCTGCATCCAACGCAGCATCGGAAAACAGAATTCCAGAATCATGTGTCGTTGTGTGCGCATCAACCTGTCGGGTCAAGCCGCTATCGCTGTTCGGCCCTGAACGAGGGGGTGTCGGCACATCGGATCCTTCAACTGCGCCATCGCTGTAGCCAATGGATGGCGGACTCTGAGGCACATCTA
Organism: Bradymonadia bacterium; assembly: GCA_049889275.1. Classification (GTDB taxonomy): domain Bacteria; phylum Myxococcota_A; class Bradymonadia; order UBA7976; family UBA1532; genus UBA1532. The sequence continues at coordinate 4,768 of JBMHDS010000120.1, read as the reverse complement.
GGCACCCGCTGTTCAGAGAACAAAAACACAACAGCATCAAGCGGAATAAATGACGAAAAGACATAGCCCAGTATAGAAATGCAATTTGATAGGCCGCAACAAAAACAGGTTTAGAAAGCCGCTGACTCTGGAATGCGCGCTTGGCTTTTATGCTCTTCTATAACTCGACTGGCGGTTTCAGATGTGCACTCTAGCGATGGGTAAGCAGACTTGAACAAGAGGGCCTGAGGTTTTGTTGAACCGGGCCCGTGTAGACACGTGGGTCGATGCGAATCTTCCCTCATAAGTCTGATTTCACGTCGTTGACGATGGTGATGAGAGACTTCCAGCACGATCTGAATTAGTCTAATACCGGACCTAGGGTTAAGCACAATCCAACAGTGTTTTACGGGGCGGTTTTGATGCACAATTTGATATTTCTTTACGTATGTCTTTGTATCATCTCTGGAGTCGGCGTCAGCGCTGCTCAAGACCGGCCGATGATCGATGTGGGGGCACCTTTTGGGTCTCTTGTGCTCGTCGATGAGGTGGTCGTCGGCGAGAATGAAGAAACCCATGGTTTTGTAGAGAGCGCGCCTGGCGTCAGTGGAATCCAAGATATTTTTGACCAGCCAACACGTGTCATCAACAACGTAGGGGGTGCGCGTTTCTTTGGCTATCGTCTCGGTCAGGGCAAAGGGCTTGAAGCAGGTCGAGCTTATGTATTGCGAGTGGAATATCCTGAGGATGCGCCCAGAACCACTTTTGTCATCAATCGTGGAGGTGAGTACGGACGCGGCTTTAGTACAGGTGTTTCTGTGGGGGACTCGCTCGATAACTACACCAACAACAACCCTGAGTCCCTCGACTATCCCTTGGCCGGTGCACCGCAGTTTTGGCAAACCCTTTTCTATCTGCATGAGAATTATACGGAGCAGGCTCTGAGTTTACAGGGACCAATGGCCCGTCCGGATACACCCGAGAATGGCTTTATGGTGTACATCGCGCAGCTGGGTTCATGGTCTGCCGGCAATCCAGCCAAGCGGCAAGCGCCCCTATCCCAAGGGGCCGCGATTTCTAGGATTCAACTGTTTGAAGTACCCGACCCAGAAGGCCTGTATGCACCGGTGGTCTATCCTCCAGGTGACTTGCCCCGACGACACCTGTTCTGGCGCGAAGAGATGTCCGATGGCGCAATCCATCAGCGAAACAATCAAACCGCGGTCACCACTGAAGTGGACTGGTTTGAACACAAAGCGCGACTGATGAAGTTTTTGGGGATGAACACGTACTCGAAAGATTTGTTGGAGTTCGGCGCGAATCAAGGGTGGGACAGCGCGCTTCATGGTGGCAACAATTGGGTGCACCAGAGTGACAATCCTCAGCGTTGGTCCGATATCCTCGAGATGCTCGGACGCTATGATTTCTCAGTGCTCCCTATGTACGAGTACTGCGGCAGTAAAGGTGACAATTCTCTCGGCTATCAGACTCAGGCGCGCCCCTTGCGTAGAGACCGCTATGTCAACGGTGAGGAAAATACCTGTGTGGGGTACACCCATATCTGGTGGGGAGAAAATTGCAATGTGGACATCGCCAACCCGGCCGCTTTAGACGATCTTACCAAAATGCTTGAGGCCACCATTGTTCGACACAAAGATCGCGTACCCTTTGTCGGTGCATGGCTTCGTACCCGGGTCTCTGATATTCCCGTGAGTTTCTCCGATTACAGCCTAAATATGTTTTCAGGGGAGACGGGTCAAACGCCGACGGTAACACGTCAAATGTTGGTGGATGATGAGGCGTTGTTGGCCACCTATGTCACGTGGTGGAAAGGCAAGCGTCGAGCATTCCTCGCCGGTGTACGCGACTATCTCCACGACGCCTTAGGCGAAGAGTCTGTCTTACTCTTTACCGCCTATCATGAAGAGCCAGGACCGAGCATTGGCGGCGGTATTGTCACCGATGACCAGGCGCGCTGGCAGGCCTCAGGTCGTTCCACAAGACCCTGGGAGGCGCTCGCCACCGGTGACGCATATCTACAGGCCGCCTTAGCCCCCGTGGGTAATTGGGATGACGGCGGGTGTATGGACCCTGCCAAACGACGGTACGAGTGGCACCATGGATGCCCGAGACCGGATCCTGAGAACGCAAAAGATATGGATGGGTTCCTTTTTACCTATCCATTTAATCGGCTCTATACCGTCAGCAGCAAGGAAGGCTTCGACGCGTTTCGTGGGCGAGCCGGGCTGGCTATCATCCGGCACTATTCTCTCAACGAGAACACGATGAATGTCCTGGATATGGGACAGCAAACCAGTCCTTTGGGTTATTTTGTCTCCGATGTAGACCGCAATGGGCCGTACAGCGTTTTGGCCGAAGCACGGGCCTTGGCCTATGGTGACCCGCGTTACATCGGTTATCTCACCGCGCAGAATTACAACCGCGGGTTTCCTGAATATGTGCGGCGCTTCAATTTAGCATTTCTCGCTTTGCCAGCCGTACCCAGCGAGGTGTGGTCCGACGCACCATCCCATGAGACGGTTGTGGTCAGAGCCTACCCGACGGCTGATCACGGCACATACTTAGCGGTGGTCAATACAGGCTTTGAAACAGTCGAGTCTGTGTCGGTGACCTTACCCGACGAGGGTCCCTTATCCGATGCCTTAACGGGCGATGCGTTGCCATTGGCCGGGCGGTCATTCAGCCTCGACCTGTACCCAGGCGAAGTGCGGGTCTTAGTTTTTCAATCGAGCGCTTCGACGCCGCTGGAGGATGCCGGTGTGGGCGGTCCATCGGGACCAGATGGGTCCGTTGATATGCCAGGCCTCTCTGAAGATGGTGGTGTACCAGGGCGTACATCAGATATGACCAGCGCAAACGACGAGAATGAGCGGAGCTCGGGCAGTGGCTCGGGTGGCGGCTGTGCGACGATGAACTCGCCATTACCCGCTTGGATCGCTGTGTTGGTCTTGTTCGGGCTGGCCCGTCGAAGGCGCGCCTCGGCGGTGTCGAGGCGCAGCTAAATAATTTACCCTCGTTGAGTCTTAGCAACACTTATCAGCACCTATATTTTTTATTAAGTCTATTCCCCCTCGTATAGGTTTCGTGCTTTTATCCAATCGAGGAGAGGCTTCGAGTTTGCCCATAACTCAACCTTTGGCATCGGTTGGTGCCTTAAACAAAAAGTTCTCAGGGGGAAGTATGAACGTTAGACGACTATCCGCACTCGCACTCATTGGTTTTTTCTGCCTCACGGCCTGCGAGAGCAAGGACATTGAAGGTGATGCGAAGAAGGTGATTGAATTGCGCTGTGAGAGTATGGCGCTGTCCAAAAAAGGCGCAGACAAAGCCAATCTGGAAAAGATACGCGCGTTGGCCGCGCAGGCCGGTAATCTTCAAATGACTCTGGCCGGGAAGTATACCGGAGATGATGCTGTGAAATTCGCCGAGGCATTAGCCAAAGGCATTGGTAGCTGCAAATAAAGAAGCAGTTTAGTCTCTTAGTCTCATCGCTTATGGGCCGTCATCAGAGAGCGAACTCGCGTTGTTTTTAGCATAATGCAGGCTCAGCAAACTTCGGCGACGAATCCAGCACACAACCCATTCCTCTAGACTCAGCCAAGCGCTATGCTCATCTCCTCATCGGCCTAGCTCGCGGTCGAGTTTTCATCTCGCCTCAATCGTGACGGCGGTCGGTCCGCTTAAGTTGAATTAACTTCGCGGCGATTCGGCGTATGACCGCGCAATGGGAGCTTCAAATCTGCTACACTCTGGCTTGGTTATGGACCGAGGTCGGTTTTGAAGCCACTCGCCTACGCTGTTGACAGGGAGACACCATTGGTTCGTTTTGATACGAGCAACCCAACCCTCACGTTCAACCGAGCGGTTTCGATCCCCTACTCAATCGCGTTAGTTTTCCTTGCTTCGGGTTGCACGAATACGCTGACGATGGATACAGCCATCGCACTCAAGCCTGGCGAGACGAGAATCGCCGGAGGCATTGGTGGGGGCTACAAGAAGCGCCCCCTGCTCGTCTATGAACAAGCACCGTCCAGTGTCAAGAATAACGAATTGGTCGAGACCCGACGAGTCGGCTGGCCGCGATCTTTGCCGATTGAATACTTCGCCAAGGTGCAAGTGGGTCTAGGGCTCGGCTTTCAGGCGGACTTAGGGTTTACAAGTCCCACGCCGGCTTACGGTATCGGGGGGAGTCTGAAGCTTAAGTGGCAAGTGCCCCTTGATTCGGCAGTTGATATCGCCCTGAATGCGCGAGGTGCGCTCCAAGAAATCGGTGACGATGAGGCCCGTCGCGAACTCATGGCAGAAGGCGACATCGGCATGATCGTGAGCTATCGCGTACCCGGCGCGGGCATCATACCGTACATCGCGCCACGCTATCGGAGCAGTCGCGTAGCGGCCTGGGAAGACGACTGGCGTAAAGCGACCGCGACCGCCCACTCTTACCTCTGCTCCATCGGCCTCACATTCACTGACCTCGGCGTCTTCGGCGACCTTTACCTCGAATCGGCCGCGCAATACATTCCTGCGCAGGCACAGTTCACTGAAGACGCATGGCACGGGACCATTGGGATTGGTTTCTCCGCTCCGATCAACTGAGTCACATCGCGACCAGAGCCACCCATACAGATTTAATGGACACTTGGAGGCACAAGCCAATCGTACTTTTGCCGTTCGAGGCGTCGCTGAACGATTAAAGACGACTAAACTCGGTGCATCTGTGCCACAGCGGGTGCACCGGAACTTTGTTTAAGTTTGATTGGTTTGTGGC
>JBMHDS010000119.1:0-21227 GCA_049889275.1 Bradymonadia bacterium | reverse complement strand
CAGCGCGCTTAAGTCACTGCGTGACGAGGGCCTAGACGGTCGGGTCGTCAGCGAGATTTGGGTTGTGGTGGAAGCGAGCTTCGGTGAGCAAATCGCCAACGAAGGCTCCTTCGATGTCTCTGTGGACAAAGGCAAGGTCCGCTTGAGCGGCAATGGCTCCGCGAGCAGCCGCAGCCGCACACAGGTTGAGTTGCCCGCGAACAGTACCTTCGCCTACCTCATGCACAAGGTGAAGAAATGGAACAAAAAGGGCATGAAGAAGACCACCATCTCCAACATGGAAGATGACCAGCCGGGGATGCGATAATGAAAATCACCGTCGTCGTATTCTAGACCTTAGATTTCCCCTAAGATCTTCGGGTCGAACTAAAGGCGGCTTGGCCATTGCGGTCAAGTCGCTTTTTTCTCGCAAGCAGCGCTGGTACTATCTCAAAACATATTGCGACGCGCCTTTACCAATATGTTTCCTCCCCGATATTCGAGTATCTAGTTGACCTTCAAGAAGTGGCCATCATTGACCCACTTGGGGTCATGAGTCACAGAGCGTTGTCGCCTTCATTTCATACCGTGTCTCGATAAAAGGCGCGGCCGGGTATCACCGCAACCGCGAAACACAAGGGTCAGATCTTGGTTCGTGTACCCGGACAGCACCCGGGAGACCATTGTGCTGTCCAGATTGCGAGTCTTGCTATCGATGTCTCAGGTCCGGTCACCTCAGGGACCAAGTAACACGCTCAAACTGACCACTTTCTGGACTGGCACATCACTTGCTCAAACGTCCCTCTATTCAAACACGCTCATTGGGAGACAAGCGATGCACTTGAACGTGGCTACACTGCACTTATACCTTGTGTCGGTCATCTGCATCACTCACTCCGGATGTGAACTTCACGCTGGGCCCATGTCAGAATATGACTGTCGGTCAGCCGCAAATCACTGCCCCCAGGGTTTCTCATGTCTTACGGATGACACGGGCCGGCACATGTGCTTCGAACAAACCGTTTCGGCAAACCTTCAGGAAGTGCCCCCTGAGTGTGGCACTAACCCATGTGCCGCATGCACAGCTGGGTGTAGCCAGAGCGATACGTGCGAAGAGGGCACTTGGACCTGTGTTTGCGATTGCTCACTCATCGATCGAGAAACGGAAGAGGACGGCGCAGCCACCGATGAGACCCCCCCCAATGAGCCCAGAGCAGAGCCTTTAGAACAGGGCGCTATGACCGTTCCTGACTCCGACGTGGACAATTCGTCGGCTATGGAGGTCGACACTGACCCTGGCACGGAGACAGCGCCTGGCCGGGATACGCCCGCCGAAGTCGATGCGAGTGAGCTCTGTCAGGGTTTAAGTGATGATTGGCCCATCGAGGAGATCTGCACTCACTTCGCGAACCGGGTGGTTGAGTGCCTACCCCAGGAAGAGCGTGAAATGCGCGACACTGAACGCTTGGGAGATGACATGTTGGCCCTGTGCGCCCAGGGGGACAACCTCTTAGCACAATTATGGTGCTTAGAGCCCTCGTGCGAGACCATCGACGACGTCCTCCAATCGGCGTTCAGCGACTAAGAGACAGCGACTAAGAGACCCCGTTCTCTACTCGCTGGTCCGGGAAACGACGGGTCTATCCAATGGAGTGATTGGCCGGACGACCCAAAAATATGGGTGTATGAAGATACACACGGGAAAGGCAAGGTGCGCGATACGACCGGCGCCCGCCAAGTGCGACATACAAGAACAGTTTGTGAGGTTGGTACGAGAGGCCATTTCGGCCCCTCGTTTAGCTGACGGAGTTTGTCGGGTTACTCAGCTTTCTCCAAGATGGTGAACACCACCCGTCGATTGATCTGACGGTTTGCCTTTGAGTCATTCGGTACCTTTGGCTTTGTCTCACCAAAGCCCTGCGCCTGAAGTCGCTCTGCCTCGACACCCTGCTTAATCAGGTATTTGCGTACAGCCTTCGCGCGGGCCTTTGACAGCTTCATATTATAAGCGTCCCGACCGCGATCATCGGTATGACCTTCCACCAAGACCTTCTTAATCTTCGGATAGGTCTTCAGGACTTGGGCAACCTCGTTTAAGAGCTGGTAGCTCTGCTTGCGGATGACCGACTTCGCCGTTGCAAACTGCACTTGCTCTAAAATCACGATCTCTTTTTTGTCGAGCGAGACCTTAGCTGAGTCTGGGCAACCATCATCATCCTTGATTCCGTTGACGGTCTCAGGCTCTTTTGGACACGCGTCCTTCGGGTCGATGAAACCATCTCCATCGGTGTCGGGACAGCCCTTGAGCTTTGCCGGTCCTGGTAAATCTGGGCATGCATCTTCTGGATCGATGATACCGTCTTTGTCACGGTCTGGAGGTGGACACCCTTTGTATTCTTTGACACCCGGCGTGTTGATGCATTGATCGTCTCCATCGAGGACCCCATCCTTGTCGTTGTCAGGGTCAGGGCAGCCATTCTCGTCTTCGAACTGGTCTTTATCTTCCGGATCATTTGGACAGTTATCGACGCTGTCGAGGATGTCGTCTTTGTCGTTATCGGGGTCAGGGCAGCCGTTCTCGTCTTCGAATTGGTCTTTATCCTCTGGATCATCTGGACACTGGTCTACGTGATCGAGAAGTCCATCGCCGTCACGGTCGCGCCGGACATGTTGCACGCCGAGAAACACTCTAAAATCTGGCGTTGCGTACCCGCCTACGAGGCCAATGCCGCCACCGACTGTCCAGCGTGTTACGGCATCGCTCATCCAGCTCACGGCCGTCAGCGCCTCTGTGGGCGCCGTCTTGCGTTCATCGAAGAGCGCATTGAGTCGAGACAGACCTGAAATTGTCCCGGACCATTCGATATGCTCAAACTGATAAGCCAAACCCGCTCGATAGGTCATCTCATCTTCGAGTCTTGTGGCGGCGACTTCGGTATCCTCTAGTCGAAAGCGTGCTCCAATCTGAGACGCCATGCGAAGACGTCCCATCTTTTTCGACGCGGTGAGCTCTGGCTGGAGGACGACGCCTGCTTCTCCCATGTATGCGTTCGATGGTGCACCCGTTGGCAATGTGACCATTGGTGTGAACGCCAAGTCAAAACCGGCCTGCTCCGCTGTCAGCAAGCGAAACTTTGGGCGTAACCTCAGGTCACCTAGGCCCGCTGATGCAGGGTCCGTAATCTCAAGCCCCGAGTCGTTCGTTGGTCTCTCACCATCCTGATAGAGAATAAATGGCACGTCTAAGCCCATTTCGAACCACTCTGTGACCCCCATTGCAAAAAGGGCATTACCACCTAAACGATTGCGGACCAATGCGAGCGAGTCCGTCTCCTCACCGAGGAACGTACGCGTCAGTACGAGGGGCCGCCGGGCATAGTCCAAAAAAAGACCAAAGTGCATTTCACCTGTTGCAGGCAGCTCCGCTGAATCCACATCGATGATGCCATTCATATCCATGGATGGGCGAAAGGTGTCCGCTGGTATCTCCTGAGCGGTCGCCTCACCGACAAAAACAGCCCCGAGGATTAAGACGAGACAAGCGATCATGCCTCGACCGGAAGCACGTCTTCTTAAACCGAATGGTATCAGCAGGAGAAGCGTCCACAGCGGGAATTGCCCATCCGGTCCTTGGCTGCAGCCCGTTGCGCTGCCTCCTGCGAGACTGAAGCTGGGCTCATCAAAGGTTGGGTCGAGCACATCGATAATGCCGTCTCCATCGGCATCAGCAGACTCATCGGACTCATCGCCATCTGCCATACCGTCACCATCTGTGTCGGGGTTCATTGGGTCTGAGCCGAGTTCCTCTTCCTCAAGGTTCGTCAGCCCATCGCCGTCTGCGTCACATTCATCCTCATCCGGTGTGGGGTCACACGGGTCCGTTGGATCGGATTCACTGCCGTCGCTTCCGTCGCCGTTGACCTCGTCGAAATCGTTTACGCCGTCTCCGTCAGTGTCTGGATTCTCAGGGTCTGAGCCTGCATCTCTTTCCTGTTGATTGGTCAGCCCGTCGCCATCGATGTCGCAATCATCACCAGAGTCGTCTGGGTCACATGGATCTGTTGGGTCAGACTCACTGCCGTCGCTTCCGTCGCCGTTGACCTCGTCAAAATCAGTGATGCCATCCCCGTCGGTGTCGGGGTCTTCCGGATCGGAGCCTGCATCTCTTTCCTGTTGATTGGTCAGCCCATCGCCATCGATGTCGCAGTCATCGCCGGAGTTATCAGGATCGCACGGATCGTTTGGATCGCTCATGACGCCGTCTGGACCGTCGCCGTTGACCTCCGCGAAATCACTGATGCCATCGCCATCACTGTCTGGATTGTTCGGGTCTGACATACCTTCCCGCTCTTCTCGGTTGGTCAGGCCATCGCCGTCGATGTCGCAGTCATCCCCGGATGCGTCCGGATCACATGGGTCGGTTGGATCGCTTGTGACACCATCTGGGCCGTCGCCGTTTACCTCCGCGAAGTCGCTGATGCCGTCACCGTCGGTATCTGGATCTTCAGGATCGGTGCCACCTTCGCGCTCCTCTAGGTTTGTCAGGCCATCACCGTCGATATCACAGTCATCGCCCGAGTCATCTGGATCGCATGGATCGTTTGGATCGGATTCACTGCCCTCTGTGCCATCTCCATTGACTTCATCGAAATCGTTGATGCCGTCGCCATCGGAATCCGGATCTTCGGGGTCTGTGCCACCTTCTCGCTCCTCCAAGTTGGTCAGTCCGTCACCATCTAGATCGCATTCATCACCGGACGCGTCTGGATCACATGGATCATCGTCGATGCACACGCGGCCATCTCCGCTGTATCCTTCAATACAAACACAGATGGGTTCGTCACCGGGCGTCGGCGCATCTTCACAGGTGGCGTTCACATCACAGCCACCGTTATTGCCATCCGCACATTCATCGATATCCTCGCAGTTGATGCCATCGCCTGCGAAGCCTTCATTGCAAGTACAGTTGGGTGCCTCGCCAGAGCGCGCCGCGTTAACGCAGGCAGCGTTGGCGTCACAGCCGCCATTGTTACCATCCGCGCATTCGTCGATATCTTCGCATTGCGTGTCACCGCCCGATGCATTATCGCCCGCCGCATTCTCGGTACCCGCAGGGCAATCCACACAGACGTTTGCAGCGACAAATTGGTCGACACCGCAGATGATGTCGTCGCATGTGGTGTCAGCGCCAGCAGCGTTGTCACCGCCATCGGCGTTTGTGGTCCCAGCTGGGCAAGCTGTACAGGTATTCGCAGCGACAAACTGGTCGACGCCGCAGACGGTGTCGTCGCATGTTGTGTCCTCGCCGGCTGCGTTATCCCCGCCTACGTTGGTCGTGCCCGCAGGACAGGCTATACAGGTATTCGCAGAGACGTACTGGTCGATGCCGCAGATGGTGTCGTCGCATGTTGTGTCCTCGCCGGCTGCGTTGTCACCGCCATCGGCGTTTGTGGTCCCAGCTGGGCAAGCTCTACAGGTATTTGCAGAGACATATTGGTCGACGCCGCAGATGGTGTCGTCGCATGTTGTGTCGGCGCCGGCTGCGTTATCACCGCCTACGTTGGTCGTGCCCGCAGGGCATGCTGTACAGGCATTCGCAGAGACATACTCATCCACATCGCAAATGGTTTCATCACAGACGGAGTCAGCACCTGATGCATCATCACCGGCTTCGTTGGTGGTACCCGCAGCGCAGTCGACACAGGCGTTGTCTTGGATTCTTTGATTTTCTGCGCAGAAGACTTGATAGGTCCAGTTGAACTGCTCGGCCGCGATGTTGTCATGGTCGCTGGGGCCCGCGAAGGTGCCAGCGTCGACGTCCACCGTGACCGCACCGGCCCCGTTGGGTGTGAGGGTCGCGGTGTAGGTGGTGCCTGAGCCGGCAAAGTTCGATAGCACACCGTTTTCAACCACGATGTCGTCCAGACCAAAATCTGCAGTGGGTAGACTCGTCGTAAAGGTTAATGTGAGTGTGCCGTCGTCGGAGCTCTCGCCATTGGCGACTTCCGCTGCGGTGATTGTGATCGTTGGTGCAACACAGCCACCATCTAAGACAGTTCCATAACGGCTACCCAGATCCAGAATGTGATACTTGAGAAAAGCTGCTCCATTAGCTGGATAGCGATAGTTTAGAAAACCCGACTTGTTCGAAGGATCATCCGCACCGTTTGCAACCACACCAGGCACAACATCGTCTCTTGCGTCGCCGTCTAGAAACGTTTGCGCCAGTATGAGGCCTCGTTCGTCTTCAACGGTCACCAACATGACGTCATGACTGCCGCCGTCGGCATACGCGACGGCGCTGTCTGTGTTGGCTATTCCTTCGAGTCTAAACGTGTAGACGAAGGCTTCGCCGATGGCGCCTAAACCGTCGGACTCGTTGTAGGTTTGGGTCGCGCTGGCCGCCGGTATACCCCCTTGCAAGGCGGTGATATTGCCCCAGTCACCCTGGGCTGGATTCAGGCTCGGTGTTTGGGGGCCATTGTCCGAAAAGGGCGAGACAAATGCGATGTCCGCGTCGTCGAAGATGCTGTCCAAATCGCCGTCATACACGCCGTTAATGCCCAGACCGTCAGGGCCGGCGAGATAGCGATAGTGGCCGTTGCAAGACCGTGCTGGAAAGTCCGATGATTGGCACACGGTGTTTGTACCGCTGGCGTTGTCACCGCCCGCATTCGCGGTCCCTGCAGGGCAGTCTGTACAGGTGTTCGCAGAGACATATTGGTCGACGCCGCAGATGGTGTCGTCACATGTTGTGTCCCCGCCGGCGGCGTTGTCACCGCCGTCGGCATTGGTGGTGCCCGCAGGGCAGGCTGTGCATGTGTTCGCAGAGACATACTGGTCGACGCCGCAGATGGTGTCATCGCATGTTGTGTTCCCGCCAGCAGCGTTGTCACCGCCGTCGGCATTGGTGGTGCCCGCAGGTCAGGCTGTGCATGTGTTCGCAGAGACATACTGGTCGACGTCGCAGATGGTGTCGTCACATGTTGTGTCCCCGCCGGCAGCGTTGTCACCGCCGTCGGCGTTGGTGGTGCCCGCAGGACAGGCTGTGCATGTGTTCGCAGAGACATACTGGTCGACGCCGCAAATGGTGTCATCGCATGTTGTGTCCCCGCCAGCAGCGTTGTCGCCGCCGTCGGCATTGGTGGTGCCCGCAGGGCAGAATGTACAGGCATTCGCAGAGACGTATTGGTCGACGCCGCAGATGGTGTCATCGCACGTGGTGTCAGCGCCAGCAGCGCTGTCGCCGCCGTCGGCATTGGTGGTGCCCGCAGGGCAGGCTGTGCATGTGTTCGCAGAGACATACTGGTCGACGCCGCAGATGGTGTCATCGCATGTTGTGTCCCCGCCGGCAGCGTTGTCACCACCGTCGGCATTGGTGGTGCCCGCAGGGCAGTCTGTACAGGTATTCGCAGAGACATATTGGTCGACGCCGCAGATGGTGTCATCGCATAAAGAGTTTGCACCAGATGCATCGTCGCCGGCTTCGTTCGTGGTACCCGCAGCGCAGTCGACACATGCGTTGTCTTGGACTCTCTGGTTTGCCGCGCAGAAGACTTGATGGGTCCAGTTAAACTGCTCCGCTGCGACGTTGATTTGACCACTCAAATCTGTGAATTGCGCGGCGGCGATATCTACTGTGACGGGTCCCGCGCCGCTGGGCGTAAGCGTCGCAGTATAAGTCGTTCCGGAGCCCACGAAATTCGACCGTACGCCGTTACTCACGACGATGTCATCAACGGTAAAATTAGCGGTTGGCAGGCTGGTTGTGAACGTCAGTGTGAGCGTAGCATCATCCGACGTTGCCCCATCGGCAACCTCTGCTGATGTGATGCTTACAGTTGGCGCGATACATCCGCCATCGAGCACAGTGCCGTATCCACCGCCTAAGTCGATGACGTGATACTTGAGGAAAGCAGCGCCCGAAGCTGGGTAAGTATACGCCAGTGAACCCGATTTGTTAGCTGGATCACCAGCGCCGTTGGCGATCACACCGGGTACGACATCATTGACCTGGTCACCATCCAGAAAGGTCTGCGCGAGAATAACGCCCTGATCGTCCTCTACAGTGACAAGCATGACATCATGGCTACCGCCGTCTGCATAAGCCACAGATGTCTGCGTATTGGGTGTTCCCTCAAGGCGAAATGTATAGACCACGCCTTCGCCTGCCGCACCGAGCACATCCGGTTCATTGTACGTTTGAGTCGCCGACGCACCCGGGATACCGGCGGGTAAGTTTGTGGGTGCACCCCAGTTACCATAGGTGTTGTTCAAGCCCGGTTTATTTGCGCCGTTGTCCGTAAAGGGTGACGTAAAGCCGATATCGCCATTGCTAAAGATACTGTCTAGGTCGCCATCGTAGACGTCGTCTAAGCCAAAGGCATCGGGCCCTGCGAGGTACTGATAATACCCGTTGCATGAGCGCGCAGGCAGCTCTAGCTCCTGCTGGAAACTCGTTGGATCACTGAGGTAAAAACTCCAGGCGAGGTTGCCGTCGTTGTCGTAGGTGCCCGATATATCTTGGTTTACGTTGTTTAGATTGGCCGATGAGGTCAGCGCATAGCGAAAGCGCGTGTTCTCATCGAGCCCAGTGAGGGGGGTGAGTACCGTGCGCGCGTCGCCATCAAGTTCGTTATTGTCGAGCAGAATCGCGAGCAGGTCATCGAAGTTGATGATGACATCGAGATAACAATCTTGAAGATTGACGCAGCCGTTGGCTGGCTTTGCAATCGCCGCGTCGAGAATTTGAAATTCTGCGGCATTCTGCGCGCTGATGAAGAAGTCGGTGGTGGACGGTGATGCATTATCACCCGTTCCATCGGAGCCTGTTATATAAACGGCGTTCGCGTTACTCGGGTCGATGACAATCGCGAAGTCCGCAACGCCATCGAATCCCGTACAAACGCCAGCGACCCCGCAGAGACCACCAGCGGGCTGTAGTTCGCCGGCGCCATCTGGGTCGAGCGCGCAGTCTGCGTCGACATTACAGGCTTGATTTTTCGTCGCTGAGTCCGCATCGAAGACGACAATCGCCTTTTTACCGAATGTAGGTGTCACCGCAATGCGGTACGCGATGTAACGGGTGTTATCCGTATCGTCTAAAATCAACGTACTGCCAGCGGATGTACCCGCGTACAGAGCTTGAAATTGGGCGTCATAGACTAAGTCACTGCTGTCCGCGCCGACATCATTCGGCGGGTCAAAACACTGAATTGTCTCGTCGGCAGGATTACACTCAATCCCCCCTAGAAGCGCTCGATCAAAACTGACTGTCAACGCTCCGTTATTGACGAAGTTGTTGACGTCGGCGAGTGCAGTGCTGCTGCTAGAGACTGCAGCGGTAACCAGCAGACACCAGCTGTATTTTCGCAGAAGTTCAATCATCTCAAGATGCCCTCGGTGTTTTTCTGATTTCTTCCCCAATAGACCTGCTGATGCAGCGCCTTGTGAGGAAAGTTAGTTTGCCCGGTTTGGGGTTGTATGCCCTATGCTAGCTTGAGATGCAATATGGGTTAATCTGGCTGGGTGATAGACGATCAGCCCTGAGCGTCAAACGTATCGGGAAAGCCGCTGCCTAATCGGTGGTGTATGGCGTTTAATGGGACTGCTCTTGTCCATTTTCTTATGACTCTGTTAGACGCCTACGTCTATCGACCGCGCTTCGCGGACAATAGCGTGTAGGCGTTTGAACCATGATTATGGACATGGAAATACAGCATGGCGCCTGCTCCGATAGGGCGCTCTATGGTCACGTAATCAGTCCAGCTTTTTGGCTCACTCGGTACCGTGAGCGGCTGTGACCACAACACCGAATCTCCCAATTGAATGGCGATGAGCCCTTGGGCAGGGGTATCGCTCACCAATGGGCTGTGCCACAGAATGAACTCGATGACATCTCCTGCTTGCAAATCGTGAGTGATGGCTTGTTCGAGCGTGATATAGCCGCAGTAGGTGGTCGAGATCTCGACGCCGCCGTATTCTTCCCCGTAGTCTGTGACGCTGCACCGGCGGCGTTCTGCCGCTTGGTCAATAAATGGGTCGGAGTCGTCCGCTGTGAGCGTCCACCCCTCGCCAGTGACTAAATCAACCCAAATGAGACTGGCATCGTCACCGATGGCTGCGTCAGCCTTTGGCAGTGCTCGCGTATCGTCACAAGCGATGTATGCACAGCTCAATAAGCAAGAGAGCGCGACTGTTCTACAGCATTTGGCTGAGACTTGAGCCAAGGTTTATTCGGCGCGCTCGAACGCAAAGAGAAGTCCAACGAGGCACATCTCATCCAGTGTCTCATCGCCGAGTCGCACCACACCTGGCTCAGACTCGCCGGCCCGGCCAAGCGCTTCTCGCATCAGGGGGTTATCCAATGTGTTTTGGTAGCGACACTCGATGCTTAAGACATCGCCAGGCATCATCGTAGGTAGTTTGTCTAGGGGTACATCGTACGCGTAGGCGCGTTGCCACTCAAAGTTGTACTTGGGTGCACTGACGAGACATTCGCGGGCGGGCTCCTCGGGAAATGACATGCGGGCCTCACTCGGTTGTTCACATGCATTGATGCGTGCAATGGCCTCTGGAATGCCACCGTCACCGACGAAAACACCTTGTGCGCAGCCCCAGCAGGTCAAAGACAATTGACTCCATTCATCCGCGCACTTGTCTTGTAAGCACGCGATGGCGTTTTCCTCGGACAGGCAGCCTTCTCGATTCGCGCAGCCAAAAAAGTTATTGAGCGTGCCTGACTCACACGCAGCTTCACCGTAGGCCGGCCGGTCAATGCTCACGCGCATATCAACCCCCGCGTAATGCATATGCGGTGAGACCGACAAGAGTTTGAGGCGATTCAATCCATCGGCACCACCACCATCAAAGGTGCCTGGAAGGTCACCGGAGTAAGTCCATCGCAGCAGTTCGTAGTGCTCATCTGCGCCTGCTGGGATAACAAATCGTGGGCGAGAGCCGTCCTGCTGCTCCGTTGCGTCGGGCTGTAAACCGAGACCGGGATGCACGGTGAAGCCGAAGTTACCCATCAGTTGAAGCAGCACTTCGTATTTGGGCGGCTCATCAGCATATTCGAATCGCAGAGTGGTCTGATCGTTTAACTCGCCCGCTCCGCCCTGTGGTGAATAATGCATCTGCATCACGAAGAGTGTGCCTGGCGCGATGCGCATCGCATGGTCTTCCGGAAAGCTCGTTGGCTGAATGCCCGGTGCCCATGCTGCGGCCACTGAGCCCGGCACGCCAGCACTGCCAAAGCATGGATATGTCCCTGTCTCGTCCGCGCGATCAAGGCTCGCTCGGGTTGGGTCAGTGAAGAGAACGACGTGGTGCACGAGCGCTTCGTTGTCGGGGACAAACTCGAAACCCTTGATCCATGTCTCCTCGGTGAGGTTTGGATCGATGACCACACAGATGAACGAGTCTTGCCCGGCGGGTACATCCACAGGGGCGCCAGCGCGTCCTTCATAATCGATACGGCCCAGTTGATTCGCAACGAATGGCGCCCCTGCAACCGGATTATCGGCATCGCCCTCCGGTGCCCCCAAGGCGTTCCAGCTGGATAATATCGCGAGCTCCTCGTCCGAGAGCCGCTGGTCGTCTACCCATGGGCGACTTGGTTGACAGTCCTCTGTGTCAAAAGCACCCCAAGGCGGCATTCGACGACTTTGTGTCGCCTCAACGATCGCCGGAGCCCACATTTTCGCGAGTTCATAGGAGCCGAGATCGAAATCACCTGCACCGCCAGGGGTATGGCAGTGCATGCAGTGGGTGTCGAGGATTGGCTTTACGTGTTGGTAATAGGTCGCCTCGACAGGCATGACTGAATCCGCGCCATCACCGGCATCGCTCGGTGCGATTGCACCATCAGAAGCCGCGCCAGCATCGATAGCCGGGCCACTGTCCGGCGGCACCGACACGCTTGTCTTCTCCTCGCTGCAGGCAGTTTGCAGAGTCATTAGCATCGTGAATAGGGTCAATCTCAGTGCACTTCGCGTATATCCTCGTACGCGTTGACCTGTCGTGTTCGCTCTTGCGTCTGCGTCCCTCATGGTGGTGCCCTTATGTCGGTGATTGGTCCAGCCGTGCCCAAATTCTATGTCAGAACAGGTGTTTATCGCAAGGTCATGGTGAGAGTCTTGCCAACGTACAGTGTTCAATCATTCTGTTTGAAATCTCCCTCTAAACCGAGACGTCTGCGCTGGTTTGCTGCATTGGCGCAGCCGGCATGGGGTTTGTCTTTTTCGGCTCCAGATGTCACCTTTTGTTTCCAACAATTGATTCGGTGGGGTGGTTTATCCAACAGTTCGCGATCCATTCATACCTTGTGCTGGCGCTCTGCGTTGCATGTAGTGCCACCAAATTGTCCGACAAGGCCGATCGGGACGACGTCAGTGGCACGGTTGGTGGCGGTGTGGTCGCAGCGCTCGTACTTGACAACACGCCGAGGTCTTCGAGTGAACCTTGGCGCCTCGTGTGGGCCGACGAATTCGATGGCCCAGAGCTCAACCCCGACCACTGGTTTATCGAATCGGGGGACGGACGTCAGTACGGGATCCCGGGTTGGGGAAACAATGAGCTGCAATGGTACGCGGCCGAAAATGTCAGCGTTCGTGATGGACACCTGGTGATCGAAGCGCGCGCGGAGGCGCGCAATGGCAAGACGTACACATCTGGCCGCATCAACACGAGAGACCGCGTTGCTTTTCGTTACGGTCGAATTGAAGCGCGAATCAAGCTGCCCGATGGGCAGGGCATGTGGCCTGCGTTTTGGTTGCTGCCACAGAACGATCGCTATGGGACATGGGCGGGGTCAGGTGAGATTGACATTTTGGAAGCTGTCAATTTAGGTGTTGATGGGCGCAATGATATTCACGGCACCATCCACTTTGGTGGTCCTTGGCCAGACAATTTGCAGGCCGGACAGGCTCATATCGTCAGTACCTCTGTCGTGGATCAATTCCACACTTACGCGCTCGAGTGGGATCTGGAGGAGCTGCGGTGGTATGTGGACGGTCAACAATATGCAAAGCAGACTCAATGGCGCACCCAGGCAGCGCCCTATCCAGCGCCTTTCGACCAGCCCTTCTATATTTTGCTGAATCTTGCGGTGGGGGGTAATTGGCCTGGTCCACCATCGTCTGCGACGGTATTTCCGCGGCAAATAATGGTCGATTATGTTCGGGTTTATTCGGGAGATTAAGGCAGTGAATCCTGCTTTCTGTACTACACCTGCCCCGTGCCGCTCGAGCGTTATGGCCGCCACCGTTTGTGCAATGGATGACGATGCCCGCCCCCAAGACACATCGCGGCGCAGCATCATGGACTCAGTCTTGATCGGTCTAGGCTTCGAAAACGTGGTCATGGGCATGCTCGATGGCTGAAGTTCTACCCCGTGGTGTTGCAAGGTTCGCTCGCCTCTTATCTGTAGCGAAACGGTATCATCGCCACCGCACCATCGGGACCGAACATGTGCCAATCGAAGGCGGTGTTTTGGTGGTGTTGCAACATTCTTTCGCCACCTACGATGGTTTTCTGCCCGCACTCGATATTTACGAGGAGCGCGGCCGAATACCGGCAGGCCTTGGCGATGACCTGATCTTTAAGGTACCGGGCCTCGGTCGTTTGGCGCGCAGCACACATATCTATCCGGCGTCCCATGGTAATGCGGTCAAATTACTCGCCGCCGGCCGTTTGGTCTACGTCGCACCCGGCGGCATGCACGAAGCCTTGCGTCCGAGCGATGAAAAGCACGCCATCAGATGGGCGAATCGCAAAGGCTTTATTCGTTTGTCCATTCGCACGGGCGCGCCCATTGTGCTCGGCGCTTGTCACGGCGCGGACGATATCTTTACGGTTTACCGCTCGCGGTTAACGGACTTGGCCTACCGACGACTCAAGTTACCGCTTGCCGCGGTGCGAGGTTGGGGTCCGACCTTAATGCCACGTCCAGTTCAGCTGACTCATATTCTCGCCGAACCCATCTACCCGCCTAAGCTTGACGAAGCTGAATTTGATGCACAAGTACAAGAGCATCATGCTTTCGTGTGTGACCGGATGGAGGCCCTCCTGGGGGAATTACGGCGAGCTGATTGTTAACGTCGCGAGCTTCTTGGGGTTGAACGCTCGCTTCAGCCCGACGTCTTACGCGGCCGCGCGTGATTGTAGTCCGACCATTCGCTCATGCCATGCTGCGATCCTGGGTCGCCTGAGGATTTGCGTGTACACAGGAAAATCGCTGACGCAGGCAATCCCACCAAACATGGCTGCATCAGCCATGGTCATCGTGTCGCCGCAGACAAAGTCCGCATCACCCAGCCAGCCTTCAAATTGGTCGAGACATTCTTCTACCCAAGCGTGGCCGTCTTCTCTGCCTTCTTTTTTGAGAATGCGACCGGCGACGAGGCGCATGACAAAGGTGCCGCCGTACTTGACCCCCATCCCCTCAAGAAAGCTGAAGTTGCCCTCGCGACCGATCATCCGGGCAGCCCGCGCAGCGTTGGACCAGGTACCGTAAATCACCGTCGGTAAGGCGCGGATGAACTGTTCATCCACCCAGTCCTCGATCTCTTCGGTCTTTGCCCGCGCTGATTCGTCCTCAGGGAGTAGCGGCGCTGCTTCAGGAAAATAGTTATCCAAGGCCATCAGAATATCTGTGGAATCGAAGAGCACCTCATCTCCGATCCGTAACACTGGCACTTTGCGTGGTGCCACGTTGGGCAGTTCCGGTAACTCAACCTTGGTCCGAGGATTGACTTCGACCATCTTGTATTTGACGCCCTTTAAGTCCAGTGCGGCGCGCACTTTGTTACAGAATGGACAAAGGGTGAATTGATAGAGCACAACAGGTGAATGCATCGCTTACTCTCTTTTCGGGCTTGTGTTCACTAAACGGCAAAGACCTACAAGAGAGGCGTTCATCCGTCAACTCGTTACCCGCATGGCATCCTGTTCACTCGACAGACCACGGCCGCGGCGTAATAGATCAGGCTCTGTTTAGACGTCACATGAGCCGGAGACATGGCGTCGGCCTCCTCGCTGCAAACGGGCTCAGCGGTACGCCGCTTGCGACCGGCCCGCCATTCACCGAAAATCAAATTTAGAGTTAGCTTTTTGCAAGGTTGGTATGCGAGCCTTAACCTGGGCAAAAGAGTATGGGGATGCGCACATGACGAGACGTGCCGTCGATGTGTTTCTGATCGGTTTTGGGCTTATTTTTGTCGCATGTGAGCCTGCTGAGACAGTGGAATTGCAAGGTGTTCTCTGCGGTGATACGGGCATGGCTTGCCCAGTGGGGCAACTCTGCCAAGAAAACGCTGCGGGCGTATTTGCCTGTGTCACGGCAGATGGCGATGGCGGGCCAACGATGAGCCCGGTTGACCGGGACAATGATGGGATTGCCGACCGAACGGACAATTGCCCCGATACCCACAACCCGGACCAGCTCGATACGGATTCGGATACCCTCGGAGACCGCTGCGACGATGCGCCTGATCGTCCAAACGTTCGTCTACGCGGCCGGGTCTTGACAGTGACAGGTCGACAAACCGGTGCACGTTTTACTCAAACGGTTGAAGCCAGATCCCAGCCGACCAGTGTGGGCACAATTGAGATTCAAGGCCGCGCGCTACAGTTGAAAGGCACGCTACGATGAAACCAAATGCATTTTTCTCTAGCCTGATGATTTGCGCTGTCGTGGCCCTCGGTGGTGCTGCGCTGGCGCAACCAACTCTAAATTACGAAGGCGAGCTGACGGGCGAAAACGGGCCTATAGATGCGACGTACTCATTTACGTTTAGCTTGTTCGATTCGCTTGAGCCCGATGATGCAGCGGTGCCCGTTTGGGTTGAAACCCACGAGAATGTTGACGTCGTAGCGGGCAAGTTTAGCGTTGAGCTCGGTCTGTTACAGTCATTGAACGAGGCTGCAGCAACCGGTGTACCCCTGTTCTTGAGCGTACGGGTAGAGGATGGTGCGGAGCTGACACCGCGATTGAAGGTCGGTGTTGCTTTGCAGGCGCAGTGGGCAGCCCATGCCCTTGATGTAACGGACGAAGACATCCATCCGAAGTCCGTGAGCATTGGTGACCGTCTCGTGATCGATGACATGGGGCAATGGGTTGGAGACCCAACCGGTCTGCGCGGAGAGCCAGGCCAAGACGGTGAAGATTTTGATGTCCGGACTGACTACGATGATGATGGCTTCGCCGATTGGATCGAAACCCTCGTGGGTCACGATCCATTCGATCCGAATGATCGACCTGTAGACGGCAACAACAATGGTATTCCTGATCTCTTGGAGGGTCCAGCGGGTGCAGATGGTGCGCAGGGTGAACCGGGTCCGGTGGGCCCGCCAGGATCAGCAGGCCCAGCAGGCCCTGCAGGCCTACCTGGAGCCCGAGGTGAAGCGGGGCCGTCGGGCCCAATGGGTCCAGCAGGCCCAGCCGGTCCAGTGGGCCCAGCCGGTCCAGCGGGTGCAGATGGTGCGCGGGGTCCAGCGGGCCCAGAGGGTCCAGCAGGCCCAGCGGGTCCAGAGGGTCCCATAGGCCAAGTTGGACCCGAGGGTGCTCAGGGTGAGGTGGGCCCAGCGGGGCCGTCGGGCCCTGGGTGTCGAATCTCCCCTGTGACACTGGATGGTGAAGTGCAAGTTGGGCTGATCGAACTGGTCTGTGATGGTCAGGCGCCAGTGACGCTGATGACGTCCCAATGCGGTAACGGTCGACTCGATCCCGGTGAATCTTGTGATGATGGGAATCGGTCGGGTGGTGACGGCTGTGATAGCCGTTGTGTGATCGAGTGCGGGAACGCTGCGCTCGTCTGTGCGGGTGGCGACTGTATTCCGAACTGCCAAGATAAAGTGTGTGGCCCTGATGGGTGCGGTGGCGTATGTGGTTTATGTGGCGTGGATAGCGAGTGTAACGACGGGCGCTGTGTTGCTGTCGGCTGTCCCGATGGTCAGGCTGCCGATTGTGCCGGTGTTTGTGGTGGAAATGCGGTCGCCGATTGCGCCGGTGTTTGTGGCGGCAACGCAACTCAGGATTGCGCGGGCGTTTGCAATGGCAATGCACGGGTAGATTGTCTCGGCGTTTGCGGTGGAGCTGCTCAACGTAGCTGTGATGGCCGCGTCTGCGGCGGTGATGGATGTGGTGGTTCGTGCGGTGTCTGTGCTGCGGGAGAGACCTGCGATAATGGCCGTTGTATACGAGCGGGTTGCCCAGATGGTCAGATTGAAGACTGCCGCGGCGTATGCGGTGGTGGTGCTGTGGTCGACTGCGCAGGCGTATGCGGTGGTGGTGCTGTGGTCGACTGCGCAGGCCTATGCGGAGGTAACGCGGTTGCCGACTGCGCAGGTGTATGTGGAGGCGGAGCGACCATCGATTGTGCCGGTGTGTGTGGCGGCGGAGCGACCATCGATTGTGCCGGTGTGTGTGGTGGTGGTCGCACTGTTGACTGTGCGGGTGTCTGCGGTGGCGGCGCCGTGCTCGATTGTGCACGCGTCTGTGGCGGCGGAGCGACCATCGATTGTGCCGGTGTGTGTGGTGGGGGTCGTACCGTTGACTGCGCGGGTGTGTGTGGTGGTAATGCGGTTGTCGATTGTGCAGGCGTCTGCGGTGGTGGTGCGACAAGGGATTGTGCGGGTGTCTGCGGTGGAAACGCGAGCCGAGACTGCGCAGGCGTATGCGGCGGCGGTGCGACCAGGGACTGCGCAGGTGTGTGTGGCGGTGGTGCGATTAGAGACTGCGCAGGCGTTTGCGGTGGTAATGCGGCCGTCGACTGTGCGGGCGTCTGTAACGGCGGTGCACAGCTAGACTGTCTGGGCGTGTGTGGCGGAAACGCCGCACCAAACTGCGATGGCCGTCAATGTGGTAATGACGGCTGCGGTGGGAGCTGCGGTGAGTGTGCCGGCGGTGCTGCCTGCAATGATGGTCAATGCGCTGAAATTCGGTGTCGAGACAATGAAAATTGTCCTGCCGGCATGGGTTGTGTGGGAGGCGTCTGCGTTGAAGGTGATGGTTGCCCAGGTGATTCGGGCACTAATTGTGGCCCCATTATGAATCAGAATCAGGTTGTCATCCAGTCGAGTCGACCCTTCACGGTGATGTGTGATTTCCAAGAAAGTGTCGCGCAATGTGTGCCGGTTCCAGGACATGAAGGCTGCTATCAGTGGGAGATTATCCCGTGCAATACATGTTGTTTTGATGGCTTCTGTCGGGAAAATGCCCTCCAGTGTGAGTAGCGTGGTCTGCCAGCTCGAGCATTAATCCCGAACAGCACCGCAATCGAGCCATTTACTGAGCTCATTCAAATCGGCCTCTGTCGGTCCGCCGGCCGGTGGCATGGTCGGCATGTCACCGAGGGCTCTTGCTTCGATGCGTTCCAAATGGGTGATCACCAATTCATAGGTATCGAGATTGATGTTCTCTGAACCAGCGGGTCGATCGGGGCCGTCGAGCTCTGAGTGGTGACAGGGGGTACACCAAGTACGCATAAACGGCTCACCGACAGTTTGGTAGTTTGCTGTGGAGACCTCGCATGGGTCAGGGGTATCCACTTCTGTATTGGGAGTCGAGTCTCCGCAGCCCATCAAGAGCCACAGAAATATCACCACACTAACCCTCATCGATGATTCCACGGAGGACCTCCACACCTGGCAAAAAGGACGCTGTGTCAACGCCGGCTGCATGGAGTACACCAGCCGCAAAGTTTGGATATTCTATTTTACGGCTGCTCGACATCGAGACCACGCCACTATTCAGCTCGGTTGGCTGTGCGTCTAAGTAGTCATTGGTTCCACCAAGTGTGCGTCCACCTGCGAGGGAACCGCCGATGAGCATGGCGCTTGTCACCGGCCAGTGATCTTTACCTCCGTCCTGATTCATTTTCGGCGTACGTGTCATTTCAGAGACAACCACGATAAGTGTTTCGTCATATAGCTCAGCCGCTTTTAGCCGGGTTACAAGGTCGTTGAGCCCTCCAAATAGCATCTCATACAAGCCGTGTTGTTGGGTGATGTCGTCGTGCGTGTCCCAGCTGATGGGCGTCTCTAGCGTTGCAGAATGGCAAATTCCTGCCTTCATTAAGGCAACCACAGTTTCATTCTGCTCGATCAGATTGCCACTCGAGCCGAAGCTCAGGTTCTCTTTGAGAAGGTCACGGCTGCCTACAAGATCGGCCTTCCGTTGAACTGCTGCTTCGTAGTCGCTGCCGATCTTCTCACTCCGTGGATCAAGCGCATTGGTCATTCGCCACTGCTGGCGTTGTTTGGCGAGGTATCCTCTAATCGCGGATTTCGCTTCATCACTCGGTGCATGAATTGGATGAATTCGACCATCAATGCCTGGGATCATGAGATTACGGTCTACAAGTGCGATGATCTGATTGTTGCGACCGAGCATGCCTGTCTGCGCCGCATAGGGCCCGACTTGCGCACCGCCGGTCAAATCGAGGTAGGGCAGGGTGCTCATGCCTCCGAATGATACGGCTGTGAGCGTGCCCATATCGGCCGCGGATTTGTCACGGTTTCCTGTCACGATTCGGTGTCGGCATTCCTCGTGGACGATAGAGCCCACGGAAATGCCATTGATGACGACAGTTTGGTCTGCATTCTGCTGGAAAAACTGACCCACGGACGGTCGTCTCATTTGGTTAAGCATAATCCGGAGACCGCCGCCTGAGAAGCTCTCAATGGTCTCACCAGCACCAACGCCATCGCAAGCGCGACGGTCACCGGGGTCAAAGTCTGGGCCGTGAATGCTGCATGTCGTCAGTCGAGGGTCCATGCAATAGGTCACATCCCAGCCACCGAAAGCACGAATCATGATGAGGCGCTTCGATGAGGTTGCTTGAGCCCATGCTTGCCTTGGGAGCATCCCGAACATGGGCAAGGAGGCCGCCATTTTAAGGATATGTCGCCTGCTGGGTTTCTTCATCGTGCCTCTCCTAGTAAAGAATCGCTTGTGGTGCTTGCAACATCGCAGTGAGTACGGTCTTCCACGCCAGGTTGGCACCTTCGGCCTCAAACCCGGTCGACCAGAGTTCATACAAGTCGTCTATGGATGGATCGCTTGAATCCACGATCTGGCTGTAGATGAGCGCGTGGAGGTGAGTCAGCTGAGCGCGGACCATCGCTTCATCGCTGTCGTCTTCGGCAACACGATTCAATAATTTGCGTTCGTTTAGCGGCTTTTGAAATTCCTCGTCGACTACAAACCCTGCGGCTTCTTCGGCATATGCCGAATACACGAGCAGCCTCACTGGCGTCAGCGTGTGGACCGGTTTGAGCACAGAGAAACCATCGATGCCGCCAGCCATGGCCCGAAAACCAAGCCCGTCGTTGAGCATCACGCGGATATCACCAATGTTTTGCCGCGAACTCAAATCGTAGACCAAGCGAAAGTCTGTCAGCCCCTCGATGGGCCGTTCGAGCTGTTCAGGTCTGAGCACTTGCGCACCGGGTGGTTCGGGGGTCGTCGACGTAAAGTCAGCGTTCCTCGTCCTCGCTAAAAACCAAGGATCGGTCACAATGGACTGCGCTAAGGCCTTTGCGTCATAGCCTGATTCCACAAAAACGGTTTGATGCTTTGAGATGAGATCCGCATCTAAATCCTCCCGATCAGTTTGGGCAAAATAAGAGACAAACTGTTCGACCGTGCACCGAGCAAAGCGTGGGTCGGTGGCGATTTCTGCGCCCATATCGGCTAAATCTGCGGTGTCGGCGCCCCAGTAATTGGGTCCCCGAAGCCCTAAACGCTCCCACGGCCGCTCACCAAGTCGGGGGCTGATGAGAGGGTACATGGTGATGGGATAACAGGGGGAAGCCTCCGAACAGTCGCCGTCCGCGTAAGCGCGTGTGATTTGATTCGCGACCAAACGTGGTCTGAATCCCCAGAAATGTTGTGCGAGTGGGTCTACCACCTGGTGGCACGCAACGCATTGAGGGTCCGACTGGAGCGCATTCGCGACCGCTTCATCATCGGATAGATCGACATCACCGGTGATGGGGATATCGCGCCGGCCAAATGGCTCGCAGAGAAACATATCCGCCACCATGCTCGCACGCCCTCGATTGTAATTCGCACCGTTGGATTCATGTCGCACCAGAAAAGGGTTGGTCGACAGAACGCCTGCAGCCGGTCGGCCGTCGGTGTACTGAACACGCTGCAGGCCGCCGAGTGCGTCATCGTACGTATGATCCGCCCAGATCTGACTACCCACGTCATCAAGCATCGTCCAATCTGCCGTCAAAATGTC
>JBMHDS010000118.1:0-38836 GCA_049889275.1 Bradymonadia bacterium | reverse complement strand
CCACCAGCACCGCCAGCGCCGCCTGCGGCACCAGCACCGCCAGCGCCGCGTTCGGCACCAGCACCGCCAGCGCCTCCTTCCGCACCAGCACCGCCACCGCCGCCAGCGCCACCTTCGGCCCCTGCACCGCCGGCACCACCTGCGCCGTTCGAATCGTCATCCGATTCACAACCCAAAAATGCCGTAGCAACGGCGCATAGCACAATCATCATAAGCCGCTTAGACAAAGCACAGTCTCCCTTAATGTTTTGCCCGCCCCGATTCGTTCGGGGCGGAGTCATTCCCAAAACTCGTCTCCACAATATATGCCGTTCGGGACAAGCGAAGCTAATATTTTTGAACAGACTCTCAAGGCTCAACGGGCACTGCGACTTGTTGATAGGCTCGATACGCTTCCCTCGGCGTACCATCGATTTCGAGTAGCCCCCACCATTCTTCATTGAACACGCCGTCCGGATGCGGTCCTCCACCGGGCGCAGCACCACCAACGTTGTGCACATTCGGTTGGCCCGCTTTCCACCACTCATCTGCCCACTCAAAGATCACACCACCACTGCACGCCCCTCCAGTTACTGTGCTGTTTTCCACGATGATTTGGGTCAAACGCGTTGTTGCTTCAGCTTGGGCGCGCTGGTCTTCGGCCCCAATATTGGCGTTGTAGGCATCGGCACCATATTCACCGAGGAACATCGGCTTTCCAGAGCGCCGCGCAAAAGCATCAAACAAGTCGCCAAAGACGATCCCTCGATAAACATTGAGCCCCCACACATCGATGACAGCGAGCTGACCGATGGTCTCAGGCGACGGCACTTCACCGTATATTGTCGCCACAGGCCGACTTCTATCAGCGTTCTTTACAGCGCGCGCCACATCCGCGATTCGCTGCACAGCTTGGGCGTGATTCAAGCCTGAATACAAACCATTATAGTTCCACTCGTTGCCGATCACCCACATCAGAATAGCAGGATGAAATCCAACCTCTTCTACGACCGCGACAGCCGAATCAACCGGTGCGCCCCCCCAGGAATAAACAGTATTCATCACATAGATCTGGTGCGCCCAAAGCGTATCGAGTACCGCCCTATCCCGAATCGGCTCATATGTCCGAACAACGTTGATGCCCGCTGCTCGCATGAGAGGTGCATCGCGTTCGACAAAGCCGCTGAAATCTAGTCCTTGTGGATAGTTTGCCCCACGAGGCACAGGGCTCCAATTGACCCCTTTGATGTGAAACGTACGCCCATCTATGCGGATGCGACGCCCATCGATGGTGATCCGTGGACGAGCTGGGTCTACGGGCGGCTCCATCGGTTCTCCGTCGCAAGGCATGCACGAATCGTAAGCGTCAGTCCGATCACCGCTGCCCGGCGACCAGCGTCGGTTAGCAAAGTTAGCACCGTCCGTGATAGGGGCGCAGGCCCCCGCACCGACCAGATTCTCGTACACGCCGTCAACATTCCAGAGATACTCCATATCGGCACCGGGTGACGGCGCAAACACGACCTGCCAGACACCGTCCCCATCTGGGTCATTAGCAACTGGACCGGCATTCGGGTCCCAACCATTCCACCACGGACCAACGATGCGTACGCTTCCCGGTCGAGCCGGAGCACAGCGCGTATCGAGGCTCAAGACCAATTGATCTGGGTCGGGCTCAGGTTCCATGGGAACGCATTGTTCACAGCTATCAAATGAATCATCACGCTCGCCATCACCCCGTTGCCATCGGCGATTCGCGTAGGTCGCCCGGTCCGTGCTCGGCGCACAAGCCCCCGCGCCGATGAGGGCCTCATAGCGACCATCTACATTCCAGAGATAATCAAATTGGTCCTGACCTTCGACATTGACCATGACTTCCCACACACCATCTCCGTCAGCATCACTTGCAACGGGTCCACTGTTTGGGTCCCAATTATTCCAACGATGTCCGACCAAGCGCACTGTGACTGCGTCCCGATTACGGCAGCGGGTATCTAGACGAAACAAGAATTGATTCGGCTCCTGACGTCCGGCATCTTCTTCTCCGATTGCCGCATCATCAAGGAGCACACCGCGGTCGGGTTCAATCGGCTCCGCGTCGACGACTGACGCCTCACTATCTTGGGCTATGGCTGCATCGGAGTTGCTCTCCGAGTCTCGTGACGAGGCCGCATCGGGGACCATCGTATCTCGCTCAACGGGCGCGCCAGCATCGAGTGACTCAAGACCGGTGTCGAACGAATCATCAGGGTCTGTTGCACTGCTATCGGTCATCATCGGCAGGCCGCTGTCGCGCCCCATGCTGTCTGATGAACGCTCGACACCACAAGCGCTTAAGCTCGTCGTCATGACAAGCATTGCGCCCAACCGAAAGCACACAAGCGGAATCGAACCACTCCGAAGGTGGTGTCGTCCGGTTGGGTGCGGTGAATGAAAAAGAGCTTGCATGCTTGAACTCTCCAGACTCGAATAGATGTTCGAATAGATGCTCGAAGCATCCCGCAGACGACCATCAGAGTCAAAGCAAGCCGAACGGACCAAACTAATTTAGGCAACGCTGGCCACGTATCGAGCACAGATATCATGCGAACAGTGGAGCCGTTCACATCAATCGCGTTTGATGCCACGCGGTGAGGTCTGGTCGTCCTACCAGGTCCGCTCAGAACTGAATGGAGTGGTTATGTCGAAGTGTCGCTCGGGGGAGGGTGCATCACCGACGCTGTGCAGAGCCGTCGGCTATGGTTGCAGCGGGGGCACCTTGCCCAGTGGCCGCAACAGGCAGCGTGTCGGTCAGCAATGTACAGCGAAGGGCCATGGGAATACCGGGTATTGTAACGAAATGGCTACCATTCTTAACCGACACCGTTGCCTTCACATTGGTTCGCGAGAGAAAGACGTTGACCTCATTTTCAACGCGGTATCGCTGACCGCTCTCTGTCGTAAACACGAAATGGTTACGAATCAGCGTGTCAATGTCGCCGAGCAGAACTTCGCTCGTCCGATTGGGGGCAGCCGTCGCTGGCAACGTTGAAACGGTGACAAGAGACGCAACGAGCATCCAGAAAGAGAGCACTTTGGGCATCATAGAATCGAATCCTTGTTCGCACAGATGCCACCCAGGCCTGCATAGAGCGTACCAAGTCTACCGCGAACTCAGTTTATGCCCAAAATGAGCACTGCGGTGATGCCTAGGCCAGGTCAACAGACCCCCCACCTGGGGTCAAATGTTCCCCGCTATGTCGGTATTTTGATCTCCCATGGGACCTATTGAGCCGTCAGATTGATCCCTCCGCTCACCGTCTCAAGAACCAAACGCACGCCACCGTTGTTGACCCGACCAGCAGCCTGGCCTGTGCCCTCTCCGTTCAAATTAAAGTCGGTTTGAACACGACCTGCCGTTGTACGCGCTTCTACATCGAGATTACTGTCTTCGGGGACTCGCACGGTCACACCGCCGGAGGTCGTCTCGAAAAACAGCTCATTCAAACCATACTCAGCAATATTGCTCGGATCCATCGTCACGTCGATGGTACCAGAAGTGCTTGTCGCTAACGCAGGCTCGGTGGTGCGAATCGATAAAGAACCATGGATCGATTGAAAATCGACAAAGTTTGCAAGCATCTCGGTGGTCAGATTACCGGCGGCGGTCTGACCAATGACCACCGGTCCGGCCGGAAGTTCCACCTCTACGGTTACCTGTACATCATTATTATACGCGTTTAGCTGACCACTACCATCTGGACGACACTGGTTCACTTGGCCACCGATGCCATTCTTGTAGACTGTACAGAGGGTGACACCTCGGCTGTGTTTGTGTATTTCGATTTCTACGCTATCCATGGGCGAATCGCCTGCCGTCTTCGATGTGTTGATGCGAATCCGCCCATCGGAGGACGGCCTTACGCGAATCGTACCCTGCACGTTTCGCAATATGACTGTATCGCGCGGGTCGATCACGCCACTCCATTCGAACTCGGCATCTCTCGACGTGACATGTTCATTGGGCGTGGGTTCCAGCGGCTCGGCGGGGCGCTCTGGCTCCCCCGGCTGCTCAATTGGCAGTTCATCATCCGCGGGTAATTCATCATCAGCAGCTGGCTGTCCCGGCTGCTCCTCCTCCAAGGGCATCTGCGGAGCCGGAGTGGTATCGGAGCTTGTAGGCGGCGATTGAGCAGCTGGTGGCTTCATAGGCATCGGCGTATTAGGCGCCACAGTTGGCTCATCGACTGGTTCACTGGCACACGCAGCCAACAATCCAATCGACATCACAAATCCAAAAAACCGAACAAATTTAATCGGCATGACTTTCTCCTCCACTTGCGGTCGGAGCTTGATAAAGCACAGTTCATGCCAACCCAAAAAAACCTTAAACAACTGATATAAATAAACAAACCGGAAAACCGGGGTATAAAAAACTGTGCCAAACCCGTCCCATCCCGTGTCATCATCAGCACAATGCAGTCATGGATCTGCGGCCGGGCCACAGTCATACCCACGCCGCCCACGGGACGAATTGGACCGATCGACAAGAACCTGACTCGGGTATCTCAAATTGAAGGTCATCAGTCGAACCGCTGCGTCTAGCTGCACAATTCGAGTCGGTGTCGCCACACATTGTGACTCGACTGTCCCAGAATCTGTGCTGAGGCCCCACGCAAAAGAATCCACTCAGGCACAAAAATGAGTCAAATGAAGACTGGCACGCGGCGTGCATTGACCCAAACTGCAGACGCAATCGGGAGGATTGAATTATGAAAACAGGTCGATTTGTCAGTATCGTTGTGAGTGTCGGGTTACTCGCAGCCTGCTCAGACGTTTTTGAGCCCACTGATGAAGCGCAGCCGAACGAGATTACAGAGAAGTCGTTGTCTCCTCAGGCGCGTCTCAACCGCTTAAAGGTCATACGTGATGTGGCGCGCAATGCGGGTCTCAAAAATGCGGCTATGCTCGCCGGTATCGCGTCTGCAGAAACCGGGCTCGCACACTGTTGGTCAGAAGCTCAATGGAGCTGCAAGGGCCCTTGGTCTGCCGATTGTAACGGCTCGGTCATCGCAGGGGCTGGTGACGGCCCCTGTTCATGGCAAGAGGGCGGCTTAGGTATGTTTCAGTTCGATGCCGGCACCTTCGATGACACCCTACGACGGGACGGTGCGGGTGTGCTGACCTTACAAGGCAACGTTCAGAAGGCGGTCGATTTTGTCGCGAACATGCTCATCAACTCCCGGTATGTTTCCGTCGGTAGCCGTTCAGCGGCGCTTGATTGGCTCAGCAATGTACGCCCCGGCACCTCCGCTTTCGACCAGTGGATTAAAACGGTCACACACCACTACAACGGCTGTGAACCAAACTACTGCAGCATTTTTTGGTCGCGTTTTGACCATTACGCCTATCATGCACGGTTGGTCTACGATGACACGGCGTCCGGTTTTTGGACTCAGTCCAGTCAACCCGAGCGAAGGCCTCAGTGGGGTGACCCATCCACGGTGGATGCCCTCGAGGTCTGGTGGTCACGTCTGAACGATGGCGGCTACGCCTTTAAGTCGATTGCGCCATCCCGCGTCGTGAGGATCAGATACAGCGTTGATGGATATGTCATCGCAGACGACGTGAAGCGCGATGACGCTTGGACCGCAGAGGTGGAGAATAACTTCCCTGCTCGGTATCGGTTCTCATCTTCAATCCCACAGCGGAGAGTCTTGGTCGAGGGATACGATGACTCTGGTCACCTCGTTGCCCGTGGCGTTGGCCTCTTGGACGCAATCGAAGGTACGGCGGTGTACATCCGCCAGGTTGGCTCAGCCAAGTATCAGATCGGGTTAGAGCGAGCCCCGTGGTCAGTAAAAGCCCTCAATGTAACCGTGGATGGCTATCAACTCGTTGATGCGATCTCAGGCCGCGCCGACAGCGACCGGCTTGCTGTACGCAGCGACTTTAACGCCCTCGGCGAGCGCACCTTTCGATTGGTGGGCAAAGACGCCTCTGGAAATGAAACATTCTCGGCGGTGCGCAAATTCAAGCTTGAATGAGTGCTATGCCAATTGATTTGATGGTCGGTCATCTTCGCCAAAGCAGCATTAGAGCGCGCGGTCTTCGATACACCAGCCATCGGTGCATGAACTGCCTTCTGGGCATCCAGCGCCATCAGCACATGAGGCTCGCGCGCACCGGTCATTGTCGCCACAGACTAAGAATGAGACTGGGCAGATGCCATCTACACAGGGCCGGGCACCACAACGACCCCGACTCGTGCAATTAAGACCCGGTGGGCAATCCGTGTCGTCGTTACATTCGGTCACGCAGGTACCGAGCATACAGGTGGCCGACGCAGGACAGTGCGCATCGTCACCGCAACCGAGACATGCCCCACCTGGTAGTGCACGACTACAGTTGGCACCATTTGGTCCGTCGGGACACATATCATCGGTGATGCATTGACCAAGTGGTCTGCCCTCGTACGGGTCCACCACTGCGTCCGGACTCACTGCGGCATCAACACTTTGTCCGCCGAGGTCGTCGACTGGGGCTGCATCTGTGACGTTTGAACTGGCATCGAGCTCTGGATTCGCCGCATCACTGATACCTGAATCTAGGACAGGTTCCTCAATAATCGAGACGTCGAGTCGCTCGCCAACATCGACGTTCGATGCATCGACGGATGAGTCAGCTCGAGGCGCACCGGCAGATTCACCCGATTCACACGCACTGAGCGCCAAGCAAAGAGCAACCATCATCGCCAAGTCATTGAGTGTCGTTCCCATGATTAATATCCATCATTCGAAAAATCGTGGGGGCGATTAACACAAGCCAGTCATCTTTAAAAGTAAACCCTACAAGCATTCATATCGAGACGGCCATGTCCCACTGGGGTCAACTGACCCGACGTCATGATCCCCCTGTGAAACACAGTTTGTACCTGGCGGTAGATTAATTAGTTGGCATGCGCCTTGCTTTGTTAGGAGGGCAAGAATTACAGGAGGTTCGGTCTATGATGAAACGCATACTCACACTGGCGATCGTCGCAATCGCTTTCGGCTGCTCTGACGCTCAGGTGGAGACAGGAACACAGCAGACGGCTGCCCAAAGTGCCGATCGGCTGGAGCGGATTCGCGCAAAAGCGGACAATACTAGACCTCAGTCGGACGACGTGTGTGAGCACTATGGCCTTTACGATGACGATTATTGTGACCGTAACTGCGCACGGCCCGACCCTGCATGTGAGCGCAACCAACCGTCTGCAGACAGCCTTGAGTGGTTGTGTGAGCTCGAAGGCGAATCAAATAATATTTGCATCCCGGTCTGTGGCGACAGAGACGTAGACTGTGCCAACGAAACACCGACACAGCCCGATCGTTGCAGTGGAACCTACGATGACAATGATGGCCGCTGCGACAGCTACTGCTTTCCAGACGATCACGACTGTGTCTCCCAGAACGATATGTGCCTGCAACAGTATCGCTATGCGGATAACTTCTGTGATTCCGGCTGCGCGTTCACTGATCCCGACTGCAACCCTGATTCGGTAGGTAACAATGTCATCACAGGGGGCGAAACAGGCATCTGTTCACGCTTTCCCGATGATCCGAGCCTTCAACGGGAGCTCGCAGCCAGTCTGTGCATCGAGCGCGACCATGTCGACGTGCCGTCTTGTATCTTTGCTTGCGTCCGTGCCGCCGGTGGCATCACCATCGGTAACAACCGCCAGCCTACGCCTCGCGACCCTGGTGAGCAGCAGCCAGGTCCCGCCGCTGGCGATGACAGCTGCCGATACGCGCGCGACGGAGAATGCGACGAAGGCACTTGGTGTGCTCCAGGGACCGACGCCACGGACTGTTCAGGCGCCCCGGGCGCAGGTTCAAACGGAAACGGCGGTGGTGCCGACCCAGCCAACTCCTGCCGCTATGCATACGACAACGAATGTGACGAGCCGAGCCACTGTGCGCCGGGTACCGATACTCACGACTGCTCGCAGTAGAGTCTGACCTCCCTTTCCAGTCGTACTCACCCACCACGGACACCATACACCGCGCCGCCCTCCGCACTTCACCGTCGGTGGAGCGACCCTCATTTATTTAAACACTTCACTAAATAATGGGCCCGTACAGCCTTCGGGTCGTCGTCCACAATCCAAACTCCGCTGTCGGCATGTACAACCGGTTCAAGATATCGCACAGTCGACCATTCGCTCGGGGATAAGCTCGGCGCCTACCCCCATTATCGAGGGGCTGTAAGAGATTCATTGAATGCCGCGAGCGCTTCATTCGGCGCCGGCTTGCGCCTCCATATCTGGCAATTGCGTTGACCGTGCGAGGCTGAGTAAGCAATCAAGTGCACGCTCTCCATGCCCCAATGGCACCAATACATAATCGTGATGAAAGGCGGCTATCACATTCGCTGAGAGGCCTTCTGCCGAAAGGGCTGAAGCGACGGCGGCGGTGAGTCCCACTGCATGGAGCGGTGAGTTCACCCCTAGCTTGATACATTGAAAAACACCATCATACTCAAGACTATGGGCTTGGGCGAGCTCAGGACTACATACAAACGTGGTCCCTTCAGTCTCCCGAATTACGGCGAAAGCAGACTCGAGAACAAGGTCTACAGGTCCCCCACCCTTGGGCCGAGCGAACACTAAAACCTCATCGACGAGCATCGGCTCAAGATCGAACAGGAGTCGCCTCAACTCAATCTCATGCTGCGTGCCGACGTTGCCTTGACCTGCCAATGTTCACCTGCCTCGTGTCCTGATACCGGGCAGGTTCGCAATTCTGGCATGTGAGCGCAAACGCCTCGTTCTGCCGTGATAATAAAATCATTCAACGTTGACTGTTTTGCGGTGACAAACGGCTCTAACAGGAACCCTGTAAAGGTCCGAGAAAACCTAAAATCACGGCTTGACGGCCATGAGACAAGTCAGCCTTCAGCCAGGTTGAGCGATACGCATCCATCCAGCTGCCCGCACTCGAACTCACTGCGCCTAAACAAACGATATCAGTCGATTTTTATTGAGAATAAGCTCTTTGAATCCGGTCAGCCCGAAGCGTAGCGATGTCATCGAGATGTAGGATGACGCGACCGCTATGTAAGATCGCTTGCGGAATCACTCAGCGCGAAGACAGGCCGGTGACAAGAATCCGGGGCGAGTGCGCCACTGGCAGTTACGGAGGCGCCTCGGCGTGGATGTAAACGAGGCAATCTCAGCGCCATGTGACAACCTCGCGTTTAGGCGTGTCTAGTCTACGAGTGGATCACACTTGTTGCTATCGGCTCTACATCCAGCTTCAATGCCGGCCTTATAAAGCTCTGTCAGTTTACCCATGTAAGCGTAGGTTGCCTTTTTAGCTGACTCCGTCTGAAACTGAATGGCGTATTTACTCGCCATTTCGAAACGCGTTGGTAACTTCGCACGATCCTGAAACCAAACGTAGTCCGGGAAATCGAAGTACTGCCAAACCGAGCTGTTCACGCCATTTTCATCGAGATCCGGCTTGCCATCGCCATTTTCATCAAGCTGCTGAAAATGCTCAATGACCTGGTGGAGCGACATATAGCCTCCGTTGCCTGTTTTGGTGAGCCATTCGCCACCGATAATAGTGCCCTCTTTGTCGAGTTCGAGACTGTACATGTAAGTCTTGGTCTTAGCTGAAAAGGCCGATGTGTCATTGACGGCATCCCAAGTCGCCTCGATCTCCATCGTGTACGTCACATTCGACTCTACAAATACGCGCTCGACCGCGCCCCATGGTGAGTTTTGAATCGGCTCGCGACCCATCACCTGGCTATCGTATTGATATACGGGCTGATTCCACTTTTCGTAGGTGGTGGTCGCATCGATGCCAAACGCCTGCTTTCGCAGACCTACGTAGTTCGCCAGGGTAATATGAAATGCACCCGGGTTTGCATCATAGCACTGGGCAAATCGTGGATTATTCGACCGACATTCGGATCCGAAGCTCCTCGTCTCCGCACCGAAGTCAAGGTTGCGGCCCGCGTACTGCGTACGGACAACTTCGCCCTGAAAATAAGTCAGAAGTGCTTTGATATCAGACGAACCGAATCTGACCTCGATGCCGTCGGGATTGACGCCGGTGACCGGTGCGGGCTCTTGGAAGTGAATCGCGGCAGGCGTCCAGCCGTGGCAGAGGCCCTGCCAAGCAGACTCATTAGCTCGATTCTCACTCTTGATCTTGGTCGTGAGCGGGTACTCGTAACTACCAACATAGAGATCGTATTTCTCCGCAGGAGAGAGTCTGGCGATTTCCTCGGCGCTCATCTGTTGAGCACGCTCGCGGTCGGGTGATTGGTAGGTGTGCGCTTCGCCCGTTTGCCAACGATAGCTGATGCCGCCCTTGTTCTTTGGCCAATAGCTGTCTGTCCAAGGCGTCTTGCTCGCTTTACCAGCCAATGGCAGGGCTTGGAACGTGCGCTCGAAATCTGGCTCAAGCACACCTGGGTCATTGTAGCTGTCCATGAGAACGCTATCGTTCTCAGCCGCGTAGTCATTCGATTTCTCAGTCTGACTGAGTTTGCTTTCAGATACATCAAGCTCATTACAACCGTAGCAAGTGAAGACGACAGCCAAGATTGCCGTGTGGGCATTGAGTACTTTAGAGAACCTAGACATGGTGACCTCCGGTCGGTTTACGTGTCGCACCAGGCCTTTCGAGCGGGCCGATGCGGGTTGCCTGGCGTTCTCTGCAAAGGCTGGGCCAAAACTACCGTACGGCAGTTTACGGTATTCTCAGGTACACTGATGGGCCTATGTGCAACATCTCTCGGTGTCTCGTGTACACAGCGTCGACGTCTTGGGGACTGGTGACACCGGCAAAGCGCCCATGCGGATATCGATATGACAATGCTGACCGTAAACCAGCGAGCCAGCCGGAGAGATCCACGACTGCACTCGCTGAATCTGGATTCTGGGACCCCGGGGGACATACCGCTCAGTCAACGGCGTGATCCGAAGACAGAGTGTCTGCACGAGCAGGCTTGCTCGCAATGGCCTAACCGAGCGAAAGACCTAACCTGTATGCACGGACGAGATGTCTCAACATCTGTGGACATCGTCGCGATTTGATTGGGCGTGGCGCGCCAGAAGACATCACAGCGCACAGAGTGCGTCGAAACCGCGCATTCAGCTTGCCCAATGACATACGTTCCGCAGGTCCCCCATAGCGAATGAAGCGCATATGCCTAAAGAAAATTGATTTGAAAAACAACCACTTGCCCGCTTTAATATGAGTGCGTGCGTTGCCCGTTGCTGGCGCGTTCCGAGTACACTAACAACGCTTTAGCGGTGAGGAAGACGAGTGGGACGCCTACTCTTGACATTAGAAGATGGCTCAAGGCAAGAGCACCCCGTGCTCGGCACCAGCTTGCTCGGTCGCGGGGCGGAATCAGATATCCGAGTTGATGATTTGAGCGTGAGTCGAACCCATGCACTCATCACTTGCGTGCGAGGTGTTTATTGGCTCACCGACGCCAACAGCACGAACGGCACATTTCTGAACGACGAGCGGCTCACTGCGCCAACAGTCTTAGTGGATGGAGACACCATACGCTTGGGCGACGCTGCTCTGCTGTTTAGTGAGTCAATGGTCCACGCGCTGCGGTTCGACTACACACAATTCGACCCAGCAGCGCAAAAGCAGGCCCCCCTCGCAGACCGCATGTGCACAATTGAAACACGTGGCCGGATGCGAGACTCGCTCCACTAGGCCGGCGCTCGCGGCAACCACAGACCTTTTTGGCGATGACGGGTCATAGCGTTTGCGCTGGCGGTCCGGCTACGAGCCAAGCCACGCCGGCCGCGGTCGTCGTGAGCACGAGGCCCCAGCAGATGTCAATGAGGATGAGTTGAGCCGGCCAGCCTGATATCACAGCCATATTGGTGAGTTCATAGGTCGCATAGGCGAGCCAACCAATCCCGAGCCCACGCAAACAAGCCTGCTTGAGAGTCCTAGAGGGTAGAACCGCGAAACCGATGATAACCGCAACGTATTGAAGATAAAAAAGCACCGCAGCCCAGAGCACTGTCTCACCGAGGAGAGGACCAAGAAGGCGCTTGTAAACGCCACGCGCGAGATGCCCCAAAAATAGATAATCGAGTACGACCATGACCGCGGTCACAGCAAAAAAGGCCTTGAGGGCGCGCATAAGACAATCTCCCAGTTTGTGGCACCAAGTTGTGCTCTCATCAAGATGAGCATCTCCAGCACGATGAGGTGAATAACCTTTGCGCAAGATACCATGCTGTGGCGAACGGCAAATGATAGGCAGCCCGCGCATCTTGATGCACAAGGAGACCATAGTTTTATTACGGGATCAAAGTGTCAGACTGGCGCTCAATTTGACGGGATTGTACTCTGTCGATATGGATCAAGAACCAGACAAAGCCGACACATTGATCGGCCGTCACCTCGATGATGGGCGCTATCGATTGATCAAGCGCCTCGGCGCCGGCGGTATGGGCAGCGTCTATGTGGCCCATCAGGCGACTGTCGATCGCAACGTCGCGATTAAAGTCATCCATCCGCAACTACTCGTGGATCCATCACTTAAACTCAGGTTTCATCGGGAAGCGCGCGTGCTGGCATCCCTTGATTCATCCCATTGTGTGACGGTTCATGATTATGGTGAGACCGACGATGGCCTCCTCTACATCGTGATGGAACTGCTCAGCGGCCTGAACTTGAGCCAGATGATCAAACAAAAAGGCCAGCTCGAGCCAGCCACGTTCTTACATATCTTCGGTCAGGTCGCCCGCGGGGTTGCCGCGGCCCACCGAGCTGGGCTTGTCCATCGTGACTTAAAGCCTGAAAATATCTTTGTCGAGACGAATCACGAACCCGTACGGGTCAAAGTACTGGACTTTGGACTCGCCAAGATTATCTCGGGCGGCGAGCAGCCGACGCAAGGTCTCACGGTGCCCGGCATGGTCTTTGGCACACCGCAGTACACCAGCCCGGAGCAAGCTTACGGCGAGAAAGTTGACCACAGGACCGACATCTACGCACTCGGCCTCATCGCATACGAGTGCCTGACGGGCAAGCCTGCCTTCCGCGCCAACAGCGCACGCGCAATGCTTGTCGCGCAAGTATCACAGCCGCCCCCGGATATGACCGAACTCGGAGAGGACATTCCTCAGGCGGTTGGCCCCGTCATCCTAAAGGCTTTGTCAAAGCAACGCACCGATCGGCCAGACAGTGTAACGACGTTTATGCATGACCTCGAACGGGCGTTTGGCCAACCAGGTTTGCCAGCTGACATTGCCACCGCCGGAACCCTAGTCAAGACAAGCCCACAGGTTGATATCAGCACCCATACTCAACAGGACGACCAAGCGGACCAGAGACATATTCCTAAGTCGATTGAGCCAGCGGTTCTCGCGAGCCAACCCTCACTGGCCTCAACGAAGCGGCAGGGAGCGATTTGGGTCATGCTCATCCTTGGCCTTCTGGCCTCCGGACTAACCTATACGCTTCTCGACCGAGCACCTACAGCTGAGTTGAAGTCGGAAGCCAAAAAGCGCTGCGGCATAAAGGAGAATCCACCCTACGACGGCCAGGGAAAACCATGTCGAGACGGCGAGACCCAGGCCTTGTTCAACTTTGACTCAGTCAATCGCGGCGATTCCCGTCCTCATGAACGAGCCGTCGCCAAGCTCGAAGCGACGCGCTACGCCCCCGGGATCGGCATAGGCCAAGCATTGATTTTTGAGGACAAAGCAGACAATCCGGTTTCACTGGGCCGAAGCGTTGCGACCTCCAACGTTTTCACCCTCGAGTTTTGGGTCAAACCAAAGCAAACCAATCGACGCTGCCACCAATTCCTTGTGACGTTTGGTATTCCCGACTCCGGTCCACGACACTTCACCTGTACAAAGCAGCCAATGGTCAGCGGCTGGGCCTTATCTTTGCTGCCCGTTGATGATACCGGTACACATTTCAATGTCATCCTTACATTCGCTCGCGCTCTTACGAATCCAATCGAAAAGCCGGCGCCAAGCTTTCGGAAGAACCGCAACAAGCTACCGCCACGAGTCATCAGGTCCGAAACGCTGCTCCGTAGCGGTGCTGGCTTTGTCACTTCGAGCGAGTGGAACCATGTCGCGCTGACCAGCGACGGTGAACAGATCGTCTTTTTCGTCAATGGGGAAAAGCAAGTATGGCGCGACAATTTGAACCCTTACCGCGCGGGCGAAGCCGGGTTCAGCCTCGGTGGTTTCAGTCATCATACGATTGGACGATTTGAAGGTTTGTTGGACGAGATACGCGTGTCCACCGCCGTCAGGCCAGAGAGCGAAATCCGAAAGGCGCTCAAAGATATGAAAGCAAGTCTTACCCCCATGGAAGTCGACCGCTGAAAGCGAGTAGACCTGTCCCACCAGCGAGCATGAGTCGAACGCACTTCGGCCCCTTCCCTGCTTCTGAACAATTGGAGATGGGAGGCTCGACAAATTCCAAAAACTGTAGAAACTTGCTTCATTTCTCATGGTCGGTCACTTTCATGTGAGCGATGAGTTCCAACGACAAAGAGAACAGAGAGTTGGTGACCCAAAACCTCAGAAGCATCAGAGTAACCCGAACTCTCAGTCCACTCGTTGTCTGCTTTGCCGTTTTGTTAAGCGTTCTTACGACCCAAGCAATGCCTGCCGATGAATCTGAGTCCAGACCAAAACCGGTTGCCACCCCATTCAAGCGAGTGCTCATCCTAGGTGACTCACATGTGATGGGCCACTTTGGGAAGTCTCTCGTCTCACAACTCTCTACGGTCATGCCTGACGCCCTGATCCGTCTGATCGGAGTCTGTGGCGGATCAGAACGGGGTCTTTTGACTGGTTTTCGAACCAAATGCGGTTTGTTAAAGCGTAACGAAAGGGGACGCGTCCACATCCCCAAACAATGTCGGCGCAATCGTTGCGACGGTCTGTCAGATGCCCAGTGTAAGGAAATCATCTGTCGGCCCAATAAACTGAAGACGGCTATCGCCAGATTTAGGCCTGACCTCGTCATCTTTCAGCTGGGTAGCAATTCTATGTGGATGGGCAAGCCGAATACGAATTGGAAGAGAAATCGAAAAGTGCTGAAACGCTACGTACGTTTCCTCAAAAAGTCCCCTCGAGCGTGCGTGTGGGTAACACCGCCCGATTCGATGACGCGTTCAGGGGCAGATCAGGATGCGTTCGCACTCATCTACGAGGAGGAACTCAGCGAAGTCTGCCGCGTTTTCAATAGCCGGCCGCATCAGCGGCCGTATCTCGACTACAGACAGCTCGCGCGAAACGCGAAGACAAAACGCATAAAGCACGACCGTGTTCACTATGGATGGTTCGGTTCGAAAGGTCGGCACGTCCAAGAGAAGTGGGCGCGCGATGTGGTCGCATTCATCGTTAGCCCCACGAGCCAAGCGTCTCAAGCTGAAGACTCAGCACCCATCGCAGATAAAACAAATGAACCACGCCACCTTCTCCTCGATATGGCGATGAGATGGGTTAAGCGACTTAATCGTCACCTGAACGAGCTGCGTGCCTCCGGGCTTCTACGAGCGCGCGGTCCGACAGCCAAGCCAGTCGAGCCTCTCTCGCCACGCTGAGAGTCATTCTTGATGTTGGATGACAGGCCCATCGTTCAATGGAAAATGCGCCGCTTCAGATGGCCTCAGAACGGTCTCCGTACCTAAGCGCCCTTGGTCGCCGACCTGCTTAAGATGTTTTGCAAAACGAGCCATCACCCAACGATGAAAAACAGCTTGAGTAGCCCGATAAATCCACCACGGCAAAGACGGTACAAAGTCATGGATAGCAGCGATCAGAGTGCGCCCATCGAGAATCTGACGAAACTCCAGACGACCACGTTCAGTGGAGCGCGCGAGCAGCCCTCCAGTCACTCGAAGAACCTGCCTACTCGACTCGCTGCGGTGCCGCCTTGGCTGAAGCCTGAGTAGCACAGGCCCACGTCGAAACACGCGAAAGCACAATTCATCTCCATCATGCTGTTCAACCCGAATAATTCCCTTCAGCCCAATCGGTAGCCAACGGAGATATTCCTCTGCTGCCCAACGTGCATCGGCTCCCTGCGGCAATGACATCCGCTGTACGGAACGCACTGTGTGGGGGCCCCTCCGGCATCTGACTGCGGTGAATGCGCGGGGGTTTTGCGCCATCTTGTCGCGCTGCTGCGTCGCGCACTCGAGCATATCTGCAACAGTTTGGTTGATTTGAAGTGGCAGACGATGATTCGGTCGCGCCAACATCGGATAGCGCAGGCTCGCAACGAGGGGTTTCACAAGGGCCCGGGGCGCACCCGTAACCACTGAGACCCACAACCTGGAAAACCCTGGACTAAAGAATGGAACACTCAGGAAGTGGCGTCTCAAACCGAGTGCTGTGCTCGTCCGTGCCATCAAATCGCGATAAGACAACTGCTCCTCACAGGCAACATCGTAGACCTTTGAACGCAACTCGGGGCGCTCGCAAACAGCCGCAATAGCCGCCACGATTGTGTTCTCGCCCACCGGTTGGGTTAACGTTGCTGTCCAGGCAGGACAAACCATTACCGGCAAGCGCCTGACGAGTCGCACAAGCATTTGAAAAGATGAACCACTCGCGCCGATCACGAGACCCGCGCGTAGTGCGGTCACCGACGCGCCCCTGGATCCAAGCAAGACCTCAACCTCTGCGCGACTGGCGAGGTGACTCGACGCTGGTCCATCGGGCATCAATCCACCCAAATAGATAATGTGTCGAATGCCGGACGTCTCGGCAGCCCGCGCGAAGTTATCAGCACAAACGGCATCTAAATCATCGAAGGATGCTTGAACCAGCCTCGCCGATGGCAACATGCTGTGTACTAGATACACGGCGACATCGGCGCCTTCGAGGGCCCGTTCCGTATCTTTCAGAGAGAAAAGGTCGGCCTGTCGGAACTCATCGTATTGGCCCGGTTCATTAACCGACCGCCTGGATAGACCGATCAAGTAGAACCGGTCCCTCAGGGCACGTGGTAATGACTGCCCTATGAACCCAGTGGCGCCGGCGACCACCAAGCGGGGTCGTTCTCTGACTGTATTGGTCGACATGATTAAATCATCCCCCTCATGAAAACAGATGCAAGACCAGCAGAGAACGTGACACATAATTCTTCCGACTCGAGCGGACCGGCGTGTTCACAGCTGGTGACACAATGCGCAGAGCGCGTGCATTAGTTTTTCCCGCTGCGACAAATTGCGGGTACACTGCGTCGCGGAATGCTCAATTTCGTAGACTGGGAGTCACACCATGGCACAGCAAGGGCACCTGAACATCCCAACACTCGACTTGAACCATTGGGATCAATCCAGCGATGAAGCGCTTGTCGAGTCACTCGCCGAATTCGGGCTCGTTCATATCAAGGGCCACGAGATCTCTGCCGACTTACTCGAACGTTTTTATCTTAACTTTCGCGACGTGCTCAGCCGACCAGTCGACGAAAAATCCACTTGGGGCGGACAACCGGTCTGGTTTCAACGTGGTTGGACGCCGCCGGACACGGAGCGGGCTGTGGTCGCCGGCGGACAGCCTGACTTTAAGGAGTGTTTCTTTGCGGCACCGATTCCAACCGACGCCA
Organism: Bradymonadia bacterium; assembly: GCA_049889275.1. Classification (GTDB taxonomy): domain Bacteria; phylum Myxococcota_A; class Bradymonadia; order UBA7976; family UBA1532; genus UBA1532. The sequence goes on along the minus strand of JBMHDS010000118.1, from coordinate 21,257 downwards.
AATGCCGAGTCGAACACCCTGAGGTTTATGCAGAGAACATCTGGCCCGAGAACTCTGTAGACTTCAGATTAAGTTATCTACGCATGGGCGCCCGGCTCCATGAGGTGGGTGTTCAACTGCTCCAAGCCATCAGCCGAGGATTAGGACTCGACGAATCCGCGTTGAGTCAGGCTGTCGAGGGCGGGCCGCATGTCACCCGCGCGCTCAAATATTTGTCGCTCAATGATGAGCAGATAAATGCAGGTGTCTTGTGGGGCGAGGAACACACCGACTTCAACATGCTGACGCTGCTTCCAGGGGGCCAATTCTACGATGGGTTGGATACGCCTGTCGCGTCTCCGGACCCGAGTGCAGGTCTCTATCTCCGCACGCGGTCCGGGGAACGCGTGCGCGGCAGCGCGCCTTCGGGGGCGCTCGTGGTCCAAGTCGGACAGCAGCTCGAAATACTCACGGGAGGGCGCCTACTTGCAACACCACACGTGGTGACCGCACCGAAGGCGCTGGGATATACACGCTGTGCGTGCGCACACTTCGTTCACCTTCATGCACATCAGATGGTCCGTCCGCTCGAGGCCTTCGCGACCGAGGCTGCTGTCAGGGCATACTCGCCACCTGTTCTAGCCGGCACCTATGCCTTGAAGACATTGGTGGACATCGGTCTTGCCCCTAAGTCTGCGATTGAATCTCTTGGGTATCGGCATTACGATAGGCTCGTGCAACAACGAGCAGATGATTCGCCGTAACCGCAGGTCTACTCGGGTGAGGGCCTCCCCTAACCCCGTGTTCAAATCCGCGAATCTACCGGTGAAATGTATATCGGGTGTGCTGACGAAACGTTCGTGGAGATGACAGCTTGAGCGAGGACTCCGATAAAGATACGCAGAGCTCTCTAGGCCTGCAGCCCGGTGATGAGGACACCACGACGCAAATGTCCCGGTTCGAACGCAACACGGGCTCCAAGTCGGCCGCGCGTCTACTGGTCGATACCTGTTTATCCAAAGCATCTCATACCAGTGTACAACCAAACCACGATGGTACGGACGAACTCTCGTTCATCGACACGGTCGTCACAAACTTCGACTCGCCGCCTGAGGCAGACGTCCCATCGGCCGAGGGAGCGGCAAGTCAATCAGAGCAACAAGACATGTATTCCGCTGCGCACGACCGATACGACTTTTTAGGCGAACTTGGGTCTGGTGGCATGGGCAAGGTCATTCGCGCTGGCGATCGTTTGCTGAACCGCGTTGTCGCGATGAAAATCGTTCATCGCCATCTGCTCGGCCAACGCACGCATCTACTGCGTTTCATGCAAGAAGCTCAAGTCATCGCCCAACTGCAGCATCCCAACATCTTACCGGTCTATGATTGTGGGCTGCTCAACGATGACGAGCTTTACTTTACAATGGCCGAGATCGTGGGCAGTTCATTTACGGACATGATCGAGAAGGTCCATAAGGCCAGTGACGAAAACGGTTGGCGAAATACCCCGGACAAGTGGAACCTACACCGTTTAGTGAGTGTGCTGCACGATGTAGCGAAGGCGGTGGCCTTCGCTCATGAGCGTGGGGTGATCCACCGAGATCTCAAACCCGACAATGTCATGCTAGGTGCACTGGGCGAAGTGCTCGTGGTAGATTGGGGTCTTGCAAAAGTGCAGGGCTTCGACTTCAAAGCTGAGGCTGTGGTGACAACGCGCTCAGACCTATCCTCTGATCAAACTGTCGCAGGTACGATCTGTGGGACACCTTGTTACCTGGCACCAGAGCTTGCTTTGATGGAGGATGAACAAGCAAACCCGAAAACAGACATCTACGCCTTGGGTGTGATGCTCTACCAGATCCTCAATGGTGAGCCACCATTTCAGCCACAATCAATGGCGTCTGTCCTGGTGAAGATTGCAACCGGTAGAACTCCACCCCTTCGAAGCCGAACCCTAACCACGGACGACGCTCATGAATCGCCGAGGGTAGCTTACATATCTCAAAAAGGCGCACCCCTGCCCCGGCCACTCGTCGAAATCTGCCAGCGCGCGATGAGCTTTGAGGCCGCGGAGAGATATCCGTCGGCAAAGGAGCTCGCCGAACACCTTGGACGCTGGTTAGACGGCTCTGAACGCCAACGAGAGGCGCTCGAACTCGTCGTACGAGCAGATGCATTGAGTCTCCCGATCGAAACCGCGCAACGAAAGAGCAAGGTGCTTCTTGAGCAAGCGGAAACCATAAGAACCGCGCTCGAGAGTTGGCAAGATGAAAGCCAAAAAATAGCTTGTTGGGCGCTTGAAGACGAAGCGACACAGCTCTCTCAGAAGGCGCAAATCATGCAGGTTCAGCGTCTTCAATTGTACCGCGCAGCGCTCGCCCATAAAGACGACCTGGCTGAAGCACACATGGCTCTCGCAATTCACTTTCAAGACCTGCATCGACAAGCTGAAGTGTCAAAAGATGAAGCTGAAGCTGCTCGCCTTGAGCTCATGTTGAGTTCACATGTCGCGGCACTACCGTCGGAAACGCAACTCAAGCATGCACTACAGGACTACTTGGCAGGCCTCGCGCTGCTCAACCTTGAGACCGAGCCGAGTGGTGCCAACGTCACGCTCGAAAAGTTCGAGAACTGCAACCGGCGGCTCATCGCCCAGCCGTTGAGAGAAATTGGACCAACTCCGCTCAGAAACATTGAACTCGAGATGGGCTCGTATGTCCTTCGCGTCAGACACCAAGGATTCCACGACACGATCTATCCGGTCTTCAATCGTCGCGCGGGCACATTATCACCGGTCAATCCAGAGGGCCGCACCGTGCCACTCAAACTACTTCCTCTTGGACACCTCGCGCCCGACGACTGCTATGTCCCAGCTGGGTGGTGTTTCTTGGGCGGTGACAAACACACACCCAACAGCTTGCCCTTGATGCGCGTGTGGGTCGAAGGGTTCGTCATCAAGACGTTCCCTGTCACCCATGGAGAGTATGTTCAATTTTTGAACGCGCTCGCCGAAAGCGGACAAATGAGCGATGCCTTAGTGCATGTGCCGCGCGAACAAAGCTCTGCTGAAGGCGAGCTTGGTCAGATGGCTTATGAGCTTAGCGCGTCAAACTTGTTTGAAATCCCCAATAACCCTCAGAGTCCACACATGAGTCCAGGGCACCCGGTCACCATGATTCAGTGGTCATCAGCGCGTGCCTACGCGGATTGGTACGCAACTCAGACGGGCAGACCGTGGCGACTGCCCATGGAGTTTGAGTGGGAAAAGGCCGCACGCGGCGTCGATGGTAGAGCCTATCCTTGGGGAGATTTTCACGATCCCTCATGGGGCTGCATGAAGGACAGTCATCAGGGTGCGGTCTCCATGCAACAAGTCGACTCGTTTCCAGTCGATGTGAGCGTCTACGGTGTACGCGGCACGGCCGGCAATACGCGAGACTGGTGCCTCGATAAATTTCGTGATGACGGCCCACCACTCGCCGGAGGAAGGCTGCTTGCTCCAACTGAATGTGATCTAGAAGATTCGGGCTTTAAGTCAACACGTGGTGGTAGTTATGGCAACTCCGCATCGAGGGCACGCTCAGCAGATCGTGACTGGTGGTTTCCCGAGCGGAGTTATGTTGGCCGTGGTTTTCGCATCGCTTGGTCGATTGATGACCTCGCTGAATAGGAAACCGAGCCCACAATCATCACAATGCGCATAAACCTTCGGCATCTCGAAGCTTTTGCGTAAGCCTTCTTTTCGCTTCCATTTTCCTGTATGCGTTCGGTGAGGTGCGTATTTGCCGATACGCCCAAGGCGATTGCTCGATCTATCATCCACCGCAAATGGAGACCCACGAATGCGTAGGAATCTACCTATTGTCCTATCTTACTTAACGCTCTTTTTGACAATGGCACCATCGGCCTTTGCTGCCCCAAGCCACGAACCAGAAACGTACACCCGGCTCACGCTTGCTGCTGGTGGCTACTATTACGCCGGCAACCTCAATCAACTTCAGGGTAATATTCAGGGTCATCTGGGCTTGTCGTCACCTACTTTCGGTGCGGATGTTCTGACAAATGGTTATCGACTCTGGACAAAATCATCGCGCGACGCTGACTACCAGCGTGTTGGAGACGACTTTTACGTCACTGCCCTTCCTTTCTGGTACTTCACGCCACAACTTTATTTAGCTGGGGTGGGCCGCTATGAGAGCAGCAGGGTTTTACAACTCGAGCATCGACTCGTCACAGGTACAGGCCTCGGTATCGCGCCCGTTAGAACGAAAGAATGGCTCATTCGCGTCGCCGTTCTACCCTCATTTGAGTGGGCGGAATTCCCAAACTCAAACTTCCGTTCGGGCGTTGAACACAGTGGTGTACATCGCCAGGTTTTCCGAGCTGCGATTATCTCAAATGGCTGGTATCGACCGAAGAACGGCGCACTCAGCTATCGTTATTTTGCTCAACTGTGGCCGAATGCCCTCGACCTAGATGATATCCGGGCCAACATTGTCGCCAATATGGACTTCCGTATCACCGATCCAATTTCGTTCCGTTTTTCGGGACTGTTTACGTACGACAACTCAATCCTCCAAGGCCGCGAAAACTTCGACCTGCGTTCAACCTTCGGGCTCGCGTTTAAGATGCTCTAGACCCATTAACAAACCTAGGTCACACGACGTTCGAGCGTGGCAACGGCCTCGAACAACTCGGTCTGACCGAAGGGTTTGTAGAGTATCGGTATACTCGTTCGCTTGAGGAACGCTTGCGCCTCCGGATCCACAGCACCGCCCGTCATAATGATCATCCTATCGAGCAGGTCGCTATCACGCTGGCGCAGATAACGATAGAGTTCTTGAGCGCCCCCTGACGGCATGTTCAGATCGCACAGTATAAACGCCAAGCTCGACGTCTCGATGAGCTTAATCGCGTCATCTATCGCGGTCACGCTCGACGCATCCTCGGACTCGAACATGTCCGCCACGAGCTCGCCTAGGAGCGCATCATCATCGATGACGAGACCACGCAAATTGACACCCTGCTCAGAAGAGTCAGCTGATATTCTTAATTTGGCGCCCACCGGAGCGAGTGGAATCTGAAGCGTTACTAAGGTCCCCTCCCCCTCCGTACTGTCGATTTGGATACGTCCATTCACCTGGTCAAGAATACTTTGACAGATCGCCAGACCGAGACCTGTCCCGTTGAGTTTACCTCGGGTGAAGAAAGGCTGTAAGGCGCGGCTAAGCACCTCCTCGGGCATCCCGATGCCGTTATCTTTGACCCTGAAGCAGTAATGGTCGTCTATGATTTCAGTCGACAGTTCGATGCGACATCGACCAAGTTCCTGCCTCTTCGCCTCATTCGCATTGAATATCAGGTTTAAGAGAAGTTGCATCAGCTGACTGTCTGACACAGCGAGCGCAACGTCTACGATATCTCCGACGATCAATTCACTCTGATGCCGAATTCGATGATTCGCAATTCTAACCGAGTTTTCGACCACAATGGAGGGAGATAGACAAGTGGATGTCGTCGATGGCTCGATGAACCACTTAAGGTCTCTGATAACACTGCCAAGCTGCCGTAGACCTTCTTGAGCGCTGCCTAACAGCTCTTTCGATTCCTCATCATGAGAGCTCAGTTGCTTCTGAACACGCTCAAGCTGATGCATGACCACCATGAGTGGCGTGTTAAATTCGTGTGCGATACCCGCAGCCAGCGTCGCCGTCTGAGAAAGCCGGTCGAGTTGCAAGCGACGTACGGTGGACAGGCGTTCCTCTGTCACGTCTCGAAAGGCGACCAGTGCGACATCCCCAGGTAACGGCTCAACCGCATAGAGCGTAAACCCAACTGTACCATCAGGTCTAGCAAATGACGTCTCGCCAAAGTGCGGCGCACTCATATCGTCGAGGGTGACTAATGACGAGAGATAGCGACCTTCAAGTTCATCGACTGGGCAACCGAATACGTGCTCTGACGAACCCGTGACCGAACGGATAAGTCCGTTTTCAACGGTGATAACGGACTCGTAAGCAGCCTGCATCAGGGACTGAAAACGTTCCAGTTCAGACTCCAACATCAGACGACGAGTGCGTTCTGCCCAATTGTAATGACTCCGTATCAAGATTGTCAGTATGGTGAGGACGATCAACCCGAATAGACTGCCAGCGATCAAACGTTGACTCGCAGGGTCTGCGCTGACGTACAAACAGATCAGACCACTGAGAGACGCTGCGGCAACAACTAGAAGCTCTTTGAAGGTCATGAGATAGGCGGCCATCAACACGGGCAAGAGCACTAACAAGAAATGCACCGACTGCCGATGTGGTACCTGAAACGCAGTGAATATGCAGGCTACAAAAGCGGCGACGACTTGCGCATAGATGGCAATCCGGTACCACCTTGATCGCGCAAGGATGTAGTTGCCAAGCGTTGTCAAGGTCACCAATATCACCCAGGTCGCTCCGAACGGTACGTGATGAGGTGTTGTATAGTTCAGGACGAACACAGCGATTGGGCCCATCGGCAGCATGCTGAAATGGAAAATCGCCATCAGGCATGCAGTTCTGCGCTGAACAGGGTCCACAACGTCTCGGTGTGGCTCAAACAGTGGCATAAGAAATGACCTCAATCGGCCACTTTTGGATTGGGGTTTGGTACTCAAATTAAGCCAGACACATAGGATTGAAGTGACAGTTGAACGGTTCGGTTATAACTCTCACTGCCGGCGATTAAAACCATTTCGATTCAAGGCCTTACCTCTTTTTCTATCGCGTCTACTCCAACGAGAGATACGGCCGACGACCACTCACGGTCGCCCAACACCGCGCTATACCTGTAACCACGTGTCCATGACAGATCATCAAATATGGGCAGCACGCGAGGTTTGTCATGTACGATCGATTCCCAGAGTTGCGTTCCATACCCGAAGGCACCCCACCGCGAGACGGTTTCTTGGATGGCCTGTTCTTTCTCGGCGGCCTGTGCGGCATCGTGTACATCATCCCGTTCATCGCGCTTATCCTCTATCTCTGTGGTCAACTGTTTGCTGCACGCCTACTCGCTTGGTTTGCGATCATATGCTCGGTTCTTGGGCCTGCGATATGGGCTTTTTTGGTACCCGGTGGCGTGTGGTACCTGCTCCTGCCCGTGCTCAGCCCAGTCGTCATCGTCTCAGTTATGCTGGTGCGCGCTTGCAAAGGTCAGGTTGAACGGCAAGCGATGGAGAGTTCCGAAGGTGGCCTGCGCCGCCCGCCACTCAAATCTCGGCCAGGCAGGCAAGCCCAGGCCCCTCACATATCGGCGGAGAGATGATGCGCGAAGATACTCAAGGCGACCTTCCAGCGCCTAAAAGGCGACTTTGCAGTCTAACAGCTTTGCGTCGAGTTGCTTCACGGCAATCGTAGTCACGCGCGTGCGTTCCAGGCTCAGCTTCTGCAGGTTATCTAAACCGGAGAGATGCTCAGTCACCGGATCGCCCACGCGGGTGCCCGACAAAAAGAGCTGCCGCAGTCCAGTCATGGGTTCAAAAGAAACGCCAATATCATTATCAACGGCGGTCTCCCTCAGGTCGAGCAGTTCAATCGCTTTCATGTGAGCCAAACCACCCCCGACGTGACTGGTCGTCTTCGTATTCCGCAGTGAAAGCGCTTGCAGGCCCGTCAACCGCTGCAGGGCGGGGGCGATACCATCTCCAATTTGAGTATTGGATAAGTCTAGGAATATTAACTTAGGCAGTTGCGTGAGGTGTGCCACCACATCATCCGTGACACGCGTTCCGCTCAGTCGCAGGGTACGTAAGCCTGTCAACTCTCCTAAGCGACGTCCGCCATGACCGGTCATATTGGTGTTTGCCAGGTCAAGGTAAACCAATCCTCGCAGCGCGCCGAGATCATCTAGGATGGCGTCACCGACGTCGGTGTGACGAAGCGTCAAGGACTCAAGATTGACGATCCGGCTGATCGCACTGCCCGCGCCATTGGTAATGCCCGTCTCATCGAGACCGAGAGCGATGATCCGCTCGCCATATAGGTCCAGAAAATGCGCTAAGGATTTGTCATCGCAGCGGGTCAACGAGAAAGCCAGTCGTGTTGCATGCTGCAGGCTCTGCACCATCTCTTGCTGCAAGAATAAGTCGACAGGCCCGCGTAGAGAGACGGCATCGAGGTCGACCATTCCAATCTCGAGTAGCGCGTCGTTAATCGATGTCATCCGGGTAAAGTCCAGCGCAACGGGTACACCGGCGCGTAGGCGTCTCAGCTTGATGCGACTCAAGTCGTCTACACCATCAAACTGGTCCGAAAGCGATGGGGTCCGAACGAAGAATGACCCATCCTGATGTGCAGGCAGCCATACGCCCTCGCCCGAGCGCGCCGACGCTGAGTGTGGTGCGTCATCACCCATCGCGCTGGCAATCCATATGAGCGACAAACAGAGCCCGACAAAAAGCACTATTCTGACCAACTGATTTTTGCCCTGGATCTGAGGCGCTCGCATCGCGATCGTAACTCCACATAAGGGCCGCGCCACGACGTGGCTGACCACCTAATTAAAGCGGCACCTCTCCTGCTACCCCAACCTCTACGACGCATCCACGGTTCGATAAACACACCCCATGTACAGTTTCTCTGTACATGCTTGACGCAACCGATTGACCAATGTGTTCGGTCGCAAGTCGGACGTGTATGTCTACTCGCTTAACCAATCTGTCCACCCGACTAGACGTAGGGATAGCGCAGTGGCATCGCGACCGACTTGAACTCGAAAATGTATGTAATTTGGGCGGCAATTAAGAACTACCTAGGCTCCAAACTACCTGATTCTGTGAGCGGATCCAGTCCTAATTTCGGCTCGTTTATTTTTTTTGTAAGAGTGTAGAAAAAGCGGTGACTTAGCGGCACCCAAATTCCCGATCCGTCGAGCAGAAGACCCAATCCTTGGTGGTGCACAGCGCAGATGTCCGTCTTGTCTAAAAAACTAACTCTGGCAAGCATACTGTTCGCTGATCAGGCCATGAACCTGAGCCGCCAGGTCATCACGGTCTTCATATGAAAAACCGTCGACCTCCACCGCCTTTCCAATGTGGATCTTTACATGCCCCTTCCCGACTCTAAAACTGCCTCTCGGCATGATCGCCCTCGTACCGCTCACGGTGATAGGAACGATGGGCGTCTGTGTTTCAATCGCCAACACAAAAGCGCCCAGCTTAAACGGCTTAACGGCGCCATCGGCACTTCGCGTTCCCTCTGGGTAGACGAGCAATGACGAGCCACCCCGAATCGACTGAGCAGCCTTCTGCATCGTGCCAAGCGCCTTATGACGCTTCCGCCGGTCGATCAACGGATAACCTGCGAAGTAAAGGTACCAGCCTGTGATGGGCACCCACAGCATGCTCTTCTTTGTTACGAAATGAATCATCCGCTCACGCAGCACGTACTTTGTGGTCGGTATATCGAAATGGCTTTGGTGATTGGAGACAAAAACATAAGCTTGGTTTTGGTCCAATGCGTCTTTGTGACCTGTGAGTTCCACAGACGTGCGGGATAACCAGCACCAGCCCGTCGACCACAAAACTCGATCAAACCAGCGCATAATCGGACGTCCCCCGGGCAAGAGTGCAAACAGCAGCCCCGCCGTGACACAGAAATATGAAAATGGCATGACAAGAAGATAAAATCGCAGCGTATGCATTTAATTCACCTGCGGGTAGCCGTGTCCGGGTCAGTCTTTCAGAAATTGGCTCCAGTCACCAGAGAGATGCTGCGATGGCGAGGGACTTGGCCCGAAGCACACACCATGCCGGCTGCGCGATCAGACAAAACCCATTTGAACAACACCAACGATCCGCTAGTCTCGTGTTCCTTGGTCGCACCGGACGATACCAATCCTAAATGCGAGGGTTCAACATGAACACACACCCAATATTCTTGTTATGCGTGATGCTTTTCATCTTCATGGCGGGCTGTAGTGCAGGCGAAAACAGTGAGGGCACACAAGCACCGATTGAAGGCACCTTTGATGCCTTGCAAATCCAACTTTTCAATGGACAAGGCTGCTCTGTGGATGCCTGCCATGGAAATCGTGCTGTGGGTGGACTCAGACTCACCGATGACGTCGCGTACGAACAACTGGTAGAGGCACCATCCAGCGGCAGTGATCTCATGCGCGTTCTACCCGGCGATAGACACCGCAGCTACCTGTACCAAAAGCTGCTCGCCGCATCAGCGCCGGACGAGGCGACCATCACCGGGGGCCCCATGCCCACAGGCGGTCCAGCAATCCCGGAGCCCCTATTGGAGGCGCTTAGGTTGTGGATCTACGCGGGTGCGCCAAGAACAGGAACGGTCCCTGGCACACAAGTGTTGCTCGGCGGTGACCTGCCAGACCCGACCCCCATCACCATCAAGCCTTTGGCGCCGCCGGCGCCCGAAACTGGCTTTCAGTTGATCATGCCACCATGGACAGTACCCGCGGGCTCAGAACGTGAAGTGTGTTTTGCATCTTACTTCGATCTGCGTGACGTTATCCCCGACGGCCGAAAAGATGAAACGGGCAACTTTGCCAAGATTTCTATCAACGAGCTTAGACAAGATCCGCAGAGTCACCATCTGATCCTCAATATGTCCCGAGCGACAACAGACCACCTCGACCATCCGTCCTTCGGTGATTGGTCGTGCCGGGGGGGTGAAAAACACGGCATGCCTTGTGAGCCACTCGACACCGAAAGCTGCGAAGAAGGCCTCTGTGCCGCCGAAGCTGTGGATGGTTTTGGCTGCATTGGCTACGGCCCAGATGACCTCGGGGGATTTCGTGGTTTTTATCCCATCGGCGGCGCACAGAAAGCTCAGGATTATACCGTTCTGCCAGACGGCGTTTACAGACAGATCCCAATTCACGGGGTCCTCTATTGGAATTCGCATGCTTTTAATCTCACGCAGGCTGACCACTTGATGAACGGTCGCTTGAACTTCTTATTTGCAGACAACCCAGTGCATCCATCGCAGGGACTCATCCGCAAGGCCGCGTTCAATATCTTTAACGTTGAGACCCCACCTTTCGAGAAGCGAGAGATCTGTGCTGAAATTCAACTCGACCTTGGCACGCGTCTATTTGCGCTCTCGAGTCACACCCACAAGCGTGGAGAGAGGTTCATCATTTACCATCCCGACGGGCGCATGCTCTATGAAAACTATATATACAACGATCCAAACGAAGTTCGTTTCACCCCACCGCTCGAATTTGATGATGAGGACGTTGCGGCGAGAACACTTCGCTACTGCGCCACCTTCAATAATGGCGTATCCGATAGCGGAGAACCGGACATCGATACTGTCACGCGCTATTCCCGCATGCCGCCCAGCGTCGAAATCCCGGGCGTGCCTGGTGCATGTAAGCCAATCGCGTGCGTCTCCGGGCGTATCGGCGCGGCCTGCGATGGCTCAGAAGACAATGCCACGTGCGACTCAGAACCGGGCGCTGGGGATGGTTGGTGCGATGCCTGTGCCATCACCGGAGGCGAAAGCACCGAAAACGAAATGCTGCTCATTCTTGGGGATTATTATATCGCGCCCGAGTTCGCCGAACCTTGACCTGTGGCGTAAATCCGGCGGCCGCAGGTCCAACTGTCAGATCTGATTTGCCAACCACTCCAACAAAGCGCTCGACTCGTCAAAATCTGGTCGTAAATCCATTTCTTGCAGGTCCACATAGACAAGACGGTGCCGTGGCGTCACCTCAGCGACCTCGCCTGGATGCGTCATCGCGAAAACCTGCTGAGGGTCGAGTGTTTGCAGAATCAAATCTCGATGACGCGTGTAAAAGGTTTTCTCAACAATGCATGGCGAATCACGCCGACCAAAAACAGACTTAAGTCGGTCCACGTCTGGCATCCCTCCCGAATCATCGCAGGGCGGCCACCCCCAGCTGTAGGGCGCGGCTAAGGCATCTATGGCTGCTGTTCGAGCTCGACTCAATCGTCGTACTTCTTCTCGATCATCGAAGTGGTATTTACATGCTCGAATCTCTTGAGTCGTCTCGTGCCCCTTGCCCGCGATGAGAACCAAGCCTGGGCGCTCGAGCGCGAGTCCAATCGCCTTTGTGCGATTGGCTTCGACAATATAGCCGTGGTCTATCGCTGCGGTCATGTCTGCTAGAATCGAAAGCGGACTCTCACCTCGAGGATTGTCGCTGGTGAGAATCACGTAATCAGCCCCATCTCGGGCAGTACGCGCCATCTCGCCGCGCTTGCTTTTGTCTCGTTCACCACCACAGCCAATCACGACCGTAATGGGCTGCGCCGTCATCGTCTTGAGGGATCGTAACACCCGGGCGACGGCATCAGGCGTGTGAGCATAGTCAACGTAAACCGATGGCACCACCTGCTCCAAACGACCAGGCACACCGCCAAATGACTGTAAGTGAGGCATGAGAACCGGCAACGGCGTACCCAGCACGATCTCTACCATCGCGACCGCGAGACCAGCATTGGCGACGTAAAAGTCGGCCGCAAACGGGACCGGAACGGCCATCGTCTCCGACGTGGTCTGAATCTGTAGTTGAGTCGAGCCACCTCCTGATTCTGCAAAGGACGACAGCACCCAACCGGTACCGATTCCCTCGGTTTTTACTGAGATTAAGCGTTGCTCGATGCCATCGGGTACACGCTGAGTTAAACGCTGCGCCCACTCGGATGCAGCGAAGATGCATGCCTTGGGCACTTTTCCTTGCTCTCGACTGTACTCTAGGGCCGAGCTAAACAAGATGGCTTTAGCCTCAAAATAGGCATCCAAATCGCCATGAAAGTCGAGGTGGTCCTGCGACAAGTTAGTAAACCCTACGCAGTCAAAGTCGAGGCCGGCGGTGCGGCCTATGGCCAGCCCATGACTTGACACTTCGAGCAGCAAAACCGTCGCACCGAGCGCCAACGCTTCAGCAGCGAAACGATGGATAACGATGGCGTCGGGCGTTGTGTTGGTCGCTGGTCTCGAGAATTCTCCACAGCGATAACCGAGGGTACCCATCACAGCGGGCTTCTCGCCCATGGCGGTCAGAAGGTGCTCCATCAGATGCACAACGGATGTCTTCCCGTTTGTCCCGGTCACCCCGAACACCTGGAGTTTTGATGTGGGGGCATCATAAAAACGTCGACTCAGTAACCCTAAGGCAGGATCTTCGGCCTCAACATAAACCCACGGTTTACCGCTTAAATCGAGATTCTCTTCGCTGACCATGACGGCGCAGGCACCACGGGCGAGCGCTTCATGTACATGCGCATGCGTATTTCCGTACCAGTCCTTACGGGCAACGTAGAGCGTGCCGTGACCAACCTCTTCGATATCGATGGTGATATTTTCAACGAATGGGTCATCTCCTAAAAAGGCATCTGTAGCGATGCCCTCGATGAGGCGACTCAAACGCTTCACAGGCTCGACAGACCAATCGCGATGTACAGAAGGCCAGCGCCTACAGCTGCGACGACCGCATAAGGAAGCTGTGTTCTAACATGGTCGATATGGTCGGAACCTGCAGCCATCGATGAAATGATGGTGGTATCGCTGATCGGCGAACAATGATCCCCAAAAATCCCACCTCCGAGGACCGCCGCGAGCAAGAGCGCGTCTTGACCCGGGAGCAATGCCACCATCGGGACTGCGAGCGGAATCATAATGGCGAATGTCCCCCAGGACGTACCCGTCGAAAACGCGATCACACAGGAAATGAGAAATAAGGAGACCGGTACAAAAGCGGGCGTAATGTGGTCACCCACTAAGCTCGCGACATAAACTCCAGTCTTAAGCTCTTTGGTCATACTGCCCAACGCAAAAGCGAGGACCATGAGGACGGCCAGAGGCAGCAGATTACCCAAACCAGTAAAAATGGTGGTTGAGACCACTCGCGCCGAGCGCACTCTGCCATACAGACAGGCAGCACCAACGAGGAGCGCTAAGCAGACGGACCAGAAAACCGACGTGGACCCCGAGCCGTTCATGATGTCGCCCTGCCCTGTGACATAGAGGCCAACGGGCATCATCAAGACCATGGCCATAATCGGCAGCAAAAACGACAGCGGGCTCACTGGCCCTTGCCCTTCGATAGCCAGTCCTGTCAGCTCATCGCCCAGCATGGGGCTCGCATCGTCTGCCACGACCTTGCCAGTTTCCGATGCCCTCAACTCAGCACGTTTCATCGGTCCAAAGTCGCGTGCAGTCCACGCGATAAAAAACGACATCAGCAGAGCAAAGATAGCATATAGATTGTAAGGCATCGTCGCCGCCAATGTGGCGACAGGCTCTTGATACCCTTCCTTTTCAAGCAGGCGAACAATATAGGCCCCCCATGCATTGAGGGGGATCAAGATACAAATAGGCGCAGAGGTGGCATCGCAGAGATAGGCCAGCTTTTCCCGTGAGATCTTGAATTTATCGAAGATCGGGCGGCAGACTGACCCATTGACGAGCGCTGTCATCGACGACTCGACAAAGATCACGACCCCCAAAAACCAGCTCAGCAAGAATGCGTGGCGCCGGGTTTGGACAAAACGTCGGCTCGACACCCAGCTCACAAAGCCTGCCACGCCACCGCTTGCCTGTGTCAGGGCGATAACACCACCCACCATGGCACTGAAGAGAATCACCTTTGTATTGCCGCCATCGGCAAACACCGCAATGCAGCCTTCAATCGATGCAGCCAGGCCGCTCAGTGGATTCCAACCATTCAGAATCGTCCAGCCCAGCCAAATCCCCATAAACAGTGATACAAAAACCTGCCTCGTCGCAATCGCGAGCAGGATCGCCAGGGCCGGCGGCAAGGTCGATAACCAGGACAGTTCAGTCATCTCGTCTTCCCTTAGCCATCACCGCGGGGGTCGGGTTCGATCGATGAACCACTGACGATACTTACGCATGCGGCGCTGTTGTTTTTTGGGCGCTCGGCGCTGACATGACGCCATCTCTTCATCATCGGGGCCTGCACCCCAACGAATTTCCACACAGTCATTCGGGTTGTATGACATTTCAAAGCGTTTCGCCCGCTTGGCGACGTCAGCGAGACTCAACTGTTTTTTAGAACCATCGGATCGGGTGAACTCAAACACCTTACCGTTAAGCGCAGCGTCGCGCTCAACCGCCACGCGGCGAACCGCAGCCTCTGTCTCTTCGCCAGGTTTCAACCCGTAGCTCGCGGGCTGGCGTCGAATACTCTCAACGAACCCCATCACCGTATCGATGGAGATGAGAAGCCGCATATCTCTCGCGGGCGTTGAAAAATCTTCCCAAGGCCCAGTGGTTTCAAAGACAGAATATCCTTTCGGCATGTCAATGGCTCGAAAACCACGTTTGGCCATAAAGTCCTCGCCGTTATTCACCGACACGACGCGCCGGCTCACGGCCTCATAAAGCGCATCGACCAGCTGCAGCTGCATGGCGGCTGCATCCAATGGTCTCGGATTGATGAGCGCCGCCATCTTGTCATAGAAGTCCTGGACGCTACCGTCGTACTGTTCGTAACTCAGTCGCGCAAACCGCTTTGTCTTTTTTAAGCGGCGGTTACTCATCGTCTTTGGACCGTCTTTATGGGCGATGACGGGGCGAAAGGCTTTAAATCCTGCACCAACATCCTTGGTCTCGGGCGAAAACAGGAAGGAACCACGCCAAAACCGTCTCCGACCGATGGTCCCATCGGGTTGTGCATCAGCAGCCAAGAGTGTGCCGTAACCGGTAACAGTCTGGGGAATCCAGCGCGCGATCATCAAGATATGCCCATGCGGGTCCGCATACATCGTGCCGGGTTTCAAAGCTTTTCGCGTGAGTTCAACGGGATAGTAGTCTGTATCTTCATCTTTTGGATGGGTACGACCGCTTGCCGAGTGAACCCCGTTCTGTACCTTACGTCGTGCGAAGTGTCCGAAGGCCTCTACATCATTCTTGCCCTCGGGTCGGTCCTGGCGATTGGTCAGTACATCTCCACAGGTCGGCGGCCGTCCGGTTCGGCCCCGGTTACAGATGCGATACCCAAAAGGTAGAGCAAGCTTCCACGCAAAATAACCTCTAAGTAGATACGGTAAATCTGCACAATCAGGCCTCAGCTTAAGCTTCTTCTCCTCGCCTTTGTTGAAATGGTCGAAGAGCAGATTTCGCTCGCGGTCCTGCAGGAGAGACTGCAGATTCGTCCAGGTGAGATCTTCCTCGAGTGGATGCGAAAACAATGATTCCACGAACGCACCGTATAAGTTTTCTGGCGCCTCGCCCCATTTCCGTTTGACCGGCCATGCGCTCGTCGACCCTGTCTCCCGCCGACTCGGAGCCCGCGTCACGCGATAGCGAACACATGCATGAACCTTATCCCCGTCACCAAACACAGCATGCCACCGACCTGCCGCAGGTTTTTCGACCCGCGCAACATAGGTATACGGCGGACCGCCGAACACCTGCAGTTCAGGCTGTATCACCAAACCATCGGGTCCATACAGAGTCAGTCCAACCGGTCCAGGATCCGTCGTTCGAGTCGCCATGACGCGAAGCTCGCCTCTACTATGAGGTGCTTCAGGCGATACATAGATCGCGTTCGATTGGCTATCTTTACATTTTTTCGGCTTTGGCGACGGAGCCGCAGGTCGATTTTGTGCCCCCCCCTGCAGCGCCGTCCCTGCAGACTGACCCAGGACGGTCAGATGCGTAATTCTCTCCAAAAATGAACGCCGAGAACTGCCCCGACCAAGTTCAAGATTACTGACCGTTAAACGGTCAACCATCATCAACGTTTCGGTCCGGCCCGTTTGCTTCTGCTCTGCGGCGTCACAGGGCCGCATGTACTCAGCGAAGGCATGCAAGGCCATGGGCTGGCCGTCTTCTGTGCGGCCTAGATACAGCATAATATGGCCAGGAAAATGCAGCAGAACAATCCCTCGACGTGCAGCTGCATCCATCAGTAGGAGCCGCTCGCGTTCATTTTCGACCGGCTCAATATTGACCCTAAACGTACCGGCGAACGCTTGAGCACGAGAATGTCGAGGTAACGACAGACCGAGCGCGCCAAAGGTGTCCATCACCAGTCGTGAACAATCACGCCCACCCTCGAGGCCACCGAGTCCATAGTTCTGACCGATGAAACGAAACGCTGTTTGTAAAAAGTCCCGCCTTGAAAAACCAAGTTCTGCTCCGCGTATTTTGTCAGAGCCGCTCGAGTGCTCGATAAATCCCTTCGCTGTGGCCACCCAGATGCGACCTGCTGCGCCTTCGACAGGCGGTACGAGCGTCCCCATCGGCAACACCGGACCACCTTGCGGTATTTTCCAATCGTCCGTCACTGAAACCTTACGATGACCGACATAGGCGGAGACCAAATGAGCCGGAATCGGTTCTGACAGCCTCACATCGGGCCGTATCCACCCGTATGAATATCGGGTCCGGGCCAACCTCATGCCGTTGGGCCAAGTCGCCACGATCTGAACCGGCTCTTGGCTGCGCACCATGCTGCAAAGATTACGATTAAATCGCTTATCGAGCGACGCTGTGTAAAACGCCGAAGTCGTAGGGGCGCAATAAAGCTGCGCCTCATCCAAGACAACTTGCAGACGAACGGCCTCAGGATTAAGCGCCGGTATATCAGTCCTCGACATCATCTCGTTGACTGGAATGCGCTGACCGCTCTCACCGACATAACGGCCCTCGCGAAAGCGCTCATTGAGCCAATCGATCCGCTCACCGAGCTCACGCTCTAACCTCTCCACATTGAGCGGCTGATCCAACCGATAATGTCCGAATGGAAATTTCTTCCCAGGCACCCTTGGCTGCTGCAACGACTGGTTGTGAGCGGCAATATCCGCTGCGGTCATGACAAGCTGATCAACGTCGGCCAACTCAGCGGCACGCTGTATCCAGTAGTCAGCCGTCAAAAACTCGTCTCTTACATCGGGTAATCGCTCTGGCGCATCGGCGCGTGGCGGGCAGACGGTCGGCATACCGGCATCCACAGCTGCCTTGAGTCTGCCATCTAGGCTCATGGTTTTTTGCTGAGTTTGTATGGGCGGCGTGCATGAAACGGCAAATACAGCAGTGAGAGACAGAGTCACCAACTGCGCAAAAATCGCTACGCGCTCAATTGGACATGCCATAAGTTACTCTCGTTTACTACACGTACAGCCGACGCCACGATGCTGACTGATGCATCGGCCCGAAAGGCGCTACGACGATCATCTCGGCCTGTTGCGGCGGAAGTACCATTTGCATGGGAAAGTTGCCAGACACAAACCCATCTTATGGACACGGATGTCCCGAAGCCCCTTCGAGACAGGTAAATTTGACGAATTTAGACAGTCAATTACAGTTCGACTGTCCGATAAGCGCTTGAGGCACCCATGGGTTTTACCGCAAAATGTATGTTTTCAGCTATGCTGATTTGTCAATGTGCATTCGCTCAGACACCTGCTCTTAAGGGTTGCATACGTTACGACAAAACGCTCAGCGAACACGCTGCGAACAAATGGCGCCAGACGATTCAGGAGACACATACTGCCGACGCAGATGCATTCAACCGATGGCTGGTCGGGCTGACTTCGCCTCCAGACGGACTGATCGCTGAAGTCCGACAGCAAGCAAAATGCATGGTCATCGATTACCTGCGCAGTTCGGGGGTCACCGACAAACAACTCATCGCCATGGAACTACCTGAAGAGAAGGCCGGCCGCACATTGAGGCTTGCCCGCCGTCACCGCAAGTTGAGCAACGCCATGAGTCATCTGGCCTTTCTTGCTCACCACCGAAAGCTCAGCACGCAGCGTTTTCTGTGGCGGAAGCGTGCACGAGTGACCGAACCCCTCGATGACTATATTCCGCGCAAAGAGCTCGAACGGTGTCAATCGAAGGATGGTATGCCCCGTGGCGAATGTCGTCGTCTGCTGCAGCTCGAGAAGCGCGAGCTCAAGGCCCTTCGAGGGACAGCTGCACCTGGATTATCACGTCATCATTGGGGCACAGAAGTCGACCTGTTCGCCGTTAACCGGTATCGATTTCGAGACCGAGGGCCGCTTGGAGGCCTGTATCGGTGGCTGAAGACAAACGCTCACCGGTATGGTTTCTTCCAGCCCTACCATGGGCAGAATCCGCTTGGATACATCGAAGAGCGTTGGCACTGGTCTTATGCACCGGTCTCTGTTCCTCTACTGGAACATATCCGAACCAACGTACATGAATACACCACAGCCGTCGAAGAACAATGGCGCGCGATGGCATCCCGATGGAACCGAAATCGCAAGTATCCCCTTCCCTATTTCGATGCCGTCCGCAAGCGCATGACCGCTCTTATGTATGATGTCACGATGACCCACTATCAGGATGCCATGGAGGCCCTACCGCCTCAGAAATCAAACCAAGAGTAAGCCTGAAGACCTCATAACAGCTCGGCAGACGAGGTCCGCCCACCATGCAAACCGATGTGGTCCTCAGCATATGCACACTCGCCCTGGCCAGTTCGATATGCCAACGCGCCATATCAGCCCATCCCCCCGCTGTTATCAACGTCTTTGATCGCGTGAAGCTGCCTGCAGTCGGTTGGAGTTCTGTTTCTATTGCGTCTTTTTGTCGTGGTTGCAGATGACCGTTCAGTCAGTCATGCTAATACATGGGTTAAGGGAGCTGGGTTCAGGGATGTTAAGAACAACGAGAGGCATCGCGCTGCTATGCCTAGGCACGCTCGGGAACTTTTGCGATGGATTCGCACGACCTACGGGTCCGCAAGCGATCTGCATCGCTTATCCCGCATCGGCGCAGTGTCAGGATGGTTCGCAGCCGGGCTGCGATACCTGCCACACGACGCCACCGGCGCGTAACGCATTCGGCTCAGACATCGAAGCACAGCTACCACCCGACAGCGACGCCGCAAGCTTTAGCGACGATGTTGTTCCCATCGTGCAGGGGGTGCTGGCCGATGATGCCGATGATGACGGCTACACAAACGAAGATGAGCTCATCGCTGGGACCTCCCCCGGCGACCGCGATTCAAAACCAAGCTCAAGCGTTTGTTCTGGCGAAAGCGTCAATCCAAACTTTAACGTGTGTGGGTATGACCAGCGTTACACATTTAAGAAGGTCTTGTTGGACTTCTGTGGTTACGGACCGACTTGGGCTGAGATGCAGGCGTTTGAGGTACTCACGCCTGCTGAAAAGATGGCACGGATACACGATACCCTCGATACATGTCTCGACAGTGCCTATTGGCAAGGTCGCGACGGCGTGCTCTGGCGTATGGCTCACCCGAAAGTACGTCCACTCGCCGCGATTAAATCAGGCGCGAATGCCGGGCCGGTACCGCTTGCAGACTACGCCGATGACTACGCGCTCTTCGTCCATACCCAGATCGATGACAACGACGCTCGGGATGTTTTGCTCGCTCACTATTATGTGACCTATTCGAACGAAGTGCCACGATATCGCGTCGTGGACTCCCGACCCGACCAAGGTCTACAACTCGATCGCCGAGCCGGCATGATGACCACGCGATGGTTCTTCGTCATCAACACCATGTTTACAGCTGTCCCTCGGACAGCTGCAGCTCAAGCGTATCGGTCGTACCTAAACTTCGACATTGCCAAAAGTGAAGGACTAATCCCCCCTGAGGGTGAGGCGCTTGTCGACTACGACAGTAAGGGGATCACTGAGGCCGAGTGCGCCGTTTGCCACACCACATTGGACCCTCTGACCTATCCCTTTAGCCGCTATAACGGCATCGAAGGGCTGGCAGGCTTCTATAATCCAAATCGAATGGCACAAAAAAACCCTGCCATCGAAGGCGAGCGCATACGAGAAACCCCCGAGGCGGGATATCTATTGGGGCAACCCGTCGCGGACCTCATGGAGTGGGCGCAAGTGGCTGCCAATAGCGATGAATTCGCCGAGGCGACTGTGTCCGACTACTGGCGGATCCTATTTGGCCGAAAGCCAACAGCTGCCGAGCGTCCGGAGTTTGAGACCTTGAGCCGCGAACTCCAAACGGTTCACAATTACCGCGTCGAGCGCATGCTACATGCGTTGATTGAAACGGAGGCTTACGGTGTACCGTAAACTCGTAAACCTTGTTCTCTTGTTGGCGTGTGTTGTGCTCATCGCTTGTGATGACTCTAAATCGGACATGCCGCGCTCTGACGCGTCACTCCGTCTAGATAGCGGTGCAGGCGGTGCAGGCGGTGCAGGCGGTGCAGGCGGTGGAGGCGGAGAAGGAGGTGCTGGGGGTGAAGGAGGTGAGTTCGAATCAGTACGCGAAGTCGTTGTATGCATAGTGGGTCACCCATTCAGCTCAGGTAT
>JBMHDS010000117.1:0-5517 GCA_049889275.1 Bradymonadia bacterium | reverse complement strand
CCGACCACGGAGTTTGTGCCGATGGTGTTCACCAAGATCGCTTGTACCTCCGGCGTCGGTACGCATCCATAACGACCCACCAGACCTCGCTGCGCGACTTCACCTTCGATAAACTCGTCCACAGGTCGATAGCGAACGGATTCGCCACACATTAAGACGATATCGCGCACGCCCCCACAGCGGCCGTCTATGCATTCAACGCCAGGCGCGCATGAACGACCGCATCGACCGCAATGAAGTGGGTTGTCTTGGAGTGGTTGACACACGTCGTCGCAACGACCAAAACCTGCTTGCTCACACTCATCGCCGAGCGCGGCGCAACCCACGTCTTCCGGCCAGTCGAAGGCACCGTCCTCATCATTGTCTAACCCATCGTTACAGATTGCAGCCACTTCGGGGTCGGTCTCATCATTATCGAGGGCGTTCACGCAACCTGGATCTGCAAGGTCGGTGAGTCCATCTGCGTCGTTGTCGACGCCATCCGCGCAGCGCCGCGGGATTCGACCGTCGGACCGCTCATTTCGGTCGGCAGCGAAGGCGCAGCCGATATCATCCGGAAAGTCCACGCGACCATTCTGGTCATCATCGTTGCCATTCGCGCACTGAGGTGGAAAAGCCGGGTCCGCCTCGTCTACATCGGCCGCAAAGTTACAACCGGGATCGAATGGAAAATCGATGATCCCGTCCTCATCGTCGTCTTCTCCATTCGCGCAAACCGGTCTCACCTCTAGATCGGTCTCGCTGTTATCACCAGCCGCTTGACAGCCCGAGTCGTAAGGAAAATCCACCAAGCCGTCTCTGTCGTTGTCTTGTTGGTCGGCGCATTGGGGTCGTCGCTCACCATCCTGCTCACTCAAGTCGCCGGCCGCTGCACATCCTGGGTCGAGCGGATAGTCGGTGAAGCCATCTTGGTCATCATCGATTCGATTACTGCATTGAGGTGGTCGATTGGCCCTCTCTTCAGTGGTGTCTGCAGCCGATGCGCAGCCGTCATCGGATGGATAGTCGACCGCACCGTCACCGTCATCATCGATTCCGTTACTGCACTCAGCAGCAATCTCGGGATCATCTTCGGTCTCATCGCCCTGCGTTTCGCAGCCGGGGTCTTCAGGATAGTCAAATAGTCCGTCTTCATCATCATCAGCGCCATTTGCGCAGGCAGGGAAAATGCCGTCCGCAAATTCTGGGTCGCGCTCGTCTTCATCCAAGAGACTGCTACAGCCAAGGTCGTCTGCATCCACCAAGCCATCCTGGTCGTTATCAAGACCGTCGGCACAACCCGGGTCGAGGCGCTCTGACAGAAGCGACAGTTTGACTTGCCCCCCCAAGCCAAATGGGTGGTCGACAAAGACGAAGTATCGACCTGGAGGCGCCGCCGGAATTGTCGCAGTCCCCTTCTGCTCAGGCGCCTCACCCACATCGCAAGCCAGCTCTGAGGTCCCGTCCGCACACGCTTCACGAATATAAACATTGGTGCGCGCGATGGTTTCCGGATGGTTCACGGAGAACGTCAGTCTCGCGCTAAATGGATTGTCGTATACGAAGACCTTCTCAGGCCCTGTTGCCGCCTCGCACGTGCCCGTGAAAACCGAGGGGCCATTCCCCGTATTGGTCAGCACGAATGGCGTGTTCATGGGATATACTTCAGCGCGAATCCCTTGGCCACACGCATCCACTTCATCCACGTCTGCGGCTGACAGGCAACCGGCATCGAGCGGGAAGTCGATGACGCCATCGCCATCATTGTCCATTCCGTCGGCACAGACCGGTGCGACCGCCGCATCGGTCTCGTCGCGATCGTAAGGCGCCTCACACCCTGGATCGAGCGGAAAGTCGGTGAGGCCGTCTTGATCATCATCGATTCCGTTCAAACAAGCTGCAAGCGGCGTCTCTTCGATCACGAACTCAAAATCAGCACCATTCCCGGCGGCCCCATCGAGGAAAATGTAATAATCACCTACACCTGGCGCGTCGACCTCGACGACCTGTCCGATGATGTTGTCACCGACGCTCTCTCGCTGACAGACGAGTTCGGAATTGGGCTGTAGGCAACCGCGTCGAATGTAAATGGTCGACTCGAGTTCATTGCCCGGCAGGTCGGTACGAACACGAAAGGATTCAATGGCTTGTGACACTCGATAGAGAAAAACCACTTCTGGCGCGCCCCGTCCGCCACAGCTACCTTCAGCCGCATAAGTGGCCTGCCGTGAATTGCCTCGAATGACAACGCCCGGCTCAACCTCAACGGCATCAAAGGTACGCCCGCATGCGCCACCCTCGCTGTGGTCGGCTGCCGAATTACAACCTCGGTCCTCAGGGTAATCGACCAAGCCGTCACGGTCATTGTCAACGCCATCGGCGCAACGCGGCGGAATTCTTGGGTCGCTCTCGTCTCGATCTCCAACGCCGGCACATCCGGGGTCATTAGGGTAATCAACGAGGCCGTCCTGGTCGTCATCGACCTGGTTGCCACAAGCGGGCGGATTTTGTGGGTCACCCTCATCATCATCGCCCGCAGCTGAACAGCCGGGGTCGCTGGGAAAGTCGGTAATGCCGTCACCATCATCGTCAAGTTCATTGCTACATGCGGGCCGCTCACCATCGCCATCTAGCTCCCTGGGATCGGCCACGCTCGAACATCCGGGGTCAGCGAGGTCGACTCGTCCATCTTCGTCGTCATCGAGTCCATTGGCGCATTGAGGCAAGACCACATCGTCTTCCCCCTGCTCTCTTGTGTCGAACTCAGAGCCACAATCCGGATCGTCTGGGAAGTCCACGTAGCCATCATCGTCGTTATCGACTCCATCTTGGCATTCCGGCAAGACCGGATCATCGCTCTCGTCGATATCCGTTGGACTTACGCAACCCGGGTCGGCGGGATGGTCGATAGCACCATCATCATCATTATCGATGGCGTCGCTGCATTGAGGCGGGTCATCGCTTTCGTCGTCGTCGCTATCATCTTCACAGCCAGGATCATCTCCATCGATACGACCATCATCGTCGTTGTCATCACCGTCACTGCACTGAGGCTGTGGCTGTTCATCGCTTTCGTCTCGATCCTCTTCGTTGAGACATCCGGGGTCATCGAGGTCGATGCGACCATCATCATCGTTGTCGATGCCATCCGCACATTGTGGAATGATCACCGCTGCATCTATCCGTGCATCGTTAGACGAACCGTCCTGCACGCATCCAGAGAGCGCGAGCACCGCTGAGACTGAACTCAAAAAAACTGCCAACCGACATACAAGACGCATGTCTCCCCCCCGTATTTCCATGTCTCGGATTGCGGCACTATAGGCCTCGGACGTCGGCCGATGCAAGCTGTTGGCTCGAAGTGCGGTGAGCACCTACCGCCAACTGGACGGCATATCATTCGGGCGAGGCGTTGGAGCAAGCGTCGCGAATATTGTTAGACGCGGTTGAGTCGACCCGCTTGATTTATGTGATCATTTTGTCGAACCATAAAGAGCTTGGGAGATTGGGGAGATAGCAATGAAAGCGCGATGGCTCGGCCTTATTCTATTTATTTTTTGCAGTCTAACGGTTCGGGCACATGCCGACGACAAGACTCTTTGGCAACGTTCAACACTCAAACAAGTGATCAAGAATGGTGAACTCAGAGTCGGCCTGGAGCCTGGTTATGCCCCCTTCGAGATGGTGGCAAAGGACGGAGGCGTGATCGGATTTGATGTTGATCTCGCGCAGACGATGGCAGACGAAATGGGTGTTAAGCTCAAGGTAGTCAAGCTCGATTGGAACGGGATGCTGCCCGGCTTGCTGACAGACCAATTCGATATCATCATATCGGGCATGACGATTACGCCTCAGCGTAACCTCTGGATCAATTTTGCCGACCCATACATGACCGTCGGCCAAACCATTCTCGTCAACCGAAAGCTCGCCCGAAAGATCAAGAGCCACAAAGACTTGAACAAAGCCAAATATACGATCACAACAAAGACTGGAACCACCGCTTTTGAAGCGATTAAGGGTCGTATACCAAAAGCCAAGTTAAGGCTAATGAAGAGCGAGTGGTTGGGTGTCAAAGAGGTGTTGGAGGGTCGGGCCGACGCGTTCGTCTACGACCTGCCCTTTAATGCGGTGGCAGCGGCTCGCTATCCCAAGAAACTGCATCATATCGCGACGCCATTTACCAAGGAACGCCTCGGGTTTGGTGTTCGCAAGGGAGACCCAGACTTCCTGAACTGGTTGAATCATTTCCTGGCTCAGATCAACGCTGATGGGCGATTTGAGGCCATTCGCAAGAAGTGGTTTGTTGAGCGTGAATGGCTACAACGCGTCACCTTTGATTGAATCTCAGGCAGCACTGCCCCGGTGTGATTCAGCCTCGTAATCAACGTTGAATTCGCGGCATCCCGCCGGATACCGCTATAGTGGGGTATCGGCTGCAAACACACGGAGTGTGGATGATGGAGTCCGTTCCAGAGACAATGCCTACATTATCAGCGATGACGCTGAGACAACCTTGGGCTTGGGCTATCGCGCATGCACAGTGTGCTTTGATCAATCAAGATTGGCGACCGCCGCCTTATGTCGCAAACCAAGTGATCGCGATCCACGCCTCTAAGCGCTGGACCCGCACAGAGCAGCTCGAGGCATCTGCCTTAGCGTGTCAGCTTCACCCTGATGTGCAGGTGCCACTCGGAAGTGAAGACTATGCCCTAGGGCATATCGTGGCGCTCGCCAGGGTCGTTGGTTTTGTGGACGTTGATGTCCATCCAGAGCGTGGGCCCTATACGTTTGACACAAAGACATCCAAGGGATACGTCTGCGTCGGCGGCCGTTTTTCACCGTCGCAAGTCGAAAGCGTCGTGCAAAGTCAGTGGTTTCGTGGGCCATGCGCATGGCTTTTAGACGACGTCCGTGCGGTACCCACCCCCGTCCAAGCGCGAGGTTTCCAAAAGCTCTGGCGCGTGCCCGGGCCACAAGTGCTCGAGTTAGCGACGCAGACATCCGTCTATTAGGACATGGCGGCACATGACCGATACGCTCGGCGTGCCTGGCCACCGTCAGCCAAGCTCAAAGTCACAACCCCGAAGATTTGCAAAAACGACAACGGGCCAATAATATCTCGAGCCAACGAGAACCCTTTGAATGAGGTAGCAGAATAATGACGCGAACAATGACTCGAGCACTCGCCATCGGCATGACCTTTTTTGGATTGGCTTGTGGTGGCGCCCAGCACCACAGCGCCAGTGGCCATCATCATCACGGCGAGACCTCACACACGCACGAGCAGGCAACTCAGAAATCGGGCTGCAAGAAAGCAAAGGCGGCAAAGCCTTGTTGCAAAAAGACCGAATCCGCAAAGTCGTGCTGCAAGGGCAAGGACGGCGAGAAATCAGGCTGTAAAAAACCCTGTTCGAAGGGCAAAGACGCCGCAAAGTCATGCTGTAAAGGTAAAGACGGCGAGAAATCAGGCTGTAAAAAGCCCTGTTCCAAGGGCAAAGACGCCGCAAAGTCATGCTGCAAAGGCAAAGACGGCGAGAA
>JBMHDS010000116.1:0-22305 GCA_049889275.1 Bradymonadia bacterium | reverse complement strand
CCCACAGCTTATTGGTGCTGCCACTGCTGGCCTTGCCAATCGGGTGGTTGGGCTGGCGCTTTCTAAATCGGAGCGGTGACATGAAGGCGTGGATCTGGCTTGCCTTTTGGAGCTTGATCACACACCCGCTGCTCGACAGCTTTACGACGTACGGCACACAACTGTTCGCGCCGCTATCCGACCACAGGTTTGCCTTTGATACCGTGGCTATCGTTGACTTGTTCTATTCCCTGCCGATATTCGCGGCGGTCGCTCTCGGCTTGCGAGGATCGGTCTGTCGTGACAGAGCGGCGCAGTGGTCACGCCGGGCGCTGCTCTGGGGATGTCTATACCTCGCGGCGCAGCTAGGCTGGACGAAAGCAAACGTCTGGCGTTTTGAAGCTCGACTGGCTGATGCTGGGTTTGAAGCTGTGCATGTACGTAGCCCTGCGCCAATTCTTTGGCCACCATTACGGCATATGGTCGCCCGTGATTCGAATGGGCGAATCGCGATTTCTAAACAGGTGCTTTGGGCGCCTGAGCGGGGTCGGATCATCTTTGTGGATTCTTTGGACAATGAGCGGGTGAGGGCAGCGCTGAGTAGTGACCGCGGTCAGATTTGGCGTTGGTTTAGCGATGGCATGATCGGCGTTCAGCGTTTGACGGATGGCACTCTTGTCTTTTCAGACCATCGGTATGGCCTTTACTTGGATCCAACCTATAGTTTCTTTAGGGCTGAACTGCAGCCCGGTGCAGCACCAAGTGAGTTGAGTCTTGTTCACCCACGGCGGTCCCGAAGTGGCATCAACTTTAAGCAGGAGTTGAAAGCTGGGTTTGAGTTGGTGATGGGCTTTGGTGATGCCGGCGAACCCGCTCACTCAAGGTAAACCAGATCGCGTGAGTCGAACAGGCTCAAAAAAAGCACTCGTGAATTGGCAGACTGGTTTCTCGAGTAATGCGTCCACTGGACCAAAGTGGGAGAGTTGGCCTTGGTTGAACACGGCAACGCCTTCACACAGGGTGATGACGTCCATCACGTCGTGGGTTACGATGACACTCGCCATACCGTGACCGGTCAATTGGCTTTTGACAGCCTGTCTGACATCACCTCTGACCGATACATCGAGAGCCGAGAATGGTTCATCTAAGAGTACGAGGTCGGGGGCGGCCGCGAAGGCACGCGCGAGTGCGACCCGTTGTCGTTGTCCGCCTGAGAGTTGGTGCGGCAGTCGGTCTGCGTACGTCCAACAATTGAAGGCGGTCATGATCTGTTGAATGGTTACCTGCTCAATGCTTTTTTTTGCATCCCTCGGCATGTAGCGCAGAGCGAACTCTGTGTTGCGATAGGCGTTCCAATGCGGGAACAGGACATCCGTTTGTGGGACATACCCCCTTGAACTTGGTGGACTGAAGATACCCGCCCCATTGTGCAGGGGTTGGAAGAGTTGGATTTGACTATCCGAGGTCGGAAGGGCACCCGTGAGTGCGCGTAGAAATGTTGATTTTCCGCTGCCATTGGGACCGATGACAGCAATTGAGCGATAGGGTGAATCGAGTTGAACGCTCAATTTGAACTGCTCGAGCGTGTGCCTCACTTCTAGACGTACTTGGATCATCGGCTCCGCCTTGGTCGACCGGTGAAAATTCGAGGCAGTTGACTCATTAATCCGAGCACGATTAAACCGATCGCTGAGAGCACGATGGCATAGACGACCGCGAGTTGGATGTCGGTCTCAAAAGCCGTAAAGATTGCGAGCGGAAGGGTCTGTGTCACGCCCTCTAGGTTGCCTGCAAATAATAACGTCGCACCGAACTCGCCCATTGCGCGGGCGAGACTCATTCCCGCGCCCACAATAAGCCCGGGCATTGCGCTTGGTAGGACGATTCGTAGATAGATGGTTGTGTCGCCAGCGCCCAAGGTGCGGGCCACCAGTAACATATCTGGATCAATACTTCGGAACGCTGCAATCGCAGATTGGATGTAGAAGGGTGCGGCGACTAGGATCTGAGCGAAGATCACCGCGGTCGTCGTGAAGGCCAGTTCGAACCCAATCCATTCGAATAGCGAACCAAATGTACCTGCGCGTCCGAAGGCAGCCAAAAGACCTACGCCGAGTACGGCGGGTGGTAATACAATCGGCAAATGAACGAGCATTTTGAGCGCTGCAGCCGTTCTCGATTTAGTTGATGCCAGCCACCAGGCTAATGGGGTGCCGAGGAGTACGATAATAACTAAGCTGGCTAGACTCGACACCATGGTGAGTTGGAGTGCACTATGGAGTTTTTGCTCTTGGATACCTGCCCATATTTGAGTGGGGCTCGCCGTTGTCAGCAGTGCGATCAATGGCGCGAGAAATAAGAGGACGAGGACCGCGGCTGCGAGTCGCAGCGGTGGGGGGAGGGGCATATGAATACTCAACGGACTCATTGATGCTCTCGTACGCTAAAACCGTGGGATTTGATGATGGCCTGTCCTTCACTAGACTGGGTAAATGCCATGAACTGGTTTGCAATCGTGTCATTAATCCGCGCTGAAATGGTCGCCTCGACGGCCGTTGAATACGCTTGTGGTAGCTTGTAGACCGCCAATGAATCACGACCGATGGCATCCGTGAGGTATACGAAGGCTGCATCGGCCTCACCCATTTCGACCTTCGACCTCAGCACTCTAACGTTGGCTTCTCTTGAGACGACTCGACGCGTCCATTCATGGAGGAATTGCCGCCCGTAATGACGTCCGAATCGTTCGAATATCGCTTTCGTATACGCCCCGATGGGTGAGGCGGGTAGGCCCACGACGAGACGTTCGATCAAAGCGACGTCCATTGGGTCTCTAAACGCGGTCAGCCTTGACTTGTTGTAGATGAGAACAATCTCATTGCGAGCAAAGAACGCCGGCCTCGTCATGAGACCTCGCTTGCCCAGACGTTCGGCGTGTTCACGATTCGCAGAAGCAAATACGCTCGCCCTTGCTCCATTTTCAATTTGAACGCTGAGGGTTTGACTGCCGGCCGTGTTCAAACGTATCGCTAAATTGGGATACGCTTTTCCAAAAGCGTCTGACAAATCTTTAAACACGTCGGTGAGAGAAGAGGCCGCGAAGATCGTCAACAGATCTTGCCTAGGGGTGTCGCGGCTACATCCGCTGGCCACGCATACAAGGCACATAACGCATGAGATTAGACCCATACACATCCGTGCGTGACGTCTATGAGTGAGCATGAGACGTCGGTACATCACAGTCCAGTACTTGCCCGAATCGTTCGGTGTTGTAGCCGGCTAAATGGGCTAGACCACGCCGCAATCGACTGTCATGGAGCAGTTCGAGAAATGATGTAAATTGGGGCGTTCCCAAGCGATCACTCGGTACCAAAACGTCAAAGCGCTCTGTTTGAATGGGACAAAAACCAAGGTTGTTGCGCAGCGCGACAGGTTCGATGGCAACGCCAACATCGACGACTTGGTGCGCTACGAGCGATGCGACATCTCGATGTCTGAGAACAGCTTTATGACAGGCATCTAGACGATAGGAGAGACCTAGGTTTTGGAATAGGGCGTGATGAACACGATTGGCGCCCGAGCCATTTTCACGTACGGCCCACTTGAGCGCCTCGTGGGTCGGCGCATTCGTCGGGGTGAGTGAGAGCGGGTTGTGCTCTGCGGTGACCAGGCCGGTCTGCCAATTGGCGAGGTGCACCATCGACATGTCGCGATCAGAAATGGCTTTGCGTGCCAGCTGGGCATGGTGTTGCGGGTCATCGTCTCGCGCAAAGTGAACACCCGCTGCATGGACTCGGCCAGCGCTCAAAAGATCGAGTGCTTGACTGCTGTTACAGGGAATCCATGTCACTCTCAGGCTGTCGTGCCGGCTATTGACGAATGCTTCGATCCAACCGAGGAGGGGGGCGCAGCCTGCCAGCAATATTTGCTCACCGAGGCGTTCGGGTCGTTCGTATAACGAGAGCGCGTATGTGTTCGGGCCTGAATCGCCTACGACCAGTTCTCCGTCCGCCAGCTGATTCGGCTCAGTAATGCTATGAGCAACCCACGCGCCATCCACGCGGGCAATCTTGACAGGCCCAGTGGCCTCCATGGCCTTATCGAGCTGAATAATCGAATCATCGTCACCGAGTGAGAATAAGACTTCCACGGGGCGTTTGAGTACCCGCGCCAATGCGAGGGCAAGACTCGTCGATGGGTTTCGCTTGCCTCGCTCAATGGCGATAATCGCTTGGCGCGTCGCGCCAACCTGTTCACCGAGTTGGGTTTGGGTGAGGCCTGCTCTTAGACGTTCTCGCCGAATCGAGTTCCGTAGCATCGCTGACTCTTTGTTTTCTGTCCTGCGTGTAAACCAAGTATCACATATTGTTATGAATCGGTAACACTTGGCGGCGTTTCAATCACTGATGTCGCGTCAGTTTGGTGGGCCGCCGGTTCATGTGGAACTTTTCACGGGCCTTTTGATCGGATACCGAGCCTGCTCATTGTGAGGCGACCGCCCTATAATGGCCTGGTGAGTTTGAAAAAAGTGGCTTTTGTAGACATTGTCGGGGTGGGGGAGGTGGAGGAGAAGAGCGGCGACGTGCGCCGGGCGATAGCCGTGAGTGATCCACTGTTGGCAATAAGCGCCGCGACTAGGACTGTTCGTCACCACCCATATATTGCTTGTAGAGTTTGGTGCTCTCTTCAATACTGGTGTTGAGATCTTTCATGACAACCTGAATCTGCTCTCGGATCGCTGCCATGCCCTGCTTAATCTCGTTGTCCACGACACCGAGGGTGACCGCAGCGTCGAGCGCTTTAATAATATCCATGGCCTCTTGGTGAAGTTTGTTCATCTTGTCGACGGCTTTTTCAGTCGTCTCCAAGACTGCCATGTAGCTGTCGGTGGTTTCTTTGTGCTTAGCGATTAACTGCTTCTTGATTTTCTCGTTGCCAATACTCTTTATCTTGGCAGCAGCCGCATTCAGCAATTCTGTGGCCCGTTTGCCCATCTTTTTAAAGGCTTTGCGTACATCTTTGACCTGTCCTTCGACCTTGCCCCATTTTTTGTAGGCTTCGTCGAGGGATTTGCTGATGTTTCGCTTTTCAGAGACGGCCTGTTCGAGCGTTGTGAGGACTTCGAGGCCCTCCTTCGCCACTGAATCTGCATCCTTCTTTTCGTCTTCAAATTTCACGATCTGAGACCGGAATTTGTCTACATACTTAGGAAGATTATTTTTGTTTTGGTTCTTGCTGCATCCAACGATGAGCACGCCAGTTAATAGAACGGCCGAAACGGCTATGCGTTTTCTGGACATCGAACAACTCCCTTAATTGTTTATGAGTGGCTGCATATAAGCGCATATCAGCCATGAGTTCCCCACAGCAGCGTAGCAGAGAATTAGTCGGTGAGGGTTCAAAAAAACAACGATGGCATAAAGAGCGGTCGATCCGCTGACCGTTTCAACATTTTCGTGGGCTTTGTCTCTGCACTCTTGGGTCTTGGTTAGGCACACTTTTGCTCGACATGAGCGCCCAGGGGCTTGACCGCGTTACTGTTTCGCCGTAATCCCATGGTCTAAGCGTCACCGAGGAAGACTCATGGCAAAGCTTCAAACCATCCTGCTCATCATCATCGCCATTTTGCTCGGTTGGATGCTGGCTCGCGACTCCGGGTCAACAGGTGCAGCGGCAGAGAAGCAGCGCTACGCAGATGCCTTCGAGCATGCGGAACAATTGGCAAGCACCTTTCATTTCGCCGCCGCTGAACGCGCCTATGAGCGAGCGGCGGCGCTTGTGACCGGTGATTTGGCCTTGACGGCGTACCGACAGGCACTTCGGATGAATGCGATGTTCGCGGTCGCAGCCGCTGACAGGCCGACCAAATTCAACCTTGGGCGCCTGGAACAATTGATTGATATATTGCGGTCACAAGGTGGTGAGTCGGTCATCACCGCTCGCCTTCTCGATGCTTTGGTCAAAGACACGCGCGGTCAAAAAGAAGCGGCTATAGCGGTGCTTTTGGCCCTGACCGATGAGCGGGCGGATGACCCGTGGCCGCGATGGCTTCTCGGGCGTATCTACCTCGAACGCGCGAGTGTAACCGACGCGACGACTCACTTGGAGTTCGCTGTCAAACAGCTCAAGAGTTTTGCGCCAGCGCTGCATCGATTGGGACTCGCTTACGGCACTCAAAAACGCTTCGAGAATGCCGTTCGCATGTTGCAAATGGCGATACGTAATGGCAGCGGACATGAAGCTCAACTCGACTTAGGTCGGATTTTTCTCGCTCGCAAAATGTGGGCTGAAGCCCTTAAACCCTTGGAGAGCAGCCTACAGGGTGCACCGGCGCGCGCAGAGACGATTCGTATGATCGCCGCAGCACACTTCCATCTCAAGAATCATCAACGTGCGGTGGAGACCTATCTGAAGGCTTATGACTTAGAGCCTGAACCGCGGACCCTCCTGTCTGCAGCGATCGCTCACCACGCGGCGGGCGCGTATCCCAGTGCGTTGGCCTTGTTGAATCGATTACAACCCTACCAAGCGCAGATTCCAGAGATCCTCTATCAGCGCGCTTTGTCGCTGATTGGAGCAAAGCGAGTGCCCGAGGCGCAGACCATGTTAAGCGCTTACCTCGAAGTGGCGGCTGGGCGTAAGACAGAAACAAATCGGATTGAACAGGCCCGTGCGCGTTTGAGTCAACTCAAGGGTCAGGTTAAGGAAACACCCGTGCAAAGGTCATCGGGCCACAGCCATTAAGGGCAGTCGAGAGCCCGACGTGCCTGTCGTGCGCTGGACCACTTCGGTTTTAGCGTCAGGGCTCGCGCGAATGCTTTGCACGCAGCGGCCTTACGGTTGAGGCTCCTTAAGACAACGCCCATGTTAAAATGAAGCTCGGCGATGTTCTGATCTAGGCTGATAGCGCGCTGATAAAGCTTGAGGGCGGCTGTTGGCCGATCAATGACTTCGGCGGCTCGAATACCCCATTCTCGGGCTCTGAAATGGCGGTCGCGTGCATCGACCGAGCGTAGGTTCAGAGGCGTCTTGTTCGAAGCGACGAAGAACACAACGGCCTGACCTGCGGACCATTGTTTCTCCATGTCGGTATCCGATAAATAGCGTTTGCCTGGATTCGCCGGGTCAAGAATCTTTAAGCCCACCTCGTCTGCTGCGTGTGCGACCACCGCATGCCGGCCAAGTCCATCGCGCAGCAAGAGGACGACGGGCAATCCGTCGTTGAGCCAGCTTTTCACTTCATTGAGTTTTGTCGTGAGGATTCGGACTTCGACGTCAAACTCTTTTTGGATGCGCTCTGCGATATCTAAGAGCGCTACGCCTTCGGGTCGCACGGTCAATTCGCGGACGAAGCGCTTGAGGGTTGGTGGCGGATAAAAACGTGACAGCGCCATTAGGCTTGCCGCAACAGAGCAGAGCGGGCCGCGACCTTGGTCGACATATTTGAGCGGCGGATGATTGGATCTTGTCTCTGCCATTGGCGCAGACATGAACATGAGAACGGCGAGGACGCTTAGGCCTCGCACGCGTCGCCTGTCCCGTCACCATCAAAGTCGAGTTGCAGTGGGTTACAGGTATCCGGGCAATTATCCCGTTCATCTTCGATACCATCTCCATCGCGGTCGCCTGGTTCCGGTGATGGGCAGGGGCCCGCACATGCTTCGGGCTCTTGATTCGGATTGAAATTGTCTGGGCAATTGTCATCGCCATCCGCAACGCCATCGCCATCACGGTCGTCACCCATCATGCCACCGCCAGGGTTGTCCATGCCCGGGCAGGCGTCACCACGGCCATCTCCGTCGGCGTCTGCTTGGTCCGGGTTGATGATACCGGGGCAATTGTCGCACACATCACCTATACCATCCTCATCGAAATCAGCCTGGTTCGGATCGTCATTGGTCGGGCAATTGTCACGCACGTCGGGGATGCCATCAGCGTCACTGTCCATTTCACCGGGACGTGGCGTGTCGGGATCACAGGCATCGCCGATGCCATCTTCGTCTGTGTCGGTCTGATCAGGGTTTTCCGTGGCGAAGCAATTGTCCACTGCATCGGAGACACCATCGTTATCGAAGTCTGCAGCTGGCACCATGCAAGCCGCTGGGTTTTGGTCCGGATTAGGCACATTGGGGCAATTGTCGATCGCGTCGGGAACGCCATCCCCGTCGGCGTCCATTCCCTGCATCATCATCATCTCTTCGCAGGCATCGCCAATGCCGTCGCCATCTGTATCTTCTTGGTCTGGGTTGGGAGTCAGTCCGCAATTATCCAAAAGGTCTGATACGCCATCCTCGTCTGTGTCGATCACCTCTTCACAGGCGTCACCAACGCCATTCTCATCCGCGTCCCGTTGGTCGGGATTCGCGGTTTGAGGACAATTATCGTCTTCATCGGTGACACCATCGCTGTCGCTATCTGCACGCTCACAGGCATCACCGACGCCATTTTGATCGTTATCTTCCTGGTCTGGGTTGGCAACGTTGCGGCAATTATCTTCCTGATCAGGGATGCCGTCGCCATCGGCATCCATGGGCGCGACTTCGCACGCATCGCCTTGGCCATCGCCGTCTGAATCTGCTTGGTCTGGGTCAGGTGTGGCGGGGCAGACATCGCAGTCGTTGGGTACACCATCCTCGTCTGTATCGACGGCGTCTGGGCCGGCTGCGCATCGGTCGCATGCGTCGCCAACACCGTCATCATCACTATCGAGCTGCGATTCATTGGCCACATCGGGGCAATTATCGTCATCGTTAGGCACACCATCGCCGTCGTTGTCGGCTCGCACCATCGCGTCAACCGATAGGTCACCTGCTGGCATTGCGTCGGCAGGGGCAGCGTCTTCTTCTTGCGTGCCCATATCCATAATCGTTCCGGTTGACGTATCTTGAGTTGCACCTTGGTCGAGTGGCGCTGTCGTACCGGTGCCGTCATCTCCGCCACAACCAATCCAGCAGATGGCCATGGTGATCGTCATGATTCGATAGGCGTGCATAGATTAGAACTCCCTCACATATAGAGTGGGTGTGCTGCATCCGTTGGACCAGGCGTAGGCCGTTGCACCGTGGCCATTCCACGGGTTGGGATTGCCCGTGTCCCAATAGTACATGTGATAGAATTGGTTGTTGTTATTACAGGCGTCATCTGTGCCGGAACGTGTGCCCCAAAACCAGATGGCACCACCCTTGGTGAAGCTATTTCCACCTTCCCATGGGAACCGATCACCAATGTGGTATTCGTACTTGCCAGCGATTCGATAGCCTGAATTCCAGTTGTTCACCAAAACGGGCATGATGGTGTAGCTGTTGTAGGTAACACCATATTCGAAGCGCGTGTGCGGATAGCGCTGCAGCAGGTTGAAGTAGTCATTCAAATTACCCACTTGGCGCCACGGGCGAGCACTGCCTGCGTGGGTGTGCAGGGCGTCGGCGTTACCGCCGCCTGTAAGCGTTGCCAATTGAGCAGCTGTAATCGATTGATTGGCCTGGGAGCCAAGGGTGAGTCGACCGTCGGCCAAGGATGATGAGCCCGCCTGGAGTTGACCACCCGCAATGACGTTATTGAGACTGATGATGGCGCCGTCAGCGCGCACCTGGCCTTCTAAGTTGATAGACCCTTCTGGTACAGCCGCCATCCGCGCCGCGACGTCGGCATGCTGCCCGTCGAGCACGATCTTCTCAAAGGTCCAGAGACCGCTATTGGGGCAGGCGCCGAGGGCACCGCCACCTGCCTCGCATGTGTAAGTCACGCCTTTGTCGTAGATGTAGTTTCCACCGAGGTAGGTATTACCGCCTACCCGCAGGTGGCTCCCCGCCGTGACCTCGCCACCTGCTTCAACGTCGTCGCCCACAATCACATCTCCGGCGACATTAAGCGAACCGGCGGGCGTCGCCGCGAGCCGTTGTGTCGCATCATCATGATCGTTGGAGAGAATCACGCGATTGAACGTCCAGGTACCAGAGTTGGGACAGTCGCCGAGGGCGCCGTCGCCCGCCTCGCAGGTGTAGGTCATGCCCACATCAAAGATACGGCTGCCACCAAGGTAGAGGTTGTCCGAGACCGTGAGCGTCCCTTCAACCCTTGGGTCATTGTAAAGGTAGGTGTTTGAGCCTTCGCGGTTGGGATAATTGACATACATGTGATTGTCGGGTTGTCCCGTTGTGTTGGTGAGCACCCGCACTTCAGTGTACAAGTCCCAACGCGCTTGATTGAGCAAGCCATTCTCATTGATGATCAAACGGTCGCCCACGCGAACACCGCGAGTCCCGATGGTGTTTGCACTGAGGTGCCCTGACACAGATACATCTACAGGGCCGCCGTTTCCGGCCCTGACGAACTCCACTCGACCCTTTTGGCGCTGCCCGTCGATCGACGCCGCAGGCTCCATGATTTGGAGCTTTCCCTTTTCGTTTCGCAGCACCCAATGCTGAAAGTTGGCAGCACCATCGAGGCTGATTTGGCCACCTCTGTTATTGGCATCGATAGGACGAAGACCGAGTCCCTCGGCGTCTACGCCCATGACCGGACGACCCGCAGCTTGCACGGTGACGCCATTACCGACGCTCAGCGAGCCCGTTGTGCCAGTGTCGCCGTCGCTGCGCATAAATTGGTTACTGGAGATGCCATCGAGGCGGTCCGAATCCAGGCCACTGTTGGCCCCATCCACCGTGACCAGTTTGGCGAGTACCTGCGCTGGGGTATCGGGGCTGCCATCGCTACCCGCATTGCCTGCGGCACCCGGTGGACCTTGTGGCCCCTGTGCTCCTGCTGCGCCTTGGGGGCCCGCTGGACCAGCAGGACCCACGTCGCCAGGCGGGCCTTCCGGTCCGCGGAGGCCAACAGGAGAGCCTACCCATTCGCCAGCCTCGTTGATCACAACTTGGCCGCCGACGGTCACGCTGGCTGGATTAATATTGCCGGACACGTCTTGAGCGACATCAGCCCGCATTGCGACGGGTACCTTGGCAAATGGAACTCTCGGCGCCAATTCCGCATCATCGTCAATGGTGATGGCATAGTAGAGCTCGGGCAGTAGGAATATGTCAGGGTCGAGTTGTTCTATGCTGCCGATCAGCAGGTTGTAATAGCCATCCATAAACAGAATATTGGCGTGGGTCTCGTCGAACAATAGCTGGCCACGTTCGTTCCTGTCATAGATGCGGACACGCACGTCATGCTCGCCGTTGAGCGGCCCACGTTGGTCAACAACATAACCTTGCTGGGCAAACTCATTGGGGAGCGCCAGAGCCGCGCCCGCACAGAACATTGACAATAAAACAACTTGAATACTGCGTCTCACAGCTCGACCCCCGTTGAAACCACGTCATCTGCGATAGCTTAGTACGCGTGTAAGGCCAAGCTCAAGCTGTATCGACGTTTGATCGAGGGGCTGAAGGTGGCTTGCACCTCCGAAGCCCGTACAAAAGAGATGAGGTTGTACTCAGGCGTGGTCCGGCACCGCTGAGGCGGGCTCGGTTACTTTGTGGCAGGCACGGCCGGGGCAGGAGGCTGTATCGAGATTCCGGGTTTGCCTGGGGCACCTGGCATACCTGCACCAGCCTTCTTCTGGGTCATCATCTTGACCATATTGATGATTTGATTGAACTCCATGTCAGACAAGTTGAGGGCCAAGGTCAGGTCCTTGCCCTTCGCGGTCAGCTGGCTCTTGGTGATGACTGGGCCCAAACCCATCATCATCATCATCGGGTTCTGTGCGAGCTTTGCCTTCTCTTCGCCGAATTTGCTGACGAGCTCTTGTGCGAATTTAGGGTCGGTCTCGACAGCGAGGTTCAAGTTGAGCCCGCTGGCAAGATTGATGGTTGCCTGCACGCTGCCTACATCGGGCGCACCTTTTGGACCTTTGACGGCCTTTGCCGCCATCTTCTTGGGCGGTGTGCCGAAGACCCAGAGTTGCGCTTTCATGTCGCGATTCTTCGACAGGCCGGCGATGGCACCCTTGAGACCCATCTTCTTGCCCACGAAGTGCTTCAGTAGTGGCTCTTCGGTCATCAAGACTTTACCGTGGTACGGCGCGGCGACAGCCCCGCCGGGCAGTGAATAGTAGGTTTGTTTGCCAAGGGTCTTCTTACCCGTCGTACCCTTGGGGGCAGCTGGAAACGGCACATCGAGTAAGATCGCCATCGGGTTCTTGGCTTCGACGTCGAAGAAGGCCACCGTGATCATCTTGATGCTCTTGGCGTCGATGCCGCTTTGGCCTGTGAACTGCTCCATCGCGCGCTCGTATGCCGGGTTCGTTGCCACAAGTTCTTTGAAGATCTTTGTGTTCTGTAGCCCCTTCATGTCGAGCTGGAAAACCATTTGGGTGATATCGGGCATCAGGTTCGCCTGGTCCTGTGGTGAGGCGTAGACAGGGCCAGCAGCACATAACGCAATAACCAGTGCGTATCGGCGGAGGAGAGTGATCATTTTTTTGCTCCAAGCAAGGCCAGCAGAAACCAAGGCCGCTGGTGTGTGGTTGAGTATCGATGCTTTCGACTCGCAGTACCTGCCATTCGGCACCGAGTCAAATTGACCCAGACACCATGGCCGATCGTCCGCGACAGTGCAATCGATTAAGCGCCCAGTAGACAGAGTTATCAAAACCGTTTATTCCCGGCGCAGCTTATTTTATCTCTGTTGGGTGTTCGAGTCAGATGGCAAGGTGGCACCGACGCTGTCAGCGCAAAGGAACCACTCCGGTCTGACAGTGGGCCCACTGAAACAACTCGTAGGGGGGAGATGGACATCGATTCGTCATCACGCGTTCCGGCAGCCCGTGCACTTAAAAACATCGATTGGGATGGTTGGCAGCCTCAAGATATTGCTACGCTGACCTTTGTTTTTGATGGCTCACAGGTCTTGTTAATCGAGAAAAAACGGGGTCTCGGCGCGGGCAAGGTCAACGCGCCCGGGGGTCGACTAGAGCCCGGCGAGTCAATCACTGAGTGCGCCATAAGGGAGGTGAGAGAAGAGGTCGGCATCGACATCGAGTCAGTGGAGCCGGTCGGACAGCTGTGTTTTCAGTTTGTTGACGGCTATTCGCTTCATGTCAGTGTGTTTCGAGCTTTTCAATTTACCGGAGAGGCGTTTGAGACGCAGGAAGCCAACCCCTTCTGGGTAGATGTCGAACAGATCCCCTATCATCGGATGTGGAGCGATGATGTGTACTGGCTGCCAAAGCTCCTCGGCGGTACACCATTCTTCGGCCGGTTCATCTTCGATGGCGATGAGATGCTGGATATGTGGCTTATCGAAGGCAACGACGCGCTTGCTCATTTGTCCTTCTGCTAGACATCGCTCTCGGATCTCGGTGCTGCAGTCGAGTTTTGCAGTCTCTGATTCTATCCGAACTCGGTCTTTGATTCTGGCGTCGCCGCAGCTCATTTGCACGCAGCCGTTGCGCTGACTCGGCGTGGGCAGTATGAAATGGCATGGCCGAATTCTTGAATACACTGATGGCTGATACTCAGCGGCGCGCTATCATCATGCGCTGGCTGTTTCTGCTTGAGGTGTTAGCGGCGGTACTGACCGCCCTCGGAGAAGCGGCCAAGGCCATCTATCCCGGCCTCGATGCCACCTCGGCACACCTCTACTATCTGTTTCACGCTGTCGAAGCGGTGATCCTCGTCTGTATGGCGTCGCGCACCTTGCTGACTTGGTCACAGCGCGAAGCGAGCAGCTTCAGAGCGCTGTCTGCCGCTGCGACGATCGCGGTCCTTTTCGTGTCTGTGGCGAGTTTACGTTTAGCGTCGATGCTGGCGCTGATTCACGATGGTCTCCTCGCTGTTCGGGCTCGAGACTTGCGGGCCGAAGACCTTCGGTTTTATCAGCGCTTAAGTCGTAGGCCCGCGATGACGCTGGTGGTCACCTTTGCGCTGGTTTCGTTTGTCGGTACGGTGTTGTTGGCGCTGCCATCGAGCCATTACCAGACCGCAGATGTGAGCATTCTCGATGCACTTTTCACCGCGGTCAGTGCGACCTGTGTCACCGGCCTGGCCACCGTGGATACAGCAACCGCGTGGACACCTTTCGGTCTTACGGTGCTGCTCTTGCTGATACAAATCGGTGGCCTCGGTATTATGGTGTTCGGCAGCGCACTGAGCTTGAGCATGGGTCAAAAATTGCGCGTCTTTGAGCGGGATCTCGTCGAAGATGTGTTTGACCCAGGCGACACCTCGGAGCTGCGCGCCCTCCTCAAGGGCGTCCTGCTTTTCACTTTTCTCATCGAAGCTGTGGGCGCTGCTTGTTTGTACCCAGTTTTTAGTCTTGAACTGTCGTGGGATAAGGCACTGTTTTACGCGGTCTTCCATAGCGTATCGGCGTTTTGTAATGCGGGTTTCGCCTTATTTTCGGACAGTCTTGTTGGTTTCCAATCCGACGTTTGGGTCAATGGTGTCATCTTGACGCTCTTTTCGCTCGGCGGACTTGGTTTTGGCGTGCTTGTCGGCCTATGGAGGTTGATGCGGCATCGGCGTAAGTACCGACTGAGTATCCACGCGCGCGGTGTTCTCGTGGTCAGCGCAGTGTTGCTCTTCGGTGGCGCTGTTCTTTGGTATGCATTCGAGGCATCCGGGTTGTTGCACGATAAATCTGTATCGGATGGACTGCTCGTAAGCTTGTTTCAGTCCGCTTCCACGCGCACCGCTGGATTTAATACAATTCAGCTTGAGTCTTTGCAGTCAACAACGGTCATCTTGATGAGCACGCTGATGTTGATTGGCGCATCGCCCGGTTCGACGGGCGGTGGGATCAAGACCACGACGATTCTTGTGGTCGCGCTCGCCATTCGAAGCTTTATTCGTGGCAAGCGTGAGGTTGTGTTTTACTTTCGCACGATTGAGTTTGCGATCGTGTTAAAGGCGTTGGCAATTCTGGGCGCTGTTCTAGCGGCATTTTTTGTGGGCGTGCTGGCCCTTTTATACACCGACCCAACTGTGGCACCGCTCAAGATTATCTTTGAAGCGGCGAGCGCATTAGGGACCACCGGGTTATCCATGGGGGTCACAGGGGAGCTGTCGACACCCGGTCAGTTGGTGCTCTGTGTCCTGATGTTTTTTGGTCGCTTAGGACCTCTGACCATTGCGACGGCGGCGCTCAGCGATGGACCAAAGTGGACAGGTGTTAAGTATCCCACGGGGCGCATCAATGTGGGTTAGTTTGAGGAGAAGACTATCGTGTATGGCGTGATCGGACTGGGGCAGTTAGGTGAGGCGGCGGCGCTGCAACTTCAAGAGAGTGGTCATGATGTGATCGTCGCCGATATCGACATGGAGCGTGTCGAGGCCATTAAAGAAAATGTGTGCAGAGCTGTGTGCTTGGATGCCACCGATGAACATGCGCTTGCAGCCGCCGGTTTTGACGATTGTAAAGCTGTGTTGCTGGCCCTCGGTGAGGCCCATCTGGAGGCGGCTGTGGTGGCCGCTATGGCGCTTTTAGAGGTGGGCGTTGAGTACGTGATCTCTCGTGCTCAGACCACCCTACAAGGCAAAATTCTGAGTCGAGTCGGCGTTCACCGTGTGATCTATCCGGAGCGGCGCGCCGGCATGGAGGTCGCGAAACAGTTATTGAGCCCGTCGTTGACGGACGTCGTCGCCTTAAAGAATGGCTTGGTGCTCGCAGAGCTCGCGTGTCCAAGTGTCCTGAAGAACTATACGCTGATCGACCTTGCCTGGCCGCTTCGCTTTGATGTCACCATCGCAGGTCAGACCACGGAGCAGAGCAATGGTGCTTGGCAGGGGGCTCCACGGGCCACGGCGCCCTTGCTCGATTGTCATCTGCTTGCGGTTGTCGGCACGCCCGAGAATGTCACTCGTTTTGCTGATTACTTTACCGAGGTCGAGGCGGGTACGCGTCTGCCCATCGATTCAGGGGGAGGCGAGGCGGTCAAGCCCTAGAGTTCGAACCTCATCCCTCGAAGAATGTCTTGCCTTTTAACGCCTTCGCGGTCCTGATGGCTGAGCTTGTTGAGCTGTTCCACTAAATCATCAGCGACTCGAGCTAATTCTCGCGCGCTGCGCTTTAGATTGTCCGTGCTCCGTTGTAAGCGGCAGAAGCGTTCAACCTGCTCGATGTGGTTGCTAAATTGGCGGATGCCAACAAGACTCTGTTCGATGTGGACAGCTTCGAGCGAGTCCGTGAGGTCCTCCAAGACAGACAAGGCGCTCTTCAACTCGTTCTCAGCGCCCAATGAAATATCCTCTGCGAGCAGCTGAGTGCCTGTCTCTTGCAGCCCGATGACCGCCTGTTTGATGGACTCTAATACCCTCAAACCAGAGCCGCTCAACTCAGCGCGGTCCGACGCACCGCTCGTTTTCTCACGAATGAGTTCGAGCAAACCGCCCTCAAGCTCCTTGCGCGCGTCTCGCGATAATCGATTGGGTATACTTTTCTTGCCGACGGTCATGTTGGTGAGACTACAGCGACTCGGGAGCGCGTCGATGAACGCGCTCAGCACCGCCAGCCGAGTGTCGTTGGAACAATCCTGTAATATGCTGATCACCAGTGCGGGAATATAGTCTTCAACTGCGGTGGTCAGCCCTTCAGCTTGCAAGGCTAGATTCGCGCTGGTTCCGTATTCCTGATAGCGCACGAGCTCTTTTTCTTTCTCAACGAACATGCCCGTCAAGTCACGGATGAGGCGTAGCGCGAGCGATGGCATGGCTGCGAGTAGCGGTTCGACCTTCTCTTCGCGAATACGAACAATCTCGCAGCGGGTAAGCGCTTTGAGCGTGGCCGTTCGCTTCTGGGAGTTGAAGAATGCGATCTGACCCAGAAATACTTGGCGCCCTCTGATCGTGTTGATCACGGTGCCACTCTTCGAGACTTCAATTGAACCAGAGAGCATCAGCAGAAGGTCTCTAGATGGCTCGCCTTCCAGACAAATGGTCTCCCCAGGTGCGTATGCTT
Source organism: Bradymonadia bacterium (assembly GCA_049889275.1). Classification (GTDB taxonomy): domain Bacteria; phylum Myxococcota_A; class Bradymonadia; order UBA7976; family UBA1532; genus UBA1532. Next base: position 5,424 of record JBMHDS010000116.1, on the reverse strand, counting down.
TCGCCATTCTCGATAAGCCAGCAAGCTTCGCCGCTGGTACGCCGCTGTCGTCAGTATCAGACATCTCTTCCCCTAAAATCAGCTCCTCGATTCGCTCGAGTCTAACACGTCAACCGCGCTCCTCAAAAGACACGCACAGCTCTGTGGCGAGATGGTTCGTCTATCGGCTGATATTGCGCTTATGGAGTGTCGGGATCCTGCTCATTCCACCACTCGAACTCCTGATTGATCCCGTGGTAGCTAGATGTACCATCTAAGCTCGCATCGATTGCCTCAGGCAGCGAATACACGACCATACCTTCCGCGCGGCCTTTCAAGGCCTGCGCTCCGTGACATTCAGCTTGATTCTGGGCCTCGGTGTCGAGACGTAGATAGGTGTCGTGGCTGAACAGAATATCTGTACTGAGAATTTTGTTGAGCGCTTCAAGTCGCGCAGCCACATTGACGGCATCTCCAACCACGCCATACTTCATGGTTTGGTGTGAGCCTAGGTTGCCCGCGATCACACTGCCCGTGTGAATACCGATTCGGTTAAAAAGTGAGTCAACCCCGGCATTTGATGCCGCATGAAAGATAGATGTCTGATGCCAGCGTTCATTCAGTTTTTCGATGGCGCTACGCATGGATAAAGCCGAACGAATGGCCGCCGTTGGATGATCGCCGAGTTCCGTTGGTGCGCCAAAGACCGCGAGAATCCCATCGCCTGTGAATTCGAGAATCACACCGCCATTTTTCTCGATGATTCGTTGCATGGCATCAAAGTAACTCGTCATCAGTGAGACAACATCTGCCGGGTCGAGATGCTCAATAATCGTCGAGTAGCCCCTGATATCGGAGAAAAGAATCGTGACCTCACGTCGTTCGCCGCCGAGTCTCGCAACCTGACTGCTGCGAAGAAGTTTGGTGACCAGGGTTTTCGGGACAAACTTCTCGAAAGATGCAGCGAGGGTTTCTCGTTCACGCTGAATGAAACTGATCTTATCTGTGAGCGCCAACGACATCAGCAACGTGAATGCACCCACGCCCACCATGGGGCCTTGGAGACTCAAGGCGTCGAGTGCCAGGACCCCCATGGATCTGAGCATAATCAAGAGCCCGGCAAATACGGCGCAGCACATTGCCATGAAAAAGATACGAGCGGGCTTATAGCCCCGAATGAGACACGCGAGCGCAAGCCAAAATGATACGCTCATGTAGAGCATCTGCAAGCCCACGGCCATACGCACAGCGGTGCCATACGGCATGATGATACTGAGTATGACGCAGACCAGACTGAGCTGTTTACAGCGTTTGAGAATTTGGGTTTCGTATGGCTTGAGACTCCGTCTCAAGAAAATCTCATCGAGCTTAAAGCCAAGAAACGCGATGCAGGTGAGCGCAATGACCATGACGAGGTTCATCGCTTGCGGCCATCCAAAAAAGATGTAGTGGTAGAGAAGCCCCGATTCGCCCATTAACCAAATGAGTTGCGCGCCGGTCAATCCGGTATAGATCAGGTAATGGCTGCGCCGGAAATAGAAGAAAAAGACAAACCCGTAGAGAACGAGCAGCCCAACCAGGCCAAAATAAAGCCCCAAGAATGTTTGTCGGTTGGATAACCAACGAGCGAGTTCTGATTCGGACAACAGACGCGCAGGCACCAGTAGCGCGCCCTCGGTTTGCACCGAGATAAAGACGCTCACCTCAGATGCGGATTTAAAGTCGATGGGAAAAACGAGATGTGGCAGCCGAAGGGGTCTCGTTGAGTATAATTGCTGATCACCCGCACGACCAACCAGCTCGACCAGCTGCCCACGCTTGATGTAGACGCGGACATCATCAAGCAGGGGATAATCGATTAAGAGATACCATCGACCTTTCGCGCTCTGATTTTTGAGGTGTAGGCGAGCCCAGACGCGTTCGGTAGACAGGCCCTGTCTGACTTCGCCGCGTTCGGAGCCTTTAAACCGGTCAGCAAATGCGGCCGCCGTAACATGCTCAACGCTCAAGTTTGCGCGACGGTCTGTGAATACGGACAGATGTTCGGAGACGTTAAGATCATTGGTGTCAGCTGTCAGCAGCACCGATGGTGCCGCGTCAGCAAGGCAAGGCGCTGCCACCGAGAGTAAGAGGACAAAGGTCAGCGACCATCTTGTCGCGACACGCCCTGATGTGTACTTCAGCAATGACAAGACCCACCCCCCCGGCTAGTCTGAATCAAAACCGCGGCGAATGCCACGGTTTGCGCAATCATCTGGGCGACCGCCATGGGCGCAAGCCCTTGAACAGCGAGCCGGTTAAATCCGTTGCAGGCAGGTCAACACGGCCGCACCGCTGAATGAGTGGGGCCGGGCATTGCAAAAGGCGCTCAGCATCATGACTCCAACCGCTTAGTGACCACTGGATAATGCGCTCAACTCCGATGTGGTCAAAACGCGCTCTAAATGCTCTCCACCCAACTCCAATGCGGCGGTGCTCGACCGATAAATCTCCGCTGGTAGATATCGAAGCTGTCGCGCTCGCCGTCGGTCACGTCGGCTTAGTTCGATGGTCAAATCACCGATCAGCGACTCGGCTGCGCCCATTTGCAGACCGTCAGGTGTGGGCACGTCAACGCCGATCAAGTCAGAAACGTGTGCGGTGGCGGTGACCTTGACCCGCGCGACACCGTTACTGGCGATGAAAACCCACTGAAGTTGATCGCCTGTGCGCGTCAGACTCGTCTCTTGAAATCTGGCAAGATCTTGGGTGCGCCATGAGAAGAAGTCATCGCCAACACGCAGTCCGAGCATATAACCCTCAGGGCTGAATCCGAATGGAAATATAGGGCCGCCGGCGCCTACGAAGGCGACGTCGGTCTCGCCCGTGAACTGGTTTGCTTGCAACCAGTGCCACCGTGTTGGAAATTTATCGCCCCAGTTTTTCTCAAAGTGCACCGATGCGTCATCGAGGGTCGTGGTTTGTCCGTCGATGGCAATCTTACCCACAGCTGAGCCATCGAGATGCATGACCTGCCATTTCAGTGGAATAAATGGGAGTCGCTCCGGTAGCCCCATGGTGGACCGATCCGACGGGCGATCGGGGTTGCCCCAATGGTGGCAGCCGTTGAAATCCACTTCGAGCCAGACATCATGGCCATCCTCGGTCTGGAATACGCCGTATAGACTATCGCCAGTCAGCTGTACCTGTCCGATTTTGACATTCAGCGCCTCACCTTCATCGCTGAACCAGAGTTGAGATGATTCCATACGATAGGTCCGCTGAGTCTGGCTGTCGATGAGCTCAACAAAACCGCGCTCTCGTGCACCGCTCTCTTCGCGCCACCAACCGACAATGACCGAGTATGACCGCTGACTCTGCCAATTCTGAAGGCGCAGATACCAGCCTTCGAATGCGGCGCGATCGCCCTGCGGGTGGGCGCCTTCTAGCCGATTCGATGGACTGGGCAGATCGCACTTTGGTGCCGGTGGACGAACTTGGTCGTTCGCCTGGGGATTATCGGTCCCAGCTGTCTTTAAATGTGGTGTTTTGTCGCCAACGTGTGACGGTTCTAATAGCGCGTCTGAGCAGGATGTCGCGAGGATGGCGGTGAGAAGCAGAGCGTAAAATCGGGTATTCGTGGTCAGCATGGGCCGTCTCGATTCGGTCTCGGTTAATCTTGCGGGTTTTGAATGCACGAATGATGCCAAAACTTACGGTCGGTAGTTATTGTTTCGTTCGATGATGATGGAGCGCTGTTTTTGTGAAGATTAAAGGGGGGTCTCATGCAATGGCGCTCAACGATAAGGAGTCCCGCTTTTAGAGGAGCCCCGCTTTTAGAGGTGCCCCGCATTTAGACGTACTGCTCTCCCCGATGGTGAGAGCAAACTGAGCAGGGGCGCCAACCGTGTGCTCAGCGTTTGGGTCACCTATCTCCACTCACAGGATGATGGTCGGCGTTTGCATCGAGATGCTTTAGTGCAGGGAGGCACGTCAAGATGGTGACTTTAGGTCAGCTTGCAAGCTGTGGTCGCAATTCGAAATAAAGTCTTCAGCTCTTTCAGGGCGCGAGCTATGTCGTCGGGATGAGGCCGCACCTATATTGGCGCCAAGCTTCGCGAGCTTGCTTTTGAGGCGCGCTGATTATGGAGCTGTGGGCTGCGAGGATGACTGTGGTTTTTGCGTGGCCGGTTGTGGACTCGTGGCATCTTTTGAATCGGTTGTCGCGGTCGTCCACTCAAATCGGTATTTGACCCCATTATCACCGCTCAAACTCAATCCTTTGGTGGTTCTCTCGACTTTAAACCGTCCAACATCTCTCACATCAATCTGGGTGACGGTCTTTGGGTCAAGTTTGGCGAAGTTTTGTATGTTACCCGCAAGATCGAGGGGGAGTTGCTGATTGGCGGCGGTTTGTCCTGTGCCAAAAGACCAGCGGGCTTGTGTGCCCTGTCGTACAAACTGGCCCAAGGCAGCGGCCGCTTCAATGGGCTGTCCGGCCATCAACAGTTTGACCATATATGCTTTCGCTTGAGCGGGGCGGTCGACGACGAGCTGGCGGGTGATGGCGCCGTTGAATTCTTCTGTGACCGAAAAGGATGTTGCGTCTGGGTTAAACCAGCTCGCGAGGATGAGGAACGTGACAAACGCTGGCAATTGAAAAGCCATCATGTGCTCCGCGTTAAGTAGATTTTAGTGATAGAAATCACCCGCCGCAGCGGGTGGTGGGGCCAGGGATTGCAGGGGCGCCCTAGAACAGGAAGGTCCCCATGAACATGAAATAGTTATTGGAGACGCCCTGGTCGTCCTTTAGCCGGCTACTCAGTTCATATCCGTAGCGTGCTTCCAGACCGATGGTCCCGAGGGCGGGTAAGGTCAAGTCTGCAGACGCGCTCAGTGGCAGATATGTGCTCGATTGGAGTTGGTCCATGGCATCGTCACCACTCGGCCCTTTTGCTGCGAGTGGGAATTGGAATTCGAGGCCGGTGCCTGCAGCGAGCTTCAATAACGGTATGGGCGCGAAATCCAGACGTGCGATAATGGGCAGGCTCAAAGCAGAGTAGCTCGCTTCGCTATCATATGACTCGCTCCAATACAGCGCATTTGCTTCGACTTGCACCATGAGCACCTGAATACGGGCGGCGACGCCGGCTGCGAATAGACCAACGTCTACCTCATCGAGCGCCTTCTGCACGTCGCTGTCGTCATGGGATGGCGACAGATTGCCATAACCGAGCTTGATGCCCATGTCGACAAATGGCAGCGCGCTCGCGCTGCCTGCGAGCATTGTGACCAATGCGATTGTGGCGATGATGCGGTTTCTCATATGACTGGTATCCTTTCTGTTCATGATCAAAAGCTGACATACGTTAGCTGCTCTGACGGCCTGCGTGGCAAAAAAAATGCAAGGCAGGTCATTTATTTCAAAGCCAAATCAGCTGAGTGCAATGAAGAGCAACGGTTTAC
>JBMHDS010000115.1:0-34643 GCA_049889275.1 Bradymonadia bacterium | reverse complement strand
CCCAAGCCTAAGCCTAAGCCCAAGCCTAAGCCCAAGCCTAAGCCTAAGCCGAAGCCCAAGCCGAAGCCCAAGCCCAAGCCGAAGCCTCCTGAAGAGAAGCCTAAGCCGCCACCGAAAAAGCCCACGCCTTTGGTCACAGGGATTAATCTATCCAGCACGATTAAGGGTGGCAGTGGACCTACAGTTCAGGTCGGCAATACGCAACTGGGCGAAGTCGGACGAAAGGCCGTGAAGCCGGTAACCGAGGCTGCGACGCCCGTGGCGCCAGACGAGCCGCCACCGCCACCAGTGCGCAAGAAGGCCAAGCTCGTTAAGCGGGTGAAACCAAAATATCCGAAGGCGGCTCTCCGGGCGGGCATTGAAGGGAAGATTATCTTTCTGCTCACTGTGGACGCCGCGGGCAACGTCAAAAAAGCAAAAGCGCTCGGTAAGAAGCTCGGTTATGGCCTTGATGAAGCCGCGATGGCAGCGGTGATGAAATTCAAGTACCGGCCGGCCACAGTGGATGGCAAGCCGGTATCGAGCACGGTTCGATTTAACTGCATCTTTATGCTCGAGGACTGATGTGCGCTGCTGGACACTTCTATTCAGCTTGGGCCTGATCTTGGCTGTCAACGTCGCATCAGCCGATCGAGGTGTTACCACTCAGACATCTAACAATAAAACGGTCACGTCTGATAATGCACTCGCCAAAGATGCGACTGGCGAAACGGATCGAGCAAGCGGAGAGCCGAAAGGGCCGAAGCTCACTAAGGCGCCAGCCTTGCTGAAAGAAGTGCCGGCGCAATATCCTCCTGAGTTGTTCGCCAACGGTATCACCGGTACTGTCGAGTTGCTCATCACCATCGATGAAAATGGCGATGTAATCGAAGCGGATGTAAAAACAGGCTCAGGGCAGGATGCCTTTGACACAGCTGCACAGGAAGCGTTGTTTCAATTCAAATTTAGCCCAGCCCATATCGATGACAAGCCCGCGCCCGTTCAAATCATCTATCGCTACGCGTTCACCATCTCGGAGCAAATCGTTGAGAAGAAACTGGCTGAAGCGAGCGCCGAGCGAGAAAATGTTGGCAGGCTGACTGGGACAGTATTGCAAAAGGGTACCCGAAGGCCGGTTGTGGGTCTGACTGTGCGACTGCCAAAGCGCGGACTCGAAACGCTCACGGACGAAAACGGGCGTTTTGCATTTGAGGCCATCAAAGCCGGCCGTGTTCTGATCGAACTTGATGACCCTGATCACTACAATCTTGAGGATGAAGAGGTGGTCGAGGCGGCGAAAGAGCTCGAGGTGAAATATTACATCGAGCCGACCGGTCTGAACGAGAATCAGGTCACCGTTGTTGGGCGGCGAGTGAAAAAAGAGGTCGCGCGACGAACCCTTACCGTACAAGAAATACGCAAGATACCCGGCGCGAGTGGAGACGCCCTCAAGGTGGTCGAAAATCTGCCCGGTGTGGCCCGGACTCCCTTGAGTCTTGGCGGGCTTATCGTTCGTGGTAGCAATTTTGGTGATTCTGGTGCCATCGTTGACCGCCACTTTATACCCATTCCTTTCCATTTTGGTGGCCTTCGCAGCGTCATCGCGAGCGAGATGATTGAGAGCATTGACTTCTATCCCGGTAATTTCGGTGTGGAGAATGGACGGTTCAGTGGTGGTCTCATCGATATTCGTCTGCGCCGTCCACGCAGTGACCGATTCTCCGGTCGATTTGAAGCCGACGTCTTTGACAGTGGCGTTTTCTTGGAAGGTCCGTTAACCGAGCACCTCAGCATCGCTGTGGGCGCCCGCCGCAGTTACATCGACTTCTTAATCGGGTCGGCACTGGGTGAGATTGATGATATCAATTTTCAGACAGTGCCTCGGTACTACGACTACCAGCTGATCTTGGACTATCGAAAGGGCCGACACCAATTAAAGACCTTCATTAACGGTTCTGACGATGAGATGGTGTTTGTTTTGAATGAGCCGCCCGCGGGCAATGCGGCTCTGAGGGGACAACTAGAGAATCGCATCGGTTTTGTTCGGGGCTATGCATCCTGGACGTGGCGAATCACCGACCAGCTCTCCAATGAGCTGAGCGCATCGCTCAGTCGCAACATTCTCCTTTTGAATTTCGGGCCAGACATTCGAGTTGACAATCAGGCCTGGCAGCTGACGGTTCGAGAAGACCTCGAGTACAATATCTCAGAACGCTTCAAATGGCGGACGGGGTTCGACTATGATGGTTTCTTTGGGACTCTGGATCTCAATTTACCACTGCCCCCGAAAGAGGGCGGTGGCGGTCAGCGTGGACGTAGTTATTCAAGCGTCGACTTTATCGAGATTACGCGCGATTTTACGCTGACCAACCCTGCGATATGGACTGAACTCCAAGCCTTCTTCCTGGACAAACGTTTGTTGCTGGTGCCGGGTCTACGGGGCGAGTACGACCTGCTCATCGAGGACTATATCGTCGATCCGCGGATAACGGCACGCTTTGAACTTCTCAAGGATGAGACGGCGATTAAGGCTGGCGTCGGTCTATTCTCGCAGCGACCGAGTCCAGATGAATCAGACAAAGATTTTGGTGATCCCGACATCGAGTTTGAACGTGCCGTTCATGTATCGGTCGGAGTCGAACAGAAATTGACCGAGCTCTTGGAGATTGACGTGGTCGGTTTCTACAAGCACCTCTACAACTTGATTCGTCCCGTTACGCAGTCGGGTATAGAAGATGTGTTCGCGGCGGAGCCAGAGCGGCGTTTGGAGAACAACGGGATGGGCCGTTCATATGGCCTAGAACTGCTGTTTCGTCATGCACCTTCGGAGCGTTTTTTTGGATGGTTAAGCTATACGTTGATGCGTTCAGAGCGACGTCAGGACGACGGGAGCGGTTACCGACCGTTCGACTTCGACCAGACTCATGTCCTGACCGTTCTAGGTCAGTATAAGCTCACAAACACCTGGGAGGTCGGTGCACGATTTCAATACAGTACAGGTCGTCCGCAGACACCGTTTACAGGCTCGGTCTATAATTCTGATACCGACAGTTACGAGGGCATCCCAGGCGAACCGAATAGTGCGCGTGTGCCGCCTTATCATCGTCTTGACTTGCGAGTGGATCGCAATTGGATCTTTGATACGTGGATTTTGAGCGCGTATTTCGAGATTCAGAATGTATACAACCGGGCCAATCCAGAGCGACTCAATCCCAATTATGATTTTACCAACGCCACATATTCAAGTGGGTTACCCATCATTCCGTCGCTCGGTGTCAGGGGGCAGTTTTGAAGGCAAGCTTTGCACGTGTCATGTCAAGCCTCATCCTGCTTGGTCTCGCTCTGGGGTGTAGCGGTCGTAAAGAGGGTGGGCCGGCCAAGTTAGATCGCCTAAGAATATTAGGCATTCTGAGCGATCGAAATGAAATCCCCATCGAGGACCTTGTCTTAGGCTCAGCGGGTGTCTTGACCGTAGGTGTGGCCGACTTCCATCCGAGTGATCTAACGGACGCGCCGATTGAGCGACGATATGAGTGGCAGTTGTGCTTCTCGCTTGGCTCACTCGCTAAGTTTGAGTGTGTTTCACCGGACAACACATTGGAGCCCGTGGGCATGGAGGCGACAACGGAATTCAATCTCGATTCATCGGCCATATCGCGACTGATTCCGCCGGAGTTCCTCGCGCTTGTGGGGGATCTCAGTGCCGGTATGGCACCTCCAAATTATGATGGAACCACGGCGACATGTCCTGAACGTTTGGGGGATACTTGCGAAGCCTCTTCAGCTTGTGCGGCTGGTGCAACCTGCGCGGATGGTATTTGTGTTGGGCTACCAGCGATCAGTCCAGTGCCCTTGGTCGTGCGTGTCACCGTGACGGATGCTGAAGGTGAAGCTGTCACAGCCGCACGCAGTATCAACATACGGTTTTCCGGTGCCGCCAATCAAAATCCTCGGTTGGGTGGTATGAGCATTGGCGAAGGCCAGTTTCAGCCTAAGGCGCTGACCGCGATCGATCAGACTTGTTCTACGGTAGGGCCCTTTGACGCAGCCATATCCCAAGTACCACTCGCGATGAATTTTGAGCCCGCTGAATTTGAACGCTACGCTTCAGCTGATGAGGATGAGTGCACGATTCGCGATGAAGCGGATTCGATGTTTGTGAGTTGGTTCACAACGAATGGTGCCTTCGAGAACAATATCACCACGCCCGATTATCGAGACAACAAGCTCTTCTTGGACGATGACGCCCCGCTACGCGTTCGACTCTATGCGGCCATCAGAGATGGTCGGGGAGGCCTTGAGCTGACCTGCCTCGAATTCGTGCGTGGTGAAATGCCGGCGGCCCCGTAATCATCGTAAGAAAAGATTTCTGCAACAATCGTTTTTGAGAGTCGATATCCGATCGTCCTGGCAGCCCTACAGGCTGGCAACATCCCATCGGAGGCTCATTATGTACCCATTCTTTATCGCGGGCGCGCTGCTCGCGAGTGAACCCGACTTTACGCAGGTCGCGCACTCAGTCACATCTGCCGGTGATGGTCACATCTCAGGTTCATTACAAGTGGACGCGAGGAGGCGATCGATTGAGGGCGCTCGTGGAATCGCTCGTCGCTGCAAAATTGAACTTGGCCTTTACCTTTGGTCGAGCAGCACGTCAGTCGTTAAGCACGACACCCAGGTTCGGGGGGCACTCATCGGATTGAGCTGGTGCCGCGCCAATCAGCGGAGGGGGAAGCGATGAGGCGAGTCATTTGGACTGTGATCGCATTTGTACTGTGTGGCGGAGAAGACTCTGCGCAGGCTCGTCTTGACGCCTTGTGGCCAGAACTTCAGGTATTGTGCGAGGCCGCACTAAAACCGCTTAAGCGGTACAGGAACATTGAGCAAAACATAGCAAGTCGAGCGCGGAGGGCAAGCTGGCTGCCCGTGACAACATTTGGTTATCGAGTTGTCGATGACCAATGGCGACGCATCTCGTTCGCAGATGTGCAACTCGATGCCGAGACCAGTATCGATGAGAGTGGACGTACAGGTAAGCGTCATCAATTCGATATGAGCTTACGGTGGAACCTATCGAATTTACTTTATCATTCATCAGAGTCATCCATATCTCTGAGCCAGATTCGAATGGAGCAAGAGGTTCGTCAGTCTGTAACCCAGGCTTTCGTCGGCTATATCTCGACACGCCAACGTTTGCGTAGCGATCTCAGTCCGAGTGAACGGCGGACTGCACGCAGCAAGTTGCTCCAGTACAGTATCCGTCTTGACTCACTGACTTTTGGGCAATTCTCAAAACAGAGGAGGAGGCCATGAGAATCGCGATGTTCTTGGCCTTGATACAGTCCGGCTGCGGGCAGACATGCACGCTCGGTGAAGTGTGCGAGCGGATTTGCCCGAGCGGGGTACAGGCCGTTTGTAGTCCAAGTCAGTCATGTGTGTGTGTGGCTGATTACGTGCAGACGAACGCTGCAATAAATCCGATGTGCAGTCCTCCATCTCGCGGGGACCTAGTGATGACCGAAGTATTGCCTGACGGCGAACCGACGGAGGCCGCCGAGTTTGTGGAGGTGGTCAATCGCAGTGGGAAGCCCATCGACCTCGATGGTGTCTCTCTCCTTAAGGAACGAAGCGGTCGTATGATCGGTATGGTCTTGTTTGGCTATGGCTGTCTTTCACCAAAAGCCACGATGGCGCTCTTTGCAGATAGGAGGCAATGGTTGGTGCAGCCACAGCCATCAGAGCCATTGGTTGCATCAACCAAACGGTTTAGCCTTCCCAATAACCGTGATTTTAAAATCCTTCTTGAGGCGCGCGATGGTGAGATACTGGACAGTATCCAGGGCTTGGGTGCCTTGATTGAGCCTGGGGTGAGTTTGGGTCGGGCCAAATCAGAATTAGATATACCACTACAGAAACACACGGAAATTGGGCTGGGCCGACTTAAGTCACCTGGTCTATGTCCAAACGGTGGTACTTATCGCGAATCGTGTGCCACCGCCCAAGCGCTATGCGCTACGCCCCAACCTGGCCAATTGGTCATCAACGAGGTGCTCATCGATGGTGAACCTTCCGAGGCTGAAGAGTTCATCGAGTTGGTCAATCAATCTGAACGTACTCTCAATCTTGCCGGTATCAGTGTGGTCTCCAGCCGAGGGGCCGAACTCGCTGAGAGAGTGACCTTCTTTGGAGGCTGCTTGCCCAAGGCTGCTCGGGTGGCGCTCTACGCCGACCCAGCGCGTTGGGTTTGGTCTACGTCCGTACCGACTGCGCTCGATTTTCGACTGAAGCGCTTTGGTTTCTCGAACACCGCTCACTTTAGATTCATTGTTCGCAATGCACTCGGTGACATCATCGATCAAATTCAAGGCTCACCTACGATGATTCGCTCCGGCGAAAGCCTAGTGAGAGTCAAAAAAGGCCTGGGATATGATCTGATGCCCCACAGCCGCCTCGATAAAGAAATGGCATCACCTGGACAGCATCCTTAGCACTCCGGTGAGCTGATTTATGTGTATCGCGCCAGCCATGGACACAATTTGTGGAAAAAAAACACCACTCTCCGGGAAGTGCCGTAACCAAAGGTGCGACTTGTCCACACCTGTGAATATGTTTGTGTACATCATCTGTAAGTACCGATAAATAAATACAATTCTTACAGTGTAGGTGCTTTCATTGAATAAGGTTACAAGTGGATGGCGGCGGAGTTATTCACTTTTTTGTAACAAAATCAGAATCTTCCGTAAGAAATCTGCATTGACACTCTTCCACTTCCACTTCTATAAGTAAGATATTGGCAAGATGTCGTAGAGGCACTTGCTGCTATAGGGGACGGTCGTCCATGAATAAGTCAGATAGCACTTGCTCAGTTTGTTCTACCTCGTTTGAGGTTCAATTTGCGTATCAGACGCAGCGAACAGATACCGAGCACTTCTACTTTTGTAGTCAGAAATGCCACGAGGAACACTTACTCGCGGAGAGCAGCAAGAAATGCAGCGTATGTGGTACCTCTTTTCAAATGCAATATGCTTACCAGCAGTCTCAAGTCGATGGTCAGACCAAGTATTTCTGCACCAATGAGTGCCGAAGCTCGGGCATCGTCGTGAAGGAACCCAAGCGCCGCGAGACTCGCCGAATTGCGGTGCTCAACCAAAAGGGTGGTACGGGCAAAACCACGACAAGTGTCAATCTTGCGGCAGGTCTAGCAGAAGCCGGATACAAAACACTCTTGGTTGACCTTGATGCGCAGGGGAATGTGGCAGTATCACTCGGCCTTACGTCAAAACGGACCATATATCATGTACTTGTCGAGGGGGCGAACCCGTCAGAATGCGTGATGAACGTGTCCGAGAACTTTGATGCATTGATAAGCAACACGAGCCTTGCTCAAGCAGAAGTACGTCTCGTCAACACCCCACGTAACCGATTTAAGGTGTTGGCCAATCGAATGGTGAGCATGACGAATTATGATTACATCATAATGGATTGTGGCCCGAGCTTATCGGTGCTCAATCAGAACGCGCTGACCTACGCGGATAACATTATCATTCCGGTTTCGTGTGATTATTTATCCCTCGTTGGTGTTAAACAGATCTTGAGAACCCTCAAGAAGGTCAATGAGCTTCTGCTTCATCCAGTCAGCATTCTTGGTGTCATTCCGACATTTTTCGACGTCCGTACGCGGATATCGGTTGAGGCCGTCAACACACTTAAGAGTTACTTCAAAGATCGAGTGCTGCCGCCGATCAGAATCAATACCCGCTTGCGCGAGGCGCCAGGTCACAAGAAGACCATCTTTGAGTACGCGCCGGATTCACGGGGCTCGCAAGATTATCGACGGTTAGTAAAGTCCGTGGTCGACTTCTATAACGCAAATGAAGTCGGGGCCGAGAGACAAGCACAACCAGACAGTGTACCACCGACTGACCTAGTCGCTGACCTTGTGGAGGGCTCGCATAGTGAATCCCACATCTGAAGAAGATGTCGTTGGCGCGATCAAAGGGTTTTTCGATGATGAAGAACGCGCTGTAGAGGAGTTCTTTGACCCACAGTTGCCAAAACGGGTGGACAGGACACGAACGACTGATACCGAAAGACCAACCCACTATAAGGTCGTCTCGATCAGCCTCTATACTGAGGATATTGAACGCCTCAACCGCCTGGTTAAGGAGTGCAAGAAGCTCGGCCATTCGAGAGCGAGTAAGTCGATGCTGATTCGAGAGGCGCTGCGCCAACTCGATCTGAATGCGATCCCGCGGCAAAGCTAGGCGGGGCATCCTTTGGCGGGATATCGGCCTAGCGTCCCCCATGCTCCTTTATCGGAGCCTGGTCCATGAAACCACCTTGTTTTTGAGCATTTAGAGCAGTCTTTTATCGCTTAGAGATGACTCGGTCACTCGATGCCAGCGAGTGCCTGTGGTTCTATGGTGAACCGCGCGCACAGCCCCATGCTCTCAGGTATACCGTCGCCGTTGAGGTCAAGGCTCGCGTCAAATGCATCAATGAGTGGTGCGAAGTCCGGCGCGACCATCAGAATAGCGTCTCGAAGCGACGCGCGTTCAAGACCTGCTGTGAGAATGCCTTCTATCAACCGTACGCCGGTCTGTCCTGCTCTCTCGGCGGGTATGGTGACCTGTCCTGTGATCATGGCTTCTTGAGTCGGCAACGCGATGAGTTCACCATTCAGCACCGGCACTTGAAGCAAAAAAGGTCGGGGGCCCGCCGTGAGCATACCTTGGTTCATGCGCGCACCCGGAAACATATTGATGGGACGCCCGTTCTCATCGAGTGAGTCAGGCGCGACGGCACCGTCCGCAGCATAGACGACCGCAAACTCAAATCGAACATCTACGTTCGAGGATTCCAGTCCATAAAATACGCCGAATAGATTGAGACGGTTGCCCTCAATCTCCCTTTGAATTTGTGGGTTTATTAGGCCAGCAAGCTGTCCAAAACCATTGTCAACTTGGCCATCGCCATCGATATCTCGGCATCCGGGTTGCCCCGCTGAAACAATCTCGAATACGACAATACGCCCTGTAGGCGCTACACAAGCGCTGTCTTGGCCATCGCAGTTTTGGTCTATGCCATCACCACAAGTGTCGACGGCAAGTGGGTTGATGTCGGCGCGCTCATCATCACAGTCTAGACGGTCGCAGATGATCGCACAATTGAACCCATCGGGGCAGGGGGCATCGCAGTCAATGTTTGGGCAAAAGAAAGCACCATCCTCATCGGCATCGAATGCCTCATCAATTGAACCATCGCAATCGTCATCTAACCCATTACAGACTTCATCTCTGCCCTCAACGACATTTGCATCACAAATCAACTCACCGGTTTGTCCGCAGCGAAACAGCCCTGCCGTGCTGCACTCTCCTTCGCCTGCGAAACACTCACTGCCAACAGGGAACACCTCGTCAACTCGCCCGTCGCAATCATCATCGAGTTCATTACACAACTCCTCGCCACTATTCTGCTGAACGCACTCACAGCCATCGTCAGCCGACTCATTTGCGTTAAAGAAACCCTCATTGCATGCACTCAAGAGACATTGGCCACCAGCACAGCGAACTTCAGCATTGGGGCGAGCACAAATTGTTCCGCACCCACCGCAATGTTCGAGGTCGCTATCGAGGTTGTAGACTTCATCGACCTCTCCATCGCAGTCGTTATCAGCGCCGTCACATAGTTCATCTACTCCGACCGGAGCGGGCGCATCACAGATTGCGATTTGGGTCGCTAGGTCGCATACCCATTGCCCTTCGCTCTCACATTCTCCTTGCTGAATCTTACATTGGCCACCCACTGAAAGTCCTTCATCGACGATACCGTCACAATCATTGTCAGATTCATCACAAATCTCACTGGTTGCGATGCAGCTATCGGGAAGACCGCCATCGATGGCACCATCCGCCGTTGTTATCGTACGTGCGTCTTGAACACCCCGGCCTTGGTTGACGGCAGTGCGATTATCTTCCGTGCAGCCGCCGATGAGAAGGGCGACGCAGACAGAAAGCATGTAGTGCCAGTCCGTCTCGATTTTGGATTTCTGGATAGTCACGATGATTCTCCTTATGATCTGTAGCAACCGCCGAATTGCTCGGAAACGCTCAATGATTCTGCATCAAGGTAAGAAGCGAGATTTCTCGAGTACGATAGTGAATTCGAGCGATCGTATTTGCGAAGTTAGGTTTTCGCTTAACGTCTGGCCATTTTCTAGGGCTTCCATGAGTTGCTGGCCGAGCGATTCATACTCACCGAGGTGCGCCTGATATTCCTTGCGATTCAGGCGTTTTACAAGACGACCACGAAATTGTCCGAACTGACCTGGTTGGATTCGGCCTACATGGGTTTCAAATCGCTTTTCGTATTCGACATATTCGTCGCTGCCTTCCGACATGGGCCTCTCTCCTAGAGCCTTTTGGATTGTCTGTCATGAACGTGTCCTTGACATGCTAACACGCTTAGTTAGGGTAACGGAGATGAATGTTCAGATAAAAGTTCTACGAGTACCGAAACAGGCCCAATTGTGGCTGTTGCTGTTCATCGTACCGGCTCTAACGGGCAATGGGTCGGTTGAGACCTACACACTCAATCGATTGCTCACAAATGCGCGTGCTACCAGCCCGGTTATGGATATTGCGCGTGCTAAGCTGTCAAAATTTGAAGCGATTTTTGATCGGGCCTATTATGCATGGTCGCCTGTTCTCAAAGTCGATGCGCTCATGGCCCCCTTGCCCGAACGGAGGATACTCAACCGTTGCGTCGATCCCACGCTGGTCGATCCGACCACAGGACTCGCCCAAGTGATTCCCTGTCCAGGTCAGAATTTACAGCAAGATGAACGAATCACAGCGGATACCGACATCGGACTTCTGATCAGAACTGGTGTCGAAGTAACATTCCCAATCTACACATTCGGCAAGATCGCTCACGGCCAGGAAGCAGCCCGTGCAGGGATCGATGTCGGCCGGTCCGGTGTGGATTACGCACGTAGTGAACTCGAATTCCTTGTAAAAAAAGCTTACTACGGCGTTCAAATGGCCGATTCTGCGCTCGGCGTACTGAAGGATGGTCGCAAGCGCATGGCGAAGGCTAAGAAGTCGATTGAAAAGGAGCTTGCAGCTGATACGGGTCGCTTCACGAGTAACGACTTACGCAAGCTACTCGTCGACGAAGCAGAGCTTGAGTCACGATTTCTCGAGACTGAAGCACTCAGCGCCGAGGCGTGGACAGGCATACGACTTGCGGCAGATGTGGCTCAGGAGACTAATGTCCGTCTCGATACGATGAAGCTTGTCCCAGTGTCGACGGAAGTACGTACGCTGGCTGAGTACCTTGAGTTGGCCTATGATGCGCGACCGGATGTGCGTATGGCGCGCGCCGCAGTCCGTGCTCGACAGAGCGAGGTGAATATGGCTGTCGCAAATTTTCTACCTGATATCGCTCTGGTAGGTGGGTTTCGTTACGCGAAGGGAACGACCGCTGATGACCCACTCGATCCGTTCGCAAATGATGGCTACAACTACTTGGGCTGGGGTGTCGTCATCGGTGCCAAGTGGAAGCTTGATTATGCTGTTCTCGTGAGTCGTTATCGAGAAAAGGCTGCACGTCTTGAGCAACAAAAAGCAGAACATGAGGCCCTCCTTCAAAAAGTTAAGCTTGAGACGGTATCCCTGGTAGGAGACATGGAGCGTCGCAAAAAAGAGACAAATGTGCGCCGACTTGCAATGAAGGCAGCCAAGGCATGGCTAATCTCAAACACATTGAACTTTGGTCTTGGTGTTGCCACTGTAGACCAGCTTTTGAGAAGCCTGATCGCTTACAGTAAGGCTCGTCTTGGATACTATCGTGTGATCTATGAATACAATTTAGCGGTGGCTCGGCTCTCGAAAGCACTTGGGGTAGAACTTAGTGTACCAGCGCGCAAACAGACAAAGCGATGAATAGAATTATTTTTCCGAGCGTAAGCTCAATAACGACGGAAGATAGAGAGAATAATTGATGACTAAACATTTACTCGGAAGCATGGCTGTTTGCCTGTGCCTAGTGACCCAAGCGCTCGCTGGACCCCCAACAGAGAGCCTGAAGACGAAAGTCAACGAAGCGCGAACGCTACTTAAGCAAAAAGCAAAGCCTGGTACACCCGAGGCGAAAAAGATTGATGAGCAACTCCGAGGTGTCGTCGAGCCTGTACTCGATTTCAAGCGCATGAGTGAGAATGCACTTCGAGCACATTGGTCGACGCTAACTGACCCGAACAAGGCGGAGTTCGTGTCTTTGTTTCGTTCGCTTTTATTTCGCAGTTACCTAAATCGAATTCGTAAAGCGAATGAAGACTACACCTTACAGTACGAAGGTGAGGATGCCAAAGGCCGGAAAGCTGCCGCAGTGACCGTCATCGCCCAGACCTCGAAGGCAGAGATTGAGCTTGTATTTCATGTTTTGACCACAGATGGCAAGACATGGATTACGGAAGACGTGGTCATCGATGAGGTGAGCTTAGTACAGAACTATCGCGAGCAATTCACCCGCATTATCAAAAAAGACGGTTATCCAGTTTTACTGCAGAAGATGGCCGATAAGCTTATAGAGCTCGGAGGCACGGTCCCGCCCGAGGTCAAATCCGTAAAAGTGCCAGCCAAGGCCGAAGCAAAGCCTGCTGCCGCTGGTAAGTCTCCCACACAAGCGCCCACCAAGAAATAGCGTGTAACCGGCCAGCTGTGTTGCTATCAGGTACTCAACCAGCTGACGATTGCAACAAGAGCGATGGCGACGCCAGAGCAGATCAGGAACAACCGCGCTGGTGACAGCGGCGTGCGTGGCGTTTGTCCCTGGCCTGTCGGCGCAATCACACATTCAACCTGTCCGAAGGTAATTCGATCACCGTGACTCACGCGTGTGGGTTGGTCAATCCGCCGACCCTGAACGTAGACGCCATTACTTGACTGAAGATCTTGGAGTGCGTACGAGCCGTCGTCCAACAACTTTATGCGTGCATGCTGTCGAGAGATAGATGGGTCCTGAATACACACTTCATTCTCTTCTGTCCGACCCACATTGATATAAGGCTCGAACAGATAGATCTCTCGTCCAGACGCGTTTCCCGACAGAATTGTGAGTTTTCCATGCGCTGTTTCACGCTCGACGCTCGCTGTACGGATACCGCTTCCGACGCCGCTCGGCTCATGGTTTTCGATGACAAAAAGAAACTCAGCGATACGAATATGCGAGGTCGCATTGACAGCTAAATCCCTGTTGATGCGCTTCTCGTCAACATAGACACCATTCGCGCTGCCCATATCTGAGACGTAAACTTGCTCGTTTTCTACGTAAAAACAGGCGTGCTGGCGAGAAATCGCACTGCTGTCAAGCTGGATGTCACAATGGTCGAGCCGGCCGACTACGAGTTCCGAATCGTTAACAGGCTGCTCTGCTATGAGAGCGCCGCGTTCATCCTTTACGATCAGTACATACATCGACGAATAAGTGGCCGTAGATTACTCTCTAGGCAAAGATATCGTTGGATAGTTCCTGACCGAGTCCAAGTGCGTTTTCGTACCATCGCGGCACTTGACCTGTCGCGGTGAAGTTATCAAAGCCCGAATAAATTTCTTGAATGGCTCCATCCACGTCCATGATTTGGGTGACTCGTAACGAACCATCGCCGAAACGGTGAACTTGAACGATGATATCGATGCGGTCCTGACACAGCTCTCCGAGTCCTGTCGCCTCTCCCTGAGTTGAGCGGTGACTCGCGCTCTGCCGGATGAGCCGTGCGAGACCATCCTCTGGAGAGTCAGCGGTGACGCCCAAAATACCTCCACCGGTGGTGGCGCTCATTGCCGTGACAGCTTGCAGCGGATCGGTGGTCGTTACATCTGCCACCACAAGATAGTCGGGCCGCATCAGTAATGCTTGACTCAACGTTGACTGACCACCAGGCGCAGTCAGTATCACCGAACAGGTGTTTGGTGCTGCTAAGCGGCCACCCGTATCAACACATATCGCTCTTGTCGTCGGTGTCAACTCACCAAGCAGCGCCGATATGAACTCGAAGCGCGCGTCGATATCATTGGAATTCACAACGATCGTGCGGCCGTGCTGAACGGCTGCAGCGAGGTATGTCGCCATGTTGGCGCTCATACACCCCTGGTCAGCGACTTGCTTTAGCGTCAACTTGCCCTTTGAGGGGCGGTCAACAGTGATGTAGGGCCCGCCTGCATGCGCTGAAACGAAGTGCACGCGGCTTCCATCGGCGATATACCCGTGCCTGAAAAGACAAACGTCTCTTGCCCCGAGCACACGTCGCGCTGCCAGATCGGCTGCATCCGCGCACGAAAAGGATGCGCTGGATTGGCTCGTCACACCGCCTCGCGTTATCCATACCGCCTCGAGGCCATTAAAATAGATACGTTCGATGCTCGAGTCGCCAAGTAACTCCCCGAGGGCGCCTGCGCCGACGGCTTCGGCAGCTGCGCGCTCTGCGACGGCTGTGGGGTCTATACCCGATATGGCCTGGAGTGCAGGCGTGGCTGCGCTCACGAGCGTTTCGGTCAGACTCTTGTCCGCACCCGTCTCGAGGTTGAACGCAACCGGCGCTGACATACGATTCGAAGCCATATAGTGTTGCATCCACCTAAAAGCTGCCGCGGGTGCTTCGTCAGCAGACACGTTTAAGCTGACCGCTGGCTGACTTGCAGCCGAACTCGCGGCTGCTGGCGGTATCGCTGCGACTGGAGCTTGCTCCGAACGAGCCCTGTTCGCTGCTGCGGGAGCTGGCGCGGGCGCGGGCGCCGGCGCCGGCGCTTGCACGGGCGCTGCGGCCGGTGCTGCTGCCGGTGCTGGACGTGGTGTCCGAGGTTTCGGAGCGGCCGACGCCGGGCTTTGCTGCGGTGCAGCACTCGGCCGCTGTGCAGCAGGGGCCGGACGCCTTGGAGGCGGCGGTGGTGACTTCGGCGGAGCCTCGGGTGGCGCAGCCGCTTCAGCAGCGTTAGCGGATGGTTCGGCTGACAAGATGAAGTCCCCGATGTAAATCTTATCGGTCTCTTTAATCACCATCGGGGAGGCGATTTTACGACCATTCACGTACGTACCGTTGGTCGACTTGAGGTCGACGATGATGAACTTACCGTCCTTTACGACGATCCGACTGTGTCGTTTCGATACATTCTGCTTTGGCAGAATGATGTCGTTGCCTTGAACACGACCAATGGTCACTTCCGTCTTGTCGAATTCTTGGCGGCGAGGTTGTCCACCTTTCTCGTGGATCGTGACTGCAAACGGCATTGGACGTCCTTCATGTATCGGCGGAGGTTTTCCTGCAACTAATTTGTAATTCGGTCGGGTCTGAAGTGTCAAGATTCGAGCGGAAAATCGGAACAAAAATGGTGAATCTTTGCGAATATTGCCGATTCGCGTATGAGCTCGCTCGGGATCAGTTTTTTGCTGGGCGGCTACTGACCTGTTCCACAATGAGCCAGAAGGCACATCCGATTGTGGCGGCCACGGCGCCCAAGGCGAACATCGAACCAAGTCCATAATGGTCTGCGAACAAACCAAATAGCGGAGTGAGAGTGAGCGACGTAACTTCCCAAATCGCCGTGAAGGTGGCTAACCCGATTCCTTTCAAGCGAAAGTCGATTCTACTGACCACTTGGCTTGTGAGCACCGGAAAACAGTATCCATGTCCGAGCCCTGCTGCCGTTCCCGCAAGACAGATAGTCCAATAGTCCTGTGCGCCTGCAGCGAGCACAAATGCGCCGGTGTAGGCAGCGAGCGCTGGCACGACCATATTGTGCGTTCCGATGAGGTCAGGCAGTCGGCCTCCGAATAATCGTACGCCAACAGCACCGCCTGCGTAGAAAGCCCAAAGATCAGGTGTATTTTCGATATCCCGCAATCGACCGGTGACGGTAATGAAGGCCATAAAGACCGCGACCATGGTGGAAAAGACAATCGTTGCAAGCCAAGTTGACATCAGCGGCTTGCTGAGGAGTGAAGCGAAAGCCTTTGGTCTGGAGGCTAATCTCCGGTTAGGCATACGACCCCGCGTCTCCGGGACGTAGAGCAACGCCGCTAGGGACGCGAGAATGAGCATGCTCACATACGGGTAGAGTTGGTTGAGATCGGCAATGGGTATATCGAGCCGATGAATCGCAGCGTTAAAGCCAACGGGTAGGAGACCGGAAATACCAAAAAGCGCGAGTCCCTCGGTCCGGCGAGACTCGGGGATGAAGTCACTCACGTAGGTGAAATAGCCTGTAAAGAGGGTGCCTCCGCCGATACCGATGAGCACTCTCGCGCTGAAGAGTTGCCAGCCTATGACATTGACAAATCCGACCAGGAACATACCCGCAAAGAGAACGAGAGTGCCTGCGACCAGAGTGCGACGACGCCCGACGTTATCTAAGGACCAGCCCACCACTGGTCGCAGCAAAAGTCCGCCAACCGATGAGGCCGCCATCACCATGCCGAGTTGTGTCTCTGTCGCCCCGAGGTGCTTGACGTATAGAGGCAGCAGAAGCATGGACGACCAACCGAGCGCCTGTAGGAAATGACCCACGACGAGTAGAACAAAGGGACGTGTCCAGAGGGGGGCCTTGATATGGGGCTTATTCTTGCTCACATCCATTCACTAATCCATGAAAGCGCGTTTGCTGATGCGATACAGAGAGACGTGACCACCAAGACGTGGCTCCCCTTTGGTTTTTGTGGTTTGAGAAGCATCCATAGCATTGTTGAACAAAGCATCAACATGCGTGCCCAAAATGGCCAGTTCGGATGGGGTTGATGACGTGGTAGGCTCACGTGTCGAGGGAATGTATTTAAGCTTGCCGTGGGCGAGTCGGCGCGTTGTCTCGACAGGGCGTGGCCTTTCTCGTGATACTCCGTAGCATTCCCATCGAGTACCACTTGAAGTCTGTAGCCATCAATCGGGCGAAGGACTATGCTGCTCGCCGGATCATTGACGTTCGTGCGCCAAGAGAATAGTGGACAAGCGATGAGGAGCATCCACGGTATGAGGATTACAGGTGAGTGCCCACCGGCGGCGAGAATGGTTACACCGCCTTGTTTGCGCCAATCCCATAGAACCCAGATGGCTGCCATGGCTGATGCCGACGGGACAGAACGCACAAATTGTTGCCAAAGTTTAACGTTTCCGAGGTCGACCCAGGCGGCAACAGCGAGTATGGTAGCAATCGTAGATGAGATCAAAATCGCTTTAAGCAAAAAGGCGGCTGTGAGCCGACGATATAGAATCCACATAACGGAAGTCTGCCAAGTGTTGCGTTTGTCGACAACGCTGGAATGTCGCACGGTGCCTTTTCGAGAGGAAGACAATCAGTGAGAAAAACCAAAATTATTGCAACGATTGGGCCTGCAACAAGCTCGAAGGAGATGTTGTCTAGGCTTTTTGAGGCGGGCTGCAACGTCGTTCGAATCAACATGAGTCACTCGTCTCAGGAAGAGGCTGCACAGATCATCGCTGCGGTGAGAAGCATCTCGACACGTGTGGGCATTCTACTCGATACCCGTGGTCCTGAGGTTCGCACAACGGAAGTCGCTGAAGAGGTCGAGCTCATCGCGGGTCGTGAAGTTAAGATACGGGGCGAAGAGGGCATGACCACCGCTGAGCTCGTTCGCGTCAATTACTCGGGCTTTCATCGGTCGATGGAGGCGGGCGGCACAATTCTACTCGCCGATGGCCGGATTCAGCTTGAGGTTTTGTCGACGGCTGCCGACTGCTTACATTGCCAAGTCGTTGTTGGCGGAACACTCGGCTCGAAGAAAGGCGTCAACGTGCCGGGCGTGAAGCTGCCAATGCCTTTTCTGTCCGAGCAGGATATCTCTGATATTCAGTTCGGCGTCGCACAGAAGGTCGACTTCGTCGCAGCCTCGTTCGTAAGCGATCCAGAGGATGTCCTGCGGATCCGTGAATTGGTTGCTGAAGAAGGTGGGCAAGTCTCGATTATTTCAAAAATTGAGGCACGCTACGCAATCAAAAATTTAGCAGACATCATTGCCGTTTCCGAGGGGATCATGGTTGCTCGCGGCGATTTGGGCGTCGAGATCGCCGCCGAAGAAGTGCCCGTGGTCCAAAAGCAGATGATCGATGCATGCCGCGGTGCCGGTAAAGTGGTGATCGTTGCGACCGAGATGATGGAATCAATGATTCAAAACCCTCGGCCAACGCGCGCTGAGACATCGGATGTTGCCAATGCTGTCTTCGAAGGCGCTGATGCAATCATGCTTTCAGCAGAGACAAGTGTGGGCGCATTCCCAACGGAAGCGGTCGCGACGATGGCGCGGATTGCGCAGACATCTGAGGCTGAGGTCGCAAGACGTCAACGGACTTGGCCTGGAGATCGCAGGGCTCACAACATCAGTGACCTGGTCTGTAAAGGCGCCTGGCTCGCGGCACGAGAGCTCAACATCTCGGCGATATTGGTCCCAACATCTACTGGGCGTACGGCACGCCGCATGAGTCGCTATCGGCCGTCTGCCCCCATTCTCGTGACGACACCTGACATGGCGGTGGCGCGCAGCTTGGCATTGAATTACGCAGTACACGCTTTGTCGACACGTCACTACGGCCGAATGGAGAATATGATTCGGCGGTCTTGCCAGCTGATGGTGGATGCAGGCTGGATTAACGAAGATAACCTCATCGCTGTCGTATGCGGTGTCCCAGTGGGTCGTTCTGGAAACACGAACTTAATGACGCTTCAGCAGGTGTCAGCCCTTCTGGGTCAGCAAAAAGTTGACCCACCCGTCTGACCGAATCCATAGTGTAGGTTCAGTACCTACACTTATTGTGGAGAGGTTTTGATGAGACGCTCAACAGCACGATTGAAGACGGACCACTTCGCTAATATCTACCTAGACCGTATTCCTTATACTGCTCGGATCGATAATATCAGTTCGAGTGGCGTAGCCATCTCGAGATTGAGTGGGCCTCATCGTCTCGACTTCCACAACGCAGAACTGGAGCTGGTTCTGCCCCATCGAGATGAGCTTATACGAATCGGCTTAGCTGTGGCTTGGACGGATACAAGTCGTCGTTTGGGTGGACAATTTTGTGATCTGGCCCGTCGATATCGAAGCACATTGGAGCGATTCTTGTCCGACTCTTGGGCAGCGCAGCGAAATATTTTGAAGGGGAGCCGACCCCTGTGTCAGTATCGCTTCGGAGCCGTGCATTTGGAAAGTGATTGAGGCCACGATGCGGATTTTAACACCACTCGCGAGACCAGGTCAGCGCCTACGGCGTTCTTTAACGAGTAGAGGCGCCCCATTGTTTGGCGCAGGCACGCAGCTAACCAGGCGATACCTGAGAGTCATCCACGAGGAGGGCATCCGGTATGTGGAGGTGGAGCCAGAGGCGAGCATCGCCGATTGGGAGGTTTTGCCTACTGTAGATACCTTCATCACAGATCTGAATGGCCGATTCGCCGGACACGAGAGAGACGGACGGATGATGGCGATGAAGCAGTCGATTCAAGACGTTTATCTCGAATTCTTGTTTGAGCTTGAGGGGTCGAAGTGAGTCGTTACGCGGACCTCGACGACCATGTCGACAGCGACGAGTCGGTCGCCATTCTAGACAACATCGGACGCCGAATGTTAAAGCGTCAAGTCGACGCGCTCAAGAGTTTGCCGACCTTTCCAGAGTCGATTATGCGGATTAACTCGGTCTTGCTCGAAGATAACTCCCATCGTTCTATGGAACAAATCGCACGCGCCATCGAAGTTGACCCAGTGGTGACCGCCAGAATCCTGAGATTGGTAAACTCAGCATTTTACGGCGTTAGCGGCGCGGTGGCATCGGTCTACGACGCATTAGTGATGCTGGGCCTCGATGTTGTCCGGGGCATCGTTTTGTCCAGCGCTGCAATGGATATCGCGAGCCGACGCCGGAGTGTGCACGGTTTGTGGGAGCATTCCTTTGGGGCCGCTGTCGCCGCCTCTGCGCTCGCAAGAACTCTCGGTATGCCCGGGGTTGAGGAAGCATCGGCGGCTGCCTTGATGCATGATATCGGCAAACTCGTGCTCGCAAGCCAACTTGGCAGAGACTACGATGCCGTCATCGCTCACGCCGTGAGAAACCGTGTGCCGGTTCGCGACGCAGAGCTCAAGCTGCTTGGCGTGAGCCACGATGTGATCGGGCAGTGGCTCGTCAAAAGGTGGCGATTACCCGACTCACTGGCCCAACCCATTGCGTCCCATCATACGCCAGGTGAAGCCGAAAGTTACCGCGACCTAACGGCTGTTGTGCACGTCGCAGATCAGATGATACGTGGTTACGGTTTTGGGTTTCCGGGCGACAACAGCATGCCCGCGTTATCGGAGAAGGCTTGGAAACGCCTGAGTCTTAACGATCGAAAATTGAGAAGAGCTGTCATCAAAATGCACACGGACTTACAAGAGGCGATCGTGCATGCCAATCTGTACGTAGCGCAATGACGCGAGATGACGACCCGGTCGAACGGCTCAAGCTCCAACGGGACCAGTATGCACGGTCTGTGTCCGAGCTCACCGCCCGCTTTGATGAGAAGATCGAAGAACTCTCATTCGTACGCCAGCTCGGTGATGCACTTGGTTCGACGCTCGATTTAGACGTCTTGTGTCGAGACACCGTCGATATCGTTCTTGAAGCGCTTGGCCCTGAAAATTGTTCGATTATGTTGCTCGACGAGCAAGTTCTCTATTTGGTGGCCGCGCGCGGTGCTTACGACGACAAAGTCTCCGTTTACGGACCCGGCGAGCAGCGGGCGATGTTTAAGGTCGGCGAAGGCGTCGCTGGGCATTCGGCTCAATCACAGATGATGTTGCGTGTCGATGACACCCTTGCTGATCCGAGGTTCAGTCGCGTAGCCGATGCCCGTGTTGAGGCAAGGTCACTGATTTCGGCACCTTTACAGTCAGGCGGAAAGGTCCTCGGCGTTATCAACCTCTCAGACGCCTTACCCAATGCATTTGAAGAACGCCATGAGCGTATGCTCGCGTTGATGTGCAACGGCGCGGCGATGGCGCTCGAGAATGCCATGTTATTCTCTGAGGTTGAGGCCAGTCGTCAGCAGCTGGCGAATGAGAACCAGCAGCTGCGGCAACAGTTATCCGACCGATTCTCGGTCGATGGCTTGATCGGTAACAGCCCCGCCTTTCGACGGGTTCTCAAGCTGGTTGAAAAAGTGGCGGATAGCACGGCCAACATCTTGGTGACGGGTGAGAGTGGCACGGGTAAAGAAGTCATTGCCAGGACGATTCACTTCAGCAGCTCGCGGCGCGACAAGCCCTTCATCGCCATCAACTGCGCAGCGCTTCCCGAAACGTTGCTCGAAGCCGAGCTGTTTGGGATCGAGAAGGGGATTGCCACGGGTGTTGATGCTCGAGTTGGTACCTTTGAGAAAGCGCAGGGTGGCACGTTGTTCTTGGATGAAATCGGCGATATGCCTCATGCCCTGCAGGTTCGTCTATTGCGCGTTCTGCAAGAACGTCAACTCACTCGAGTCGGCAGCCAAGAGTTGATTTCAATCGATGTAAGAATTGTGTCGGCAACCCATCGCGATCTCATTGAACGGATCGAAGCTGGTTCTTTTCGAGAGGACCTCTATTATCGTCTGAAAGTGATCGAGGTACAATTGCCGGCCTTGCGTGATCGTCGTGAGGATATTCTACAGCTCGCGCATCATTTCATCGATATTTTCTCGGACCGCCATAGGCGCCCTCGCCGTTCCCTGAGTCAGGGCGCTGTGCGCGCGATCATGCAGCACCGTTGGTCGGGCAATGTACGTGAACTAGAGCATACTCTGGAACAGGCCGTTCTCCTTGCCGAGGAAGACAAGATTTTACCCGGTGACTTGGGTCTGCTCGAGAGTAATGACTCGGGGTATCATCTTGAGCTGCCCGACGGCTGCAGTGATTTTCATGTTGCATTGGCACAGGTTCAAGAACTGGCCGAGGCGCAATTGATTCGGCGGGCGTTACAAGAAACTCGCGGCAATCGGACTCAGGCAGCGGCCCGCCTTGGTATCGCGCGTCGCACACTCAATTACAAACTCGTCAAGTACGGACTCGATTAGTCAAATCAATTCCTTCCGTCTGCGTTGATGTTGGAAACGCTGTTCAGGCGCGTCACTCTCAATTGGGGTCATGATTGCGAGTGTGCATGGCGTTGCACATGTTGGCGATGGCGGTGTGCATGTTTATGCGCACTTGTTTTTATGTTTAATATTATTGGGTTTTTCGGGTTATGGTCTTTTTTTTGTAGGTTTCTTGTGCGCATGGCGGTGCACGGTTTTGCTTTCGTGGGTACGTTTTTGAGGCTGGGCAAAAGTTGGCACGCCAACTGCATTTACCCTAGCCAACGATGAAACCCGAAGAGGGAATGAGACGACATGGCTGTTTCTGCAAAGAAGTGTTACGCGATTTTGGGTCTTGCGGGCGACGAGAGCGCAGACCAAATCAAGCGCGCCTACCGACAGCTGGCGCGCAAGCTCCATCCAGATCGCAAGGGTGGTGACGAAGAGCAGTTCAAGGTTGTTACAGCCGCCTATCATCAATTGTTAGAAGTTGTCGCGCAGCGAGCTGCGCTACGCGCTGCAGCTGCAAATTCACCAAGACGACCCCGGCGTCGTAAAGACGTCCGGCCAGCCGGCACGCATCCCCAGGGCGAATCCCCCTGGCAGCCCGGGTCACGGCAGTCAGAACCCCATTCTGCCGAGCGTGCCGACTGGTCAAGCTTCGAAAAACTGTACCGCGAGCGTCGTAAGAAACGCGCGGCTCAGCGTAAACCCCACGCTCAGTCTAACGCGGATACTGAGAATCAGGGCCAGCGGTCGGACAATACCTCCGACGACCGCCAAAATGAGCGCGGTGAAACCGCCAAGACCAAGCGCACGAGCGCAAAATCTACATCCGAGACAGTCAGGAACACTGACAAGGCGCACACGCGCTCTGTTCGTCGACCCCAGCCGTCGAACACACCTGATGAGGATTTTGCCGCGGCGTGGGAGGCTTGGTGCGAGAATGCAAAGCGTTTCGATGCTAAGCATGGCTGGCGCAAAGTCCCTGAATCCGAACCTGGCACCACCGAGGACAACCCCACCTCGATGACTGGTTCGGAGTCGGGTTGGCGCCGCTGGTTGAAGCAAAAACTCTCCGATTTTGGCAAGACTGCGCCGCGGGAAGGCCAGCGCGTGAGACCGGGTGCTGATGTCAACTTGCGGCTCCAGGTGAGCGTCTCTGAGTTGCTCGATGGCAGCAGCAAGGTCATCGCGGTAAAACGTCTCGTGGCGTGTCCAAGCTGCACAGATGGCGAGACCTCTTGTAACGTGTGCCATGGCGAGGGGCGCATCGAAGTGCGTGACCAGCTCAAAGTCGAGATTCCCCCAAGCGCCCGATACGGAAGCCGGCTCCGACTCAAGGGAAAAGGTTCGGCTGGCGTAGGTGGCGGGGGAGTGGGCGACCTCTACCTGGAGCTAGAGCCGGCTGAATTACCTGGATTTAGGCGTGAAGGCCTCAATCTCCATGGCACCTGTCTCATAACGGCTGACATGGCGCGGAAGGGCGGTCATGTGACGATAACACTTGCGCGCGGCACAGTGCGCATCCGCGTGCCCGCAAGAACTTGCGTCGGCGATCGTTTTCGTCTCCAAGGACAAGGTTTACCGGCTGGTCAAGCTGGTCGATTCGGTGATGCATTTCTCACCGTGAAGGTTGAAGGATAACAATGGCTCAGCATCAACGCGCTAAACTCCTCAAACAGACCACTGGTATCGCGGGTTTGATCACCATGTTGCTGCCAGCCGTGGGGCAAGCAAGAACACTCGACTTTACAGACGATGGCGACTCATACCAGGTCGCTCGGGCAGCCAACCCTGAAGCCAGAGACCCCAAGATTCTGCATGATGGCGCGTCAGCCGATTCCAATCATCGGGCGATGAAACCTGAGCATGAACCGGCTCCGATGTTGGCGCGATATCGTGAACGAAGCCGTTTTGATGGGCGCGGAGCCATCATCGATTTGGTCAGTTAACCATGGTCTGAGCGAGTTAGCCGTCTCTTTTTTTGGATGATCGGTTGAAGCAAATCCCATGTTGAAGTAGATGACGAGCATGGGGCGAGTAGACGTAACCACTGAAGAGAAGAACGGCATCCCAGCTGGGGTCAAATTGACACCCATGATGAAGCAGTACGTAGAGGCGAAGGCGAAATACCCCGACGCGCTGCTGTTTTTTCGGATGGGTGACTTCTACGAGATGTTTTTCGAAGACGCGGAGCTCGGTGGGCAACACCTTGAGCTGACCGTGACCTCTCGGGATAAAGAGTCCTCGGTTCCGGCGCCCATGTCGGGATTCCCACACCATCAGTTGCCGAGCTATTTGAGTCGAGCTCTCGCAGCGGGCTTTAAAGTGGCGGTCTGCGAGCAGCTTGAAGATGCGTCTAAAGCGCGCGGTCTCGTGCGGCGTGGTATCACACAAGTTGTGACGCCAGGTGTGGTGTTAGATACCGAGAGTTTGGATGCGCGCACGAATAATTATTTGACCGCGTGCGTGGCGAGCGCGGATGCGCCCGACATTTACGGACTCGCGGCACTCGACATTAGTACCGGCGAGTTTAAGGTGACCGAGGTCCTGAGCGCCAGCGCGCTTCGTTGTGAGATGAGCCGGATAGAGCCGCGTGAATTACTGCTCTCACACATGGATAAGACCGTGGAGCCTATGCTTGAGGGGCGTACGAAAGGGGTGACCGTTTCACGTCTTGAGGCTGATTTCTTTGCTGAGAACACTGCGCTAGATTATCTAGCTCGGTTTCAGGGGCCGGGTGGCGACTCTGGGATCGATGAGTTACGCGGTTTCGGCTTCGGAGATCCGAGTCTGGCAATGCGAGCGGCTGGCGCAGTATTGGCGTATATCAAAGACACTCAGCAGCATATTCCCGAACATGCGAGGTTACTGGTTCCTTATCGGGTAAACGAGACCTTGATCCTCGATGAAACTGCAAAAGCGAACTTGGAATTGTTTCGGACCTTAATGGACGGCCGTAAACGAGGCTCGCTGCTCGGCGTGCTTGACCGGGCTGGTACAGCGATGGGCGGTCGACGTATGCGGCAGTGGATCGCATATCCATTGACGGACCCTGTGGCTATCAATCAACGACTCGACTCGGTGGCGTGGTTGACCGAGAATGCCGAACAGCGCGCGAAGCTGCGGATCGCGCTGCAAGCGATGTATGATCTCGAACGATTGAACGCGCGCATCGCCACGGGCGCAGCCGGTCCTCGGGACCTGTGGTTTCTGCGTGTCAGTTTAGAGCGCGTGCCCGATGTGTTGGCGGAGTTGATCAATATCGAGCCCCTTGCAGCCGTGGTCTCGGGTATCGATCCTTTGACCGATATTGTCGATCGGATCGCGGGGTGTTTAGCAGATGACCCTCCAGGTCAACTCAAAGACGGCGGTGTGATTCGGGATGGCTTCAATGAGGAGTTAGATGAATGGGTAGCGCTCGCGACTTCTGGCAAGGACTATCTGCTTGAGCTGGAACGTCGCGAACGTGAGGCTACGGGTATCTCCAACCTGAAGGTGCGATACAACCGCGTCTTTGGTTACTACATTGAGGTCAGTCGTGCGCACAGTGCAAAGGTGCCCGAGCACTATGTCCGCAAGCAGACGCTCACAAATGCTGAGCGATATTTCACTGAGGAACTTAAAGAGTTCGAAGAACGGGTCGTGACGGCCGAATCGAGCCGGCAAATCCTCGAACAGGCACTGTTTACAGAGCTTCGAGCGGACATCGCGGCTGTGGCGCCGGCGATCGCTGAGACGGCATCGGCGCTGGCCGATTTGGATGCGCTGACCGCCCTGGCTGAAGTCGCGAACCAAAACGCTTACTGCCGGCCTATCGTAGATGACGGTGATGTTATCGAACTCGATGAAGCACGACATCCTGTCGTCGAACAGGCGGTTGGTCGTGAAGAGTTTGTGCCCAACTCGATTCATCTCGATAGAGACACTCAGTCTTTGATCGTCCTCACCGGACCCAACATGGCTGGAAAGTCTACAGTGATGAGGCAGGTCGCGCTGGTCACATTGATGGCACAGATGGGCAGCTTTGTACCGGCGACCGCCGCACGCATTGGCGTTGTCGACCGAATCTTCACGCGGGTGGGGGCGGCGGATGACTTAGCGGCTGGACGGTCGACGTTCATGGTCGAAATGCATGAGACGGCTACAATTCTCCGCGAAGCGACCGCGAGAAGTCTATTGATCCTCGACGAAATTGGTCGGGGGACGAGCACATTCGACGGTGTCAGTATCGCTTGGTCTGTGGCTGAGTACATCCATGACGTGGTGGGTG
This sequence comes from Bradymonadia bacterium, assembly GCA_049889275.1. Classification (GTDB taxonomy): domain Bacteria; phylum Myxococcota_A; class Bradymonadia; order UBA7976; family UBA1532; genus UBA1532. Next base: position 8,303 of record JBMHDS010000115.1, on the reverse strand, counting down.
CAAAGACGCTGTTCGCGACTCACTATCATGAGCTCACCGAGATGCAGAATGTCAAACCTCGTATCAGAAATTTTACCATCGCTGTGAAGGAATGGAATGACGACGTTATCTTCCTGAGACAGCTTGTCGAGGGGGGCGCGAGCCGCTCCTACGGTATACAAGTCGCGCGTCTAGCGGGGCTACCGGATAGTGTCATTGAACGCTCTAAATCCGTTCTAAACGGTCTTCAAGGTGCTGCTGGTGAGCAATCGCATTTGGGGGATGAGGCGCCTAAACCAGTGGGCAATATGCAGCTCAGTTTGTTTGCCCCACCACCTCTGAATACGGGACCTACGAAGGTTGAGCGTGCACTTAAGGCTGCGAAAATTGACGAGATGACCCCGCTGCAAGCGCTTAACTTCGTCAACGCGCTCCGCGGTCAACTCGATTGAAGACTCAGGGGCCGTCGTATCCCGCCTTCGAGGCGGCGATGGACGATTACCTAGATTGGTTGCGTATCGAGCGCGGACTGTCGGCGAACACCATTATGGCGTATCAGAGGGACCTGCTCGCCTTCATGTGCTCATTGCCCGAAGGTTATGAACTCGCCAATGTCGATGAAAAATGCGTGATCGATTGGCTCGCTCGAAGACTCGAACAGGGGGCAAGCAAGCGTACTCAATCTCGGCAGCTTGTCTCACTGAGAGGTTTTTTCAAATACCTCATTGCCGAAGAAATTTTGGAACGTAACCCGATGCAGCGGATAGACCTACCAAAAATTGGCCGTCCTTTGCCCAAAAGCATGACGCTCGCTGAGGTGGAGGCGTTGATCGAAGCACCAGATGTTCATCACAAGCTCGGGCTGAGAGACCGAACCATGTTCGAGTTATTGTATGCTACTGGTGTTCGTGTAAGCGAATTGGTTGGTTTGAAGGTGGGGCAACTCAATCTCGAGATGGGATTTATTCGCGTGATCGGTAAAGGTAATAAAGAGCGACTCGTTCCCATCGGTGATGTCGCTCGCGGCTGGCTTGAGCAATACCTCCTGCATGGGCGCGAGCTTTTGACCCGTGGCGATTATACCCGTAGCGCCGATGAAGGCGTCTTCTTGAGTCAGTTGGGTAAGACGATGACACGGCAAGGGTTCTTTAAGATCGTCAAAAAATACGCCCGGCAGGCTGGAATTGAGAGTCATGTGAGCCCACATACCATTCGCCACGCTTTCGCAACCCACCTACTCGAGCGTGGGGTCGATTTACGTAGTTTGCAAATGATGTTGGGTCACGTTGATATTTCCACCACCGAGATATATACGCATTTATCAAAGCTTAGATTGGCCCAGATTCATGCGCGACATCATCCGAGGGGTTAGTACCGATGGAGATTAAGAACGTCATCGTCTCTTTTCTTGCAATCGTTATTTCGCTGACGGTTCACGAATTTGCCCATGCATGGATGGCGAACCGTCTCGGTGACCCGACGCCACGACAAGCCGGGCGGTTAACTCTGAATCCAGTGGTCTTGTTCAGAGCGCATCCATTTGGCGCGCTGCTCGTGCCGCTGATCGGATCGATGACAGGTTTCCTCATCGGTTGGGCTGCAACGCCCGTGAACCCAAGCCGTGTCAGACGTAGTGTGTCTTTAAGGAAGGCTGAATTCCTGATCAGTTTTGCAGGGCCAGCGAGTAACATCCTTCTCGGACTCGCGGCCGGTTTACTTTATGGGGCTCTCCTTAGAGCGGGCAGTTTGGAGCTTGAACCGCTGATTCATCTCGCGCGTTTTCTCGTGTTTGCAAATGTGATTTTGGCGGTTCTTAATCTGATACCGGTGCCGCCGCTTGATGGCTTTACCGTGTTTCGTACCGTGGCGCCGTCCAGTCCCGCCATCGGCTTTCTATTTCAGTATGGCACGATCATTTTGTTGGTGATTTTGATGTATGGTGCTCAACTTTTTGATCCTTTCCTCCGTCTGGCCGGCACGTTTCTCATGGCGATGGAGCCTTCGTTGACGCACGGCATGCGACCGTGAGCAAAGACGATCGCGAGCGTGCCGAGGAGGGTGACTTGTTTGAGGCCGAACCGGGGACGGAAGACGGGACCGCGGCGGCTCCCGCTGGTCCACCTATCCGCCTTGAAAGCGGTGGATACCAGATACAAATCGATGTCTACGATGGTCCGCTTGATCTCCTTCTTCATCTGATTAGGAAGGAGGAACTCAATATCTTTGATATTGAGATATCGAAACTCACAAGTGCCTATCTTTCGAGTTTAAAGGCTATGCAGCGTGCGGGTATTGAGCCGGCCAGTGAATTTCTCCTGATGGCAGCTACGCTGACACACCTGAAAAGTCGCTCTCTGCTGCCAAAACCGAAGTCTGACGGCGCAGGAGATGAGGACGACCTCGATCCACGGACTGAATTGATGTATCAGCTGCTCGCCTACCAGGTGTTCAAAGAAGCGGCTCAACACCTCGGCGGCGAGACTCGGCTCGGCCATGATGTGTTTAATCGCCCATCAGGACAGGACCGGCCAGTCGATGATGAGCAAGTCTTGACCGGTCACGATATTTACCGATTGGCCATGGCCTTTAAGGGGGTTTTAAAGCGCGATACCTATCAAGCGCCGCACGAGATCTACGTAGAACGCATTACCATTGGTGAGCGCATCGCTCAGATCGCCGATGGTCTCTCCGTTCGGGGCAGCTTAAGTTTCCACGAGTTGATCGAAGAGCAGACGACACGCGAAGAGGTCATTACGACCTTTCTCGCGATCTTGGAAATGGCGCGATTGAATTTGATCGGTGTCGAGCAGCGAGGGCCGCAAACCCCGCTCTACCTCAGTGCAAAAGTTGAGAAAATCGCGGAACGTGGTGAAGTCGCAGCGGGCATGCTGGCCGAATGAGCTGAGATACTCAGTCGCCGGTGTTTACGTCGGCCGTATCGTCCTGGCGAGAGGCTGTGACCTCGTCACTCGAGTCATCGTTCGAGTATACGTCCTGGGGTTGTTCTACTCCGGCCTGGTCTCGTGTCGCGCCTGCCGCCGGGGGGACTGCAGGCTCTTGATTCAGACTCGCAAATCGCGCCGCGACCGCTGGGTCAGCTTCAGCTTGCAGACGGGCCGCTTCCTCTGCTTCCAATTCTTCGATGGATCGTAATGTTGGTAAGGAGGAAATGCTCTTCAGCGAAAAGGTCTCTAGGAAAAGTGGGGTCGTTCGATACAGAAGCGGTCGACCAACATCTTCGCTCTTACCGCTGATTTTGAGCAAACCTTTTTCCAATAGGCTGCGGACAACGCCGCCACAGTCGACGCCTCGAACAGACTCCACATCCGCCCGCGTGCATGGTTGCCGATAGGCGATCACCGCGAGCGCCTCGAGCGCAGCTTTACTGAGACGCAGCTTACGTTCTGGCCACAGGCGGCGCACCAGTGGTCCGAAGCTTGACTTTGTCCGAAAACGCCAACCGCCGGCAACCTCAACAAGTTCGACCCCAAAGGTCGCTGACACGTCTTCACTGAGTTCTTTGAGCGCCTGCTCCACTGTTTGAGAGTCGACGCGTTCAGGCCACTCTTCGTCGTCGACAGCTTCACCTAAGAGTTGAACGATGGCATCCACTCTAAGCGGGCCGTCTGCCGCTAAGAGCAAAGCCGATAGTAGCTGGCGCAGTGCGTGGATATTATTGTCCGGGGTCTGCATCGAGAAATCGCTCCAAAGCCCGTTGTAGATCTTTAGCGGCTTCAGACGCTTTGCCGAGTAGATTCGTTTTCTCTTTTGGGTCCGCTTTCAGATCAAATATCTCAGTGACATTGTCTGTGACGTTCTGAATGACCTTCATACGGTTGGTGCGCCCGACAGCGGCCACCATGTGGGTTTTGTAGTTTGGATAGGGGAGTTGTTCGACGAACACGGGCTTGGTCGGCTGTGGTCCTTTCTCGGTCCATAGTCCGACCAAACTCTCACCCATCGCGCTGGCTGTCTTTATACCCGTCAACTCGCCGAGCGTTGGAAGTAGATCCACGAGCCCAACCGTTGAGCTCAGACGTTTGGCCTCGACGCCTGGAATGCGAATCAAGAGAGGGACCTTGACCTCTTCGTCGTATACGGTGCGGCCATGGAAATAGAACCCATGCTCCTTGAAGGCTTCTCCATGGTCACTGGTGATGACGACGATTGTATTGCGCGCGAGCATGCCGGTAGAGACGCGCTCAAGCACAGGCTTGAGATGATGGTCAACGAAGGCAATCTCACTGTCGTATTTATTGGACAGCCCTTTCTTACCAAAAACCTTGACCTCAGGGTGGTTCATATATCGGCTGTGGGGATCGAAATAGTGGGCGAAGAGAACAAAACGCTGCTTCTCTCGCTCGAGCTCGTCGAGACGGCCCAGCACTTTCTTGGTCATGAGCGGTGCCGCTGATTGGGTATTGCTCTTCTTTACGCTGAGCGCCCCGCGATTATCCCAATAATGAATCCCTTTTTCAAAACCCTTCGCCTTCTCAAAATACCAATGTGCGCTGACCATCTCGGTGCGCCAGCCCTTTGTCCCAAAAATCTTGAACAGCGTTTGGTTGTCCTCTTTAAGTTTTCCGTAATTCGCGTAGCGCTTAACCCATTTAATCCGACTTGGATAGCGACCGGTAATCATCGAAGGGAACGAACGTGGGGTGTTGGGCGCTTGGCCGTAGACGTTCTCAAACAGCAGTGATTGCTTCGCGAAGGCGTCAAGATTTGGACTCGTATCGCGCTTATAGCCGTAGGCACCGAGACGATCCGGTCTGAGCGTATCGATCATGATGAACAGGATATTGTATGGGTTTGCTTTGAACCGAGGAGCCTCTTTGGCTGTCGTTGCCGGTGTCGGTACTGCCGCATCCGGTTTCGCCAGCGGCTTCGTCACGGGTTCAGGTGGCGGGGTTTTGAGGTCGCCCCCTCGACAGTTCTCATCGACACCGTTATCAGGGATCTCCTTGGCACGCGGGTTGACGTTTGGATTGTTGTCATCGCAGTCCCCGCCAGCGAATGAAGCTGAGAAACCATCTCCATCAGAGTCAGTGAGAGCCCGCAGCGCCACCAGAGTTAACTGACTCGACGCCCCTTGCTTGATAATCACGGGACTGACCTGTTTCCAATCAGCGTTCTGTAAGAAAAACAGCCCGACAATGATGGCCATAGAAGCCACGCCAAGCACAGCCTTTTGCAAGAGACCCGTCCATATGTCAGTGCATGCGAAAATCACGAAACCGCCGATGGCCCCGGCGAGTGGTAGATAGAATCGCTCCATACGATGCGCCCCGAGATCGAGGCCTGCCACATAGATGATAGCCACCAGCGCGCTCAGACCGATGACGATGCCGGGCATCCAAACCATTCGCTTAGCATCCGTCGAAAAGCGTTCAACGAGATATCGATACATCGGTTTGGCGGCCAGGTAGGTGAACCATGCGAGCAAACCGCTCGCGACGCCGCTTAGCCCCATGAAAGCGATGGTCATCATTCGCTGATTAAAATCATGTGACACAGCAGCGAATAGTCCAACGGTGATGGCAAGTGCTGCTAGAGCGGTCAGACGGGCGAGTATACCCGCAAGCCAATCGAGTCGAACCGCGCTCGATTCATTGCGTAAGATCTCGTCGCGCCATCGCGCGGGCGAGATCGCATCCCAAACCTGCGGCACCGCTAGCGCAAAGCTGGCTGCGATGGGCAATGCGAGCACTGCGCTCATGGAAAAACCAGCGTATATGCCGTTTACGCTGCCACCGGCACTTCCGTTGAGATAGGCGATGCCCTCGTAGAAGCCGATGATGCACATGGCGATGACCGCCGACGCTGCTGCAAGGATTGCTCGAAAGATTGAGGTATTCATGGATGATTCATTATCGCCCTCGCGATCTGCTGTCAATCCATCGGGGGCATTACAGAAAACGGTAAAAAAATTGACCGATGGCGTCAGACCGCTGTTCGACTTGCTTGACGTCTACGACAATGGTCAGCAGGATGGCGCACCGTGAAGGCTTTATTTTCAAAGATAATCTTGCTGGCGGTCGTCTTAGGCGGCTGCAGTGAATCCGAGCCAGGCACAGATGTACCCGATTTCGGTTCGGTGCTCCCGGGTGATATGGGCAGTGCAAGCCCGCAGCTTGCGCGCAGAAAGATTGAGGGTCCGTCTCATCTATTGACCGCCGATCAGCTCGCACCGGTTCGCGGCGTGCGCGAACGTCGTGAATCGCTACTCGAGAGTTGGGCGTCTGCGACCGTTGGTCGAGACGGGATGGGGTTCGGTCCGTCGATGCCTGGGTGGACATCTCTCTCTTCACTGACCGGCAAAACACCGTGGTCGCCACCGACCGTACTCCACGGACGGGTCGCTGCAAGGCTTTACAGCATAGGTGTCACCGTTGCGTTTCCCGTCGGCATCGAAGGGCCAAGCCTTCGCTATCTATCGCTCTGGCTACGACCTCGAGGGACGCGTCAGGCGGCCAGTGTTTTTCTGGATGATAAACCACTCGGAACCATTCGCCTAAAGTCCGGATGGCAGAAATACACCCTCCCCATCGGTGATGCAGGACTGGGGCCAGGCGAACATAAGCTCAGATTTTGGTTTAGGCGAACTGTGGTCAAGCGTAAGCGTCGCTCGTCGGCGGACTTTGCTGGAGCTTGGTTCTCGGCAACTAAAGCATCCGAGCCGCCCGAGAAATGGCTCAATCGAGATGCTCAAATGACGTGGTATGCTGGTCCGCCGACCCGCTGGTCGCTGGATCTGCATGTACCGCCAAATGGGGAGATTCGGGCGACCGCTGAGGTCGCGGATGGGGGGCCTGTGGACTTCTCCATTCAATTGTCACGGGATGGGAGCGGAACCACCGAGCTTCTCAGTAAGCGTGTAGACGATGGTCAGACTGAACAACTTTCGGCTGACCTGAGTCGCTGGTCTGGTCAAATCGTGAGGCTACACTTTAAGACCAAGGGCGATATGAGGGCCATTGAGTCAGCAGCCTGGACTCAAATTGATGTGACGCGAAAAGTAAAAACATACCAGCCCTTGCCTGCCGTAAAGAATGTCATCCTTTTTGTTGTCGAAGGCCTATGGTCCGACGTGTTGCGGCTCGGGCGCGATGGAGACTTCGTCGATGCGCCGAATTTAGAGTTATTGGCTGGCGAAGGTGCGGTTGGTCTCGAAGCTTGGTCTGGTGGTTTGAGCAATGTTGACGCTCACAGGCGCATCTTGCAGCCGCCAGGTTGGTCAAAATCTTGGGTGAAGACTTTGCAAGCAGCCGGGATTGGCACGAGTCAGTGGACCACAAATCCCCGATTCTCCAAGGAGCTTCAAAGCGGTTTTACGAGCTTTCAGGGGCCCGCGATGTTAGATCGTAAGGCCGGGTTTGAGGCGGAGTTCCGGGCGCTCGACGAGTGGTTCTACACGCGGGGGCGAAATCGGTTTTTCATGTATATCGATCTGGCGATGCCGGTCCGCGGCCGACAAGTTGACCCCGACGAAGTGTTTCGTAGTAAGCCACGCTCGGAGCGGGTGCCGGAGGTCACAGAGGGCGCTGTTTTGAGTTCTGACTTTTGGATAGGGCACATTGTCGCCGCCTTGAATCACTATAGTTTGGCGTCAGAGACGGCGATCGTGGTCGTTGGGAGCGCGACGCGAACTCGTGGCAGTTATCGTGGAACGACATTGTCGCCGGCGCGCCTATCGGTCCCGATCATCGTCTGGCACCCAAAAATGCGAACCAAGCCGTTTATCCGAACTCAGGTCAGCGGGCTGGATCTGTCTGACATTCCACAGATTGTCAATGAGCTTTTGGGCAGCGTCATTCGCCTAGAGTCTAATCCGAGAACCGCAGCAGAATCATTGTTCTACAACAAGTCGCTCATGGCGACTCATTCGAGCGCCAAAACGCCCTATGGTTGGGCGCTTCGTTATGCGGACTGGTTGCTTTGGCCACGTGCAGCGATCAAAGATCGGCTGTGGAATCGTGATAATGTAAACGAGCCCAAAAATATCGATGACTACCCGATTATCGTCCGTGCCCTGCGACGTCGGGCGGCATCTACGCGTTGACCGCTGGCGTGCCGTGATGCACCACCCCCCACAGAGAGATCACGATTTTCGTGAGCATGCTTGACATCTTGTGCATTGATCTATAGGTTCCAGCGTCCTATGCGTCGACTACGGGCGCTGTTCAATCAATCAAACGCAGGAGATTTGGGCCAATGGCGGTCAAGATCAGACTACAAAGATTCGGCTCTAAAAAGCGTCCCTACTATCGCATCGTGGCCGCAGACGGTCGCATGCCTCGGGATGGGCGGTTCTTAGAGCAAGT
>JBMHDS010000114.1:0-16261 GCA_049889275.1 Bradymonadia bacterium | reverse complement strand
AAGCGCTCGACTTGCTCTTCGTAGACAGATTGTTTCGTCGCAAACCCTGTTTTGTAGACACCGTTGTTAATCCGGTCGTAGACGTAATCATTGATTTGCTCGATCTCTGCCTTCAGGTCCTCGGGATAGTAATCGTCGCGGTTACCAGTGAGTTCATTGAAGGCGTCATTAAACATCAGGATGATTTCTGACGATTCATTGGACACGGGTTGGTCTGTCTGTTTGTCCCAAAGGAGTGGCACCGTGACTCGACCTGTGTACTTCCGGTCAGCCCGGCAATAAATTTCATGCAGATTGACCACGTCGGCAACCGGATCGCCTACGACACCGGGTCCTGGCTCAAAGGTCCACCCCGATTCACGCATCACCCAATTGACTACCGAGACTGAGATATGGGTCGTGAGTCCCTTCAGCGCGCGCATGATAATCGTCCGATGGGCCCATGGACAGGCATGGGATACGTAGAGGTGATAGCGCCCCGAAGCCGCCTCAAACCCACCCTTACCGGACGGACCTGGCGCTCCATCTTTGGTAATCCAGTTACGAAATTGCGCCTCGGTACGAATGAATCGTCCCTGTGTGCTCTTCGTATCGTACCATCGGTCGTGCCAAGAACCGTCGATCAGTAAGCCCATGATGTATCCCCGATGATTGTCGAGTGCCGATTTTTTTGACCTCGGATGGATTAATCGACACCCTGCGTTGTCGTTCGGTTACTTTAGGGTGTCAATTAAATCTCGACAATAGCGGTTTAATGCAGGCCCCTATAGATTACCGAAGAGATGAGATGGAGGTCGTAAAATGATGAAGCGTCGTGAGTTTGTGCAAACCACGGGTGCATCCGCCCTTGCACTCTTTGTCAGCGGTTGTGTGAAACGGCAAACGAATGGACGGACCACGGTCTCGGACACAGGTTCGCAGCGCCAGACAAAATCTGCAGGTGCTGGTGGTTTTGGTCCCCTAATTACAGCCAAAGACGGGCTGCTCGACCTCCCCGAAGGCTTTACGTACTGCGTCGTTCAAACGGCGGGTGATGCACTCTCCGATGGCTACCAAATGCCCCAACAACCCGATGGCATGGCCTGTTTTGAGGGACCCAAGGGCGAATATGTTTTGTTGCGAAACCATGAACTCGGTAATCGCGCGTTCATGGGTAAGAGGAACTATTCGATGGGTCATTTCAGCGATGAAGAAGTGCCATCTCCCCACTACGCCAAAGGGGCTTATGGCGGCGTGACTCGCGTGGTCATCGAAGCCTCTGCGTTACGGGCCGAACTCCAGCAGGCAACTGGACAAAAATCAAAAGCCGTCAAGGGTTCAAACTTTGCCTTGGCCGGGACCGAGCTCAACTGCGCGGGTGGCGTGATTCCGCAAGGCTGGGTGACGTGCGAAGAATCGGAGACACCGGGACACGGCTATGCGTTTTTGACCAAGCCGACTGATGATGTGCTCACCAAACCCAGACGCATTACGAGCTGGGGTCGATTCCCGAGAGAGGGCATCGTCCTCGATCAGGAGACGGGCATCGCCTACATGACCGAAGATCGATACGACGGTTTGTTTTATCGACACGTACCGGACGATCCAAAGCGACCGATGGGCAATGGCAGACTGGAGGCCTTGGCTATCAAAGGGCTCAAGACAACCCACCCCCATGGCACACCAAGGCAGCCGAAGACAGGTGGTCAAGCCTGGCCAAACAACCAGAGCTGGCAGGTGAACTGGGTCCGCATCCCCGATCCATCGGCCAAGACGCAGAGCTGCAGAGAACAAGGGGCGATAGCAGGCGCAACGCAGTTCATGCGCGGCGAAGGCATTACATACGACGCCGGAGCCGTCTGGTTTACGGCATCACTCGGCGGTCCGGCCTTTGGGGGTCAGATATTTAAATATGTCCCGAGCACGAGCGAAGAGAGCGTCGATATACTTCGGCTTGAATACGAGGTCACAGACCGGAGTGTATTGTCTTGCCCCGACAATCTGGTCATGGCGCCTTGGGGCGATTTGGTCATGGCGGAAGACAATTATTCGAGCACCCAGACAGTCACGCATCAGTATATCCGCGGCATGACGGCCAGCGGCGAGATCTATGATATCGCGCGCAATCGCAACTCGTTCGCGAACGTGGGCAAAGCTGGAGCAGAATTTACAGGTGCCTGTTTTTCACCCGACGGCGCGGTCTTGTTTGTGAACCTGCAGACGCCAGAAAACGTCACCGTCGCAATCTCCGGCCCCTGGAAAAAGAGCGTTTGAGTGGCGCCGCTATCGATAATCGGTGAGATGGCGACGACCTGTCGGTAGAGCCGTCTCTAGAGCTGATTGACATTTAACGCATCGCGGCGCGTAGGGCATCAGCTTGAGTCGACCGGCCGGAATGGCCGCTTCGCACTCTTCGCATAGGCCAAACTCCTCGGGCTCGTGCTGGAGTTTATCGAGCGCGTCTCGAATCTGTTGCAAAACCTCTGCCTGATTGCGGTTTCGACCCGACGCGATGGATTGGTGCATCTCATTGAGCGCTTGGAAATCATCGTCTGGACGTTCAGATTCACCGCTGCGATTGGGCTCCACTTGGAGCGGGCCGCCTTGTTCGAGGGCGCGGAGAAGCGCTGTGAGCTGCTTACGGTAAGTATCTAAATCGTCGGTGGTCACCCAATCCTCCAGCGATACATCTAACTTGTCTCAGACAAAAGCGTTCGAACTGTTCGAACGCATACGAAAGCAAGATGATGACCGAAATACTTCTTGCTGCAAAGTCGATTGTGCGTCAAACCATTCAATGACAGAGCGTTCACGCTGCGAATCGTCAAGGAGAGTCAACGAGCATGCTGCCCATCACCCAGCCACTAGGCCGAGAGACAAGACAGCTTATCCAAGAGATCTGGACAGACGCGAGTCTCGATGCTGCACGCATCTCTCTTCGGCTCGAGTCCCTTACACAAGCGCTGCGCGTACACGGCACCACTCAGTCTGTTCTCCAAATGGCCTTACGCGCCATCGAAGACCTCAAGAAGGAAGCGACCGCCAGCGGTAAACTCGCAGCCGAGTTTGGGCGAAACAAGCCCCTGGAACCACCATCGAGGCCGGGTCCTCTCGCTCCGGTGACGCTGAGTATTGACCAAAAGGTGCTCTACGAAGCCGTGTATATCGGATGTGTATACGCGCCCATCTATGGCAGCATCGCGGGTACCATCTACGAACAGAGCCGTTGGCCCTCGATCAAGCTCGCAGCTCACCTCGTATTCGAGTCTCGTGTATGGCAGGGCCGGCTTGGTTGGGCCCATCTCAGCGCGGCGATCGAACAGGTTGAGACGGCCTGGCTAGAACCCTTTATTCAGCCGATGCTAGAACATGCCATCTCGTCGACTTACGCGGTCTACCGTCCCCAAGATACCGCGACTCTCGGTCACGGTGTGCTCGACAAGGCGACGTTTGCAGGCGTGGTCCGCAACGTGGTCAATACCACCATTTTACCTGGGTTTGAGTCGCTCGATTATCAGATCGACGAAGCACGATTATGGATGCGCGAGCTTAAATGATTCGCCTAGGCTGAGCCCTGTCGCTCTTTTGCCCCTTCGACGCGATTGTAACCGTTGATAAAGTCGATAGTATAGAGCACACCGCTCCAGTACGACAAAATGACACCGCCCACAAACAGCCCGATGCCACCCCAATAAAAATATTGGTCTAGGCTAGGGATAAGCTCGCCTAAGTAACACCAGTAAAGGATAAAGCCGTAGCTGTAGAAGTGTGTCTTGATCTTTCCGATCATACTGCTGCGGGTCTCGATACCACGCTCTGCCATCATCCGGCGCATGGACATGACCCAGAACTCTCGCGTCAGGTAAGCGCCGAGAAAAGCGGGATGTAGACCCGCGCCGTAGGTCGTCAAGAGCAAGAAAAACAGACCCTCGTAGACCAGGTCCGAATATTGATCAAGTACCACACCGAGCTCGCTCGTCTGGTTGAGCTTTCGGGCGTAATAACCATCTAGAAAGTCACTAAAGCCCGCCAAGAAACCGAGCAATAGGCCAATCTCTAACTGATTAAAGAAGAGGATCACGATGAGCGTGATGAACACCATCAGGACGCGCGCGAGCGACAAGATGTTCGGGACCATTCGGATATCGCGGGCAAACGGCGTCATCAAGAACTCTCCTAGAAAAAGCGCGCGCTGCGGCGCACTATACCTGAAGTCTCACGCCGCTCAAGGACTTGTTGGACAACCCATCGCTTGAGCATCAAGGCGGAATACCATCGCCACACACCTCGATGCGGCCGCTCGCCCGGTTACAGTAAAGCTCACCTGCTCTGCAACCGATTGCGCTGGGATAACCCTCGTCCACCTGACCATCACAATCGTTGTCGAGGCCATCGCAGCGAATGAGGAATTCACCGCCTTCCTCGACGGCGTTTGGTTCGGGCGTACAGGAATCAGCGATGAGGCCGTTGACGCAACGGTTGACACCGGTGGCACGACAGACGCCTAAGCCGCAAGTTGTATTGCTCTGAGCAACGCCTTCATCGCTCGTCCCATCACAATCGTTATCGCGCCCATCGCAGGTGGCATCATTCGGCTCTGGATCGGTGGGTCTGCAGTTATTGATTACGGCGCCGGCAACACAGGCAGTGGCACCGTTCGCCACACAGATACCCACGCCACAGGTCGTCGCCTCGGAGGCATAGTCCTCGTCGAGGCGACTATCGCAATCATCATCGACACTGTTGCAGCTTCGGTCGTTCGCTGCGGGTGCGCCGGCCTGACAGCTATCTGTGACTCGACCGCCAGCACAAGAGGTCGCACCATTTCGTGCACAGGCACCAACACCACAGCGTGTCACTTGCGAATTGAAGTCTTCATCCGTACTGCCATCACAATCGTCATCAACGTTGTTGCAACTCCGATCATTGGCTGCTGGCGCAGACGGTTGACAAGACGACGATTGCTGACCGTTTACACAAGATATCTGCCCAATCGCCGTACACGCGCCAACACCACATTGTGTTTGAGCGACGCTAAAGTGTTCATCAACCCGACCGTCACAATCATCATCGACACCGTCGCAATCGTTGTCCTGCCTGGGTTGTCCGGGTTCGCAGCTCTCTTGTATGGCGCCAGCGACGCAGCCGCGCATCCCATCTCTGCGACAAGCGCCCACACCGCAACTAACTGGTGTACTGGCGACGCCCTCATCAACGCGCCCATCACAGTCGTCATCAACACCGTCACAGGAGCCATCTCCGGGTGTCGGCGCGCCAGGCGTGCAGACGTCGTCTACGTTGCCATTCACACATTGGGTGGTGCCCATGCGCCGGCAAGCACCCACACCACATGCGGTCATCTCCGGCACATAGTCCTCGTCGATCGCACGATCACAATCGTTGTCCAAACCATCGCAGCGCTCCACCGCCGGTGGTCTCGGCGTACAATCGTTGACCAGCACACCATTGTCACAGTTGATCGTCCCGTTTGTGATGCATTCGCCAATCCCGCATTGAGTCGGTTCTGCCGCGACATCCTCGTCAGACCGCCCATCACAGTCGTCATCTTGCGCGTTACAAACCTCGGGCGTCGGCGCGATTTGTCCATCACAACCTTGAAAACCACCGTCGACGCAGCGTGATTCACCCGGCCGACAAAGCCCGACCGATGAACCACACGCCATCACCAATGCTTCGTCAACGATGCCATCACAATCGTTATCGACGCCATCACAAGCCTCGTCGACGGGCGGCACCCGGCCGACGCATTCGCTCCATTCTCCGCCATCGCAGGTCTGTTCGCCGGGTACGCAAGCCCCTATATCGTTTCCACAAGCACGCTCCATGCCCACAGTGCATGGACAGTCCTGATCGATGATACCATCACAGTCATTATCGACCCCGTCGCAGACATCTTCGGGCACATCTCCACACAAACCGCAAGCGTTTAGCACGCCCTCGTCGACGTTGCCATCACAATCATTATCGGCACCATCGCAGACCTCGCCGCCGACTTCGCCACATGCGTCGCATCGATTGAGAACCCCTTCGTCGACATTGCCATCACAGTCATTGTCGGCGCCATCGCAGACCTCCAAGGGTACAACGTCACAGCCACCACAGGCATTAGCAACCCCCTCATCGGTCTGACCGTCGCCGTCATCATCGAGGCCATTGCAAACCTCCACGCACGATACCCCGCAGCCTGAATCGCGTCCTGCGATTTGCCCATCTGTCACTGGGCCTAAGTCTTCGAGACTCGGTGAGATAGAATCGCCGAGTTCGGCATCGGAGCTTGAACGGACGCTGTCTTCTGCAGCGACGTCGCCATCGAAGGGAAGCGGTGCTGGCGGCGTCAACGGAACGTCAAATGTACACCCAGTGAGGATGAATTGCAGTGCGATCAGCCGGTAGTGCATCATGCCCTCAAAGCAGTTAGTGTTCATGCAACGCGCAACACAGAACGCGCAACACAGAACGCGCAACACAGAACGCGCAACACAGAACGCGCAACACAGAACGCGCAACGATACCGTACGTCGAACTGCCAAATCGACAAAATTCCGAGGCCAACGAAGAGCTGGTGCTGTGGAGGTGCACGGGAATCGAACCCGCCCAGGACGGGATCACCGCCCTACAATGGATTTGAAGTCCACGGCCCGCACCAGCTAGGCGCGCACCTCCCTGAGGTCAACTCTCCGTCATCGAGGATAACGCGACCACTATAGCGAATACTTTCGTCAAGCCGACGGTTTCTGATTCATCGCTTTAATGTGACCACCCGCATTAAACCATCGAAACGCTTTCGGCATCACCCGGGAAAGCGCCGCTGGATCCGAGCGATAGAGCGAGTAGGCTTCAGCAAAAGCTTCCTTTATGCTGACCATCGCGTATTCGGTTGGGCCTTCCTCACTTCCAATCGCTGAAGCGAAGGCCATCAATACGGGACCTTTATCGATGAGGGTGCGAATCTTATCCGCTCGTTTTTGTAATTTTTTCTTCACTCGCGCGAGCGCTGCACTTTCGTTTTGAAGCCGTGCGGCGAGCCGCCGATCTCGAGTCTTTTTGGCGCGTTTCAAGTCGCTATTGTAACGATCGATACGCTTCTTGAATGCGTTCTGGTCGGACACAAATGAACAGTAGGCTAAACGCCCAGGTCGATTGTGAATCGCATGACCGACCTCGTGCAACACGGTACGGGCCGATGCGGGTAAGGGTCTCGATGGTTCACCGACGAACTGAAAGCGATCGATACTAAACGAGCGGTTATAGATCCTGATCTCAGCTTCGCAACCTTTCTGCAGATAGACGGCCCCTTTACGCTTGTCTTTCGACTTCCGATAGCGCACCAGCGCAAGGTCTTTTAGCGCTACTGCCTCCTGTTTTGAGACGAGACCCATCGCCAGTTTAAGCGTCTCACGCGCCTTGGCTGACCACTTTTCATCACCATTTAGGAAGCGAGGAATATAAGCGGGCTTTGCCTGAGGGCGCTTTGGTGCCCGCGCGGCGACGATGGTCGCATCGCCGTTCATGTCGGTGACGAGGGTCACAGGCACCGCGCCACGCCCTTTGATGGGAATAAGCGCGTCGACCTCCGCCCCTAGTCGCGCGCCGCTATCGAGAATACGAATCCCCTGGAGAACCGCAAGTGAGAGGGCGTTGACATCGGCAGGCTTCAGCGTCTTTGTACGTCCGTCTTCTCGTAACTTGATCCGTCGCGAGGCCAGCACGCGCTTTGCCAAATGACGGAGCGCTGCTCGATTTTTTGACTGAACTGGCGCCTGCTCAATCGCCCGGACATCGTAGTGAGTCTGCGATGGCGGACTCGCGCCACAGCCAACGAGTACAGCCAGGCCAAGACAGCAGACGGATAACATCAAGCTTTTTGACAGTGTGTTGTTGGGCATATAAACGCTCGAAAAAAATCAGTAACGACGCAGCATAGAATGAGCTCCGGTCTGAACGCAAACCGAGTCTACCAATGACAACTAGTTGGTTTTCGCTGCGTCCACCTTTGGCAAGTAGTTGTAGGTCTTCAGTAGGGTCCGCCATCGCCCGTTGACAAAGACAAATCCGTTGAGCCGGAGGCCGATCTCACTGTCTTTGGGCCTGAGTCTGACCGTATACATTTTTGGCGGTTTGTTCATCGCGCTGATCATGTCGAGATCACCCCGCGTCGTGTGCTTTGGATTGACCGTGCTGACGCGAACACAATCGATGGTGTCGAAACCAGCCTTAATACGGCTCATCAAAACTTCGGCAACCTCCTTGCGTAAATCAACGGCAATGACATCGCGATACTTGGGCCAAAGCTGTGCGCTGAGCGCCGGCGGAAAGAGCGTATCAAAATCCTTTCGTGTCATCAGAAAGGGCTCCATGGTCTTGAGCGCTACATCGGTCTGACCTGCCTTGACAGACTCGACGAGAGACTCAAATGCGTCGATTAACCTGTAATGGCTCGACGGCAAAGCGCGCACCTTTTGCGTTTTGTCGGGCGGCTGAATCGCATCACAGCCAAAGTTCAAGACGCAGAACAAGATCGGCGCGTATCTCCATTGAGAGCGTATCATCCGACCGCACTCCTAACCCGTCCCCGGGCCGACCAACCTTGACCATCCGCATTCAACACCTCTACATGCTCAAGGTCGGCGAACCACTCGAAGAGTTCTTCCCTCGAGATGTAGTGTGTGATGGGTGGATTAATCCGGTCGAACATGCGTCGGAGCTTATAGGTCCAGTCTCGCGATGCAGCATCAGCATAGGGAATCTTCTCGGCGAGCTGCGGCAGACCCGCGTGACGCAGCACGCGAGTGGGCGTCCACAAAGCAACCTCTACGGCAGCCGTCAAGCCAAAGGCCATGCCGAGCTGACCGATGCGAGGCAGTCGATTGGTCATTGGGCGTAGGAACGTTAAGTGGCTGACCCGGTAGGACCAGCGCATGTCATCAAGACCGTATACCCAGACGAAGACCTCGCCGCCGTCTCTGACCAGCGGCGCAACCGATCGAAAAGAAACTTGAGGTTCCGGCGTATGATGCAAAACGCCATTCGAATACAGTGCATCGAAGGCGCCGGGGCCGAAAGGCGGTCGTCTTAAATCGCCCTGAACATAAAAACTGTTCGAATTGACATCGCGACGATTCGCTAGCTCAACGCCGCGAGATAGATCCAAGCCAACATACAGTTCGGCTTGTTCGCCGACCAGACAGCCATGTCGTCCCTCACCACTGCCTATCTCTAGGACAGACTTTCCACGAAAATGCGACAGCTCAACCCCTGGCTGGAATCGATGCCATGTCGCAAGCCAGTCATCTCTCAACAGCTCATCGTCAGCGAGGTCGACATGCTGGTAGCTGTACGCGACAAGGGTGTCTAGGACATCGGGTTCGGCATCAACCGTGTCACTGACAAAGGCGTCGAGTTGCGGCCACCGCTCGAGCACATCTGGAAAAGCACCTTTCAAAAAGGGGCCGAGCAGGTCTGGCGGCAACATTCGCGGCACCCCGCCAATGATCGGGTAACAGGTATCGGCGCCGCTGACCAACAGCCCGTCTTGAGCGTCACCGAGCAGCTCAAGATCACCCAGTCCTGTGACCGGGCAGACGAGCAATTGACGCAGAATTTCAAACTTGGTTGTCATCAACGAGACCTCGACTCCGGTTCGACAAGAAGGACGCTAAGGTGGTTCGAATCAAACTAATTTTCAAGCCTTGTCGAAGCGTCCACTATAATTATCGCAGGTAGGTCTGCTCCAGATGGGGCTGACCTGCCTGGTCTGCGCGTGGATGATTAATCCGCATAACCAATATCCGCATATTGAATGGCTATCGATGACAGACAGGGTTTTCATCGAGCCCTCATTGAGTGCTATAGTGAGTCCACACAAGAGAAATCACACCGTGGGGAGTGGGGTTATGGTGTCATCCGACGAGACCAAAGACAGCGCGGGATATGTATGGCCAAAGGCCTTCGTTCTGTTTGCGACATTGTTGATTTGTGGGTGCAGCGAGAATGCGACGCGCGTGGATGCCTCGGACATGATGCCGATGCAAAACGCCACCGATTCCAGCGTTCCCGACGCGCAGGCGGACCCAACGCAGTGGACCACCGAACGGGTCTTCAATGCCATGGCGCCGCTATGTGCGCAGTGCCATGCAGAGGGCCAATCGTTACCTTTCTTCACGGATCTCGAGCATTTCAGGAACCGACTCGTGGGCGATGAGACATGGGTGGTCATCGGTGCGCCGGATGACAGCGCCTTACTCGACTTTCTAGCAGGTCAAGGCGCGGGTCAGTTTAGCCAAATGCCCCCGACAGGACCCACGTATTTTGAGCTCGTAGAGGGTGACGATACCAAGCCCCAACTCGACGACCTCAGGGCTTGGATCGCAAACCTAGATGATGAGATGCACACACCGATGAACGCGGTCTGCTGGGATACACCGGCGGCTAAGGCGCTTCATCGACTCAATCGGTTAGAATATAACCATGCCGTCCAAGCACTGCTCGAGATCGATGAATCTCCTGCCGATGATTTCCCCTCAGAGGACAACAGCTACGGCCTCGATAATATCGCGGATTCGCTGACCGTCAGCCCTTTGCTCGTAGAGAAATATGAATTAGCTGCCGGCTATCTCGCAGAACGCGCAATCCCAAGTCGCCTCGCCGACCCCCGCATTTTCGTACTGGAAGCGGAGGCGATGGAAGGCACGGTTGGTCGCGCATTTGACGATTACTACAACCTCTGGTCTGCAGGCACCATCACCGGTGAGATTCAGCTCGAGGCAACGGGCGAATACGCGGTCCGTGTGCGGGTCGGCGGGACACAGGCAGGGCCAGATCCCGTACGCTATGAAGTCCTCGTAAACGGCGTCACATACGGTCCTTTTGAGACCCGTGCGCAAGCGCCAGCCTTCGAGATCAGTGAGGTGGCGCGGATCGAACTTGGCGCAGCGCTCACCTTCATCGGGATTCGCTTCTTAAACGACTATTACTGCCCACAGGACCGCTTCGACCAAGGCACCTGCGATGATGTGGGCGACCGCAATATGCACATCGACTACGTCGAGGTCGAAGGGCCATTCGGGGAAGACATTCCCGCGACCGCCTTCGAGCAGACTTTTTTGCGGGGCTGCGACCTCAACGAACGTCAGGCAGCGGAAGCGTGCGCTCAAGAGGCGATTAACAGGCTCGCGCGTTTGATCTGGCGCCGACCCGTCCAACCGGCCGAGGCCGAGCGACTGTGGTCCCTCGCGCGCGCCGAGATCGGCGAACCGGATGGATTGCAAGCCGGGCTACGCCAAGTGCTCCATGCCCTTCTTTTGTCGCCACACTTTCTGTTTCGGGTGGAGACTGCGAGCCAACCTGGCGAGCGACTCAGTGGCTACGAGCTCGCCAGTCGATTAGCGGCGTTCTTATGGCGTTCTGTACCCGATGAGACGCTCCTCGACGCCGTCGAGGCTGGCCGGCTCGACGACGAGGCGGGTCTTGGCTCGGTGGCCGCCGAGATGCTCGACGATGACAGAAGTAACGCCATGGTGTTCGATCTGGGCGAACAATGGCTGCTGACTCGTCAAGCTGCCCTGGTGGACCCTGAATACGAATTATTTCCAGACTTTGACGAAGCGCTTCGAGCTGCGATGCTCGAAGAGACCCGCATGGTGTTCGACACCATCTGGAGAAGCGATAGACCCATTCTGGATATCGTCGATGCAGACTTCACCTACGTCAATGAGCGACTCGCGAGCCACTATGGAATCTCTGACATTTCGGGTGATGAGTTCGTGCGGATCGAATTGCCACAAGCAAATCGACTCGGTCTCCTGACACAGGCCTCCTGGTTGTCCGCCACCTCACAGCGCACACGAACCTCACCCGTCAAGCGGGGCAAGTGGGTGCTTGAAGAGTTGCTGTGCTCTGCGCCACCGCCTCCACCACCAAGTGTTGAGGGGTTGAGCGAAGACGTCGACCAAGAAGCGTCTCTGCGCGAGCGCCTCGAACAGCATCGTGCGGACCCTGCGTGCGCAGCATGTCACCAACATATGGATGCGGTGGGATTCGGACTCGAACGATTTGATGCTGTGGGCGCCTATAGGGACACAGATCATGGCGAGACAATCGAGCCTGCGGGCCTCCTGCTCGGTGATGAAACATTCGCCGATGCGGTTGGCTTGGCAAGAGCTGTGCGGGCACGACCCGAGCTGGGCCCATGTATGCTCAATAAGGTGTTGATATATGCGTTAGGCCGCGGCATCGAGGAGGAGGAAGCATGCATGTTCGAGAGCATCGATGAACGCGCTCGAGATGGAAACTACTCAGCACCGGCAATCGTCGACGCGATCGTAAAAAGCCCTCTATTTACAACGAAGGGTCAGCCCCGCGAGGCAGCGCCTGAGGAGGCTCAACAATGAGTGTTAAGAATCGTAATAAGACACCGAGCGCCCCCGCTTTAATCCTGCCCAACCGAGGGCTAAAGCGTCGCACATTTCTCGCAGGCATGGGAGCGACACTGGCGCTGCCTTGGCTCGAACAATTCAACGGCGGACGGGCCTTGGCTCAAGGTCAGATGACCCCCAAACGGTTCATTGGCTACTACGTGCCAAATGGATTCAACATGGCCAATTTTTGGCCGTCGAATACCGGCGCACTTGGCGAAGATAATCTCTCTTCGACGAGTCTAGCGGCTCTGCTCCCGTTCGCTGACCAGCTCTTGATGGTCAACGGGCTCGATAATCACGCCGGCGCCGCCCAGGGTGATGGACCGGGAGACCACGCGCGAGGCACATCGACCTTTCTGACCTGCGTGCACCCGCTCAAGCACGCATCCCAACTGAGCATCGGACCCAGCGTCGACCAGATCTTAGCCCGCCACTATGACGGACAAACCCGGTATGCCTCTCTTGAGATCGGCTGTGAGGGCGGTGGTAATGACAACGCCTGCGACTCTGGTTACAGCTGTGCCTACAGTCGTAACATCGCCTGGCGTGACGCGCAGACCCCATTACCCAAGGAGACCAATCCACGGCTGTTGTTCGAGCGTCTCTTTGGCGGTCTCGACGCAAACGCAAGCGCTGAGACCCGCGCGAGAAATCTACGTCGTCGACGCAGCGTTCTCGATTTTGTCTTGGCCGACGCCAACTCGTTGCGGGGCCAATTAAACGGTGGTGACCGTGCCAGAATGGACGCTTACATGAGCGGCATACGGGACATTGAAAGACGCGTGGTCGCCGCAGCCGCGGAAGATAATGTGTGCGGGCCAAGTTTCGAGCGACCCCAGCAAGCACCGCGGGACCGCGCAGAATACGCACGACTCATGCTCGACATCCTCGTCGAAGCGATGAAGTGTGATCTGACACGGGTCGGTACTTTTATGTTTGGCAATGGCGGTAGCAATCGTGCGCATACAGAGATCGGCATTGCTGAAGGGCACCACGAGCTCTCGCATCACCAGCGTGACCAGTCCAAACTCGATAAACTCTCAGTGATCGATGCTTGGGAGGTCTCAATATTTGCTCACCTCTTGGATCGACTCAAAGACACTGACATCGGTGGTCGAAGTCTCTTGGATGAAACGACGGTCTACTTCTCATCGGAGATCGAGGATGGCGATCGCCATTTCCACTATAACATCCCGGTGGTTTTAGCTGGGCGCGCAGGTGGCTTACAAACAGGCCGATACGTCGACCTAAGGGATCCGAACCAAAACAACAACGAGCCCGTCGCAAATCTCTTTATGAGAATTCTCGAGGATGCCGGCGCCGGCGTAGAGAGCTTTGGGGACGACGGCACGCGCGCGTTGGATATACCAGGATAACTCAGGGGCGAACCATGGCATTGTCCACCTACCCCAACTTGACTCTTAAGGTGGTCAAGTGGCCCGTCGCATGCGTGATGATATACCTGCTGCCGGGTGTTGTTGTCAGTTTATTTGAACTCACCAAAATTGTCGCGACATCACCACAACCCCTTGTCTATTTCGGCGCGGGCATGGCCGGCTATCTCGTCGCGTGGCAGGTCATCTTCAAACGCCGCTTCATGGGGTCTTTCTTCTCGACTTTCGAGCATGAACTCACTCACGCGCTCTTTGCCTGGATGACATTGCACAAGGTCACAGGTCTTAAAGCAACATGGAGCCAAGGCGGAGAAATGAGTTACCGGGGACAGGGTAACTGGCTCTTGTTGATCGGACCATATTGGTTTCCAACCCTCTGTGTCCCCTTCATCATCATGAGTGGTCTTGGTCGTTTTGATGGGGCACATTGGGTCGCTGTGACCCTCGGCGCCACGTTGGCGTATCACATCACATCAACCATTCGAGAAACCCATGGGCAGCAAACAGATTTACAGCGGACAGGATTTTTGTTCGCGTGGGCTTTTCTCCCGAGCGCTAATCTACTGAGCATCGGTTTTATCGTCGCCTACGCCCACTCCGGTCTATCAGCCGGCATGGCCTTCCTCAGCATGTCATGGCAAGCCTCACAGTCACTTTTCGGCCTCTAGATCAACCATTAAAGACCCTCAACCAGCTGCGTTTATTTGCATACAATGCCATACTATGGTCTTAGTATGATTCAAGGTAACTCATTATAACCGTGGACTGACGACTAGAGGGTCGGGCTTTGAAAGAAGCGAAGCTGATTGCTGAGGCCGAACGATTGGTCGCAGCAGGACAATTAGACCAAGCATTACGGACCTATAAAAAGGTCTTAAAGACGAAGCCTGGACACGGACGGGTACACTTAGCCTGCGCGCGCATCGCTTTGGACCAAGGGGACCGCAACCTCGCGCATCGGCACCTTAAAATCGCTCAAAGAGCTATGGCCGACCGGCACGAATACTTAGAGCTACTCGGCGATTTTCACCGTTCGAAATCGGAATGGTCAGCCGCTGAGAACGCCTATGAGGCATGTCAGAAGGCCGGTGGCGATAGGCGCACCGTACTGAGCAAGCTCGCCGCTTTAGCTCGGGCGCAGGGACAAGTTCAGACAGCACTCAATCACTATCAGGCGGCTTTAGGTATCGACTCAGATTTTGCCCTCGCCCAAATCGGTATTGGCGAGGTGCTAGACTCTATCGGTCAACCTGGACATGCGCTCAGATGGTACTCGCGCGCATCGACCACCGACCAGGGCGCCGTGCTCGCCACGCAAAAAATGCGCAAGCTCGTCGATGCAGCTATTCAGCGTTGGCATTTCCCGATGATGAACGACACACCTCGAAACAATGCCTTTAGTCATGCGATCACTGAGACCTTAACGGGGGGTGAGATCGTTCTCGATATCGGCACCGGTTCTGGGCTGCTGGCCCTCATGGCGGCGCGCGCTGGGGCATCGCACGTATACGCGTGCGATGATAACGGGCGGATCGCGCATGCTGCGAGACAGGTCATCAGCGCCAACGGTGCCAGTCAAACCATTACGGTGCTCGAAAAACGCTCGACTCAACTCAAACTCGGCGGCGACATGCCGGCCAGAGCAACGGCGCTCATCTGCGAGATCTTCGACGCTGGGTTCTTTGGGGAGGATGCTCTGGCGACCATTCAGCATGCAAAGCAGAATTTATTGACCGCAGACGCAAAGATGGTACCCGACGGGGTTCGTATTTGGGTCATGCCCGTCTCCAGCGAAGCCCTCTCTCAATATTATCGGGTCGACGAAGCTGCAGGATTCGATGTCTCAAACTTCAACGCCTTGAGCGACCCAAGGCTCTTACAAATCGACCTCGCTCGCTTCGACCATACACCTCTCAGTCAAGCGAAAGTCGCTTTCGAAATCGACTTTAGAAGTGAGTTTTCACTGTCGGGTCAAACGAAGATTGTCACCAAAGCCACCGACAGCGGACCCTGTCACGGATTCGTCTATTGGTACGAGCTGCTCGCCAACGGTGAGCCCTTCCTCAGCACCTCGCCGGGACAAGCGTCCACGCACTGGCGACAAGCCTTTATGCCCGCCCTTGAGGGCGTTCACACGTTTGAACGCGGTCAAACATACTCAATACGCAGCGAATATCAGCGTTTCCTCGCTTGGTTTGAGATCGAACGTACAACGACAAGCTAAACCGATGCTGCGCTTAGTGTCGCAGGCCACTCAATCGTGATGTGATTCTATCTCTTGGGAACCCGCTGAGATCGCCAAGGTCGAAATGCTAGCGCATCAAAGGTAGGCGACTTAGAGTTCCAGGTGTGCCGATGGCGAGATACGCGCTGAGCAACGAGCGCTGACTGACAGGAGGGCTGAGATGCGAAGGAACACACACAGTGGAGACGGGATTAAATGGTCCCTCA